>NZ_JBHTYZ010000006.1:0-167047 GCF_042790515.1 Brevibacterium sp. NPDC056726 | reverse complement strand
GCGGATAGCGGGTGGTGCACCACCCGCTATCCGCACTCCGCCGTGATCCACGATGCGGACGGCTGCTGGACACAGGCGGTCGGGGCGGGCGTCAGTGCGCGGACGCGCGTGGGCGAGGGCACGGGCGTGCGCGCGGGAGGTTGTGCGTGTCCATGGGTCGGTGTGTGCGGGGCGGTGTGTGCGGCCGCTCGCCAGCGCCGGTCAGTAGATCCATCCGGGGATGATCATCGCCGGCACTCCGTAGAAGCCGGTGTTGAACATCTCGATGATGAGGAAGTGGACGACGATCGTCGCACACAGGCAGATCACGAGAGTGAGCGCGCTGCGCAGCGCCCAGTGGACTCGCAGGGCGAGACCGATGACGGTGGCGAACGCGGCCCCGGAGACCCACCAGCCGAGCAGCACCGGGATGCAGAAGAGTGCGACGAAGACGGGCAGCGGAATGATCGACCCCGCGTTCCACCACGCCAGCGCGTAGATGCCCACGGTGATCAGCCCCGTCACGAGGACGATGAGGTACGGGGCGAACCAGTCGAACGACGCCCGGAACGAGGGCTCCGCTGACTGGTTCGGAGCATGCGGCGCGGCGGGCTGAGTGGACACAGAGCGACCCTACCAGCGGTGGACGAGCACCGACCCGAGAGTCCGGGAACGAGACGCTGCCCGGGACCACCTCGGCGAGGTGGGAACTTCGCTCCCAGCCCGGGAGCACCGCGGCGAGGTGGGGCACTCCGATCTCACCCCGGCAACCGCCTCGGCGGGGTGAGGCACGCCGACCCCACCCCGCCGACACCCGCTGACCGGACCCCAGCCCAGCCCGGACCTCAGTCCTGCCCGGACCTCAGCCCTGCCCGGACCTCAGCCCTGCCGCGGACCGATCGTCGGTTCGGGCAGATAGACCTCACCGCCGGCGGCGAGGAACTCCCGGCTCTTGGCCTGCATGCCGGCGATCGCGGCCTGCGCCTCGGCGCTGCCGTACGTGTCGCGGATGTCCTGGGAGATGCGCATCGAGCAGAACTTCGGCCCGCACATCGAGCAGAAGTGCGCGGTCTTCGCCGGTTCCGCCGGCAGCGTCTCGTCGTGGAAGGACTCGGCGGTCTCCGGGTCGAGGCCGAGCGCGAACTGGTCGCGCCAGCGGAACTCGAACCGCGCCTTCGACAGCGCATCGTCCCGGGCCGTCGCCCCCGGGTGGCCCTTCGCGACGTCCGCGGCGTGGGCGGCGATCTTGTACGTGATCACCCCCGTCTTGACGTCGTCGAGGTCGGGCAGTCCCAGGTGCTCCTTCGGGGTGACGTAGCAGAGCATCGCCGTGCCGTACCGGGCGATCTCCGTCGCCCCGATCGCCGAGGTGATGTGGTCGTAGCCGGGCGCGATGTCCGTGACGAGCGGACCCAGGGTGTAGAAGGGGGCGCCGTCGCAGAGCTCCTGCTGGCGCTCGACGTTCTCCCGCACGAGATGGAGCGGAATGTGGCCGGGGCCCTCGACCATGACCTGGACGTCGTGCTCCCATGCCCGCTTCGTCAGCTCGGCGAGGGTGTCGAGTTCGGCGAACTGGGCGGCGTCGTTGGCGTCGGCGATCGAGCCGGGGCGCAGCCCGTCGCCGAGGGAGAACGCGACATCGTAGGCCGCGAAGATCTCACAGAGCTCGTCGAAGTGCGTGTAGAGGAAGTTCTCCTCATGGTGGGCCAGGCACCATCCGGCCATGATCGACCCGCCGCGGGAGACCATTCCGGTCACGCGGTCGGCGGTGAGCGGGACGTAGCGCAGCAGCACACCGGCGTGGACGGTCATGTAGTCGACGCCCTGCTCGCACTGTTCGATGACGGTGTCGCGGTAGATCTCCCAGGTCAGCGCCTCGGCGTCGCCGTCGACCTTCTCAAGCGCCTGGTAGATCGGCACGGTGCCGATGGGGATGGGGGAGTTGCGGATGATCCACTCGCGGGTGGTGTGGATGTCGTTGCCCGTCGAGAGGTCCATGAGGGTGTCGGCACCCCACTTCGCGGCCCACTGGAGCTTCTGCACCTCCTCGGCGATCGAGCTCGTCACCGCCGAGTTGCCGATGTTCGCGTTGATCTTGACGAGGAACGCCTTGCCGATGATCATCGGCTCGGATTCGGGGTGGTTGATGTTCGCGGGGATGATCGCGCGCCCGGCAGCGACCTCGGAGCGGACGAGTTCGACGTCGCACTGCTCGCGGATCGCGATGTAGCGCATCTCGGGGGTGATGATGCCCTGCCGGGCGTAGTGCATCTGCGTGACGGTGCGTCCGGGCTTCGCGCGCCGAGGCGTCCGGTCGGGCCCCTGCCACTGCTGGGAGGGTGCGCCGCGGCGGACGGCTGCCCGCCCGTCGTCCTCGATGAGGTGGCCGCGGGCCGCGTAGTCCTCGGTGTCGTCGCGGTCGGCGATCCACTCCGCGCGGTGCGGGGGCAGGCCCTGTTCGGGGACGGCGCCGGGCCCGACGGTGCGGTAGACGTGGACCGGCTCGTTGGGGCGGCCGTTCGTGTCGTCGAGGTCGATGCGGGTGACGGGCACGCGGATGCCGTGCTCACGGTCCTCGACCCAGGCCAGGGAATGGGTGGGGTACTGCTCGAGAGCGAAACCCGCGGGGGTGCTCGCGGAGTTCTCGGCCGGTGCCGTCGGGCGCGGGGCAACGGTGGGACGGGTGGTTTCTGGGGTGGGCGCAGTCATCTGCGATCCTCTCTTCCTCCGCCGGTATCAACCGGATCAGGTTCAACGGTCTCGAGCGGTCTCAGCTCGATCTCAGCCCTCTTCCGAAGGCCCCCGTGGGGTCACACAACGACTATCACGGTGTGGGCGCCGCCACAAAATCACCCGCGGCAGGTGTTCACTGCGCGAGACGGTGGACGCGCGGTCGCCCGATTTGGTGCCTCAGTTTCAGCGTGCCCAAGTGGACGCGCCCCAGTGGGTGTGCCCCGGTGGACGGGCTCCTGCCGACGTGCCTCGGTGGACGTGCCCAGCGGACGCGCCCTGGGGGAAGTACCCCAGTGGGCTCGCCTCGGATTCCTGCGCACGCTGGACGCCTGCGGCATCGTGCCTGCAGGCCTGCTTCCACGCGCATTGTGCGTGCGCGCCCCGCTCGCTGCGTCATCGTGCGTGCAGCATCGCGCCTCGGCGGACGCACTCCCGCGACTTCGCTGACGGGGTGTCTGCGGGCGTGCGCCGGTGCTCGTCCTCGGGGTGCTCGTTCAACGGCGAGCGTGAATATCGCCGCCTCGGCGAATCTGCCGGCGCTCGTTCAACACGGAGCGTGAATATCGCGTCTTTGGGGACGCGATATTCACGCTTCGTGTTGAGTGAGACTCAGGGGTGAGTGAGGCTCAGGGGTGAACGAGGCGCTGCGTTGAACGAGCAAGCGCTCGCCCCCTGTGTCGGCTCCCGCAGGCGCGGCGCCTCACGCCCCCTGGAGGAACGTTTTCGCGACCGCGCCGAGCGCGACGACGTCGCTGATCGCGCACATCTCCCGCGCCGAGTGCATCGAGTAGAGCGCCGGTCCCACATCGACCGTCGTCATGCCCATGCGGGTGGCCGTCAGCGGTCCGATCGTCGACCCGCACGGCACCGAGTTGTTCGAGACGAAGTCCTGGTACTCGACCCCGGCGGCTGCACAGGCGCGGGCCCACGTCGCCGTGCCGACGGCATCGGTGGCATACCGCTGCTGGGCGTTGAGTTTGAGCAGGGGCCCCGCACCCAGGCGCGGACGCACGTGCGGATCGTGGCGTTCGGGGTAGTTCGGGTGGGCGGCGTGTCCGGCGTCGGAGGACACGCACACCGAGGCGGCCAGTGCGGCGAGGTAGTCACTGCGGTTCGCCTCGGGGAAGAGGGCGGCGACGATCCGCTCGGTGACGTCGGAGAGGAACGGCCCGCTCGCGCCCGAGCGCGAGTTCGACCCCACCTCCTCATGGTCGAACCCGGCGAACAGGGCCACCGCATCGAGCGCCTCGGCGTCGAGGGACGTCATCGCGGTCACCCCGGCGTGGACGGAGAGGAGGTTGTCGAGTCTCGGGGAGGCGAAGAACTCGTCCGCGGCGCCGAAGAGCGCGGGCTCCTGCGCGGGGATCGTGTAGACGTCGTGGCCGACGATGAGTTCGGGGTCGACGCCGGCGGAGGCGGCGAGGATCTCGAGGACATCGGCCTCGGCGAGGTCGGCGAGACCGACGATCGGGGTCGTGTGCCGCTGCTTGTCGAGGGTGAGGCCCTCGTTGACCTGCCGGTCGAGATGGATCGCGAGCTGCGGGATGCGTGCGATCGCCGGCGTGTGCGCGAGGACGACGCTGCCGTCGGCGAGGCTGAGGCGCCCGGCGAGGGCGAGCTCCCGATCGAGCCACGAGTTGAGCAGCGGCCCGCCGTAGATCTCGACACCGAACTGGCGCACGCCTTCGGCGACGAACTCGTCACCGGGCTTGAGTTTGAACGCCGGCGAATCGGTGTGGGAGCCGAAGACCCGGAACGGGGGCACCGCCGAGGCGGTCGACCCGTTCGCGGTCGAATCGGCTTCCGCTGCGTCAATCCGCCCTGTCGGGGCCATCCAGGCGATGATCGCGCCGTCGCGGATGACGTAGTACCCGTGGCCGACCTCAAGGGTCCACGGCTGACGTTCGTCGAGTCGGGTGAACCCGGCGGCGTCGAAGCGCTCGGCCGCTGCGGCAGTGGCATGATAGGAGCTGGGAGAGGCCGTGACGAAAGCGGAGAGGTCGGCTGCGACCTGCGCGTTTGCTGTCTGATCCGTGGATGGAGTGCTCATCTGAACAGCCTATCCTTTGGGGTAGCTTCGACCACAGGGGCCGAAGCGCCAGCGGTCGCCCGAAGCGGACGATCAGCGGTCGTCCGACGTGGATGGTCAGCGGTCTCCCGCACCGGGCGGGCCGGCGGTCGTCCGACATGGACGGTCAGCGGTCGTCCGAACCGGGCGGGCCGGCGGTCGCCGAACGTCGACGGCCGGCGCGGACGAGCGTGCAACGACGAGTGAGAATGCGAGGAGTGTTCGACGTGAACCAATTCGTGGCCGAGTGGAATACGTGGCGGGACTCGCGGAACTCCTCGTTGGCGACGCCCTTCGGGTGGCTCAGCGTCGTCGGGCTCCACTGGCTCGACGAGGAGTCGACGTGGCCGGGAGCGCCGGGAACGTTCACCGTCGACGACGACGGCTGGGTCACCCTCGCGCTCGATCCCGGCACGAAGGCCGGCCCTGCGGCCGCGACCTTCGATCTGCTCAGTGCCCCCACCGAGGCGGCTCCCACCTCCCACGACCTCACCGACACCGGCCCCGGCACCAGGCCCGAGGCAGGCACCGATCCCCGTTCAGGCACCGACGCGGAATGGGAGTCCGGGTCGACGCGCACGGCCGTCCGCCTCGGCGCCGATGACATTCCGCTGCCGGAGTCTCCCCAGGTCAGGGTCGAGGACAACGGGTTCAGCGCGAAGCTGCCGACCGGCGGGTCGCTCGACTGGTTCACTGTCGGCCATGTCCTCTATGAGCTCATCGAACGCGGCGGTCGCCTCGGTGTGCGCATCCGCGACTCGAAGTCGCCGCTGCTCGCGAAGTTCGTCGAGGTCCCCGTCTTCGATCCGAACCGGGACTTCGTCTTCCTCGCCCGCTTCACCCCCTTCGACGAACCCGAGATCCGGCCGGTCGCCTCGGCGCAGGAGAACCTCACGCTCGAGACGATGCTCGTCGGCACCGTCACCTTTACCACGCCCGCCGGGGAGGTGTCGCTCGTGGCCTCGGGGTGCCCGGCGACGGGACTCCAGCTCGACTTCCACGATGAGACGAACGGGCGGTCGACGGCGGCGTGGCGGACCCTTGACCTCGGCATTCCCAACGCCGACGGGTCGCTCGTCGTCGACTTCAACCGTGCGGTCAACTACCCGTTCGCGTTCTCCGCGTTCGCAACCTGCCCGGCCCCGGTCGCCGGCAACGACGTGCCGTTCGCCGTCACCGCCGGTGAGCGCCGGCCCCCGTTCTTCTACTCAGAGGCCGGCATCAACGTGCCGTTCCTCTTCTACTCGTGGTGGGACGAGGACAGCGCCCGCGTGACCCGGCCGTGGTACGACCGGTTCGGGCTCGACATGACGATCCTCAACCCGAACGAGAACGATGAGGAGCAGTCCCTCGTCGGCTTCGACGGGGTCGCGATGTCCGGCGGCGACGTCACGCCGCTGACCCGGAAGGCCAGGTCGCGGCTCGTCAAGGTCGCCACCGACGCGCTGACCTCGCGCCTGCCGGTCATCGGGATCGGGGCGTACGCGGAGTTCCTCGTCACCGCCCAGCGGGAGCTGCGCGAACAGCAGGGATACGCCGAGGCGGCCCCGGAGATCCCCGCCCCCACGCCGGGTCGCCTGCAGATCGTCATGAACTCCGAACTCGATCCGCGGGCCGTCGGCCTCGACGTCGTCCACACGGATCCGACGGGTCTCATCGTCGCCGAGGTCGACCTCGAGCTGCCGCTCGAATCACGGTTCGCCGAGCTCGAGGAGTTCGCTGCCGCGCTGCGGGCGGGCTCGCCGATCGCCAGCTGGCAGGAGTTCGACTACCGGGTCGTCACGATGATCCGCCGCCACCGATGATCCGCCGCCACCGCTGAGCCGCGCGCGGGCCGGTGACCTCCGAGTCGGCCGGTGAACCTCGCATCGGCCGGCACGACCCCAGCAACACGAAGGGCGCTCAGCCACCCGGTGCAGGGTGGCTGAGCGCCCTCGAGGCTGCTGAGACCGGCCGCCTACCAGATGCTCACGCGCTGCTCGGGCGCGAGGTACATGCCGTCGGACTCCTCGACGCCGAACGTGTCGTGGAAGACCGTCATGTTCTTCACGACCTGGTTGCAGCGGAACTCCTCCGGCGAATGCGGGTCGATGCTCAGGCGGCGGATGCGCTCCTCGGTGCGCATCTTCGCCCGCCACGCCTTGGCCCACGCGGTGAAGAACGAGGCGGCCTCCTCCGGCGAGGGGGCGCGACCGAGTTCGAGTTCGAGGGCCTTCCACCCGATCGACAGACCGCCGAGGTCACCGATGTTCTCACCGACCGTGAGCGCGCCGTTGACGTGCTGTGAGGCCTCGAGCCCCGCGGGCACGAGCGCATCGTACTGGTCGATGAGCGCTGTCGTCCGCTCCTCGAAGCGCTCGCGGTCCTCGGCCGTCCACCAGTCGACGAGGTTGCCGTCGCCGTCGTAGCGCGAGCCCTGATCGTCGAAGCCGTGGCCGATCTCGTGGCCGATGACCGCGCCGATCGCCCCGAAGTTCGCCGCGACGTCACCGTCGGCGTCGAAGAACGGCGGCTGGAGGATCGCGGCGGGGAAGACGATCTCGTTCATCACCGGATGGTAGTACGCGTTGACCGTCTGCGGCGTCATCAGCCACTCGGTGCGGTCGATCTCCTTGCCGATGCGCCCCACCTGGCGGGCGTGCTCGGCGCGGGCGGCCCGCCGGACGTTGCCGACGAGGTCACCGGCGTCGACCGTCGCGGGGTAGTCGCGCCACACCTCGGGGTAGCCGACCTTCGGGGTGAACTTCGAGAGCTTGACGAGCGCGCGCTGCTTCGTCTCCTCGCTCATCCAGTCGAGCTCGGTGATCGACTTCTCGTACGCCTTGATGAGCATGGCGACGAGGTGGTCGATCGCCTCCTTCGCCGCCGGCGGGAACTCGGCGGCGACGTAGAGCTTGCCGACCGCCTCGCCGAGGAGGGACTCGACGAGCCCGACCCCGCGCTTCCAGCGCTCCCGGAGGGCAGGCGTGCCGGAAAGGGTGCGGGAGTTGAAGTCGAAGTCCTCCTCGACGATCTCGTCGGTGAGCAGCGCGGCGTTCGCCGAGAGCACCGACCAGCGCAGCCACGTCTTCAGGGTGTCGAGGTCGGTCTCAGCCCACACCGTGACCATGCCCTCGACGTACGAGGGCTGACCGATGATGACGGTCTCGAGCTCGCCGTCGGCATCGGCGGTCAGGGCGGACAGCCACGCATCGAAATCGAAACCCGGGCCGATCTCGCGCAGCTGGTCGACCGTGTACTTGTTGTAGGTCTTCTCCGCATCGCGCGTGGCCACTCGGTCCCAGTGGTGGCGGGCGAGTTCGGTCTCGAAGGCCATGATCTTCGCGGCCACCTCGGCGTCGGAGAGCCCTGCCGCGGTCCCGAGCCCGCCGAGCGCGGACATCTTCTGCACGTGCGCGAGGAACTTCGCGCGCACCTCGGCGAAGTCGTCGTTGAAGTAGTAGTCCTCATCGGGCAGGGAGATCCCGGCCTGGACGAGGTAGAGGGCGTAAATGTCGGAATCCTTCGCATCCGCGGTGACGTACCCGCCGAGCAGACCGCCGATGCCCTCGGTCTCGAGTCGGCCGAGGAGGTTCGCGAGCTCCGACTTCGATTCGGCGGCGTCGATCGCGGCGAACGTCGACTCGAGCGGGGTGACGCCGAGGCTGTTGATCCGCTCAAGGTCCATGAACGAGGTGAAGAGGTCGGCGACCTTCTGGCCTTCGGTGTCCGGCTCCTGCGGGGTGTCGGAGACGGACTCGATGATCTCGCGGACCTTCGTCTCCGCGGTGTCGAAGAGCTCGCGCATGGCACCGTCGCCTGCGCGATCGTCGGGGATGGTGAAGCTGTCGATCCAGCCGCCGTTGGTGTGGCGGAAGAGGTCGTCCTGCGGGCGGACGGAGCTCAGTTCGGCTGAGGCGGCGGCGTCCGAGGGCTCCGGATCGGCCGGTGCATTCGCAGTTTGTGATGTCATGGTGCAACAGTATCGTGACCGACGATGGGCATGGGCTGAGAAGTTCGCCGCGGGCCCGAGACCGCGGTGCCGTGGCGTCCGCGGGGCGATTGCGCCCATCGTGCCCGCTGAGAAGGAGGAGAAGTATGACCGCACCGTCCGTGGTGTTCGTGTGCACCGGGAACATCTGCCGCTCCGTGACCGCCGAACGCGTGCTCGAGCATCATCTCGAGGCCACCGGCGCCGAGGCGGTCGTCGACTCCGCCGGGATCAGCGACGAGGAGGACGGCAACCCGATCGATCCGCGGCAGGCGCGGGTGCTCGCGGCCGCCGGCTACCGCACCGACGACCACGTGGCCCGGCAGATCACGCCCGAGTGGCTGGCCGACCGGGACCTCGCCGTGGCGATGACCGCCCGCCATTATCGGGCGCTCGCAGCGATGATCGCCGACCTGCCCGCCGAGGTGCGTCCGGAGCTGCGGATGCTCCGCGAATTCGATCCGGAGGCCGGTGACGGACCCCGCCGAGGCGGCACCGGGGCCTCCCACGGAACCGGGCACCGCCTCGGCGAGGTGCCGGCTCCCGACGTCGCCGATCCGTGGTACGGGGGTCAATTGCAGGATTTCGAAGAAACTCTTGAGACAATGGAGAGGTCAGTGCCGGGAATCGCCGATCACCTGCACGCCAAGGCCGCGGAAACTCGGTGATCCCGCCGAGGGCCGCAGCGATGGTCCGATACTCCGACCGACCATGCGGTCGCCCACAAACCATGGCAAACGTTGAAGGAGAAACACGTATGACTCGCACACAGAGGTCTGCTCTCAGGCTCGTCTTCGCCGCGCTCGTCGTCGCCGCCATGAGCGTCTTCGCGGCCTCCCCGGCCAGTGCACACGACCAGCTGATCTCGACGAACCCCGAGGACGGGGCACAGCTCGACGAGCAGCCCAAGTGGCTCGAGATGGATTTCTCCGGTGAGATCCAGCAGGTCGGCACCGAGGTCAAGGTCATGGTCGACGGCACCGACGTCTCCGCAGGCGAGCTGACCACCGAAGGCAAGAAGCTGACCGTGGCGCTGCCCGACAACCTCAAGCCCGGGGCGTACAACGTCGTGTGGCGTGTCGTGTCCTCCGACGGCCACCCGATCTCCGGCGACTACTCCTTCACGATCGGCGACGCCGAGGGCGCCGGCGGCTCCGTCGAGCAGACGACGCAGGCCGGCCTCGGCGGCGCAGTCGTCGACAACCCCTCGGAGACCCCTGAGGAGCGCGGTCAGATCGGCGAATCGACGAGCGCTGACTCGGGCATGTCGATGCCGATGATCATCCTGCTCGCCGTCGGAGCGCTCGCGATCATCGTCATCGTCGTCCTCCTCATGCGCCGCAAGGCCCAGGGTCTGCCCGGCACGAAGAACGACGGAAACGGCACCGGCTCGGGTCAGTGAGCTGAGCCCGCCGCACCGCAGTTCCCCGGACGCATCGTCCGGGGAACTGCTGCATTCACCGGCAGATCCACCCGCAGCTCTTCCCTCGCCGAGGCGGCGGAACGGTCGTCGATCAAGGCGCAGTGCGGATAGCGGGCCGTGCACCGCCCGCTATCCGCACTCCGCCGTGATCCACGATGCGGACGGCGGTCGGACACTGGTGGCCGGTGCGCCGGATGGGTGGGGACGCGGGGTTCAGAGTCCGATCTGGGCGGCGATGCGGGTGCGGCGCTCGCCGCCGGCGATGACCTTCTCCCGTCGCGCCTCCCCGGATTCGGCCGCTGCCCTCCTGGCGGTCACCTCGGCGACGTCGAGGACGGCCTTGACCGAGGGAGTCGCCCATCCGGCCATCGCGATCTGCTGGACGTGCCCGGCGATCGCCGAGTTCCACGGTAGGGACGCCGACAGTTCGGGGAGCACCCCGGCGGCAGAGAGCAGTGCGATGATCGTGCCCGTGCGCGCATCCGGGCGCACGCGTCCCTCCATCACCGCCGCCAGCGTTTCGCACAGCTGCTCCTCGGGCTCGGGATCGACGACCCGCCACGACATCGTCGGGATGATGAAGAGGAACTTCGCGGTGTGCTGGGTGAGGATCCCGTGGTTGGAAAGCCGCACGAGGAGCACATCGTCGAGCCGCGGCAGCAGGACCGGGAGCACGTCGGCAAGCGGCCTAGCGTCCTGGCCGAGGAGCGCGATGACGTTGACGAACATCGGATCGTGGGGGCGCGGCACCTCGGTGGCGCGGATGAGCGGCGCATGCGGCTTCTCACCGGGGAGGACTTCGATGAACCCGGCCTCGATCATGTCGACGAGGAGACCGCCGGTGAGCACGCACTCGAGCGCCGGGGAGAGCTCCGGGATCTGCCCGCTCGGCGGCAGCAGGAGAAGCATGAGGTCCTCGGAGATGAGGAGGTCTGGGCGGGGCGATTCGGCAGTCATGGGCTCATCCTTGTCCGGAACGTCCCCGAAGCCGCGACGCGCCTTCCGCTGGGACACATTCCCTTGTCAGGCAGTGTAGCCCTCCGGCGTCGGAGAGTCAGTCGTCAGTCGCCACACGGAGGGCCTGACAGGACTCTTGCCGCCGACTTGTTTACTGTGTAAGGTGAAATTTCGTCCGGGTGGGATCAGAAATCCGGCAAATGCCGCATACCGCGATTACCTCATTTCATGACAGCGGTCAGTGCTGTCGTCTGCGACGAGTCCGAACCAGCGAAGGAGTGTCATTGTCATGCGCGCGATGAAAGTGCTCTCCATTCCCCACCGGCACCCGTACGTCGAGGCGATCACTGAGCACGCGGCGGTCACTCTGGTCCCTGCACCCCTTCCGGGCGGCGCCGATGCGCCTGCCGGGTACGCGCAATTCGATATGGACAATTGGATTTCCGGACAATTCGAGACATTCGATATCGTCCATGTGCATTTCGGATTCGAATTGGTTCCGCACGCAGTCCTGCGTCGCTTCGTCGACGACCTGCGCCGCCACGAGGTCCCGCTGCTCGTCACCGTTCACGACCTCGACAACCCCCAACTGCTGCCGGCCGGCCAGGCCGAATTCCATCGCCGCCTGGAGCTCCTCGTGCGCAGCGCAGCGCGCATCATCACGCTCACCCCCGGGGCGCAGGCGGAGATCGCCGACCGCTGGCACCTCGACGCCGAGGTCATCGCCCATCCGCCTCTGGGCAGTGGTCTGCCTGCGGGCAGAGAGGATGTCGGTAGTGATCGGGTCGGCACACCGGCGAGCGCGCCCGCGCGATTCGCGGTCGGAGTGCTCGTCAAGGATGCGCGGCCGAGTGTCGACCTCGACGGGATCGCCGCACTCGCACGGACGCTGCACCAAGATGACGAACTCCGGGAGGCCACGAGCCTCACAGTGCTCAGGCGGCCGGTGGTGCGCCAGGGCAGGGAGGCCGAGGTCGCGCGCCTGGCAGCTGTGCTCGCGGAGACGGGAATGCCTGCCCCGGTGGTCGCCGAGCGGATGAGCGACAGTGAGCTCGAACAGTGGCTGGCAGACCTCGACTGCCTCGTCCTTCCCTACAGTCACGGCACGCATTCGGGTCTGCTCGAACTCGCGAACGACCTCGGCACCATGGTGCTCCACTCACCCATCGGGCACCTGTCCGAGCAGCGGCCGGGGCAGAACATCTCCGTCGACTTCCACGACCGGTCCGCATTGACCGGCGCGCTGCGTCGGGCGGCGGAGCGACCGCCTCTGCGCCCGATCGCACCGGCAGCGCACCGCGCGGCGCTGGCCCGGGTGAGGAGCGCGCACACAGAGATCTACCGGGCCCTGGCGGCGATGAGCACAGCGGGGAGGGCAGGCGCATGAGGATCCTCGTCATCGCCGACTACCGGTACCCGCTGCGCGAACCGCTGCGAGGCGGACTGGAGACGCACGTGTGGACCCTCGTGCGCGAGCTCGAACGGCGCGGACACCACGTCACCCTTGCCGCGAAGTCCGGTTCCGACTTCCTGGAGAACTCGCCGCCGGAGCTCATCTATGACGACCTCGCCTGGCCTCCGGGCGCCCGCCGCAGCGACTCGTCGCTGCCGCGGGAGATCGAGGACCATCAGCGCGCCTCCCTCGAGGCGGTCATCGACTACCTCGCCGCCCATCCGACGCAGTTCGACGTTGTCCACAACCACGCCGTGAGTGCGCTGCCGCTGTCGCGCGCGGCCGCGCTCGACGTTCCCGTGTTCACCACGCTGCACACGCCCCCGCGCCTCGACCTCGTCAACACGATCGACCCCGCGCAGCGCGGCCGCGTCTTCACCGTCTCCGGCTACGCACAGGAGTCCTGGGCGAATGCCGGAGTCGACACCACGGTCGTGATGAACGGCGCCGATGCGACGGTCTGGCCGCTCGGTCCCGGCGGTGACCGCCTCTGCTGGTTCGGACGACTCGTCCCCGAGAAGTACCCGCATGTCGCAGTCGACGTCGCCAACCGCCTCGGCGCGAGACTCACGCTCATGGGGCCGGTCGGCGACCCGGACTACTTCGCCGACTACGTCGCACCGGCGATCGCCCGCTCGCACGGGCGGGTCGACTACCTCGGCTGCCTGAGTCAGCGGGAAACGGCGCACATCGTGGGAGGGAGCGCGGCTACATTGGTCACGCCGATGTGGAACGAGCCCTTCGGCCAGGTCGTCATCGAATCCCTGTTCTGCGGCACTCCCGTCGTCGCCCTCGATCGGGGAGCCTTCGGCAAGCTCTACCGCTCGGTGCCCGGGGTGACTCTCGTGCCGACGGCGATGTCGGACGACGAGCAGCTCGCGGCGATGGCCTCAGCCGCCCACGACGGTCTCCGGGCCGGGGGCGAGCGAGCAGGGATCGCCGCCCGGCGTCGCCTCCGGGACTACGCGGTATCTCACTTCAGCGTCAGCTCCGTCGCCGACACCCTGCTCGGGCACTTCGCCGCAGCGATCCGTGATCCCGAGCGGTTCGGGACCGTCTGGGAAGGGCGTGCGCCGGTCGATGAGGATGCCGTGGCCGCCACGACCTATGCCCGCACCGGAGCGGCCGGATGATCGGCTGGTACGTCCACCATCATGGGCACGGTCATCTGCGGCGGATGATCGCGGTGCTGCCGCATCTCGACGATGACGTCATCGTCTTCTCCTCACTGCCGCGGCCATCCGCTCTGCCGACGCCGCGATCGGGGAGCGTCACCTGGGTGCAGCTCGAGCCGGACACCGCGCCGGGAGTCGACCCCGCCGATCCCACCGCCGGCGGCAGTCTGCACTGGGTCCCGACGAACATCACGGGGCACGCGCAGAGACTGGCGACGATCGCCGGCTATGCCCCCGAGCTGACGGCCATGGTCGTCGACGTGTCGTGTGAGGTCGCGATGCTCTCGCGCCTCCTCGGCCTGCGGGTCGTCGTGGTCGCGCAGGCCGGAGAGCGCACCGACGTCGCACATCGGCGGTGCTTCGAACTCGCCGAGGCGATCATCGTGCCGCTGCCGGCTCCCACCGTGAGGACGGGTCAGGCGTATGCGGCGGCCGTTCCCCACGCCTTTCGGTTCTCGGCCACGACACGATTCACCGGCGGGATCTCAGCGACCCGACCGGTCCCGAGCGAGGGCGCGAGAGCGGGCTGTCTTCTCCTCGGCTCGCGCGGCGGCTCGACCCTCGACGGGGATGCGTTCGCGGCGCTGCGAGCGGGCAGTCGTCACTCGTGGTCTGCGGTCGGGCTCGACGATGCGACGTGGACCGCTGACATCCTTCCGCGGCTGCGAGCCGCGCGCGTGGTGCTCAGCAATGCAGGTCTCGGCGCGATCGCCGACGTGATGAGCGCCCGCACTCCGGCGATCTTCGTGCCCCAGACGCGCCCGTTCGGCGAACAGGACGCCAACGGTGTGCTGCTGCGAACGCTGGGGTTCCCCGTCCTCGCCGGCAGCGACGTCGGTCCGGATCTCGATGATGTGCTCGCCGAGGCGGCCGACCGTGAATTCCCCTGGGAGGCATGGCAGATCGGCGGGGCTGCGGAACGCGCGGCCGAGGTCATCGACGGAGTGTCCCAGCCCCCGACACGGGTCGCTGGGGGAGCGGGACGCTCGCTCGCCGCCCCGTCGGCTGCCTCACCGACCGGTCCGTCCACCCCGCCATCGACACCGACGCCCACCCCGACCGCCGCCTCGGTGCCGGGTGACTGACCTATGCCGCAACCGCGCACGGTGATCGTCAGCCTCGCCTCCCCGGACCGGTTCGCCCGCATCCGCCGCCAGCACGAGGCTCTGATCGGCTTCCACTCAGAGCGCTTCGACGCCGGCACCCTCGCGCACGTCGTGAGCGTCTTCCCGTCACAGCGATCGGGCAGCGACGACAGTGTGGGGCGCGCCGGCGACGGGCTGCCGGGCATCGACCTGCCGGGCATCGACCTGCCGCCGACCGTCGACACCGTCCGCGTCGAATCCGCCACGGGTCGGGCCCCGCTGGCGGCTGCGCGCAATGCCGGTGCCCGCCGGGCCGCCGACCTCGGCGCGAGTCTGCTCGTCTTCCTCGACGCCGACTGCGTGCCCGGCCCCCGACTGCTGCTGCGTTACGAAGCGGCGACCGTGCCGGATCGCCTTCTCCTCGGGCCCGTCACCTACCTGACCGCGGAGGAGACGGCCGCCCTCGACGACGCCGTCGCGATCACCCCGCACCCCCATCCGGCACGCCCGGACCCGGCCGACGGTGAGGTCATCGACGTCGCCTCCGACGCGCCCCCGGACCCACAGGACCCGTATGCGCTCTTCTGGTCGCTGTCGTTCGCCTGCCGGCCCGAGCTCTACGCCCGCCTCGGCGGATTCCACGAGGGCTACGCGGGATACGGGGCAGAGGACACCGATTTCGGCTTCACCGCCCGACGTCACGGCATCGGGCTGCGCTGGGTGGGCGGTGCTCACGCGTTCCACCAGTTCCACCCCGTGAGCTCCCCGCCGATCGAACACGTCGCCGACATCGTCGCCAACGCCCGCGTCTTCCATTCCCGCTGGGGTCGCTGGCCGATGGAGTCATGGCTCGAGCGGTTCCGCGCCGCCGGCCTGGTCACCTACGACGCCGGTGTGGGCTGGCAGGTCGTGTCGGTCGGCGCCTGAGGCTCAGCCGCCCGGCAGCAGTCGGACGTAGGGGGCGAGGCCGGTGCCCTCGGCGGCGAGGCGGCCGGCCGTGTCGAGGATCGTCGTCTCCATCGCCGAGGCGGCGGCCGTGGCCCGCACATCCGCGCGGGAGGCGAGGCTGACGGTGCGCGAGAGGTGCGGATCGGTCAGCCGGATCGAGCGCAGGCGCGGACGGTCGACGAGGACCATCGCGGGGACGATCGCGAGCCCGAGGCCGCGTTCGACGAAGCGGAGGACCGCGTCCATCTCGGCTCCCTCGACGACGACGCTCGGGTCGAGGCCCGCGGCGTCGAAGGCCGCCGAGGTGGCCTCCCGGAGGTCGTACCCGTGATGGAAGACGACCTGGGGACGGTCGGCCACCTCGGCGAGAGTGATGCTGTCACCCACGGATTCCCAGTGGTCGGCCGAGGTGATGACGACGAGGTCCTCGCGGAGGACCTCCTGGGTGTGCAGGCGCGGGGTGAGCGCGCTGAGGTCGACGGTGCGGGTGATGAGGGCGAGGTCGAGCTGCCCCTGGCCGAGCGCCTCGACGAGCTCGCGCGAACCCTTCTCCATGACCTCGAGCTCGATGCCGGGGTGGTCGGCGTGGAAGCGGCTGAGCGCCTCGGCGACGAGGCTCACGCACAGCGTCGGGGTCGCGCCGAGGCGGACCCGGCCCTTGCGCAGACCGGCGAGTTCGTCCATGTCACGGCGGATCGCCTCGGCGTCGGCGAGCATTCTCCGGGCGGTCGGGAGGAGGGACTCACCGGCCGCGGTCAGGGTGATGTGACCGCGGGCGCGGTGGAAGAGCTCGGCGCCGAGCTCCTTCTCCAGCGTCGAGATCTGCCGGGACAGGGACGGCTGTGCGAGGTGGAGGGCCGCGGCGGCCTTCGTGAAGTGACCGGTCTCGGCGACCTCGACGAAGCTGGCGAGCTGTTCGAGATTCATGACTATAGTCTATCGCTATCGTCATGAGTCAAACAATGCATTGGACGTATCGTGTAGGCAAACCTAACGTGGAAGGCATGAGTACAGCACAGGGCAATGCCCGGATCAGGGAACACTCACTGTCGACCTCGGTGCTCGTCATCGGCACCGGCGGATCGGGTCTGCGCGCGGCCATCGAGGTCGCCGAGGCCGGCGTCGACGTCATCGCCGTGGGCAAGCGGCCGAAGGACGACGCACACACCTCGCTCGCGGCCGGCGGCATCAACGCCGCGCTCGCGACGATGGACCCCGAGGACAGCTGGCAGCAGCACGCCGCCGACACGATCAAGGAATCCTACGACCTCGCGAATCCGCGCACCGTCGAGATCGTCACCCAGGGCGCCGAGCAGGGCATCGCCGACCTCGAGCGCTACGGCATGAACTTCGCGAAGGAGGACGACGGGCGGATCTCGCAGCGCTTCTTCGGCGCGCACACGTGGCGGCGCACCGCCTTCGCCGGTGACTACACCGGCCTGGAGATCCAGCGCGCGCTCATCCACCGGACCGAGGAGCTCGACATCCCGGTCCTCGACACCGTCTACATCACGAAGCTGCTCACCGCCGACGGCCGGATCTTCGGCGCCTACGGCTTCGACCTCGTCGACGGCACCCGGTACCGGATCCACGCCGACGCCGTCATCCTCGCCGCCGGCGGGCACAACCGGATCTGGCGCCGCACGTCCTCGCGCCGGGATGAGAACACCGGCGACTCGTTCCGCCTCGCCGTCGACGCCGGCGGTCGCCTGCGCGACGCCGAGCTCGTCCAGTTCCACCCCTCGGGCATCATCGAACCCGAGAACGCGGCAGGTACGCTCGTCTCCGAGGCCGCCCGCGGTGAGGGCGGCATCCTCCGCAACGCCCTCGGCGAGCGGTTCATGGAGCGCTACGATCCCGAGCGGATGGAGCTCTCGACCCGTGACCGCGTCGCGCTCGCCGCGTACACCGAGATCGCCGAGGGCCGCGGCACGGCCAACGGCGGCGTGTGGCTCGACGTCTCCCACCTGCCGCGGGAGACGATCATGTCCCGCCTGCCGCGGGTCTACCAGACGCTCATGGAGACGCAGATGCTCGACATCACCAAGGAGCCGATCGAGATCGCGCCGACCGCGCACTACTCGATGGGCGGGGTGTGGGTCGATCCCGTCGACCACAGCACCGACGTCGAGGGCCTGTGGGCGATCGGCGAGGCCTCGTCCGGGCTGCACGGGGCCAACCGCCTCGGCGGCAATTCCCTCATCGAGCTCCTCGTCTTCGGGCGCATCGTCGGGCAGTCGGCGATCGCGTACTCCGATGGTCTGACCGCTCAGGTGCGGTCGCCGGAATCGCTCGCCGAGGCGCGCGCTGAGATCGATGATCTCCTCGCCTCCGACGGGGCGGAGAACGTCCGGGCGCTCCAGCGCGAGGTCCGCAACCTCATGACCGAGCATGCCGGCGTCGTCCGCGACGAGGCGGGTCTGCTCGCCGGGCTGGAGAAGCTCACGGCGATCGAGGCGCGGATGGCCGACGTCGGCATCCATCCCGACATCGCCGGATTCTCCGACCTCGCGCACGCCTTCGACCTCAAGTCGTCCGTGCTCGCGGCCCGGGCCACCCTCGAGTCCGCGCTCGAGCGGCGCGAGACCCGCGGCGCCCACAACCGCAGCGACTACCCCGACCTCGATCCGGCGATGCGGGTCAACCTCGTGTGGTCGCCGTCGACGGGTGTCGTGCGCGAGGAGATCCCGGCCGTCGACCCCGAGGTCGCCGAGCTCATGGGCGGGGAGATCAGCCAGGAGGGCAAGCTCGTCGAATGAGGGTGAGTGGGCCGAATCCGGGGCCGGGCCGAGTCCGACCGGGAAGGGCCGAGTGAGCTGAGTTGGGCCGCCTGCATGAGGTGTTCGTGCGGGCGGCCCCGCCGTTCTGAGGAAGATTCATGGCGGCCACCTGGATTGTGTGGAAGGTTCATGGCGGTCGCCCGGGTTGTGCGGAAGGTTCATGGTGGAATCGGCGCTGAGATCGCCATGGCGGCGGCGCACAATCACCGTGGATGTGGCGCAGACCCTCGCCTGCCGGAGCCGCAGACTCCGCGATCAGCCCCACTCGCTCGGTATGACCCTCCGCCCCAACCCCGCTCCGCAACCAGCGCGCCGGTTCAGCCCACGCGCTGGGCACGACCCTCAAGCCCAACACCGCCCCGTGGCCTCGACAGGATTCTGCGGAAGGTTCATGGCGGCCACCTGGATTGTGCGGAAGGTTCATGGTGGAATCGGGCCTGAGATCGCCATGGAGGCGGCGCACACTCACCGTGGATGTGGCGCAGACCCTCGCCTGCCGGAGCCGCAGACCCCGCAGACCCCGCAGACCACCCCCACTCGCCGGTCACGACCCTCCAGCCCAACACCGCCCCGCAACCAGCGCGCCGGTTCAGCCCACGCGCTGGGCAAGACCGTCCAGCCCGACACCGCCCCGTGGCCCCGCCGTTCTGCGGAAGGTTCATGGCGGAATCAAGCCTGAGATCGCCATGGCGGCGGCGCAGAATCACCGTGGATGCGGCGCAGACCCACCGCGTGGCCGCGAGCCCCCTCAGCGCATCGCGCGGGTCTGCGAGGGACGCTCGCCGAAGAGCCGGGCGTAGGCCGCGGCGAAGCGCGACGGGTGGGAGAAGCCCCAGCGGAAGGCGATGTCGCTGATCGCGGTGTCGCTGCCGAGGATGTCGGTCCGCGCGGCGTGCAGGCGCTCCTTCTGCACGTGGGCAAGAGGTGAGACGCCGAGCTGCTCGCGGAACGCCCGCTGCAGGGTGCGCACGCTCAGCCCGGCCGCCTCGGCGATCCCGGTCACGGTGAGCGGTTCGCCGAGGTGGTCGGCGATGTGATCGAGGGCGAGGCGGACCCGCTTCGTCGTCGCTGGGCCCGCGGGGTGAGCGTCCATCGTCTCGGGTTCGCCGGCACCGAGGTCGGGGTGGCCGAGGACGAGCTGGGTGAGCAGCATGTCCTCGAGGGACTTCGTCATCAGCGGAGACATATCGGCTCCGGCCCGTCCCTCGGAGACGAGTCCCTCGAGGGTGCCCAGCCACGCGCCGAACCCGGCGCCCAGCCGGAAGGTGTGGGTGCGGAATCGTGGCGCTGCGGGCGCTGCGCGCCCGAGCAGGGTCTCGGCATGGGCGCGCAGCACCGCGGCGTCGACGCGCAGATGGAGCTGATCGTAGTCGGGCCGCAGATTCATGCGCACCCGTGCGCCGGGGACGAGGATCGCCGCACTGGCAGCCGGCGTCACCGCGACCGATTCGGATCCGATGTCGACGCGCGCCCCACCGCGGCGGGCGATGAGGAAGCCGAGGTAGTCCTCGTGCTCGGGCACATCGACGTCGACCTCCGTGCCGAGGGAGAACTGGACGAAGCGCAGGCGCTCAAGATCGAGCTTCCAGACTTCGGGTTCGAACGCGCGCTGATCCACGCCCAGCAGCCGATGCGGGCTGAGCGAGCGACCGACGTCGCGCTCGAATTCGTCCACGCCTCCAGGCTTCGTCACCCCGGTCATGGTGCCAGATCCTACCTGCGATCCCTGATCAGACGGTGACGGCGACCGAAGAGTGACCCCGCGCAGCGGCGTCGGCCACCGGCGCGGAGGAGCCGCCGCTGCGATTCGTGTCGCGAATCGGCCAGAGGTGTCGCAGATCGTGTCGAAGCGGGCGCGCGGGCTTCCTATCGTGATGGCACGGTTCGATCCTCAGCGGTCGGCAGCGCAGCCGCGGCAGTTACGGCAGCGCAGCTGCGGCAGCCGCGCCGCAGCCGCTGCAGCCGCGGCAGCCACACCGCCCGTCGACGTTCCGGCGTCGCGTTCGCCGACCGGCCCGGCACGGATCGAACACCCTCTCAGTCACGAAGGAGTGCACATGAGTACCACCGCCCACACCGATTCCGCCGCCGAGACCACGTACGACGTCGCCGTCGTCGGATACGGCCCCTCGGGACTCGTCCTCGCCTCGGCGCTGGGCCGACGCGGCCACCGCGTCATCGTCGTCGAACGCTGGAAGACCCTCTACGGACTCCCGCGGCTCAACCACATCGACGGCGAGGTCGCCCGCATCATCCAGAACGTCGGTGACATCGACGTCGCGCTCAAGGGCGCCGAACCGGCCGACGAGTACGTCTGGCGCAACGGCGAGGACCACAAGCTGCTCACCGTCGACTGGTCGGGCGAGTCCTCGGGCTACGCGGCCCACTACACGATGTACCAGCCCGACATCGAGGACGCGATCGACGCCGACATCAAGACCCGCGACAACGTCGACGTCCTCCAGGGCTGGAAGGCCATCGACCTGAGCCAGGACGCCGACGGGGTCACCCTGCGGGTGCGCCAGTGGGACAGGCACGATCCCGAGCAGTGGGATCACGGCGAGGACGACCGGGTGATCCGGGCGAAGTACATCGTCGGCGCCGACGGGGCCAACAGCTTCGTGCGCACGAGTCTCGGCATCGAGCGCGACGACCTCGAATCCGATGATGTGTGGCTCAACCTTGACACCGAGAAGCTGCGCGACCTGCCGGAACGCTACTCGACGAGCACGCAGTACTGCGACCCCATCCGCCCGAACATGTCGATGCCGATCGGCGCCACGCGCCAGCGCTTCGAAGTCGCCATCCTCCCCGGTGAGAGCCAGGAGGAGGCCGCGACCGAGGAGTACGCGTGGCGCTGGTTCCGGGAACGGCACAACCTGGGCCCTGAGGATGTGCGCATCCTCCGCCAGATCGTCTATATCTTCTCCGCCCGCACCGCGGTCCGGTGGCGCGACGGCCGCGCCTTCCTCATCGGCGACGCCGCCCACACCATGCCGCCCTACATGGGTCAGGGTGCGTGCTCGGGCATGCGCGACGGCCTCACCCTGGCATGGAAGCTCGACCTCGTCCTCCGCGGGCACGCCGACGACGCCTTCCTCGACACCTACGAGACCGAGCGCCGACCCCACGTCGCGGCGATCCAGGCCGGCAGCGTCGCCCTCGGCGACATCGCGAACACCCTCGACGTCGAGGTCGCCCGTGCCCGCGACGAGGCGTTCTTCGCCGGCGAGGAGCTCGACGCGCCTGCGTTCCCGATCCTCGAGGCCGGTTACCTCGCCGGCGGTGAGCAGCCGCACGCCGGGACGCTGACCCCGCAGGGTGAGATCGAGAAGGACGGCCGCACCGCGCTCTTCGACGACATCATCGGCAACCCGCTCAACCTCGTCACCGTGGGCGATCCCGCCTCGGTGCTCTCGGCGGAGCAGTTCGATCGCCTCGCCGAGGTGGGGGTCGCCGTGGTCTCCCTGACCCCGGGCACACCGTGGTCGGTGACCGATGTGGCCGGCACGTACCGTGACTTCTTCGCCTCCATCGACGCCGAGGCGTACATCGCGCGCCCCGACTTCGTCGTCTTCGGCACCGGGTCGATGGCCGAGGTGCCTGACCTCGTCGAGGACATGCTCGCCCAGCTGCGAACCGACGCGACCGCGTCCGCGAGTGCGGCGACAGAGGAGCGGGCCGACACCGAGGCGGTGGCGTGACGGACGACGAGCACCGAGGCGGTGGCGGCGTGACGGTCGACCACCGCCGAGGCGGTGGCGGCGTCGACGACCAGCGCAAGGAACTCGCCGCGCACTGGCGAGCGATGCCCGCGCAGCGCCTCCTCGACGGCGGCATGGTCCACGGCGACGTCCTCCGACTCGAGGCCGCGACCGATGCCCTCACGCCGTGGGATGATGCCGCCGAGCACCTCGGCGAGGCACAGCTCGCACGTGCCGAGGCTGCCGCGAGCGCAGGACATGACCGGACGGCGATCGAGGCGTATCGCGCGGCCGTCGCGGACTTCCTCTTCGCCCAGATGCCGCTGCCCGACGGGCCGCGGAAGACCGCCCTCTACCTCCGGGCGCGGGAGGCCCTGGCAGCGATCGCGGCGATCCCGGGGTCGGGACTCAGCCGCGTCGAGGTGCCCTTCGGCGCCGGGGCCCGCGATTCCGGCTCGGATGCGGCTCGGCCAGGCAGCACCGGCACCCTCGTCGGATGGCTGCTCTCACCCGCGAACCCGCGCGCGAGCGTCATCGTCTTCGGCGGGCAGAGCGGGTGGGGTGCGACGTACCTGCGGATGGCCGACGCGCTCGCGGCCCGCGGCATCGCCACCCTCATGGCGGAGGGGCCGGGACAGGGCGAGAGCAGGATCGTCTCGGGCATCAACCTCGACGTCGACGTCGCCGCCGCGTTCAGCGCGTTCGTCGATGCCCTCCTCGACCGGCCCGAGCTGGCCGGCAGACCGGTCGGGATCTGGGGCAACAGCCTCGGCGGGACCTTCGCCGCCCTCACCGCCGTCGCCGATCACCGGATCACCGCCACCGTCGTCAACGGCGGATTCGCCCGACCCCGCCTCCTGCCGTTCCACACCTTCCGCGCGCAGGCGGCGGCCATGCTCGGCACCGCCGACGAGGCCGCGCTCGAGGCGAACTTCGCCCGGCTCGCGTTCGACGTAGCGACCGACCGGGTGGCCGGGGGCATCCTCGTCGTCCACGGGGGCGCCGACCCGATCGTCGACCGTGACGATCAGACCCCGTTCCTCGCCGCCGCAGAGGACGCGACGCTGCTCGAATGGCCCGGCGGCGACCACACGATCTACAACGACAGCGAAGCCCGCACCGCCGCCGTCGCCGACTGGCTCGCCGACCGCCTCGGTGCCGGTGATGCCACCGCAGCCGCGGACCACCCATCCGCAGCGGCTGCCTCGTCCACCTCGCCGCCTCCCCACGACCCCTGACCACCCGGACCATCCCCACGGCCCTATGACCCCGACCACCCCAGAGGAGAACCCCATGTCCACGACTGCCGCCCCGACCCTTCCCGCCACCGGCTTCAGCCACGCGAGCGCCGCCCAGCGCGTGCACTTCGGCACCGGCGACGGGCGACAGCTCCTCGCCGAGGAGGTCGCGCGGATCAACGCGAACCGGATTCTGTTCGTCGGCACTGAGTCAGCGCAGGCCAGGGCGGCAGGCATCCTCGGCGATCTCACCCCTGCTGCGACGTTCGCCGAGGTGGTCCAGCACGTGCCAGTCGAGACGGCCGAGGCCGCGCGGGCCCTGGCGACCTCGAGCGGTGCCGACCTCGTCGTGTGCGTCGGCGGAGGATCGGCGACCGGGGTCGGCAAGGCGATCGCCCTGACCCATCGGGTGCCGGTCATCGCGATCCCGACGACGCTCGCGGGATCGGAGGCCACCGACATGTGGGGCCTGACCGAGGCGGGCGAGAAGGTCACGGGGGTCGATCCCGTGGTCCTGCCCGAAGCCGTCATCTACGACACCGATCTCATCGCCGAGGCGCCCAGGGACCTGCTCGTCGCCTCGGCGCTCAACGGCGTCGCGCACTGCGTCGACGCGCTGTGGGCACCGCGGGCCGACCCGATCAACGCGGCCACGGCGACGACCGGGCTGACCGCGTTCGCCCGGGGTCTCGAGCCCTTGGCCGCCCCGAGCTCTGAGGGGTCGGCCGAATCCGGGCCCGTGACATCAGCCGTCGCCCTCGACCTCGCCTTCGCCGCCTACGAGGCGGGAGTGGCGTTCTCCTCCGCCGGGTCGGGCCTGCACCACAAGATCTGCCACATCCTCGGCGGGTCGTTCGGGATGCCGCATGCCCAGACCCACGCCGTCATCCTGCCCTACGTCGTCGCCGTCAACGGCCCCTTCGACACGGCGGCGATGGACCGCATCGCCGACGCTCTCGGGGTCGAGGACGGACTCGTCGGGCTCGTCGACCTCAGGGACCGCCTCGGCGGACCGACGTCGCTGAGCGAACTCGGGTTCGCTGCCGAGGACATCGCCCGGGCCGCCGAACTCTGCACGGCCGCGGTGCCGCCGTCGAACCCGCGCACGGTCGCTCTCGACGCGATGACGGCCCTGCTCACGGCGGCGGTCGAGGGACGGGATCCCGCCGAGCTGCGGGCACAGCTGTCACCGGAAGCCGGCGACGCCGCGGCGCAGGCCGAGGTCGAGCGCGACGTCGTCGACCGGGTGGTCCGCTCGTTCGACGAAGCCCCCGATCCTCGGCTCAAGCGGGTGCTGCAGTCGCTGACGACGCACGTGCACGACTTCATCCGCGACGTCCGCCTCACGGAGGAGGAGTGGCAGGCGGCGATCGACTTCCTCACCCGCGCCGGGGACATCACGACCGATGTCCGGCAGGAGTTCGTCCTCCTCTCCGATGTCTTCGGCGCCTCGATGCAGACGATCGCGGTGAACAATCCGGCGGTCGGTGAGGCCACCGAGGCGACGGTGTTCGGTCCGTTCTTCGTCAACGATGCGCCGCTGATCGAACTCGGCGAGGACATGTCCGGCGGCGCCCACGGTGAGGCGTGCTGGGTCGAGGGACGCGTCACCGATGTCGACGGCAACCCCCTGGCCGGGGCCCGGATCGAGGTGTGGGAGGCCGACGACGACGGATTCTACGACGTCCAGTACGACGACGGCCGGGTGGCTGGGCGTGCGCACCTCTTCACCGACGACGATGGGAACTACCGGTTCTGGGCGGTCAAGCCGACGCCGTACCCGATTCCCAGCGACGGGCCGGTCGGCGCCATGCTCGACGCCGTCGGGCGCTCGCCCTACCGTGCCGCGCACCTGCACTTCATGGTCACCCACGATGATGCGCGCACCCTGGTCACCCACATCTTCGTCACCGGGGATGAGCTGCTCGGCTCCGACTCGGTGTTCGGGGTCAAGGACTCGCTCGTCAAGGACTTCAACGCGCACTCCGGTGACGAACCGACGCCCGACGGCCGTGACCTCGACGGTCAGCCCTGGCACGACGTGCGCTTCGACATCGTCCTCGCCCCACCGAAGGATGGAACGCCAGCTGTGTGAGGCTGATTGAGGGCGGGGGCCGTGGCCGCCCCTGGAATTGAGCCATTGTGCGGAAGGTTCATGGCGGCCGCTTGGGTTGCCCCTGCCATTGTGCGGAAGGTTCATGGCGGCCCCTTGGGCTGCCCCTGCCAGTCTGCGGAAGGTTCATGGTGGATTCGGCGCTGAGATCGCCATGGGGGCGGCGCAGAATCGCTGTGGACCTTCCGCACTTCGCGATGATGCGGGGCCGGGGTGTGAAAAGTGCGTTAGGACCTGTTAAGACGGCGTAAAGATCGGGCCTCGCAGCCGGCGGCGGCATGTGAGATGGGTGAGTACCGCAGCTGGAGCGTGCTGAGAACGCGGCAGCTGCTCGACCGGACTCACGAAAGTTAGACATGGACGCCCCTTACGCCGACTTCCTCTTCCTCCTGCTCATATTCGCCGGGGTCGCCGGACTCGCCGCCTTCGCGAAGGTCGTCGAGTCGGTGACCGCGCAGGGCACCCCCGCCGTCGTCACCGCTGATGCCGCGGCCCGTCCCGCCGAGGCGACCGCCAGCGACCGCGCGGCCCGTCCCGCCGAGGCGACCGGCACCGACCGCGGAAGCCGCACCGGCACCTCGGCGACCACCACCGCAACCCCCCGCCTCACGGAAAACCCCCGCTCCACCGACACGGCGACGACCGCCGCGCCGACTCCCCACGCAATCCCCCGCACCACCGCGGCGAACGATGCGCCCCGCCCCGCCTCGGTGAATGATGCGCCCCGCACCGCAGAGGAGCCGCGCGCATGACATGGTTCACCGGCATCACGCAGATTCTCCTCGTCCTCGCGCTGCTCGCCGCTGCGCACAAGCCGCTCGGCGCGTACATGGCGCAGGTGTACCTCAGCCCGAAGGACACGAAGGCCGAGTCTCTCTTCTACCGCCTCACCGGCGTCGACCCGCATTCCGAGCAGCGGTGGCGGACCTACTTCCTCTCCGTCCTCGGCTTCTCGCTCGTCTCGATCCTCGTCCTCTACGCGCTGCTGCGCCTCCAGGAGTTCCTGCCGCTTTCCAACGGCAAGACCGCGGTGCTCGCCGATCAGGCCTTCAACACCGCGATCTCCTTCGTCACGAATACGAACTGGCAGTCGTACTCCGGTGAGGCGACGATGGGCTACCTGTCGCAGATGGCCGGCCTCGCGGTGCAGAACTTCGTCTCCGCCGCCGTCGGCATCTCCGTGGCCATCGCCCTCATCCGCGGCCTCATGCGGCAGCGCTCGCTGTTCATCGGCAACTTCTGGGTCGACCTCACCCGCACGACCTTCCGCATCCTCCTGCCGATCTCCGTGATCTTCGCCCTCCTCTACATCGGCCTCGGCGTCATCGAGAACCTCACCCCCGACCAGGTCGTCCAGACGGTGGCCGGCGGCGCTCAGGCGACGCAGACGATCCCGGGCGGCCCGAACGCCAGCCAGGAGGTCATCAAGCACCTCGGCACGAACGGCGGCGGCTTCTTCAACGCGAACTCCGCCCACCCTCTGTCCTCGCCGAACGCCGTGGTCAACCTCTTCAACATCTTCCTCATCCTCCTCATCCCCTCGGCCCTGCCGCGCACCTTCGGGATCATGGTCGGCAGCCGCAAGCACGGCTGGGCGATCCTCGGGGTCATGGCGACGTTCTTCGTCGTCTCCCTCGTCGCCGTCATCCTCACCGAGACGACGCTGCCGACACCGGCCACCGACGCGGCCGGGGCGGCCATGGAGGGCAGGGAGACCCGCTTCGGGGTCATCACCTCGGCGTTCTTCGCGGTCTCGACGACCCTGACCTCGACCGGCGCGGTCGACTCGTTCCACTCGAACTACTCGGGACTCGGCGGCGGCGTCCTCATGCTCAACATGATGCTCGGCGAGATCGCCCCCGGCGGTGTCGGCTCCGGCCTCTACGGCATGCTCATCGTCGCGATCGTCGCGGTCTTCGTCTGCGGCCTCATGGTCGGCCGGACCCCGGAGTTCCTCGGCAAGAAGATCCGGAAGAAGGAGATCACGCTCGCCAGCGCCGTCATCCTCATCACCCCGACCCTCGTGCTCGCCGGCACCGCGGTCGCGACGATGTGGCCGGGCGCCTCCGACTCGATCCTCAACACCGACAATCCCCACGGCCTGTCCGAGATCCTCTACGCGTTCACGTCGGCGGCGAACAACAACGGGTCCGCCTTCGCCGGGCTCGACGCGAACACGCCGTTCTACAACACGGCCCTCGGCCTGGCGATGCTCATCGGCCGCCTCGCCCCGATCTGCGCGGTCCTCGCGCTCGCCGGTGCGTTCGCGGCCCAACCCACCACCGAGGCGACCCCGGGCACCCTGCCGACCCACCGACCCCTGTTCGTCGGCGTCACCGCCGGCGTCGGACTCGTCATCAGCGCCCTGACGTTCCTGCCTGTCCTCGCGCTCGGCCCCATCAACGAAGGACTCCTCTGATATGAAGACCGACCTGTCCACCACCTCCACGCCCCACCTCGTCGAGGACACGCCCACCCCGTCCGGTGGCCGGCACCCCGGCACCGAGGCGACCGGCACTCCGCTCGAGACCCGAGCGCCGCGCCGGGCCCGGTCGATCACGCTGCCGGCGCTCACCCAGGCCGTCGTGCTCGGGCTGCGGAAGTTCGATCCGCGCATCGCGTGGCGCAATCCTGTGATGTTCCTCGTCGAGATCGGCGCGGTCGTCACCCTCGTCCTCGCCGTCCTCGACCCCACGCCGTTCACGTGGGCGATCAGCGTGTGGCTGTTCCTCACGTGCATCTTCGCCAACACCGCCGAGGCGCTCGCCGAGGGCCGCGGCAAAGCGCAGGCCGACTCCCTGCGGGCGACCCGGGTGACGGCGAACGCCACCCGCGTGCTCGACTCCGGTGCCACCGAGACGGTGCCCGCCTCCCAGCTCACCGCCGGTGACCGCGTGCTCGTCACCGCCGGTGAGGTCATCCCCGGCGACGGCGATGTCATCGCCGGCGCTGCGACCGTCGACGAATCCGCGATCACCGGCGAATCCGCGCCGGTCATCCGGGAGGCCGGCGGCGACCGCTGTGCGGTCACCGGGGGCACGAAAGTCCTCTCCGATTCGATCACGGTCTCGATCACCGCGAGCCCCGGCGAGTCCTTCCTCGACAAGATGATCGCGATGGTCGAGGGCGCGAGCCGCCAGAAGACCCCCAACGAGGTCGCCCTCGGCGTCTTCCTCTCCGTGCTCACGCTCATCTTCCTCCTCGTCGT
This sequence comes from Brevibacterium sp. NPDC056726, assembly GCF_042790515.1. Taxonomy (NCBI): domain Bacteria; kingdom Bacillati; phylum Actinomycetota; class Actinomycetes; order Micrococcales; family Brevibacteriaceae; genus Brevibacterium; species Brevibacterium sp. NPDC056726. The sequence continues at coordinate 138,213 of NZ_JBHTYZ010000006.1, read as the reverse complement.
CATCACGCTCGCCCCGATCGCGGCGTTCTCCGGCGCCCCGCAGTCCCTGACCGTGCTCATCGCCCTCCTCGTCTGCCTCATCCCGACGACGATCGGCGCGCTGCTCTCGGCGATCGGCATCGCCGGCATGGACCGGCTCGTCGCCGCGAACGTCCTCGCGAAGTCCGGGCGCGCCGTCGAGGCCGCCGGCGACGTCTCGACGCTGCTGCTCGACAAGACCGGCACGATCACGATGGGCGACCGGCAGGCCACCGACTTCGTGCCGCTGGGGGAGACGACGGACATCGAGATCGCCGAGGCGGCCCGTCTGTCCTCGCTCGCCGACGAGACCCCGGAGGGCCGGTCCGTCGTGGCCCTGGCCGAAGGGGAGTTCCGCATCGACGCCGCCGGCCTCGAGGCCTTCCCCGACGCCGAGTTCATCCCGTTCTCCGCGACGACCCGTCTCTCCGGGATCGTCCTGCCCGCCTCGGCGGATCCCGCGACCGGCACGGCCACCCCGGCCCGCACGATCGTCAAGGGTGCGGCGAAGGAGGTGCTCACCTGGGCCGATGATCGCGGGGCCCGGGTTCCCACCGAGGCGAGCGCCGAGGTCGAGCGGATCAACGTCGGCGGCGGCACCGCGCTCGTCGTCGCCGAGGCGGTCGACGGTCACGGTGCCCGCGTGCTCGGCGTCATCGACCTGCGCGACATCGTCAAACCGGGCATGGCCGAGCGCTTCGCCCAGCTGCGGGAGATGGGCATCCGCACGGTGATGATCACCGGTGACAACGAACTCACCGCCCGCTCGATCGCGAAGGAGGCCGGGGTCGACGACTACCTCGCCGAGGCGACCCCCGAGGACAAGCTCGCCCTCATCAAGTCCGAGCAGGCCGGGGGACGGATGGTCGCGATGACCGGCGACGGGACGAACGACGCTCCCGCACTCGCCCAGGCCGATGTCGGGGTCGCGATGAACACGGGCACCTCGGCGGCGAAGGAGGCCGGCAACCTCGTCGACCTCGATTCGGATCCGACGAAGCTCATCGACATCGTCGCGATCGGCAAGCAGCTGCTCATCACGCGCGGGGCGCTGACGACGTTCTCGATCGCCAACGACATCGCGAAGTACTTCGCGATCGTGCCCGCGATGTTCCTCCTCGCGTTCCCCGGACTCGGCGCGCTCAACATCATGGGCCTGCACAGTCCGGAATCGGCGATCCTGTCCGCGGTGATCTTCAACGCGCTCATCATCGTCGCCCTCATCCCCGTGGCTCTGCGCGGGGTGCGGTTCCAGGCGACGACCGCCTCGGCGCTGCTGCGGACAAACCTCCTCGTCTTCGGACTCGGCGGGCTCATCCTCCCGTTCCTCGGGATCAAGCTCATCGACCTCATCATCAGCCCGCTGATGTGAGGGACGGGCCGGCGCTGCGACTCGTCCGTGACACAGCGCCCCACGCGTCCGCGGCGGCCGGGTCTCACGCCGCCGCGGGCACCCGCCGGCCAGGTCTCCAGGCCGCGGACACCGCGCCCCCACCCAACTCACCCCCACCGATCCCAGTTAGGAACTGTCATGCTCGCCCAACTCAGCCGCCAGACGTTCACCGGTCTGCGCGCCCTCCTCGTCTTCACCCTCGTCCTCGGTCTCGCGTACCCGCTGACCATGGTCCTCATCGCCACGGTCGTGCCGAGCCAGGACTCGGCGCTGCGCAACGCCGAGGGCGAGGTCGTCGGCTCCGCCCTCATGGCCCAGCCGGTCACCGGCGACGAATGGTTCTACCCCCGGCCCTCGGCCGGAGACTACGACGGGCTGGCCTCGGGGGCGTCGAACCTCGCGGTGACGAACCCCGATCTCGTCGACGCGATCGCCGCCCGCCGCGCCGACATCGCCGTCCGGGAGGACGTCGACCCCGAGGACATTCCCGCGGACGCGGTGACCGCCTCGGCGTCGGGACTCGATCCGGAAATCAGTCCTGAGTATGCTCGACTGCAGGTGGCCCGGGTGGCGAGGGAGACCGGACTGAGCGAGGAGGACGTGACGACGATGGTCGAGGACAACACGCAGCAGCCCCTGCTGGGCTTCATCGGCGAACCCCGCGTCAACGTCGTCACCCTCAACAACGAGCTGGCGAACAACGCCGACGCCCGGGTCGACGTCAACTGATGGCAGCACCGCGGCGAGGGAAGCTCACGGTCTTCCTCGGGTACGCACCCGGAGTCGGCAAAACCGTCGCGATGCTCGAGGCCGCGGCACTGGCCCGCAAGGCCGGCCGCGACGTCGTCGTCGGCATCGTCGAGGACCACGGGCGCGCGTTCACCGCGAGCCTCGCCGCCGGCTTCGAGACCCTCGACCGGGCGTCGGTGCCCTACCAGGGGCGGACCTTCGACGAGCTCGACACCGAGGCGGTGCTGGACAGGGCCCCCGAGATCGTCGTCGTCGACGAACTCGCCCACACGAACGTCCCCGGCTCCGGGCCGCGGGCCAAGCGGTGGGAGGACGTCGCGGCGATCCTCGACGCCGGCATCGACGTGTTCACGACGATCAACATCCAGCACCTCGAATCCCTCGGCGACGTCGTCGGGTCGATCATCGGCCGCGTCCAGCACGAACGCGTCCCCGACCCGTTCCTCCGCACGGCCGATGAGATCGAACTCGTCGACATCTCCCCGGTCGCCCTGCGGGCCCGCCTCGTCGACGGCAACATCTACGCCGCGGCGAAGGTCGATGCGGCGATGTCGAACTACTTCCGGCTCGGCAACCTCACTGCGCTGCGCGAACTCGCCCTCCTCTGGCTCGCCGACCGCGTCGACGAGGGCCTCGAGGAGTACCGCGACGCCAAGGGCATCCGGGAGACGTGGGCGGCCCGCGACCGGATCATCGTCGCCGTCACCGGCGGGCCCGAATCGATCACGCTCATCCGCCGGGGGCTGCGCATCGCCGGGCGGGTGGCCGGCCGCGAACTCCTCGTCGTCCACGTCATCGAACCCGACGGCACCCGGTCTGGGGCGGCCCCCGATCTGCTGCGCGCCCGCGAACTCGCTGAGGAGAACGGCGCGACGTGGCACACCGTCGTCGGCGACGACGTCGCGAAGGCCCTCATCGAATTCGCCCGCACCGTCAACGCCTCGCAGATCGTCCTCGGTGTCTCCCGCACCCCGTGGTACGGCCGGATCGCGGGGCCCGGGGTTGCCAACCGGGTCATCAGTGCTGCCGCGGACATCGACGTCCACATGGTCACCCACGCCCAGGCAGCCCGGACGTGGCGGCCGGGCCGGGACGTCCGCCGTGAGAATCCGCTCTCGAAGGTCCGCCGGATCCTCGGCTGGGTCATCGGGGCGCTCGCCCCGCTCGCACTCACCGCCCTGTTCATCTCGCTCGGACCCGGGGCCGCCTCGCTGAGCATGAACTTCCTCAGCTTCATCACCGTCGTCGTCATCGTCGCCCTCATCGGCGGACTGTGGCCGGCCATCATGACCGCCCTCCTCGGCACCGCGCTCATCAACTGGTTCTTCACCCTGCCCTACGGGTCGTTCACGATCGCGCAGCTCGAGAACATCATCGCGCTCATCATCTTCGTCGCCGTCGCCGTGGCCGTGGCCACCGTCGTCGACCTCGCCGCCCGCCGGTCCCGGCAGGCCCAGGCCGCCGAACACGAAGGAGCCGTGCTCAGCGAACTCGCCCGGTCGATGATCGCCGAGGGCGACAGTCCCGCGGGCATCGTCGAGAACATCCGCGCGACGTTCGTCCTCGACGGGGTGGCGCTCCTCGAACGCACCGAGGCGGGGGAGTGGACCCCGATCGCCTCGGCGGGGGACCCGGTGACGACCCGCGCCGAGGCGACCGAGACCGTCGACCTCGACGACGACACCGCGCTCGTCCTCCGCGGCCAGCCGCTCAGCGCCGGCGAACAGCGGATCCTCGACGCGTATGCGGGCCGGATCCTGCGCGTGCTCACGGAGTCCGAGCTCGCCGCGACCCGGTCCGAGGCGCGCGAGCTCAGCGCCGGCAACGCCGTGCGCACGGCCCTGCTCACCGCGGTCTCCCACGACCTGCGCACCCCGCTCGGGGCGATCAAGGCGGCGACGTCGACGCTGCTCCTCGACGAGATCGACCTCTCCGACGCCGACGAGAAGCTCATGCTCGCGACCATCGAGAACGGCACCCTGCGGCTCGAGAAGCTCATCGACAATCTCCTCGACATGAGCCGCATCCAGTCCGGGGCCGTGAGGATCTCGACGTCCCCGGTGCCCGTGTCCGATCTCGTCACCGCCGCCCTCGCCGAGGTGGGGGTCGGCACCGAGGGCGACCCCGGCCCCGAGGTCACCGTCGACATCGATCCGCAGGCGTGGGTCGACGTCGACTTCGGGCTCCTCGAGCGCGTGCTCGTCAACATCATCGAGAACTCGCTCAAGTACGGGGAGGGCTCGCCGCTGACGATCGATGCCTCGACCGGCGCCGAGGCGGTCCACCTCCGCATCGCCGACTCCGGACCGGGGGTGAGCGACGAGGCGCTCGAGACGATCTTCACGCCGTTCACCAGGCTCGATGAGTCGAATGCGAAGGGACTGGGGCTCGGCATGGCCGTCGCGCTCGGCCTCTGCCGGGCGATGGGCATCGAGCTCAGCGCCGAACACACCCCCGGCGGCGGCTTCACCGCCGTCCTCACCTTCCCGACGTGCACCGGGGCGACCGTGCAGGAGTCCGAGACTCCGGAATCCGGGGCACTGGAGGCTGAAGAATCTGAGCCCGAGGCGCCGGAGTCCGAGGCACCGGAGTCCGACATGTCCGCTGGTGTGTCCGAGGAGGCCCGATGAAGCGCGTGCTCATCGTCGAAGACGACGCGGACATCGCCACCGCCGTGGGCATCGGCCTCCAGGCGAAGGGCCACGAGGTCACCGTCGCCGGCAGCGGCCGCCGGATGAACGAGGTGCTCAGCGAATCGGAGATCGACGTCATCCTCCTCGACCTCGGGCTGCCCGACGTCGACGGGATCGAACTCATCGGGCAGGTGCGGCGCTGGAGCACGGTCCCGATCGTCGTCGTCTCCGCCCGCCACGATTCGCACGGGAAGATCGCGGCCCTCGACGCCGGTGCCGACGACTACGTGACGAAGCCGTTCTCCCTCGGCGAGGTGCTCGCCCGCCTGCGCGCGATCGAACGCCGCACCGGCCGCACAGGGGAGTCCGGGGTGGTGCGCACCGCCGACGGGCGGGTCGTCATCGATCTCGCCGCCCACGTCCTCGAGGTCGAGGGGGAGGGCAGGCACCTCACCCCGATCGAGTGGAAGATGCTCGAGGTCTTCGTCAAAAACAAGGGTGCGCTCGTCGAGGCGCAGACCCTGCTCACCGAGGTGTGGGGCCCGGAGTTCGGCACCGAGCGCGGTTACCTGCGCGTCTACATGTCCCAGCTGCGGGCCAAACTCGAAGCCGACCCCGCCAGGCCCCAGTACCTCCACACGCAGATGGGCATCGGCTACCGCTTCACCCCGTGAATCGTTCAGCTTTAGGAGCTGTCGACAGTTCTGTAAACTCACTCACTGTCGGAATTTACGCCACTGGCGTCGCGCCACGGTCCAAAGAAGGCGACTTTAGCAGCGGAGCCTTGGATCAGCTTGTTTCTAAAAACGTTCCAGACGGCACGTGCAGGAGGTGTCTCAGAAACTCGAATCAGCCCGTGAGACTTCCTCACTTCCTCTGACGTGATCGAGTCCGTTGCTTCACTGAGGATGATTCCCCCTCTAATTTCTACATCCTCGCCTGGCGGAACCGTGCCGGTCGTTACCTGAGTTGAAGTGAATTGTTCGCCTCGCTCCTGTTTTCGAACCGTCCAAGCGCTGAAGCGAGCAAGGCCGAGTCCGATATTCCAGTCGATCAGGTCTGTATCGGTTACCCCAAATTCCGACATCGCGGACGAGACATACACGCTCATGCCGTCGTCCCTGTATCGGTATGCGGTGATATTTAATGTGGGTTCTCCGGTTGCTGAATCGAGAAGAATGTCAGAGTCGATCTTGATCCGTCGATAGGCAAAAGCATCATCAGGTATCGAGGGGTCATCTATAATCCATTCGGCGTTCATTATAGATTAGCAAAATTATCTCGCCAATTGGGGTTTACGGATTCGAGGTCGGCGGTAAACCGTTCTAGCGCTGTTTTGATAATTTCCGTATCCAAGCGGTTGGCTGTTGCGTGATTAAAAACTAACGCTCCGTTTAGGTCTGCGTACACGAACGAGAACCCTTCTGGCGAGACCTCAATCACCAGATAACTGCGCCCGGCGCGCCACTGTGCGCTCGCGCCCCCATCGGTGTCTGCAAAAATAGTCGGGTAGGCTGAGTGATCGTTCAGGGTTTCCTTCAGAATCATCTCTAAATCGTTTCGGAATTCATTCTCAGTTCGTTCGAGTTTCCACCATTGAGATTTCGCGAAACTGAACGCACGATTGAAAGCTCCATGGGCTATTGGTTTCCGGTAGCGTAGCTGTTTCCCCCCCTCCATTCTGACCTTAGTTCCCCTGGGAAAAACTTCGCGAAAGGGTTGGGAGTACACTGGTTTCTTGTTAAGCGTTTTCACCGCTGCCCCCAATTCAACTTTTGTTTCGATGTCGTGAGTTGGTCAAAGCATTCTATTAAACGCTTGTGTGCGACGTCCAACGCAATGGCCCAGTTCGTCAGTTCCTCGTACTTTGCTTCGTCTTCTGCTTCCTCGGTCGAGAAGGTCGAAGATCTCAGCGAGAGAGAACTTTCGCTACGATCTGAAATTGCGACGAACTCAACGTGGGTTGCGAGGTCGTCGTCGTCAAAATGAAACAGACCTCCCGAGTTAGCGCCCTGTAGTCCTGGCAGTAAGTCGGCATTATCGTCTTCGGAGTGTCGAGAATAGAGTTTCTGGGATACGGTCCAGGGAACCTCAGGCCCGGTGCTATTTGTGTACTCTCCTCGCACCTTGCGCACCACTATAGTCTCGTTCAGTACGTTTGAAGCGTGATCGCTGAAATCATTAAAGAATGACTGAAGGTTGTTTCGTAAGATCTCATAGCCGGGGTACTGAGCGGTCTTATTGAACTCCCATCGGAGTATAATCCTGTCGTCTTGAAAAGATACTGAATGACCGCTCGGATTTGACAGAGTTAGCCAGGGAAAAGGAAAATGCTCCGAGCTTTCAGGTATGTACCCTGCGAAGGAAGTGTCATCCGCCTCCACTTTCCAAGGTACTCGCGCGAACTCTTCAGCGGCGTCGGGGTAAGCTTCCTGTAGCTTTGAAACCAGCGGTGCCATAGAAATTAGCCTTAATGGAATCTGATCGAAATAGATTGAAAGTTCCACGGCGCGCACTGGAGGATTGTCGAAGCTTCGGTCAGCAGTGGTCATGGTGTGATCCTACTTGGTGATGTCTGGTGAGTCTTGCAATACTACTGTGTGTCTCCGTGATCGGCCTGTGAGCGCTGATTCGGCGGGATCTTCTTGTATTTTGCTCAGCGTTTACTCGCGAACTGCCATACGCGGGCGGAGCAATCCGGTGTCGCCTTGAGCTGAGGAGACCGGATCCTTTTGCTCGCGCTGCTCACGGACACGATCAAGTAGCTTGAGGTCGTGCTGCGACTTGCTCAGATGGGATTGCCGGCGGTTGCGCGCAACTGCTGTTGGGACACTACGGAGGGGTGATTAGTCTCACTCTCACCGATAAGAGCGACAACGCGCCGAGGTGGGGGCGTGGTCACCCGCACCCCCACCTCGGCGGCCATCCGCCCCTCTCCGGGGATCAGGGGAGGGCCGTACGCTCACTGACCGTGGAAGTCCGTCCGCGGTCGCTGTCCGGACTTGAGCGGAATGCGCTTCCAGTCGCGTTCGGGATTGATGATGAGCATCCCGATGATCCCTGCGACGATGCACAGCGCCGAGGAGATCCCGAAGATGATCGCATAGCCCTGCAGCGGATCCGCTGAGGCTTCGACGACGGCACCGGTGAGCGCCGGGGCGATGACACCGGTGAGCGAGTAGATGCCGGTGTAGATGCCGAGGATCGCACCGCGCTGGCGCAGCGTGCTGATCTCGCCGATGAGGACCTGGGCGACGGGGATGACGCACATGCCGACACCGAAGGCGAGGGCGAGCAGCACCATGCCGAAGGAGCCGGAGCCGAAGAGCATAAACAGCAGGAGGAAGATCCCGGCGAGCGTGATCGCCGCGGAGCCGACGATTCCGCTGGCGACGCGGGCGCTCACGCCCCGCTTCATGAGGAACGTGGACAGCCAGCCGACGACGAAGAGGTTGACGACGATCTGAACGGCCCATGGGGCGGAGATCGCCCAGCCGACCTCGGCCGGACCATACCCCTTCGTCGTCGTCAGGTACACGGGCACCCACGCGATGAGGAGCACGGTGAGCCAGTACGCGGCGACACCGCCGAGGATGCTGCCGATGAACGTCCGGGTGAGCAGGGTCGACCCGATCTTCCGGGGAGCCTCATCGGCATCCGCGGCCGCCGACTCGGCCGCGACGGCCGATTCCCTCTCGACCGTCGTCATCTCGGAGTCGGGGTCAGCCTCCGAGCGCACAGGGGCGGGACCAGCGGTGACATCGGGACGAATCGCCTCGGTGCCGGGATCGGTCGCCTCGGCGGTGGTGCTCGCCTGGGCCTTGTCGAACCGGTACGGTCCTTCGCGTCCGAACAGCATCCACAGGACGCCCCAGACGAGGCTGGCGGCACCGAGGATGCCGAAGGTCTCGCGCCAGCCGATGCCGGCGACGAGGGCCCCGACGACGGGGGCTGCGACCATCGTGCCGGCGGGGACTCCGACGCCGACGATCGCGGCGGCCATGCCGCGACGATGCTTGGGGAACCACTGCATCGCGGCATGGTTCGCGGTGCCGTACGCGGGGCCTTCGCCGGCGCCGAGGAGCACTCGCGTGAGGATGAGCGCCGAATAGCCGGCGAGAGGGGAGACGATGATCGCCTGGGCGATGGACCAGATGATCGCGAGCACTGCGAGGATTCTCTTCGCGGGGAAGCGGATGGTGAGGAATCCGACGACGAAGGAGGAGATGCTGTAGAGGATGAAGAAGCTGCTCGAGATGATGCCGTACTGGGTGGGGCTGAGGCCGAGCTCCTGGCTCATCGGCTCCGCGGCGATGCCGAGCAGCGCCTTGTCGGCGAAGTTGATGACCATGAAGATGAAGATGGCCGTGAGAGCGAACCAGCCGTTGATCCCGAGCCGGAAGGCACGGTCGGTTCGCTGCGGTGAGAAGTCAAGAGGTGGTGCGGTGCGACGTTGCACGGTGGCATCCTATCGTCAGGCCCTGGGGCGGTAAGGTCTCTCCCCGCCCCAGGTGGGGGCCGGATGGTCGATGGAGCGGCGCCCCGCCGGTGGGCGGGGTGTCAGTGGGTGGGCGAGAGTTCCTCGAAGGTCTCCGTTTCATCGGTGACAGGAGCCCAGTCGGGTCCGTAGAGCTCCTGGTAGAGGTCGGTGCGGCGCACCGATCCCTTCGGGCGTCCCCCGGTCCACAGGTCGTAGCGCGGATCGGAGTACTCGGCGAAGAAGGTGTCGAGCTGCTCATCGAGTGAGGCGATGACCTCGGCATAGGCGGGATCCTTAGAGACGTCGGTGTTCTGCTCCGGATCGCGGGTGAGATCGAAGAGCTCGGCGTCGCCGGTGCCGGGCAGGCGCTTCCAGTAGGAGTACTCGGGCGTGCGGATGCCGCGGGACTCCTCCTGCTCGAAGAACACCGCGCCCCGCCCGGGGTCGGAGACTCCGGTGCGCAGCGCCTCGGCGAAGCTGTGGCCGGGGCTGTTGGCGAATTCGAGGTCGCCGAGGCCGACGTAGTCGAGGATCGTCTGCGCGAAGTCGTACTGGCTCGTCAGCTCCTCGTGGACGGTGCCGGCCTTGAGCGAGCCCGGCTGGGAGAAGATGAGCGGGATGTGGAGTCCGGCGTCGTAGAGGTGCGAGGGATTCGTGTCCATCGTGTGACCCCACAGGCCGTGCTGGCCGTAGAGGTTCGACTGGTCGGCGGTGACGATGACGAGGGTGTCCTCGGTGAGTCCGCGGGCCTCGAGGGCCTCCATGAGACGGCCGATGCCCTCGTCGACGAGTGAGATCTGGGCGCAGATGTTCGCCATCGTCGCCGGGTCGTTGTGCATCCGCAGGTAGCCGTAGAGGTGGTGGAGGTAGAAGTTGTCCGGATCGTCGGGGCCGTCGACGCGGGCGAGGAGCTCATCGCTGATCGCGGTGCGGGGGAAGCTCGGGAAGTCCTTGCCCTCGAAGCGCGCGTAATAGGGGTTGCGCGGGTCCGGACCGTAGTTGGCCGGCGGCAGCAGGTAGGGGGCGTCGTAGTTGACGTTGAGGAAGAACGGGGTGGAGGCGTCGACCTCGGCGAGGTAGTCGACGGCCTTCTCCGTGAAGAAGTCGACGATGTGGCGGTCGTTGACCTCCTTCTCGACCCCGTCGTCGACGACCATGTTCTCGTAGAAGCTCGTCGTGTGGCCGACGCCGAAGGCGAGCCAGCGGTCGAAGCCGGGCATCGGGGTGCGCGGGTTGCCGAGGTGGTACTTGCCCACCAGTGCGGTCTGGTAGTCGTTGGCCGACAGCGCCGAGGCGAGCGTGCGGAACTCGCGGACCGCGCACCAGTCCTCCGGCCAGACCTTGAGGTAGCGGTCGTCGAGCCAGTTGTGGATGCCGTGGGCCGAGGGCATGAGGCCGGTGAAGATCGAGGCCCGCCCGGGCGAGCACATCCCGTTCGTCGAGAACGCGTTCGCATACCGCACGCCGCCTGCGGCGAGCTTGTCGGTGTGCGGGGTGTAGACGTCCTCGTTGCCGTAGCAGCCGAGCAGCGTCGCCGGCTGGTTGTCTGCGGTGATGAGGATGATGTTCGGGCGGTTCGTCATGAGCGTGCTCCTCGTGCTGTGGTGCGGAGTGAGTCGGGCCGCGCTGAGGGGGCGACTCCGTGCAGTGGCCCGTCCGGGCGACCACACCAGCATGGTCTGCGTCACAGCCCGACGGAAGAGTAATGTTCCGGTGAATGGAAGTCGAAATCGCCGAGATAGTGAAGCTTTTCACAAGACTTTGTGCTGTCTGATCGATCGATCGGCGCTGTGACCTGCGATGATTCTGCTCAAGCCGGGGAGGCGAGCGATGCGCGACGGCTCGGGTCGCGGCAGAGATCGGTGATTCCTTCGTGACGAACTGTGGCCGATTTTTCCATTCAGTGAAACACTGTGGGGATGAGAAACTCCGCCGGCCCCGGCGAGACAGTGGCGTCCCGGATCATCCGCATCCTCGAGTGCTTCGACGGCTTCCATCGCACGGCGACGCTCACGCAGATCGCCGAGAGGTCGGGGCTGACGATGCCGACGGCGCACCGCCTCGTCAAGGAGCTCGCCGAGGCGGGGCTGCTGCGCCGCGGGCAGGGCGGGGCGTATTCGATGGGGATGAAGATGTGGGAGCTCGGCTGCGCCGCTCCGGACATCACGCGCCTGCAGGAGGGAGCGATGCCCTACCTCCAGGACCTCTACGAGGCGACGCGGGAGAACGTCCACTTCGCGATCCGCGACGGCCACGAGACGATCTACGTCGTCAAGCTCAGCGGCCCGACGAGCATCTCCCTGACGACGCGCGTGGGCAGGAGGCTCCACTGGCACACGACGGGTGTCGGCAAAGCGATCGTCGCGTTCTCCGATGAGGAGGTCCAGGAGGAGATGCTCTCGGTGCCGCTGCCGCGTCTGAGCCCGACGACGATCGTCGATCCCGAGCAGATGCGCCTCGAGTTCGCGCGCATCCGCGAGTCGGGATTCGCGCTCTCCCAGGGCGAGCACGAGACGGGGACGTTCTCGCTCGCCGCTCCCGTCCTCGACCGCAGCCGCCAGCCCGTGGCCGCTGTGGCCGTGACGCTGCCGAGTTCGCGGGCCAACGTCGCCCAGCTCAACGCCGCGGTGCGGACCGTGGCGATCGGCATCACCCGCACCCTCGTCGGGTAGGGCAGGGCCTACTCCGCGATGCGGGCGCGGCGGCGGTCCTTCTCGATGCGCACCTCGTGGCTCGACCGTGAGGGGTTGAGGAGTTTGAGGAGCGTGAGCGCGAGGATCGCCCCGAGCACCGCACAGCCGGCAGGGAGGAGCATCGCGACATGCGCACCGTAGTGGTCGACGAGGTTGCCGGCGATCGCCGAACCGAACGCGACGCCGAAGCCGAGCGAGGTGCCCAACCAGGCGAACGCCTCGGTGAGCCGTCGCGGCGGGGCGAGCTGCTGGATGACGGAGTTCGCGCCGACGAGGCTCGGGGCGATCGTGAACCCGACGATGAAGAGGATGAGCCCGAAGGTGAACATGTCCCGGGCCAGGAGCATCGTGCACGTGCCGATCGCCAGCAGGGACACGGTGACGCCGAAGCGGTGGTGGGTCTGGGACTTCCAGCTCATCGCCCCGTAGACGGCGCCGGAGATGAGCGAGCCGAGGGCGAAGGCGCTGAGGAGGAAGCCGGCGAGCTCCTTGACGCCCTGTTCGTCGGAGAATGCGACGGCGATGACGTCGATCGCGCCGAAGTTCACGCCGAGGAAGACGTTGACGATGATGATCGTGAAGATCCCCGGGTTGGAGAACACGTGGCCCTTGGCCTCGGTGGAGCGTTCGATGGGCGGGGGTTCGGTCGACTTCTGGATGTAGAGGAGGACCGAGCCGATGCCGGCGGTGATCATCGAGAGGATGATGCCGGCCGGCGGCCACACGGCGGTGGCGAGGATCGTGGCGATGACGGGGCCGGAGACGAAGAGGAGTTCGTCGGCGACGGATTCCCACGAGAACGCGGTCTGCAGCTGCCGGGGCGAAGTGACGAGATGGGACCAGCGCGAGCGGACGAGGGAGCCGACCGAGCCGACGGTGGCGCCGCCGATGCCCGCGAAGACGAACGTCAGTCCGACCCACCAGTCGAGGTAGACGGAGACGATGAGGAGGCTCAGGGCGATGAGGTGGGTGACGACGATGGGCACCATGACCGTCGCCTGCCCGCGACGGTCGACGAGGCGCGCGATCACGGGGCCGGTCAGGGCTTGGACGATCATGTAGACGGCGGCGACGATGCCGGCCAGTCCGTACGATCCCGTCACACCCTGGATGAAGAGGACGATTCCGAGGCCGAGCACGGCGATCGGCATTCGCGCAACCAGACCTGCCATCGAGAATCTGAGGGCACCGGGAAGCGCGAGGATTTCCCGATAGTTTTTGAACATCAGAGAAGTCTATCTGCGGTCTCAGCCGTTGCAACTGCGGAATCCGTCGAATGAGCGCGAAGTCACGACGATCGCCTCAGTGACCTCGCGATCCCCGGCGCGATGCCCCTCCCGGCGCTTGTCACAGTGCTCGTCCGGGCATTCGCCGGTGTGCTCGGGTCGGCAGGGTGCCCTGTCTCACCAGGGGTGGGAGGGGCCGGCGAGGTCATCGACGGGTCACTACAGGCCTATACAATAGGCGGGATTGCCCACCTCTCCTGCCGGCTAGCGCCGCCCCGACCCCACCCGGAGTGCAGATGACCAACAGCTCGTTCGACGACATCTTCGACCAGCAGAACGACGAACCCCAACGTCCCCGCCGCAAGAAGAAGCGCGTCTGGCGCAAGGTGCTCGTCGGCGTGCTCGTCGTCGTCGTCCTCGGCGTCCTCGGCGTCGGCGTCTACCTGTGGAACGTCGGACGGTCGTTCAACGACAACGCCAACCAGCTCACCGACGAGCAGGTCTTCGGCACGCAGCGGCCCGACGGGGACAAGGAGGACGGCGGGACGAACATCCTGCTGCTCGGCTCCGACGAGCCGATGAAGAACGTCGACGTCAACTCCTCGCAGGGCCTGCGGTCGGACTCGATCATGGTCATGCACCTGCCGGCGGACGGTGCGAACGTCCAGATCATGTCGATCCCGCGTGACAGCTGGGTCGACATCGAGGGCCACGGCAAGGCGAAGATCAACGCCGCGCTCTCCTACGGCGGACTGCCGCTCGCGGTCTCGACGGTCTCCGATTTCATCGGCACCCCGATCGACCACGTCGCGATCATCGACTTCGAGGGCTTCAAGGGGCTCACCGACAGCCTCGGTGGGGTGACGGTGAACTCCGAGCAGGCGTTCACGCAGAACGGCTACACGTTTACAAAGGGCGAGAACACGCTCAACGGCGATGAGGCGCTCACCTTCGTCCGGGAGCGCAAGTCGTTCAAGGACGGCGACTTCCAGCGCGCGCGCAATCAGCAGGCGTTCATCAAGGGCCTCATCAGCGAGCTCATCTCCGCCGACACCCTGTCGAATCCGCAGAAGATCCAGAACATGATCACCGAGTTCGCGCCGTACATGTACGTCGATTCGGGTCTCAACGCCCAGTACATCTCCTCGACGGCGTTCGCGATGCGCGACGTCCGCCCCAGCGACATCGAGTTCTTCACCGCCCCGACCGCCGGTGTCGGCCGGTCGTCGGACGGACAGTCGATCATCAACGTCGACCAGGACGAGCTGAAGAAGGTCCAGGACGCGTTCAAGAACGACACCCTGGCCGACTATGTGAAGAACGCTCCCGAAGCGCACCTCTGATCCCTCGCCGAGGCGGTCCAATCCGGGCCGTCGACGCGCAGTGACAGCAGAACCCCGTCCCAGGTGATCCTGGGGCGGGGTTCTGCTGTGTGCCGCGGGTGTGCGCTCAGCCTCGCCGAGGCGGGGCCTCGGTCAGGCGTCCGTCGTTGCCGGAGCTTCCGGAGCTTCCGTCGACGCCGGCGCCGGCCGCGGCGCCGGGTTCTTGACGAACCAGCTGCCGACGACGGCGACGAGCGAGAGCACCGCGCCGGCGAAGAACGCCGTCGAGACGCCGTCAGCCTGGGCGACCACCGGGGTGGCGCCGCCGCCCGCGGCGGCGACCGTGCCGAGGCTGAGCACTGTGATGAACAGTGCCGTGCCGATCGCGCCGGCGACCTGCTGGATCGCGCCGACGGTCGCGGAACCGTGCGAGTAGAGCTGCGGGCTCAGCGACCCCAGCGCCGAGGTGAGCAGCGGGGTCATCATCATCGCGACGCCGAGCGAGAGGCCCATGTGTCCGAGGAGGACGAACCAGGCCGGACTCGTCTCGTTCAGCTGGGTGAGCGACCACAGCACCGCGCTGGCGATGAGGGCGCCCGGGATGACGAGCGGACGCGGTCCGTAGCGGTCGAAGAGCCGACCGACGAACGGGGCTGCCAGGCCCATCGCGAGACCGCCGGGCAGGAGCATCATGCCCGTCGTCACCGAGTCGAGCTGGAGGACGTTCTGCAGGTAGATCGGCAGGAGGATGATCGAGCCGAACATCGCGGCCATCATGACGACGACGAGCCCCACGGCGAGGGAGAACGACCGGGACTGGAAGACCCGCAGGTCGAGCAGGGCGCGGTCACCGCGCTGGAGGACGAGCTGGCGCCAGATGAAGAGGCCGAGGCCGAGGACGCCGACGGCCAGTGCGGCGAGTGCCTGCGGAATCGTCTCGGGCGAACCGCTGCCGAGCGTGCTGAAGCCGTAGACGAGTCCGCCGAAGCCGAGGGCCGACAGCGGCAGTGACGGCCAGTCGAGCGGCGAATGGCTCTGCTCGCCGATGTTGCGCAGGCGCAGGGCACCGATGATCATCATCGCGATCGCCACCGGCAGGATGATCCAGAAGAGGAAATGCCAGGTGAGCGTGCTGAGGATGAACCCGGACAGGGTCGGGCCGAGCGCCGGAGCGACGGCCATGACGATGGTGATCCGACCCATGAAGCGGCCGCGCGCGTGTTCGGGTACGACCGTCATGATCGTCGTCATGAGCAGCGGCATCATCATCGCCGTGCCCGAGGCCTGTATGACGCGGGCGACGATGAGCACGGAGAACTCGGGCGCGAGCGCACCGAGCAGGGTGCCGGCGGTGAAGAGGCTCATCGCCAGGAGGAAGACCTGTCGTGTCGTCAGCCGCTTGAGGAGGTAGCCGGTCGTCGGGATGACGACGGCCATCGTCAGCATGAACGCGGTCGTCGTCCACTGGGCGACGTTGAGCGTGACGCCGAGGTCGGTGACGAGGTGCGGGATCGCCACGCCCATGACCGTCTCATTGAGCAGGGTGACGAAGGCGGCGCCGAGGAGCAGCCAGATCACCCCGGTGCCGCCGGTGGTCGGCTGTGCATCGGAGCGCGCAGCCGCCTCGGCGGTGTCGGTGGTCTTGGTCATGTGCATCAGACTCCAGCCAGGCGCAGCACGACGACGATGAGGGCCATGACCATGACGATGATGTTCATGGTGAAGTTCTCGTTGTGGCGGCGGTGCGCGAAGATCGCGAGGAATTGGATTGAGGCAAGACCGAGGCCGGCGACCACGGTGAGCCACGGGAGGATCCCGGTCAGGGCGGGGAGGATGAGCCCGATGGCGCCCGCGATCTCGGCGACGCCGAGGAGGCGGACCTGTCCCTCGGTGTAGTCGAAGAGGGTGGGCATCGGCTTGTCGGCGTTGTGCGGTTTGAGGACCTTCATCGTGCCGGCCATGAGGAAGAGGACGGCGACGAGGCCGGAGAGGACCCACGTGATGATGGAGAGAGCGAGCATTGATGCCCCTTTCGTTCTGTCTTTAGTTACTGGTGATAACCTAGATACCAACGGTAATTATTCCCGACGGACCGGCACGCACAGCAACGTCACCGAGGCACATGGATGTAACCATTGGCCCTGATCAGAGGTGATGCGCAGGTGAGTCAGGGCGTCGGTCGACCGGCAGGGACCGGTCGAGGAGAGGAGAGGGACATGGAATCGCTCAGCAGGCCGGCAGCGACGGGTCACGAGCCGCGGATGCAGTCGATGTGCTCGGGGCCGGCCGCCGATCCGGAGATCTTCCGGTCGATCCTCGCGCGCGTCGGCGACAAGTGGTCGATGATGCTCATCGGCATGCTGCAGGACGGCCCCCGACGGTTCACCGAGCTCAAGTCGATGACGAACGGGATCTCGGCGCGGATGCTCACCCAGACGCTGCGGCAGCTCGAGCGCGACGGTCTCGTCGAACGCGAGGTGTTCGCGGAGATCCCGCCGCGCGTCGAGTATCGGGCGACACCGCTCGGGCGCTCGCTCGTGCCCGCCGTCCTCGCGATCGCCGAGTGGGCCTCGACCCACACCGAGGAGATCGCTGCGAACCGCGAGCACTACGACGCGAACGCGGACTGAGCGGCGGTCGCGCCGAGGCGGTGGCCGCCGTCCGTGCGACGACCACCGGCACGCCTGCTGGCGACCGACCGTGGCGCGACCACCGGCGCCCCCGGCTGGCGCGGGTCGGCCGTTGGGCGGGTCAGCCGCGTGAGGCGTCGAAAGTCGCGCACGAAAAAGGTGCCGACCCCCTTGAGTGGGAGTCGGCACCGTGTCGCCGGTCGCCGGGGTCTCAGCCCTGACGCGACTTGAATCGCGGGTTCTGCTTGTTGATGACGTACGTGCGTCCGCGACGCCGCACGACCTGCGAACCCGGCTGCTTCTTGATCGAGCGAAGGGAATTCCTGGCCTGCATCGTGTCCTCCTCTGTGTGACTTGTTCCATCAACAGAGACGACGTCGATTGTATTCCGAGACCCCTCGCAGCCCAGGCCCCAACGAGAACAGCCGCCCCGCAACACCGCCCGCCCCACAACACCGCACTCCACACGAGAACAGCCGCCCCACCTCGGCGAGGTGAGACGGCCGAACGACCGGATGGGCCCTATTCGAGCACGCCGTCGACGAGGGTCCGTGCCTCGTTCTGGACAGTGCGCAGGTGGTCTTCGCCCTGGAGAGATTCGGCGTAGATCTTGTAGACGTCCTCGGTGCCGGATGGGCGCACGGCGAACCACGCGTTGTCCGTCGTCACCTTGAGTCCGCCGATCGGGGCGTCGTTGCCCGGCGCCGCGGTGAGCACCGAGGTGACCGGTTCCCCGGCGATCGAGGACGCGGTGACCTGGGAGGCGTCGAGCGAACCGAGCTTCGCCTTCTGCTCGCGGGTGGCCGGGGCGTCCTGCCGGGCGTAGGCGCTCGTGCCGAACTTCTCGGCCAGGCCGGCGTAGCGCTGCGAGGGTGTCTGCCCGGTCTTCGCCGTCATCTCCGAGGCGAGGAGGGCGAGGATGATGCCGTCCTTGTCCGTCGACCACACCTTGCCGCCTCGGCGGAGGAACGACGCGCCCGCGGATTCCTCACCGCCGAACGCGAGGCTCGAGTCGAGGAGGCCGGGGACGAACCATTTGAAGCCGACGGGCACCTCGAAGAGGCGGCGTCCGTGGGCGGCGACGACGCGGTCGACGATCGACGAGGTGACGAGCGTCTTGCCGATCGCCGCGGTCGCCGGCCAGTCGGGCCGGTTCTCGATGAGGTAGTCGATGGCCGCGGCGAGGTAGTGGTTGGGGTTCATCAGGCCGGCGTCGGGGGTGACGATGCCGTGGCGGTCGGCGTCGGCGTCGTTGCCGGTGGCGATGTCGTAGTCGCTGCGGGAGGCGATGAGCCCGGCCATCGCATAGGGCGAGGAGCAGTCCATGCGGATGTTCTCGTCCCAGTCGAGCGTCATGAACGACCATGTGGGGTCGAGCTCGGGGTGGACGACGGTGAGGTTGAGGTCGAAGTCCTCGGCGATCGCCGCCCAGTAGTCGACGCTCGCCCCGCCGAGCGGGTCGGCGCCGATCTTCAGCCCGGAGTCGCGGATCGCGTTCATGTCGATGACCGATTCGAGGTCACCGACGTAGTTGGAGATGAAGTCGAAGTTCTCCGTGTTCTCGAGGTGGAAGGCCCGCTGGAAGCTCGTGCGCGGGATCTTCTCCCACCCGGCCTCGAGGTAGGCGTTGGCGCGGTCGGCGATCCACTTCGTCGCCTCGGTGCCGGCCGGTCCGCCGTGGGGCGGGTTGTATTTGATGCCGCCGTCGGCCGGGGGATTGTGGCTGGGGGTGATGATGATGCCGTCGGCCTGCGCGTCGGTGCGCGACTTCCCGGCGTTGTAGCCGAGGATCGCGTGGGAGACTGCGGGTGTGGGCGTGTACCCGTCGCGTTCGTCGATGAGCGCGGTGACTCCGGCGGCGGCGAGGACCTCGAGCACGGTGAGGAACGCGGGTTCGCTCAGCGCATGGGTGTCGCGGCCGAGGAAGATCGGCCCGCGCACGCCGTGGTCCTTGCGGTAGTCGACGATCGCCGCGGTGATCGCGGCGATGTGGGCTTCGTTGAACGCGCGGTTGAAGCTCGAACCCCGGTGTCCCGAGGTTCCGAAGCTCACGGCCTGGGCGGGAACCGCAGGATCCGGGACAAGGTCGTAGTACGAGTCGAGCAGTGCGGGGACATCGATGAGGTCCCTGTCCTGGGCCAGCTGGCCGGCGCGAGTAGTCATACCCCTACCTTGCCAAACACCGCTGATCGGTCACAGTCAGGACACCCGAGTTCTTGCATCGTGGACGCTGCCGGGCCATGTTCGACGGGAGCCCACAGGGGATGGTCAGGAACCTTGTGACCGGCGGCGGTCAGGGCGGGTCACTTCACCCAGGGGTCCTGCCCGGTCTCCGAGACGATCGGCTTGCCGTGGTCGAGGCTCCACGAGCCCATCCCGCCTTCGACGTTGAACGCGTCGAAGCCGTTGAGGTTGAGCCAGGCCGTGGCCCGCAGCGACCGTCCGCCGGTGCGGCAGATGATGTACATGTCGTCATCGAGCGGCAGATCGTCGAGCCGTTCGGGCAGCTCCCCGAGGGGAACGTGGATCGCGCCGTCGATGTGCCCGGCTTCCCATTCGTCGTCCTCGCGCACGTCGATGATCGCGGCGCCTTCGGGAATCTCGGTGACGGTGACAGATGGTTCGCTCATGCCTCCCAGTGTAGGACTGCGCCGGTGGCCTCGCACCGGGACCCCACCGGCGCCGAGGCGGTCGACCGTCCCGTGGGTCAGCGCGCGCGGTGCCCACGTTGGAAGTCGCTCCCAATTGCGACAAGGCTGCTGTTTTCAAAGCGCGTCCGTGTGAGAATGGCCGCACCACGTCAGCGCAGGCATTCGGAAGGGACACGATGATGAGTCGCAACACGAACACTGAGGGCAGCGGCGAAGAGAAGGCCCGCGACGCCGCGGCCGGCCTCGACCGGGCGACGGAGAAGTTCGCCGGCACCGCCGACATCGAACAGGGAGCGACGACCGGCTACACCGAGGCCGACGTCGAATCCCGCGCCCAGGAGACCGCCACCGCCGAGGGCTTCACCCTCTACCGCAACCCCGACGGCTCGCACACCGCGATCGACGAGTCCGCCACCGTCGAATTCGCCGAGGTCGACGCCGACGCGGCGGCCGCCTCGGCGAACGCACCCCGCCGTCACCAGACGCACCGGGAGGGCGACCTCCACCAGCAGGACGTCGTGAAGATCCTCAGCGACGCGAAATGGGTGATGCTCACGACCGCCCTCGCCGACGGCACGCTGCTCTCCCACCCGATGGTCCCGCAGCAGGTCACCGACGATGCCGACGTCTGGTTCTTCATCGGCCTCGACGGCGACCAGGCGATCGCCCTGCAGGGCAACCCGAACGTCAACCTCGCCGTCGCCGAGTCCGGGAACTGGCTCTCGGTCGCCGGCACCGTCGAGTTCGTCGACAGTCAGGCGAAGATCGACCACCTGTGGAACGACGATGCCGCGGCATGGTTCGACGGCGGTCGCAATGACCCCAACCTCGGGCTCATCCGCGTCAACGGCGAGTCCGCGCAACACTGGGGTGCGACCGGCGGGAAGGTCTCCGCCCTCGTCGAGATGATCAAGGCCAAGGTCACCCGTCAGCAGCCCGAGGGAGGCAGCTCGACGACCGAGCTGTGACCCGGCTGAGCTGTGACCCGGCTGGGCTGTGACCCTGCCGACCGCCACGGGCGCTGTCCGACACCGGGAAGCGCCCGTGGCGTCTGTCCGCTCAGCCCCAGGTCGTCGACGCACCCGCCGGTGACACGGCCTGCGGGAGGCCGAGCGGGTTCGCGTCCTGGAGGGCGGCGGGCAGGAACGCCGCCGGAGCGTTCTGGAACGCGACCGGGCGGAGGAACCGCTGGATCGCCGCCGACCCGACCGAGGTCGACGCATCGTTCGTCGTCGCCGGCCACGGCCCACCGTGCTGCATCGCCGGTGTCACCGCCACCCCCGTCGGCCAGCCGCCGAAGAGGACACGTCCCACCTGCCGGGAGACCGCATCGACCAGCTCGCCGAGGCGGCCCTGATCCTCCGTCTCACCCGCCGTCTCCGCGGTGCTGAGGTGGAGGGTCGCGGTGAGATTGCCGGCGAAGAACTCGGGCACGAGTTCGGCGTAGGACGTCCCGGCGGGCACCTCGACGATGATCGACAGCGGCCCGAACGCCTCATCGAGGAGCGCCTCACGGTGCGCGCGGAAGTCCTCGAGGGAGAGTGCGACGAGCGTCGGACGCGCCCAGCCCTGACCGTCGTCATCGATGCGCAGTCCGCCCTCGGCGATGACCCGGACGCCCGGGACAGCGAGGATGGCGTCCCGCCGCTCTGCGAAGCCGCGGGCGATCCCCGGATTGAGCAGGCGGTGCTCCTCGACGGCGCCGGCAGCGGTCGCGATGTCCTCGTCGAGTCCGTGGTCGGGCGGGGCGAAGAGGAAGCCGGGTTTCGTGCACAGCTGACCGGCCGAACCGGACACGCTCGTGACGTACCCGGCGGCGATGTCGGGTCCCGCTTCGGTGAGGGCCGCCTCGGTGACGAAGACGGGATTGACGCTGCCGAGCTCACCGAAGAACGGAATCGGAGTGGGCCGGGCCGCCGCGATGTCGGCGAGGAGACGCCCGGCGCGGATCGACCCGGTGAACGATCCCGCCTTGATCCGCTCGTCCTCGAGCACGGCGGTGCCGGCCTCCTGACCGTGGATGAGCGCGAAGACCCCGGCGGGCATGCCCGCGGCCGTCAGGGCCCCGTCGACGACTGCGGCGGTGGCGTCGGAGAGCTCCGGGTGCCCGGAATGGGCCTTGACGATGAGCGGGCAGCCGGCGGCCAGCGCCGCAGCCGAATCACCCCCGGCGACGGAGAACGCGAACGGGAAGTTCGAGGCGGCGAAGTTGAGGACAGGCCCGACGGGGACGTGGACGCGGCGCACATCAGGGCGCGCACCGAGGGCGAACGCATCATCGGCCGGGTCGATCCGGGCGTCGACGTACGCGCCCTCGCGCAGGGTCGCAGCGAACATCCGCAGTTGCACGGCGGTGCGGGTGAGTTCGCCGGTCAGCCGTGCTTCGCTCAGACCGGTCTCGCGCATCGCGATCGGCACGAGCGTGTCCCGCGCGGCCTCGAGGGCGTCGGCCACGGCGGTGAGGGCGTCGGCCCGGTCGGCCGGTGCGGTCGCGGCGAAGGCCGGAGCGGCGGCTGCCGCGGCGGCGACGATCCTCTCGAGGTCGGGGGAGAGCGCCGAGGCGGTGGGGCGTGACGAGCCGGGCGCCGAGGTGGCAGTGGTGGTGTCGGTGGTCATGGTGATCCTTTCGTGCTGAGTGCCGGTGGCGGTCACAGGTCGAAGAACGTCGAGAGCGGCACGGGTTGGGCGACGGGTCTCTTCATCGTCTGGGCGAGGGAGGCGTGCAGGGACGAGGATTCGGCGCGGTCGGGAGCACCCGTGGCGAGGCACGTGACGGCGAATCCGCATTCGCGTCCCTGGCACCAGCCCATGCCCGCGCGGGTCATGTTCTTCTGCGCCCTGGCGTCGTCGGCTTCGAGGGTGGTGCTCGCCTCGGCGATGGTCGCGGCCGGCACCTCCTCGCACCGGCACACGATCGTCTCCCGGGTGAGCCGGTCCGTCCAGCCCGGCGGCACGGGGTGGGCGCGATGCATCGCCTCGGCGAACGCACGGTGCCGGGCGATCGTCCGCCTCGTCGCGGTCCGGTCGAACGCCCGCGGGTGAGCCGCGGTCCGGTCATCGGGGGACGCACCGGTGATCTCGGCGGCGGCCTGGGCACCGGCGAGGCGCCCCTCGGCCGCGGCGAGCACGGCACCCCCGACCCCGGTGACCTCACCGGCGAGGAAGAGCCCGGGCACCGACGACCGCTGGGACTCGTCGACGACGGCGACGAGCGAGCCGTCGACGTCGACGCGAGTGCGCGCCCCGAGCGCGACCGGCAGCTCGAGCTGCGGAGTGAACCCCCAGCCCAGACCGACAGCGTCGATGTTCTCAAGCGTCGCCTCGGTGCCGGGGACGACCGCGCCGAGGCGGTCGATCCGAGCCGTGGTCACCGCCTCGACCCGGCCGTCGCCGAGGATCTCGGTGACGACCGTGCGCGTCCGATAGGGGATGCGGTGGCGGAGGAAGGCCCACGCGTACTCGGCTCCCTCGAGCGCTTTGGCGGGGACCCCGGCCGCCCGGTGGGCGTGAGCCAGCCAGCCGGTGAGGGACGAGGATTCGAGGACGGCGGCGACGTCGCCGCCGAGGTCGGTGATGTTCGCGGCGACGGGCAGGAGGAACGGTCCGGTGCCGGCGATGACGAAGCGCGAACCCGGCAGCATCCCGTTCTGCTTCGCGAACCCCTGGATGCCGCCGGCGGCCATGACTCCGGGCAGATCCCACCCGGGGATCGGCAGCTGCCGGTCGTAGCCGCCGGTGGCGATGATGAGGCGGCGGGCGTGCAGAACGGGGGACCGGTCGCCGGGCTCCGAGGCGGTGGGGCCGTGGCTCGGGGTCGTGCAGACGGTGAACCCGGCGCGTGTCCGGTCGGGTGGTGCCTCGACCATCCACACCGAGGTGGCCGGCCGATAGTCGATGATGCCAGCGGCGATGCCCGCATCGAACCCGGCCCGCAGGGCGAGGTAGTCGTCCCATCCGTGGTGAAGGCGACCGTCGTCGGTGCCGGCGGTCTCCGTGCGGTGGCGCCAGAACTGGCCGCCGGGCTGGTCAGCGGAATCGATGACGACGATGCGCGGGCCTGAACCGTCCCCACGCTGACCCGCTCCCGCACTGCGTCGGGTCGAGACGAAGCGCGGTTCCGCGGCGAGCTCATGGAGTGCGGCCTCGGCGGCGGCGAGGCCGGCGGGACCTGCGCCGATGATGACGAGGTCGACGGTCGGGACACTCATGAGCGCTCGCCTCCGACAGCCGCCCCACCGGTCTCATGGGCTCCCGCCCCACTGGCTCCCGCCCCACTGGCTCCCGCCGCACCGGCCTCGCCGGCACCGCGGTGGCTGCGGACGTCCATCCCGTCGGCGAGCGTGACCAGGCACGCGCGCTGCCCGGTCTGCCCGTCGATCTCGACGAGGCAGTCGAAGCACACTCCGATCCCGCAGAACAGTCCGCGCGGCCGGCCGGTGCGGGTCGTCCGCCAGCTCGTGCGACCGGAGGCGAGGAGCGCGGCGGCGACACTGGCTCCGGCCGGGGCGGTGAGCGGCGCGTCATCGAAGCGCGCGGTGACGGTTTCGCTCATGCTGATTCCTCCTGGGCGGCTGGGGTGAGATGGACAGGGTCGCCCTCGCGAGCGGGGGCCGGGGCAGGTTCAGTCGCGGGCCGCCCCGGCGCGAATCGCTCCGGGGCGAACGGCGTGAGGTCGAGGTCCGCCTCGGCGCCGGTCATCGCCTGGGCGAGCAGTTTGCCCGTGCCCACCGACAGCCCGATGCCCGCCCCTTCGTGACCGCACGCGTGCCAGAGCCCCGGTGCCCGGGGATCGGGGCCGATGACGGGCAGATGGTCGGGGCTGTACGGGCGGAATCCGTGGTAGTGGCGCAGGATGCGGGTGGTCGCGAGGAACGGGAAGAGCGCGGCGGCGTTGCGGGCGATGAGGCCGAGCGCCTCCGTGCTCACGGTCGCATCGAAGCCGACGCGCTCCCGGCTCGAGCCGATGAGGATCGTGCCGGCCGGGGTGCCCTCGACGACGGGGCTCGCCTGGAGGCCGTCGCTCGAGGAGCCGACGTTGTCGATGTACTCGGCGGCGTAGACTTTGTGGCCGATCATCGGCGGCAGCGGTTCGGTGACCATGACGAAGCCGCGGCGCGGCAGGACGGGCACGTCGACATGTGCGAGGGCCGCCACCTTGGGGGCCCAGGTGCCGGCGGCGTTGACGACGTGCGCGGCGGCGAAGTCCCCGGCCGGGGTGCGGACTCCGGTGACCCGGTCGCCGATGCGGACCACCTCGGTGACGGGGGCGCCGGTGACGACGGCGGCCCCGCGGTCGACGGCGAGGGCGAGGAGATGCCCGGCGGCGAGCATCGGTTGGACCTGGGAGTCCTCGGGATAGTACGCGGCCCCGAGTGCGGCCGGGGTGATGTGGGGTTCGTACTCGCGCAGCTGGTCGGGGTCGAGGGCGATCGCGTTGATGCCGAAGGACCGCTGGGCGCCGGTGACCCGGTTCAGGGAGGCGACACTGGACTCCTGGGAGGCGACGATGATCCCGCCCTTGGCTTCGAACTCCCAGCGGGCGGCGAATTCGGCGAGCTCGCCCGTCCACAGTCCCAGCGAGTACTGGGTGAGAGCGAGTTCGGGGCCGAGCTCCTTGTCGGAGACGAGGAGGTTGCCCTCGCAGCGCGACGACGTTCCCGAGGCGGGCAGGTCGCGGTCGATGACGGTGACGCTCAAGCCCGCCGTGGCCGCGAAGTAGGCGACCGCGCAGCCGACGATGCCGGCGCCGATGACGATGACATCGGAGGTCCGCACCGAGGTGGTCCGCGCCGAGGTGGCTCGTGACCGAGCGCTGCCGGCCGCAGTCGCCGAGGTGGTCCCTGCCGAGGTCTTCCGCGCTGATGCAGTGGCCGTCGCCGCGCTCACGTGCCCACACCTGTCATGTCGCCCCGGAACTGCTGGTTGCAGACGACCCACCAGCTGCAGACGACCCACCAGCCGCCCCGGACCCACCAGCCGCAGACGACCCACCGGCCGCTGCCGAATCGTGCGCCCCAGCCGCCTCGGTGCTCCCGGTCGCCCAGATCGAGCGGGCATGGCCGATGTGGGCGCGCAGGAGCGCCTCGGCGCCGGCCCCGTCGCGGTCGCGCAGCAGCCGGATGAGCTCATGGTGCTCCTGGGCGGAGTCGACGAGCTTGCCCTCCTTGGCAAGACCCGCGATGCCGTAGAGGCGGGTGCGCTGGCGCAGCGAGGTCGCGAGCTCCGTGAGCTGCGGGTTGTCGGCGAAGGCGAGCACCTGGGCGTGGAACTCCCGGTCGTTGGCGAGGTAGGCGGTGAGGTCCTCCTCGGCGGCACCGCGGGTGCACGCATCGGCGATGCGCATGAGCTCGGGGAAGGCCTCCTCGGTGATGTTCGCGGCCACCGCGTGCATGACCGGGGGCTCGACGAGGAGGCGGATCTGGGCGAGGTCGTCGAGGTCCTTCTCCGTCATCGTCGTGACACGGAATCCCTTGTTCTTCACGGTCTCGACGAGACCCTCGCGCGAGAGGTCCATCATCGCCTCGCGGACCGGGGTCGCCGAGACCCCGAGCTGTTCGCCGAGGACCGGTGCGGAGACAAGCTGCCCTTCAGCGAGCTCACCGGTGATGATGGCTGTCCGCAGGCTGTTGAGCACGGACTGGCGCAGGTTCTGGGGACGGTCGAGGCGGGGGAGGGAGGCCATGGGGGATTCCTTTCGTGGGCTGCCTATGAGGATACTCATAGCAGGAATCCCGCCGGGAAGGGATCGCTCGGATCAAGAAAGTACTGTGCCGTGCCCGTCACCCACGCCCGACCCTGGACGGTGGGCACGACGGCGGGCCGGCCCGCGACGGTCGTCTCGGCGACGAGGCGGCCGACGAACCGGGACCCGATGTAGGACTCGTTGACGAAGTCCGTCTCCAGCGTCAGTTCGCCGCGGGCGTGGAGCTGAGCCATCCGCGCGCTCGTGCCCGTCCCGCACGGGGACCGGTCGAACCAGCCGGGATGGATCGCCATCGCATGCCGGGACCGTGCCGCCGTCGACCCGGGAGCCTTGAGGTAGACATGGTGGCAGCCGACGATGTCGGGCCGCTCCGGGTGGACGGGCTCATCCGCGGCGTTGATCGCGTCCATGATCGCCAGGCCCGCGCCGAGGAGGTCGTCCTTGTTGCTCCGATCCTCCCTGAACTCGAGGCCGAGGTCGGCGACGTCGACGATCGCATATAAGTTGCCCCCGAACGCGAGATCGTAGGTCACGGTCCCGAGTCGGGGCACGTCCACCTCGGCGCCGAGGCGGTCGACGAACGCGGGGACGTTCGTGATCGTCACGGAATCGGCATGACCGTCACTGACGGCCACCTCGGCGATGACGAGCCCGGCGGGAGTGTCGAGGCGCACGGTGGTCACGGGTTCGTGCACCTCGACCATGCCGGTCTCGACAAGGACGGTGGCGACGCCGATCGTGCCGTGGCCGCACATCGGCAGGCACCCGGAGACCTCGATGAAGAGGACGCCCCAGTCCGCGTCGGGGCGGGTGGGCGGTTGGAGGATCGCCCCGGACATCGACGCGTGCCCGCGGGGTTCGGTCATGAGCAGGGTGCGGACGTGATCGGAGTTCTCGATGAACCACGTCCGGCGCTCGGCCATCGTCGCCCCCGGCAGCTCGCCGACCCCGCCGGTGATGACGCGGGTGGGCATCCCCTCGGTGTGGGAGTCGACGGCGTGATAGACGCGTGACGTGCGCATGGTGTCCTCCTCATTGAGTGACCGGGGCGACCTCGCTGCCGACGGGTCGTCCCGGTCAGAATACTGCCGGGCTCAGACGGCGGCGACGGCGGGCTTCGTCTCGCTCGCATACCCCTTGTCCGCGGCGGCCTCGGTGTCGGCGACGATGCGGTCGACGAGCGGCTGGGACAGGGGCAGGCGCGGGGGCCGGCAGATGCCGCCGCGCAGGCCGAGGACATCCATCGAGAGCTTGATCGCCTGGACGAACTCGGTCTTCGAGTCCCAGCGCAGCAGGGAGTGGAGGTCGCGGTAGATCTCCTGGGCCCGGACGAGGTCGGCGGTGTCACCGGAGGTGCAGAGCTCGAAGAGCTCGATGCAGGCGCCGGGGATCGCGTTCGGGTAGCCCGACACCCAGCCGACGGCGCCGGCGAGCCCGACCTCGAGGACGGTGTCGTCGGTGCCGATGAGGATGTCCATCGTCGGCGCGAGCTCGGCGATCTCGTAGATCCGGCGCGGGTCGCCGGAGAACTCCTTGACCCCGACCATGTTCCCCGCCGCATGGATCTCGGCGATGAGCTCGGGGACGAGGTCGACCTTCGTGTCGATCGGGTTGTTGTAGCCGACGACGGGCAGACCGACCGAGGCGACGGTCGCGTAGTGGTCCTTGACGGTCTCCCAATCGGCTCGGTAGGTGTTCGGGGGCAGCTGCATCACCGAGGTGGCCCCCGCGTTCGCTGCCTGCTCCGCCCAGTGCGCGGACTGCAGTGCCCCGTAGGCGCCGGTGCCGGCCATGACGTGGAATCCGGCGGGCGCGGCCTCGACGGCGGTGGTGATGACCTGGGCGCGTTCGACGTCCGAGAGCGTCTGGTACTCACCGAGCGAGCCGTTGGGGGCCACGCCGTCGCAGCCGTTGGCGGCGAGCCAGGCGACGTGATCGGCGAAGGCGTCGTAGTCGACGGCGTAGTCCTCGGTGAAGGGCAGGGCGGTGGCGACGATGACTCCGTGCCAGGGCTTCTTCTCCGACATGGGCTTCCCTTTCGTTCGGCCCGGATTCCTCCGGGGCTGTGCCACTACTGTGTGACATGTTACTGTGCAATGGTACACAAAAGAGGTCCATGTCACAAAGGAGTCGACAAATGGACGAGCTGCTTGAGCTCATCGGCACCATCAACACAGGAATCTGGAACCCCATGGCCTATATGGCCCTCGGTCTCGGACTGCTCTACACGATCTGGACCGGCGCCGTGCAGATCCGCAGGCTTCCCGATCTCGTGACGATCCTCAAGGAGAGCTCGGGCGGGGAGGACGGAGGGATCTCGAGCTTCCAGGCGCTCGCGCTCACCCTCTCGAGCCGCGTCGGCGTCGGCAACATCGCCGGCGTCGCCACAGCCATCGCCGTCGCCGGACCCGGAGCCCTGTTCTGGATGATCGTCATGGGCATCCTCGGCGGGGCGACGGCGTTCGCGGAGTCGACGCTCGCGCAGGTGTTCAAGCGCAAGGTCGACGGCGAGTACCGCGGCGGCATCCCCTATTACATCGAGAAGGGGCTGGGCCAGAAGTGGCTGGCCGTCATCGCCGCGGTCGCGACGATGATCCTCTACGCGGTGCTCGCGCCCGGGGTGCAGACGTTCAACATCGCCAACAGCGCCAATGTCGCGTTCGGGGCGCCGGAGTGGGTGACCGGACTCATCGTCGCCGCCCTCTTCGGCATCATCGTCATCGGCGGGACGAAGCGGATCACCGCGGTCGCGGACAAGGCGGTGCCGTTCATGGCCGCCGGCTACATCCTGCTCGCGATCGTCGTCATCTGCGTCAACCTCGACCAGGTCCCGGCCGTCCTCGCGCTCGTCTTCTCCTCGGCCTTCGGCGTCAACGAGGTCTTCGGCGGGATCATCGGCGCGGCGATCGCATGGGGTGTGCGCCGTGCCGTGTTCTCCAACGTCGCCGGCGTCGGTGAGGGCACCTACGCCTCGGCGGCGGCGTCCGTGTCCCACCCGGCGAAGCAGGGGATCGTCCAGGCGTTCTCGATCTACGTCGATACGGTCCTCGTGTGCACGGCGACGGGGGTGATGATCCTCATGACCGACAGCTACAACGTCATCACCGAGGCGGGGCGCACGCTCGTCGAACACCTCCCCGGTCTCGAGCCGGGCACCGAGAATACGCAGATCGCCCTCGACTCGGTCTTCCCCGGGTTCGGTCCGGTCTTCGTCGCGCTCGCGCTCTTCCTCTTCGCGTTCACGACGCTCATCGCGTTCAACTACATCGCCACCTCGGCGGCGGCCTACCTCTTCGACGGGAAGCGTCTGGGCGTGGTCAAGCGCCTCATCCAGGGCGTCATGATCGTCATCGCCTTCGTCTCTGCGATCGCCCCGGCCGATCTCATCTGGGGCATCGGCGACATCGGGTACGGCTCGCTGGGCTGGATCAACATGATCTGCCTCGTCTTCCTCGCCCCCCTCGTGGCGAAGGTGCTGCGCGACTACACGGCGCAGAAGAGGATGGGCCTCGACCCCGTCTTCGATCCGACGAAGCTCGGGATCCGCGGGGCGACCGCCTGGACCGGCGACAACCCGCCGGCCGCTGTGCTCGTCGCGCGCCGGCACAACGCAGCGCTGGCCGAGGAGGAGGCGGACACGACTCAGCGGTAGGAGCCGGGCACGCCCCGGCGATGCGGGGCGGGGGCGGAACGCAGCCCCCGCCCCGCGCCCCCTCGACCCCGGACCCATCCCCTCCCCTCGACCCCGGAACCATCCCCGACCGTCGATTCCCCAATCCCCGACTCCCGAACCCGAACCCATCCCTGAGAGTCGATTCCCCGATCCCCGGCTCTCGATCAAGCGGCAGCGCGGATAGCGGCGCGTGCACCGCCCGCTATCCGCGCTCCCGCTTGATCGAGCCGTGCGGGCCGCCCCTCGGTGCCTCTCCACAGCCGTGGCCTGCCCCGCCAAGCATCCCTGACAATGCGGCTGATATCCCCGCTGCCCCGCCTGCTCGTCGGGTGAGGAAACAGCTCCCGGACCCCGACTAGCATGGGGACCATGGGCAAACAGATCGTCATCATCGGTGCCGGCCTCGCCGGAACCACCGCTGCCAGGGAGCTGAGCCAGCGCGGCCAGCCCGTCACCCTCATCGATCCGGAGGCCGGGGACACGTACGAGCGTCCGCCCCTGTCCAAGCACCTCTTCGACGATTCGCGCTACCACCTTCCCTATCATCTCGAGGACAGTGAGCTCATCACGTTCGTCCGCGACCGGGCCGTTTCGATCACCCTCGCCGAGGCTAGTCCTGAGTCCCAGCCGGAAGCCCTCTTCCAGCCCGGTTCCGAGCGCCTCGCCGGCACCGTCCACCTTGGGTCGGGGGAGACGCTCGACTTCACGCACTGCATCCTCGCGACGGGGATGGAGGCCAACCGCCCGGAGATCCCCGGGTACCCGGACGCGCTGCCGGTCTACAACCTCGGCGAGGCGGAGTGGATCCGCGATTTCGTCGCCGAGGCGACCGACCCTCTCAACGTCGGTGTCCTCGGTTCGGGGTACCTCGGGATGGAGGTCGCGACCGCCGCGGTCGCCGCCGGACATGAGGCGACGGTGTACCTGCGCGGGGACGAGCCGCTGCGACGGCAGCTCTCGGCGCCGGTGCGACTTGCGCTGTTCGAGAAGCACAAGGCCGCGGGAGTCCGCTTCGTCACCGACCACACCGACAACGCGGACATCCCGGCCGGTGAGCACACGCTCTTCGTCACGAGCGTGGGCGCCCGGCCCGTGCGCATCCCCATCAACGGGGCGCTGCCGACGACGGACGAGCATTCCGCCGACCCGGAAGGCCCGGCCCCGGGTGAGGTGCCGACGTTCGCCTGGGACGTCGATGAACACCTCGCGACGGCCTACCCGGGCGTATGGGCGGCAGGTGATTGTGCCCACATCACCGGCGGACGGTTCGCGATCGATCACCCGTGGGCGTGCGAACCGGTCGCGGAGAGTCACGGGAAGTACCTGGCCGAGCACATCCTCGGCGAAGACGACGACCTCACGCCGAGTGCCGACGGCCCCGCTCCCAGTCAGCCCGCACCGTGGTCCGACGTTCCCTGGCACTGGAGCTTCCAGGGCCCGGAGAAGGTCTTCACTGCCGGTCTGACCAGCCCTGATGCACAGGACACGGTGCAGCGCAGCGACCCGAGCGGAACGAAGTTCCAGGTGTTCCACTTCGCCGGGCCCGAGCCGGAGGCTGCGCTCATCGGGGTCGAGACGCTCAACTGGCCGCCCATGCAGGCGGCAGCTCGGCGGGTGCTCGGCGCTGATCGGCCGATGCCGACGAGAGCGCAGCTCGAGGACCCCGAATTCGACTTCAAGGCTCACAGTCGCTTGTGAGTTCCAGCAGGGGTCATCGCGTAGACTTCCTGTGTTCCGTCCCAGTTTCCGACGAGAGAATCTTCACCTACATGGACATGGCCAAGCTTGCTGCCGAGCATGGACTCGACAGAGTGGGTGGGCGTCCGTCGCTCCCTGCGTACCTCAAGCAGCTGTGGAAGCGAAGCGACTTCACGCTCACGCTCGCCCGGTATCGCATTCAGAGTGAGAACGAACGCAACCGCCTCGGCATGCTCTGGGTCGTGCTGCGACCGACGTTCTCGGCGATCATCTACGGCGTGATCTTCGGCGTCATCCTCGGAGGCGCTGGAATGCGACCGGACGACTTCGTGCCGTTCGTCGTCATCGGCGTCTTCATGCTCGAGTTCTTCAACTCGTCGATGAACGGCGGTGCGAAGTCGATCATCTCGAACGCCTCGCTCGTCCAATCCCTGCCGTTCCCGCGCATCGTGCTGCCGATCGCGACGGTCATGCAGAACCTGCTCAACTTCATGCCGACGATGGCGCTGATGATCATTCTCGCGGTGATCTATGGGGCCAGACCGTCGTGGGAGTGGCTGCTCTTCATCCCGCTCATCATCCTCTTCTGGATCTTCTGCCAGGGAATTGCGTTCATCTTCGCGCGCATCACCGTCCACTTCAGGGACCTCAGTCAGGTCACGCCGTTCATCTCGCGGATGATCTTCTACACGTCCGGTGTCTTCTTCTCCCTCAATGAGATGATCGCGAAGACCTATCCGTCGCTGCAGCCCTTCGCCGACTGGCACCCGCTCAACGAGGTGCTCTCGATCAGTCGCGGCATCCTCATGAACGGCTACGAGATCCCGTATGAGTACTTCGGCTACTTCGCGATCTGGGCGTTCGCGATCTTCGCCTTCGGCTTCGTCTTCTTCTGGCTGGCAGAGGAAAGGTATGGTCGCGATGAGTGAAACAGAGAAGGTCCCCGCCGAGGTGACCGAAACGACCCCGCCCGTCGTCATCGCCGATAACGTCCACGTTCGGTACAAGACGCTCGCCACGGGCAAGCGGCTCAAGCTCGGCGCCGGTGGTGGGCTGCTGCAGAAGACCCGCGGACTGCGCGAGGTGCATGCGCTCAAGGGCGTGAGCTTCATCGCGCACGCGAATGAGTCGATCGGCGTCATCGGCAGCAACGGCTCCGGCAAGTCGACGCTCATGCGGGCGATCACCGGTCTCACCCCGACCTCGGAGGGCGCGGTCTATGCGAGCGCGAGGCCGAATCTCCTCGGAGTCGGTGCCGCGCTCATCCCGGATCTCTCCGGTGCCCGCAACATCATCCTCGGTGGTCTGGCGCTGGGTCTGTCTCGGTCGCAGGTCGAGGAGAAGTTCGACGACATCGTCGATTTCACCGGCCTCGGTGACTTCATCGATATGCCCATGCGCACGTACTCCTCAGGGATGTCGCAGAGGCTGAAGTTCGCGATCGCCACGGCTGTCCAGCATGAGATCCTCATCGTCGACGAGGCGCTTGCCGTGGGTGACAAGAAGTTCCAGCAGCGTAGCGAAGGCCGGATCCGTGAGATCCGTGAGAACGCGGGAACGGTGTTCCTCGTGTCGCACTCGATGCGATCGATTCGCGACACGTGCAACCGCACGATCTGGATCGAGAAGGGCGTCCTGCGCGCCGACGGCCCCACCGACGACGTCGTCAACGAGTACGAGTCGTTCAAGTAGGCACTGCCGCGTTCAGAGCAGAACTCTGAATGCTCAAACAGCGGAGGCCGCCCGGCTGAACCGGGCGGCCTCCGCTGTCTCTCACCAGTGTCAGTTCCAGACCCCGCGGGTGTCGTGGACGATCTTCTGCGCGAGCAGAGTGCGATCGATGCGGGCGAACTCGTTGTGGTCGACGAGCAGGAGCACGATGTCTGCTTCCTTCACTGCCTCGTTGAGTTCGGTGAGGGTGACGTTCGCACGTGCCGAGAGGTCAGAGGGCAGTTCGTCGATGTTCGGCTCGACTGCCATGATCGTCGCGTCCGGCAGCTCGTCGGAGAGCTGGTTGACGATCTGCCGGGCGGGGCTCTCGCGCAGGTCGTCGATGTTCGGCTTGAAGGCGAGTCCGAGTGCCGCGATCTTCACGTCCGAGATCCGCTTCGCCTGGGGGAGGAGCTTGTCGAGGACGAACTGCGGCTTCGAGTCGTTGACCTCGCGCGCGGTCTTGATGAGTGACGAGTGCTCGGGGGCGGTTGCGACGATGAACCACGGGTCGACGGCGATGCAGTGGCCGCCGACGCCGGGACCCGGCTGGAGGATGTTGACGCGCGGGTGATGGTTAGCGAGGTCGATGAGCTCCCAGACATTGATGTCGAGGTTGTCGGCGATCATCGACAGTTCGTTGGCGAACGCGATGTTGACGTCGCGGTAGGCGTTCTCGGTGAGCTTGGACAGCTCAGCCGTGCAGGCATCGGTCATGAGGAACTCGCCCTCACAGAAGAGCTGGTAGAGGTCGCGGGCACGTTCGCCGGCGTTGCCGTTGAGCGTCCCGACGATGCGGTCGTTCGTCCGCAGCTCGATCATGATGCGACCGGGAAGCACGCGTTCGGGGCAGTGCGCGAAGTACACCGACTGCGAGGTCCCCGGCTTGAGAGTGAGATCAGGACGCGCGGCGAGGATCGTGTCGGCGAGGAACTCGGTGGCACCGGGAGGTGACGTCGACTCGAGGATGATGAGCTCGTTGCCTTCGAGGAGCGGCGCGATCTGCTTGCCCGCAGTCTCGATGTAGGACAGATCCGGCTTGTGCCCGTCGGTGAACGGCGTCGGTACCGCGACGATGTAGTTATCAGCGTGGGGCGTCTCGGTCGTTGCCCGGAGGAATCCCTGCGAGACGACGCCGGCCACGGTGGTCGCCATATCGGGCTCGACGAACGGAATGTTGCCCGCGTTGATGACATCGACATTGTTCCGATTGATGTCGACACCGACGACATCCGCGCCTGTGCTGGCCAAGATCGCTGCAGTCGGCAGGCCAATGTAGCCGAGACCGATGACGGCGACGGAGGGGCGAATGCCGTAGTTGGGCGCATTCATGAACGGTGGCTCCAAGCTGTCAAAACGAAGTAAATTTCCCACCGGGCCGCTCGCCAGGTGCCTCCATCCGTCGCACGCTTCTGACTGAGAACGTCATCGTCAGACCAGAGGATGACGATGCGACCGGATTCAGGCTTAACTATAGCAACCTGTTCCGTGCTCATTGGGTGACCCTGAAAGGAACGAGCATGTGTCGCGCGGAAATGACTTTAGCAATGATATATTCTCGCGGGGAGTACCGAGTTTCCTCCATGGTCAGGAAACGCCTTGGAAGGTGCTGAACCAGGCTCAAGTAAGCTCAACGCCATCAGCTAATTGACGACGTACGCAACGTCCGGATGAAGGAGTTCCTATGAACGGTGCCGAAGCGGCAGCGAAACCCACGGTTATGGTCGTGTACGGTACTAGGCCGGAGGCTATCAAGGTTGCGCCTGTGATCAAGGCTTTGGAAGACGATCCGGATCTGACGCCGATTGTCGTTGTTACTGCGCAGCATCGAGAGATGCTCGATCAAGTCAATGAAGTGTTCAAGATCACACCCAATATTGATCTTAACCTGATGGCGCATGGTCAGACACTCAATGGTATTGCCAGTACAGTGATTAAGAAGATCGACGAAGTGCTTGAAGCTCAGCGTCCCGACGCTGTCATTGTGCAAGGTGACACCACGACTGTGATGGGCGCGGCAGTCGCCGCTTTCAATCGAGAAATCCCCGTAGTGCATCTCGAAGCGGGTCTTCGCAGCGGGGACATAAGCTCACCGTTCCCAGAAGAGGCGAACCGCAAGATAGTATCGCAGATTGCTCGGGTCCATCTGGCGCCGACAGAAGTTTCTCGAGCGAATCTACTCGCCGATGGGGTGCAGGACGAGAACATCCACGTCATTGGGAATACTGTCATCGACGCTCTTCACTGGGCTGTATCTCATCCATCCGTTGGCTCGATTCCCGAACTTATCGACATCGATACCGAGAAAAAGAGAATACTCCTGGTGACAACACATCGCCGCGAGAATCTTGGTGAGAACATGGTCAATATCGGACAGGCCATGAGGCAGCTAGCTCTGCGATATACCGACCTTGTCATCGTCTGGCCAGCACATAAGAATCCCAAGGTCAGGGCGTCGATTGCACCCCAGATTGAGGATCTCGACAATGTCATTTCGATTGAGCCTGTTGAATACGGCGAGTTCTCTCACCTCATCGCTCGATCAGATATTGTTCTCACTGACTCAGGCGGAATCCAGGAAGAGGCGCCTAGCCTGGGAAAGCCCGTCCTTGTGCTGCGCGAGAATACGGAGCGGCCGGAGGCGGTTGACGCAGGAACAGTCAAGTTGATAGGCACGGCAAGAGACAGAATTGTTGCCGAAGTGTCAGCATTACTCGACAACGAAGGTGCCTACCGAGAAATGGCGAACGCAGTGAACCCTTACGGCGATGGATTGTCTGCAGGGCGGAGTGTTGCCATCGTCAAGAAGCTTCTCGAGAAATAGCCCTTCCGTATCCGAGTTCGTGGCACAGGGCCTCAAAAGAGATAGTGGTCTGGCGCGAACCCGAACGAGTGAACTTCGCTATTGGCGAGCAACAGGTTGTCGTGTACTGACCAAGTGTGCGCATGATCAGTTCTGACTTGGACAAAATTGAACCGGTCTGCAGAGTAGATTTGAATTCCTGCCGCCACCAGTCGACGTAAGAGGTCTGTATCCTCACCGACTGTTCGTTCAGCGAATGGGTATTCAAGGAATAGCTCTCGACGACCGAGGAGAGTCGGTCCCATGACGAGGTCGGTGAAACGATGCTCACGGTCGGGAAAACGGCACATGACGATATTGCGGTTCTTCAGGTACAGGTAGTGGGCTTGCTTACCGACCAGCTCCGCTCCCGAATATCGCAGAGCGGCCAACTGATCCGCCAGATAGTTCTGCCCGTAGATGTCGTCATCGTCCATTTTAGCGACGACATCCCCATCGGCCGCCGCGATACCAAGGTTTAAGCACGTCCCTAACGATTCATCGGCGTCGACATGAACGATCTCGAGTTCGTCGATTCCCGCATCCTTGGCGCGAGCGGCGATGTCCGCGGGCAAGGTAAACCCGTGAGCGACGAGTACGAGTTGCTTGGCAACCGAAGCTTGTTGCGAGTGAGTTTCGAGAATCGTTGCCACGAGTTTGGGGCGGTTGGTCGAAACGATTGCCGATACGGAAGCATCTGATGGGTCTGCATATTGAATGTCCAGAGAGTCCATCACAGTCATGGCCCGATGGCTGTATGTATGTTCCCTCCAGATTCGTCGTTGCGCCTTGTGAACAGTGCGGTCTCTGAGCTCACGGCTTCTGACTAGGGCTCTAAGCGTCCACTCGGCGTCCTCTTCCGTCGCTGGTTGTGGAACTTCGTCTGGCGGGAAGAATACTTTTGTGGCAGCACTCGGCGTTGTGACGACCGGGGTGCCGGTTGCTGTGATCTCGAAGATTCTCCGGGCACACATGCTTGGAGAATCAATGACCGAGTTGACGTTGAGGAAGACTTTGTAGTGTTTGTATGCGGTTAGGAGGTTTCGATACGGAAGAGACCCTACGACATGGTCAGCCAATTCTCCAGGAAATTGGTACCGCTCATCGTTACCGAGGAATCGAGAGAAGATCTCGAGCCCGTGCGCCATGCGCCCTGAGACTTTGGCTGCGGCACCAAGGAGCAAGTCCATCTGTTTGCGTCGTTCTGGAAACTTGTGAGCGAAGTACATGCCGGCAAACGCGATGTCGCGAGCAGCGAAGTTTTTGGAGGGTCTCGTGGGTGAGTGTATTGCGGGCTGCGCCGCGAACGGTAACACATCGACACGCCCGTGTCCGAGCTCCATTTGATATTTTGGAACTAGTCGCACGTCGCTCGTGAAAATGACATCGCATAGTCGTGCAAGCGGGAGGAAGTCGTTGAAGTGCGGTGGATCCTCTTTGTTCCAGAACACCACGGGTAAACCTCTACGTTTGCACTCCTCCAACAGCGCGACTGCGTCGGGCTTGATACCAGATGTCCCGGTCAGCTGGTATTGCCATTCCCCCTGATTGCCGTTCCACGCCGATTCGAGGAAGACGAAGTCGAGATCGTCCAGCTGGCGGCTCCACGTGCCGCGCTTCAGTGCCACCAGCTCCCACTCGTAACCGAAGCTCTCCATCGAAAACTCGTCGAGGATCACTCCGACACGCACGTGCTCAAAGACTGGCTGTCGAGCAGAGGTCGGCAGGGGAGGGAACAAGTCGGTCAGCGAGGAGGACTGAAGGCGCGCCGAGGGGATTGTTGGGGAAGCATCGGTACTGGCTTGTTGGATGTTGCGCCTGCGCTGCCATGTTCGTACTTGGGACAGGCCTCCCTGGCGCAGGTGCCAAAGAGCAGTCCTGAAAGTGCGCAGTAGCGTCGCGCTCAAAGTAGTAGTCCTTTCCGAGGCAGTTGACGCTTCGTGGTTGCAGGTGCGATCTGACCCCAGCGCGAACCTCTCACCCTGAAACCGATCGATTGAACATAATGATGTCAAAATGCCCTAGTCGTTACCTGTCGGCATTCGAGCTGAGGCGTATGGGCCTCGGCATGAGCGAGGTAAATATCGGCCTGCCGGGATCAATAGTACAATCGTGGAGTTGATCGGCGCTGACCAGCGCTCCGTGGGCACTTCGGTCTGTTGGAGGAGTTAATGGGTACAGCTGCATGGGCTGAGTGAGATGAGGATTGTGGGAAGCAGGACTGGCCCGGGAGCCTCGCGCACACGTTTCGCCAAAGACCTCGTAGCTCTCGTCCGGTCATTGGCAGACGGACTGATCTTCGCAATTGTCGTTTGCGCGATGATGCTGTTTCGATTCGACTTTCAGGTCACCCGGTTGAGTCTGATGGGCATGCTCGTTTGCGCGGGGATCGGGATCGTCGTATTCCTCTTCTGCGGGCCCCTTGCCATCTACCGTGGTCGATATCACGATGGATCGCCCGACCAGTTCGCCGCGATCGCCGGTACAACAGCTCTTGCCGTGGGTCTGATGTGGGTCGCCGAATTCGCGTTTGTCTCCCACCTTCTCATTCCCACGAGCGTGCCCATCGCAGCAGGTGCGATGATGCTAGTGGTCAAGAGCTTGGAGAACTGGGTCCGACGGAACTATAGACAGAGATCACGGTCCGGGTCGAGGTCATCCAAGTTGGCATTGATTATCGGTGCGGGGACTCAGGGCATGCGGGCGTTGGACATGATCGCTGAGGATCGCAATAGTGAGTATTCTGCTGCCGGGCTCCTCGACGACGATCCGCACAAACGTCACCTCCGATACAACGGAATCCGGGTGCTCGGCCAAATCTCCGACGTCGCAGAACAGGTAGACAGGACCGGGGCAACCGTAGTCATCATCGCCATCGCGGACCTTCCTCCGGAGCATCTTCAGCGAATTGCATCCAGCCTCGATGAACGTCCTGTGAAGATCAAGCTTCTGCCCACGCTGGCTGAATCAGATCTCGGCCGCCAAGAATTGCAATCCCTAGCCGTGTCGGACCTCCGTTCCAGGAGTTTCCGCGACGTCAGTCTTGAAGACCTCATCGGACGGAAGCCGATTTCGACCAATGTCGAAGAGATCTCATCGGCCATCACTGGACGCGTTGTCCTCGTGACCGGAGCCGGTGGATCGATCGGCTCTCAGCTTTGTCGACAGGTTGCGAGATTTACACCTGAACGGTTAGTGATGACCGACCGGGATGAATCTGGTTTGCACGCAACCCAGCTCGGTCTTGAAGGGTCGGCGCTCCTCACCAGCGACGATCTTGTGCTCGGGGATCTGCGCGACCAGGCGTTCATCGATTCACTTGTGGCTAAGGTCAAACCCGACATCATCTTCCACGCGGCCGCGCTCAAGCATCTAACGTTCCTCGAGCGTTTTCCCGAAGAGGCTATCCGCACGAATGTCGGGGCGAGCTTGGACCTGCTCAACGCGGCGATCACGAATAATGTTGAGTCGTTTATTCACATTTCGACCGATAAAGCGGCGAACGCGATGTCCGTGCTTGGCCGTACGAAATTCTCGATCGAACGCGCTGTTGCGACGGTCGCCGCAGAGTCTGGTCGTCGCTACATGTCTGTCCGCTTTGGGAACGTCCTCGGTTCACGAGGATCCGTGCTCGAGACGTTTGTAGCTCAGGTCGCCGCTGGCGATCCGGTCACGGTGACTGATCCCGAGGTCACCAGATACTTCATGACTGCCGACGAAGCCTGTGAGTTGGTACTGCAGGCGGCGGCAATCGGAGAACCAGGCGAGACATTGGTCCTCGACATGGGAGTTCCCATTAAGATCGATGATTTGGCCCGACGAGTTATCGCGCTCAGCGGCCGTTCCGATGCGCGCATCGTCTACACAGGTCTACGTCCGGGCGAGAAGCTTGCAGAAGCTTTGCTCTCTCCGGGCGAAGGTGACAATCGCCCGGTACATCCACTAATTACCCAGGTCAAGATCGAGCCTGTCGATATCCCGGCCCTGCGCGCCTTAGTCGCTTCCGCTCGCGATACCACTGCATACGGCCGTCGAACAGAGTTGGCTATTGAGCTTGTGAGCGTCCTCGCAGACCGAGAGCTTCCATCGGATGACACAATCTCTCGCTCTCTGCCCCTGTCGGCCTCCCCACTGACAGGCATCGCCGCACTTTCTGCTTCCGACGAGATCCCCGGTTCGGGGGACGCGCGCGGATGATTGTGCTTTCCGTTGCTGTCCTCATCATTGCGGCAGCAACGACGGTTGGCACCGCAATCGCGGTGTTCCCGCTGCTCAAACGAGAAGGTATAGTCGACGTGCCATCGCATCGGTCCTCCCATGCGGAGGTGACCGTGCGTGGAGGAGGGGTTGCCATAGGTAGCGGCGTCACCGTTGCCACAATCGTCGCCACCGTCTGGAACATTTTTGAGAACGGTGCCTTCGGTCTCGGCGGCATCCTCATGTCGGTGGGCTTTCTCGTCCTCACCTGGTGCTATTCGGTCATCGGAATGAGCGACGATCTCGATTCTCTCCAGCCAGTGGCACGTCTCATCGGACAAGTGGCGCTGGCCCTCGTGTTCAGCGGCTGCATCGCCCTGGTCTCAGAGCACGGAATCTCTCAAGTGATCGTCTTCGCCGTCATCGGAGTGACCCTCGTCAATGCGGTGAACTTCGTCGACGGGCTCAACGGCTACGTCACCGGTTGGGCGATCGTCACCGGGGCCTGGTACGCCTTCGTCGCTTCCTGGACCGGACAGGACGACGTCATGATCCTCGCCCTGGCGCTGACCGGGTCCGCATGCGGCTTCCTGCCCTTCAACGTCGGGAAGGCGCGAGCATTCCTCGGCGACACCGGAAGCTACGGGATCGGAGCCGCAGTCTTCGCTCTCGCCGTGTGGCTCTTCGTCTCGGGCGTGCCCATCGTCGTCGTCATCGCTCCACTCGTCTTCGTGCTCTTCGACGTCGGTTCCACGATCGTGTGGCGGCTGTTCCAGGGAGAGAACATCCTTCTGGCCCATCGGAAGCACATCTATCAAAGGATTCAGCAGGCGGGCTGGTCCCACGGGACGGTGTCGCTCTTCCACGCCGCGCTCACCGTGCTGGCCTGTGTGCTCGCCGTTCCGACTCTCATCTCCGGGAACACGGCGTCGACCTATCCGGCCCACGTGTTCTGGGTGGGACTCCTCGCGCTCTACGCACTCGTTCCGCTGTGGCTGCGACGCCGCGATTTGGTGCGGGCGGTGCCGGCATGAGAATCCTCCTGCTCTCGCACTACTACTGGCCGGAGGTCGGAGCGCCGCAGCGTCGATGGGGCACCATGGTCGGTCATCTCACCGCAAGAGGCCATGAGATCGTCGTCGCCGCCCCACACCCTCACTACCCCTACACCCGGCGTGACGAATTCTTCGGGTCGTCGGTCGGGCACCGGCGAACCCGTGTCCGAGCCCGTCTGGGCGGCAGCTGGGACACCGGTGAATTCGGTGAACGGATCATCCGCGTGCCCTATCTCCACAGTGGAACATCGATGGCCCGGCAGCTGCTCGACCAGTCGGTTGCCGCGACCGGGGCGATCAGCGCTTCGCTGCGCACCATGGCCGGAGCACATCGCCCTGACGTCATCATCTCGACGACACCGGCGCTGCCGACGCTGCTGGCGGGGGACTTCGTGTCCCGACTTCTCCGCGTGCCCCATATCGCCGAGGTGCGCGATGCGTGGCCGGATCTCATCCACGAACTTTCCCTGGTGACCAATGCGACGGGACGGTTCCTCCCGACGACGCTGACCGGGAGACTCGAAGACTCCGTGCTGCCCGGATACCTCACTCGCGCACAGCGCCGCGCCGCAGCCGTCGTCGTGACCACCGAGAGCTTCGCCCGTCGTCTGCGTGAGCGGGGGATCAACGCGACAGTGGTGCGCAGCGGGGTGAGCCGTGCGGAGATCGACTCCGGCTCATTTGACATCGTCGAACCGCTGCAGGGCCGCGAGCGCGTGAATCTCCTCTACGTCGGCACCGTCGGCCGGTCACAGGATCTGGGATCTGCCATCCGCGCCTCGGTACTGGTGCCCGGCGTCCGCCTGCGGATCGTCGGAGACGGCGCGGACAAGCCCGCCCTCGTCGCACTCGCTGAGGAGCTCGGTGCCCCGGTGGACTTCTTCCCGCAGACGACGGGCACCGAACTGGCAGCGCACTGGGAGTGGGCGGACGCCGGCCTCGTCAGCCTCGGCGACGTTCCCGCACATACGCGCACCGTGCCGTCGAAGCTCTATTCGCTCATGGTGCGCGGCGTCCCCGTGCTCGGCATCGTCGCCGGCGAGGCTGCGGAGATCATAACGGTCAACGGTGCCGGAGCCGTCGCACATCCTGGTGACGTTGCGTCGATCGCCGAGGCGATGCGGCTCTTCTCCACCTCCGTCGTCGAACCGAGCCACCGGGCACGCCAGTGGGCGATCGACCACGCCTCGGTCGAGGTCATGGGCCGTGCCTACGAGGCTCTGCTGGAGGATGTGTGTCTGTGAATCCGCTCTTTCTCGGCCGCCAGATCGTCAATGCGATCGCCACAACCACGGCTCATGTCCGTGAGGACAGGGTGTTCTTCGGCATGCAGCTCGCCCGGCGTCTGCCCTCCTCGGCATCGCGAACGGTCGGCCGACTGCTCAATCGTCTGCCCGGTCCTGCGTCGCGCACAGCGGCGGCATGGCTGCTCGGGCAGGAGTCTCACGCCCGCGAACTCGTCTGCGAGTACGAAGAGGCGCGACCTTCGCGTCTCCTCGGCGAGATCGCGCTCAACCTCGGACAGCTTGAGCCGGCGGCGCGGATAGCGGATCGCATCGCCAACGGCTCGTCACTGCGCTCACGCATCCTCTGGAGCGATGGTCACATCGATGATGCGATCTCAGCACTGTCCAAGGGCGGCCGGCGCCGGCGTCTCGTCGCGGAGAAGCAGTCCCTTGAGCCCGGTTGGTGGCCGGAGGTGCCAAGTGGTGCGCTGCCGGACCGCAGCCTGAACGGCCATGGCTCCGCGCTCCCGACGTCGCTGCACGTACTGACGAATTCCCTGCCGCACACACGCTCGGGCTATGCCTACCGGAGCCACCTCATTCTCAGGACCCTGCGTGATGCCGGTCATTCCGTCGTGGCCGCGACCCGTCCGTCGTACCCGATGACGATCGGCCGGCTCAGTCCGACTCCCGTCGAGTCTGTGGACGGAGTCGACTATCTTCGCCACGTTCCGCTGCTGCCGACGGACACACCCACTGCGCGGCTGAGCGAGCAGGCGAGCTGGATCGCCGGACAAGTCTCCGAGCGCGGAGTCGAAGTCCTGCACACCACCACGCATTACGTCAACGGGCTGGCCACCGGCGCCGCAGCGCGCGCCATGGGCATTCCCTGGGTCTACGAAGTCAGGGGAGTTCTCGAAGAGACCTGGGCAGCAGCTGGCGGCGGAGACGCGGCGCGCGCGGCCC
This sequence comes from Brevibacterium sp. NPDC056726, assembly GCF_042790515.1. Classification (NCBI taxonomy): domain Bacteria; kingdom Bacillati; phylum Actinomycetota; class Actinomycetes; order Micrococcales; family Brevibacteriaceae; genus Brevibacterium; species Brevibacterium sp. NPDC056726. Next base: position 94,347 of record NZ_JBHTYZ010000006.1, on the reverse strand, counting down.
GACGCGCCAGCCAGCGCTTCGCCATGATGCGAGAGAAGGAGATCGAGGTCGCCCGCGCCGCCGATGCCGTCATCACATTGGGAGAGACCATGCGTGAGCATCTCATCGCCAATGGCGTTCCCGCGGACACGATCACTCTGATCCCCAACTCGGTTTCGGAGACCGTGGTCGGCGCCGACGTCACACGGTCCCCCGCAGAGGTGAGAGCCGAACTCGGACTGCCCACAGACGGCATCTGGGTCGGAACGGCAGCCTCGATCGTCGGATACGAAGGTCTCGACGACCTCGTCGAGGCAGTGGCCATCGCTCGGAACCAGGGAGTCGACCTCCGGCTCCTCATCGCCGGAGACGGTGTCGCGCTTCCCACCCTGCGCGAACGGGCCGCTGTGCTCGGGGACAGCGCCGTGTTCACAGGTCGCGTGTCACAGACCTCTGCGATCGAGTACCAATTGGCCCTCGATGCCATCGTCGTGCCGCGGAAGAACGAACCGGTGTGCAGGCTAGTGACACCGATCAAGCCTATTGAAGCGATGGGTCTCGGGCGGCCGATCATATTCTCAGATCTCCCTGCACTGCGGGAGCTGGTCCCTTGCAACGCAGGAGTCGTGGTTCCTGCAGAGGATCCGGAGAGCCTAGCGCTAGAATTGATGGGGATCGCCGGGAATGAGCAGTTGAGAAGAGCGATGGGTGCCGCCGGGCGCACTCATGTGCTGGAGAACCGACGGTGGAAGACGGTTGGGTCTCGCTACAGTAACCTCTACAGTAATTTGCTCGCACAGGTGCCACAGTGAAGGACAGCATGAAGAACCCATTGGGGCTAACGACGATCCCGTCAGTCAAGCTCGACGGCCTAACTCCGGTTGGTCGCCGCACCCGGTTCGACGTCTACCTGAAAAGGCTCTGGGAACGGCGCCACTTCATCATTGCCGACTCCAGGGCCAAAGCCAGCGGTTCCACTAGGTCAAATATCCTAGGATACGCCTGGCTCTTTCTCAATCCGATTCTGTCCGTGCTTGCTTTCTATGCGATCTTCGGTCTAGTACTTGGAACCTCGCGAGGAGTCGACAATTTCATTGGCTTCCTCGTCATCGGAGTGTTCTTCTTCCAGTACACCTCCCGAACAATGACGCGAGGAATCGCCTCAGTTCGCGCCGGTTCATCGATGATTCGCGCGTTCCAATTCCCTCGCGTCGCGGTTCCGATCTCGACAGTCGTGCGGAATCTACTCGACTTCATTCCGTCGCTTGCGGTCATGGTTGTTCTCTTGGCGATCATCCCCCCACTGGAGGTGGTCACATGGAGAGTGGTCCTGATCATTCCTGTGGTCGTGCTGCAGACAGCATTCAACATTGGATTGGCATGTCTGCTCGCACGGCTTGGACACGCTGTCCCTGATCTAACCAATGTCGCAAGCGTTTTAAGCAGATTCTGGCTCTATGGCTCAGGTGTGTTCTTCTCAATCGATGATCGTCTCGCGGCTTTCCCCACAGTGCTCTCGATCATGCAGTTCAATCCCATGTATGCCTTTCTCACAATCGCGCGTAACTCTCTGCTCTACGGTGTGGATACGCCCATGCATCTCTGGCTGATAGCAATCGGTTGGTCGATTGGTCTCCTTGTTGTCGGCTTTGTATTCTTCTGGCAGGGGGAGGAGAAGTATGGACGCGCGTGAGAGGGGCGTCCCCACCGTAGTCGCTGAGAATGTGCAGGTGAGATATACGGTGGGAACGAACGACCCGTCGTTCAGGTCGAGTGGGCTGCAACGTATCGGTGATCGCCTCCTTGGTCGACAGGGCAGGACAACAGTGCGAGCCTTGCGGGGGGTCAGCATCGTCGCCAACGAGGGTGAGATGATCGGAGTCGTCGGCGCGAACGGTTCAGGCAAGTCAACGTTTCTACGCACTCTCGCCGGGGTCGAACAACCTGATCGAGGCCGGATACTAGCTCGATATCAGCCGGTCCTTCTCGGAGTCCATGCGTCTCTTCAGCAGACACTTTCCGGGAGCGAGAATGTTCGCCTGGGATGCTTGGCCATGGGTCTCGCTCCCAACCAACTGGATGCCGCTTACCAGTTCGTCGTCGAGCTGTCCGCGTTGGGCTCAGCGATTCACCGCCCGATGGAAACCTACTCCTCCGGGATGTCCTCGCGGTTGCGTTTTGCAATTGCGCTTGCAGCGCGACCTCGAATACTGCTCATTGACGAGGCTCTGTCCACCGGCGATGCGACATTTGCCGAGCGAAGCTCGAGCGCAATGAACGATATGCTAGACGACGCGGGGACAGTCTTCCTCGTCAACCATGCGGCAAAGGTCATTCAAGAGATGTGTTCACGAGCGGTATGGATGCACAGGGGCGAACTCATTATGGACGGACCTGCTGAATCGGTGGCAGAGAAGTACCGATGGTGGGCTTGGAACGTTGCGAAGAACAAGTCTTCCGTTGCCGACAAGCTTCTCGCTGACGTCGTCAGGACGGCACAGTTCGACGAAATCAACGTGCTGGATCCTGACGTAGAGGCAGTGGCAGCTCCACGGCACGCCACCCGTCTTCGACCAAATCGCAAGCGGCGTGAGTACAGATTGTCTAAGCGTATGACCGCCGAACAGATTCGTTCTGACGATCTTGGATCGAGAACATCGGAAGCCCCGCCCACTGGCTTTGAGCCCGGCTCTGAGGAACTGGAACAAGCGCCGGTCAGGACTCCTGCGTTGCCCAAACCAGCCTTCGACCAGGTCGCCGCTGGCACGATGTCGACGGCGAACCCGGTGCGATATCGTCCAGGCTCTCGACCGATCATTCTTCGGCCCGCTGATATCAGAGACTCAGCAATCGCAGCCGCAAGTAGAAATCGTCCACGTTTGAGGGTTCCACAAGGCAGATATCACGGATCATTAGATGATTCCAGCAGAAATACCGCCGAATGAACATCGCGATATTTGGAAGTTGCGTGAGTCGGGATACAGCCGAGTTCGTTAATGAATCAAATGTAAATGTATATGTAGCACGCCAGTCGGTAGTCAGTCTGGACGCTCCGCATGGTACAGCCGACAGCATTGTCCAAGGATTGAACTCGGAGTTTCAGAGGAGAATGGTTGAAGGCGACCTGAATGGCGATGGACTCGAGCGCTTACTCGGATGCGCGACAGGGATCGATGCTTTGTTGATCGATCTGGTGGACGAACGACGTGGATTCTGGATGTGGCCCGACGGCTCATCTATGACAAACTCGATCGAAGTTGAGGCCTGTGGGGCGGCACGGAACGCCCAGAATAGTGGTGCCGAACTTGTCAACTTCGGGACCGACCTGCATTTTCGCCGGTGGCTCGTAGGATTCAATCGTCTAATTGTCGGCTTGCATCAGTCTGGATTAATCGCCAGAACAATATTCCTCGATCTTGAATGGGCGCGCGCTCTTGAGGGAAACTCACATCCGTTTAGCGCTGCGACGTCTAAGTTCTCTCGCGCATTCAGGCGAACGCAGCGCGGATTCAGGGACATTAGGAACTCGGGTTCGAACTATCCCACTGTGAAATCGCGAATCGAGGCCGTATTTACACAGCAGCCGACAGAGGCAGAAAACTTCAATCTGAGAGCTACTGTCGCGAACAAGAGTTTTACGCGTTACCGTCAAATTGTCAGCGCAGCCGTTCCTCATTCAATCAGTCGTAAAAGCAGTGAGCTTCGGATCGGAAAGAACCATAAGTGGGGTCCGCAGCCGTTCCATTACAGGGACAGAGATTATATTTCCGTTGCGGCACGTATTGAGGGCATCGTCGGTGATTTATGAGGCTTCGCTTTGCATGCTCAAGATGAAGTGGCGTGATTAATACATGAAATTTTGGTTACATGATGACATCAGCGAGCACCACGTGCAGCGTTCGCTCGCTCGCGCTCTTCGAGCTCACGGACATGAAGTCCATATGACAGGGAAGTTCTCCCACCTTACGGACTTTCCTATGAGCGCAGAGCAGTACGAAGTCTGCAGGTCAGAGGTCGAATTACTCGAAAGAGAAGGTTGCGACGTCTTCTTGGCCTTCCGGCCCGCTAGTGTCCCACTCCCGCTTCTTCAGCGCGTGAAAGCGGTTGCCGGGATGACGATCACATGGTTCTCGGACGACCCGGTGTATTTCTCAACAGTTTATGCAACGGTCGCCCCGCACTACGATTTGGTTCTCCACACGGGAGGGCCGGACAATCTTCGTATCTACAGTGAGGCGCTCGGCCTAGGTAACGGTGTCGAGTTTCCTTTCTGGACTGACCAGATCGAACATCCCCGAGCAGACTTCGCGTTCGAGCCATCTTACGACTGGCTGTTCTACGGAAATCTTCATGATCGATTTCGCAGAGACCGAGTTGATTATCTACGCGAATTAGGATCTCGAGCGGCAGTTTTCGGAAAACCTCCTGATGCCCGCGAAACGGTGAATCACCTCGGAATTTTAACTCGCGAGGGTGAACTGAGAGCAATTGCAGGGAAGTGCCGATTCGGGCTGAGCTTTTCACAGAGGCTGAGTTCATATGCAGGAACGAAGTTCGAATCGGTCGCCACCCGCGCTGTGCGTGAGTTTCCGATGCCAAGTCGGCTGATTCAATATCTGGCGATTGGGTTGCCAGTGATGAGTAGAGACCAATCGCCCTACACCAAAAGGATGCTTCCCGGCGTCATGCATGCTGAGACTTCGCGGGCCGCTGTGCGATTGTCCCAGGAATTTGACGACAGTGACTGGGCCCACGCTTCGAACCAGGCAAGTCAGCTGTTTGAGGAATCTTTCACGGCTGAAAGCAGGGCGGCGTTCCTTCTCGAGCTCGTCTCGGAATTCAGCTGGAGACGATGGTCGATTACCGATAGGTCGGTAGCATTCGCAGGCAAGGGTTCTTCCCATGCCGCAGATTGCTCATTCGAGTCAAGCACGGTGGACCATGGTCGCGCGGCCCTCAATGTCCGCGGATCATCGGCAAGTGTTCCGCAAAGGTCGTTTGCCTTAATCGGGAAAGGGTGGACCAACGAGCAGTCAGTCCTTTCACGGATCAAGCGCGCATTGCATAGCAGCGGGCACCAAGTCGTCGACGTCAACCCGTTCTCTTACGCGGACCGGATCACAGACGATGTCCTAGGACATTTTTCCGGGGTTCTTGACGTTCGGGCTGTGCTGAGCGGTACGAAAGTTGATGCCATCATCGCAGTTGGCGACGACTATCTCGTTCGTCATGCTGGGGACTTGCCGGTAATCGCGATGCTCGATAACTCGTCGACATTATCTCGGCGGGTCGCACGGAAAGCCGAGACGTATTCGGCTCTCGTGGTGGCGAATGAGGAGCTCCGCGACAACCTTAGCCGGCTCGGATATGCGAACGTGTACCACCTGCCGTTCATCCTGGCCACAACCGAAGTGGCGCGACCTGAGCCGCAAATGATCCCGGATACTGTGCGCATTGCCTTCGCCGCCGATCGACCTTCTGATGTCACAGATTCCGCTCCCTGGATGCGTGATTCGCACACTGCGTCCGCGCTTGACTTCCAGCTTTGTTCGCTTGACGAGGAACCGCACGTCGTCGTTATCATCCCCGACCTATCGGGAGTTGCACCACGACTTCCGCAGGTCTACGCACCAATGATTGAGGCAGAAGTTCCCCTACATTCGCTGGCGCGGTTCGGGAACATGCCATGGGCGCAGTCATTACCGTTCCTTCCAGAGTTCGGATCCTTTGGCGAAGCCCGCATGAAGATCGACCTGTATCGGACCATTGGCGCGCTCGGAAAAGATTACGCGAACGCATACAGTGACTCGATGGCTGCTTTCTCATTCACTGATACGATTCACGGTGTGCTTCTGAGGACTACGCCGAACAGCAACTCGGTTCCGCAGTGTGAGCGCAGGGCTACTCAATGAGGTGGCTCGGTCATGGAACGGCGTCGGTCGTACCGAGTGCTAGGTCAAGAAACTGTTCGTATGGAAGGTTCAAAAGCTTTGAGATGCACAAGCTCGACAACTCAACCTACCCCCCTCCACCATCCAAGTCTGTTGAAAGGTCTCTACGGTGACCTCTGAATCTTTCGATCTTCCCAGCGTCGACGAGCAGAGGGAAGAGTGACGGACAGCCGTCTTCGAAGCACCGCGGAAGTACCGCATTGTCTTCGTCGGAAACTTCTTCCAAGGCCCGACGGGAATCGTTGCGTCACTGCATCGTGGCCTAGTGAACGTTGGTCATACCGTCTTCAAGTTTGACACCGCCGTGCACAAGAACTTCCTTGACAAGTCGAGTGGGGCGAAAGGTGGCTACGGGCCAGTATTCTTCCGCCCTCATGCTGTCGAACGTATCTTCGAGGTGTTCGCGCCGCAGGTGATTGTTTTTTGTGCCGGCGGAATTGTGCTCGATTCGGATGCGGCCGAGTATTTTCGTGACCGCGATGTTTTAACTATAGGATTGACGCTGTCCGATCCTGATGTTCAAGATTCGGTGATCGATTACGTCGGAAATTACGACGTACATACTACAAACGCAAAGCTTTCGCTCGAACGGTATCGGAGGGAGGGCCACACTAATACTGTACTTATGCCATTCGGCATCGATCGAAGCTTTGTCCTGCGCGACGTTGCGCCTGCACCAGAGCTACGAGCAGATGCCATCTGTATCGGGCATGCCGAGGGACGACCGGATCGACACGAAGTGATGGTGCCTCTTGCCGAGAGGGTCGCTGTCCGAACCTATGGTTCTGGATGGCCCTTACCGAACTCTGAGTCAGTGTCGGGTGACAAGTTGCTTCAGGCCGCGAAAGCAGGCTCAGTCCATGTCAACTTCCCCGCGACGAGAGCCGGATTCACGAACGTCAAGTGTGGTGTGTTCGAGACCATCGGCGCCGGTGCGATCCTCGCTACCACGCGTTTCGACGAGATGGCCGACCTGTTTTCCTACGGTGACGAGATCATTGGATATACGGGTGCAGAGGACCTCGGTGACACTTTGGTAAGTTTGATCGCCGATCCTGATCGGATGGAGCAGATACGTCGTCGTGGTTTCAAAAGGCTTGTGACTGAACACCTCTACGAACAGCGTTGGTTATCACTTTTCGAAGAGATCGAAACATCTTTGTCTGGGAAATCTAGCCTAATCGAAACTCGATCGGCGCAACGATTCACTAAAATGCTCGAAGGGACGCGCGACCGACCGCGCAATATCATCATCAGCGGATACTTCGGTGCCCGCAACAGAGGGGACGATATCCTCCTCGACGCGCTTGCAAATCGAATCACGGCAGCAGTTCCTGACGCGAAAATCGTCGCTGCAGCGGTCAACCAGCAAGTCGTCGAACGCGAGCAGGGCATCCAAGCGTTCAAACGGACTGACCTCTGGGTGTCGGAACACTACGCCTCCGAAGCAACTGGGCTGATCCTCGGTCCCGGGGGTCTTTGGCACGATTACACTATCCAGGCGGCTGGCGGAGTGGCCGGAATCTTCACTGGAGCAACTTTGTCACCCGCTCATCTTGCGCAACTTCCGCTCATGGTGAAAGCGCACGGCGGAAGATTCCACATCCATGGCATGGGGGTTGGACCTCTTGCCGACCCAGCGGCGAAAGCGGCGATCCGACTCACCGGAAGTTTGGCGGATTCCACTACCGTTCGAGATCAGGGATCCCTCGACTTATTGAACGAGGTCGCTACGGACTGGCCGAATCCCCCGAGTATCTCCCCTGATGTGGCTTATTCACTCCCTTTACCTGAGGCGGAAACAACCAGTACTCCTCGGTCTGAACAGCACGATCGCTACATCGTCGTAAACGTCAGACCGTTTCGCGATGACGCTGATTCGCTCGAGACCATTCGGTCTGTCGTCTTCGGGGCCGCCGCTGCTCGCAATTGGCGAGTGGTGGGCGTACCGATGCAACCCATCGACGAAACAACTATGGCGCAATGGGCAGAGCACTCACCGGTGCCGTTCTCGATACTTCCGCAGGACGTTCCCTACGAGAAATTCCTTGAAGTCCTTCGCGATGCCAGCGCTATCGTGTCTATGCGGCTGCATCTAAACCTCTTCGCTCACAGGCTGGGGAAGAATCCGGTAGGAATTGCATACGACCCCAAATTGGTTGGACACTTTGAACAGCTTGGTCGAGAAGCCGCCGTTGTTCCTATGCCAGTTCAGGCTGAAACTCTTACACGAATCGTCAATCAGGGAATCGATCATCCTGCACAAACTGCCAGGGTAAGCGAGCGAGTGCGCCGTGCCGAAGACGATGCGATTGCCAGTCTCGATGCTCTCTGCCGTGATCTCGCGTCGGCACCGGTGAGGGTACCGGACTCGAGCTCAATGGTTCACGAACCTTCACGCGCGTCCAATGCGGCTAAACCACGAAGTGCCTGGCCGCAAGAGGAGGGTCTGGCGTTAACCAAGGCCGAGGTGTCTGGGCGGAATTCACTGGACTCGAGCAGAGAAGTTCCGGTGTCTCATCGGGTTGGTCACACGGGGTCGACCTTCTTCATGGACGTTCGAGCACCTGTTGCGGGAGACTCCGCCGAGTGGAGGTATTCAGTACCGTTCGGTGACAATCCAGGATTGCGTATTGAACTTTGGATCAAACAAAAATACGCGGAAAAACGTCGATTTGCGGGCAGGATTGCCTATGAAGTTCTCGTCAACGGTACGTTATTGTTCGCCCAAGATGTCACTGATTGGCAGCCACGGAACTCTGTGTGGATCGCGGCGAGGAGGCCCACTGTAGACGCCGGTGCCAATGAGCCTACGGTCGAGATCACCATAAGGCTGAAAGCGATGCGAAACTGCGAGGACTGGAACTGGGGGAAGGCCACTGCTCTGACGATTGAAGCCGCCAGGGCACTGCGGTGGGAGCCAACTGGAGATCTTCTTTGGGGCGCATCAAGCCCGTTTGCGAATGTCGACAGGCCGTTGGCGAATGTACGTACTTTCGAATCCGACAATTCGCAGAACGATGTGGACAGCACGTTGACGGGCCCGCAAAAAGAAATCGATGCTGTTGTGGTAAATGACGCAAGAGTCGCTTCCTCGCACATCGAGAAACCGACTTCGGGCGAAGACGTAAACGAGAGCGCGGTCGTTGCTCCTCAGCGACCCTGGTGGAAGTTCTGGTGACTAAATGAATTCGACCGGTGCGGAACATTGGAACCCGGATCCCGGAGCGAGAATTCATGCTTCGGAGAAGCAGGTAACCGCATGGGACTATGGTGCCGCGACGCAAAATCGTGAGTGCGCGGTGCTCATAGTCGGGGGTGGATTGTCGGGCCTCGCTGCGGGGATCGCTGCATCAAGACGCGGCGTTCGGGTTCTCGTCGTTGAGGAATCTCACATGTTGGGTGGTCAAGCGACAACGTCTGGCGTCTGCGCATTCGATCTCACCTTCGGATTCGAACGATTGATCAATGGATACGGTCTGTGGGGAGAATTGGTATCCGAACTCAGAGCGGAGTATCGCTCACGGGGACTGAATCCGAATACGTGTCGATACCGTAATGACTCGTTGGCGGCCAATCCTGTGGTCACAGATCTCGTCCTCTCGAGAATGGCAAAACAGTCCAATGTGTCGGTTTTGCGCAGAACGGCTGTGCTCAGTGGTACGATCCAAGCTGGGCGAGTTTCTCTGGCAACTTCGCGAGGCATCATCACCGGTCAGATCGCTATTGACGCGACTGAGGACGGTAGCTTGTTGAGCACATTGCGTGTCCGACATCGTGCTGGTCGGTTGAAGTTTGATGGCGAGAACTACGTCGGTTCCGATCCTGAACGATGTGGTATTCAAGACATCACTCAGGTTGCGTGCCTACAGTATTACGAAGGTGGAGTGCCCAGCGAGCTTCTCGTTGACGAACCGCCCAACTACAGACTTCATCGGAGGCTTTTCGCCCGTAGCTACCCCTCGGACCCTAACGGCAGCCGTGACCACCCGCGTGGTTTCGCGGGATATCGGGCTACTCCGGATTTAACCGACGGCGCCTACCCCTATATGGGCTCCGAATGGGAGAAAGTGACGCGCACGGCGCTCAATTTCAGAAACGACCACGCCATTACTGCCTCATATCTCATCAATCCTTCGCGACGTGATTTTGAGGATCAGCAGGCGGCGGAGAAAACATTGGCGCTCATTCATTTCCTTCAGAAGGAATGCGGTCAGCCTTGGAGTGTGGCAACAGACGAAGGGTTCGCCGCAGTGCGGCGGCCACGCAGATTCCCGGATCTGCGAGCTTTTGACGCTGTACTTTGCCATTTTCCCCCGAAACCGTATATTCGTGAGTCGCTCCGAGGTATCGGCCTCACCACGCTCACTGCGAAAGATATTTTCCGGATGTCCAACCGGGGAACGGCGCGATGGAACAGCGATGCGATCGCAGTCGGCACCTATCCGCCCGACCTCCATGGAGGACGTGAAGAGTCGGATTTGGAACCGGATCTAAATGAGAGTCTCTCTGACAAGCCTGCAACGTGGCGCGAAGGACCATTTGCGATACCAATGGGCACTCTCATCCACGCTGATTATCCAAATCTACTCTTGGCCGAGAAGAATATCTCGGTGTCAAGGATCGCCAGCGGGGCTGTTCGCTTGCATCCGACCGTCGTAGCCATCGGTGAGGCAGCAGGCACTCTTGCTGCGATTAGCGTGCGCAAGAAGATCGACACCAGCGACGTGCCGGCGACGGCTGTTCAGGCGAGCCTGACCCGCGGTGGAGCATTGCCCGCTCAGCACGCGATACTCGGCGTATCCCGTGACGATGAGGACTTTCCTGACATTGCCTTAGCGCTCGCCCGAAGCGTTGCGATATCGACGCCGTCCAGAATCGAAAGCAGCGAACCTGTCTTCGAGGTCAATCGCGAAATTTCGGCACGAATTGGGCGCGAGTTGATGAATTCGGTCAGAGACTTCACTGTCTCTCCGTTGGCAAAGCATTCCTAGTTCTGGTGTTGTCAGCAACTTCATCCCGCAGGAACTCCAGAACGGCACAGATCGTAGTGTACTCATGAATCGCATATATGGCGTAATTGTAGCTGCCTGTGTTTTTGCGACTAGTGCCGGTTGCGCAATCCGTTTAGATGACAGTTCCGATCCAACTAGGCTTCAGGAGCGTAGTCCCCTGAAATTCACTCCAGTGTATTCCGGCGAGGTCGTCGGCTCGAACTCAAGAATCGTCATCGAAATGGGCGGGAGTGCCGAACATAAGTTTGGAGCTGAAAACCTCGGCATCTCGTTTGAGGCGACGGACCTCGCCGATCCGCGGCTGGACCCCGATACCTCGAACCTCGACGATCTGCTCAACTCGATCGGATCGCCGGCACTGCGCTTCGGCGGCAATGGCCTCGATCGTCGAACGTTCTGGACCTCGACGGGGGAGCGGCCGCCCAAGGCCGAACAGGTCGCCGTCACCCCCGACGACCTCCGCCGTCTCAAGAAACTCCTCGACCGCACCGGCTCAACGGCCACCATCGGCATTCCGCTCGGCACCTACGACCCGGAACGCGGAGCCGACATGGCCGTCAATGCGATCGACATCCTCGGCGATTCCCTGGTCGGTCTCGCCATCGGCAACGAACCGAACGGATACACCGTCAAGGACGTCCCCAACGGCGCGGTCCGCGGGGACGACTGGAACCGCGCCGAATACGTCACTCAGCTCGAAGCCTATGCCGACGCCATCCACGCCCAGCGGCCCGATGCCCCCATCATCGGCCCCGACGCCTACGACGGCGCCTGGATGGACGCCTTCCTCAACTCCGACGTGAGCAACAAGACCGCGCTCTCCCAACACTGGTACCAGCTCTACGAATGCGACTCGACCCAGATCCCCGGCCGCGGGCCCTACGCAGAGAACCTCGTCGATCCGCTCGCCAAACAGGCCGCGAAGGACAACATCGAGATCGGACTCGCCAAAGCCGACGCCGCAGGACTGCCCCTCTGGATGGAGGAGACCGGCCCGACGAGCTGCGCCGGCACCAACGACACCTCGCTGACCAACGCCGTCTCCCTCTGGGCCGCCGACTACACCCTCTACGCCGCATCGCTCGGCGTCGAACGCATGGCGATGCACTCGATGCTCGGAGCCTGCAACGGCGGGGCACCGATGTCACTCGTCTGCGACCCTGCCGACCTCGGTCAGACCTCGAACACCTTCGAAGGCCGACCCCAGTTCGCCGCGCTCCGCCTCCTCGTCCCCAGCATCGGCGGCACTTTCACGACGACATCCGTCGACGGCGGCGACGACATGAGCGCCTACACCGTGACCAAGGACGACAGCCGGACCCTCGTGACGACGATCATCAACGCCAACGACGCCGCCGCCATCAGCGCCAACCCCGTCACGCTCGAGATTCCCGACGGATACTCCGTCGACAAGGCCTCACAGATCTACGGACCATCGAACGACGCGAAGAGCGCCACCTCGGTCATCCCATCCAGCCCGCTGCCCGATGACGTTCCCTTCAGCGGCCCCACCCCGACTTCCAATGCCAGCGATGGCACGGCCGCAGCGGGGGAGGGTCCCGACAACGACCTGCGGATCGACCTCGCGGCGAGCTCGGCCACCGTCTTCATCATGACGAAGGACTGACCGCGGCCGGAGCGGGCGCGAATGGGTGAACCGCGTCCACAGTGGGCGCGATCGGGGCAATCCGCGCCGCTCAGTACCCCAGTGACGCGAGGTAGTGGAGGAACTCCTTGAGGTCCGTTCCCGCCAGGGCCTGACGCAGGGCCGGAACCGCCTCGGCGTCGAAGGTCACCTGCACGGTCCCATCGTCGAGGCGCTCCGACTTCGACGGCACGGTCACCGTGACGACATCATCCTGGGGGATCTGCCGGATCGCATTCGCCACCTTGCCGAGTTCGACCGTCGTCAGCCCCGCATCGGTGAGCACCCCGGCAGACACCGTCCCGAGCACCGTCGTCAGCTTCGCCGGATCCTTGACCAGGCCACCCTGCCGCAGCGCCTGAACGAGCGCCCGCAGCAGGGCGCGCTGATTCCGGGTGCGCGTCTGACCGGCATCGTCGACCGCCTCGGCGGCGGCGAACGACATCGCCGAGGCGCCGCCGAGGGTGTTCGTGCCCTCGGTGAACGTCGCGTCCCCGGCACTGAACGCCGACCGGCTGTAGACCGCGACGGACCCGAGCTCATCGATGACCCCGGCCAGCGCCGTCGCCGTGAGCTCGATGATGTGGTCGATGCGGATGCCGAGCACCTCCTCGGCGATCGCGACGAACACCGGCCACCCGCCCTCGTCGACGAGAGCGGCCAGCGTCAGCCCCGATTCGACCTGGACGGCGGGGTTGAGGACGAGGATCGCCGCGATGTCACCGGCGGCGGCGACATGGATGATCGCGAACGTGTCGCCCTGGCTCGTGGTCGCATCATCGGTCGTGATCCGCACGGCGATCGTCTGCGCCTCCGAGGCGACCGGGCGGATGTCGGCTGGCGGGAACGCGCGGTCGTCGGTGTACTTGCGGGCGGCGTCGTCGAACTCGCTGCGAGCCCTGTTGAGTCCGCCGAGCGACCCGAGCGCCGACGCCACCGTCTTGAGCTTGACCATTGCGCTGCCTCTTCCTCTGTCGCGTCCGCCGATTCGCCTGCCTCACCCCGCGCCGGAGGGCACCGCGGCCATCGACGTCAGCACCCGCGGCACTGCAGGTGAGAGGTTCACAGGGTCTTCTCAAACTCTATCGCCAATGGTCGTCCGGCTCCATCTCCCCACACCCCGAAGAGTCCGCTAATCCGGAGGAGAAGAGACTCGGGGCGGGTGCTCGCGCTGCACCCGCCCCGAGAGTTCATCGGCTGTTCGGTCTCACGCCGAACAGCAGCCCATCACGGCCGCGACATGGCCGCGGTCCGGTCTGTCGCCTCGGCGCCGGGGGCCGCAGGGGAACCCGCACCCGCACCCGCCGAGGAATCAGCCGCAGAACCCGCGCGGGCAACGGAACCGGCACCCGAGCCGGAATCGGCACCCGCGTCACCCGCGTCGCCCGCCACCGGGTGACCGTGGTTCTCCGGGTCGAGGCTGAGCTCATCGAACGGGCTCGCGCCGTTGAGCGCCGCCCGGGCCTGGTCGAGGTCGATCTCCTTCGTCCACTTGCCGATGAGCAGGGTCGCCACCGCGTTGCCGGTGAAGTTCGTCAGGGCCCGGGCCTCGGACATGAACTTGTCGATGCCGACGATGACGCCCATGCCGTCGAGCAGCTCGGGCCGGTGCGCCTGGAGGCCGGCGGCCAGCGTCGCAAGTCCCGCGCCGGTGACACCGGCGGCGCCCTTCGAGGCGATGATCATGAACACGAGCAGGGAGATCTGCTGGCCGAGGTCCATCGGCATGCCCATCGCGGTGGAGACGAAGAGCGCGGCCATCGTCAGGTAGATCGCGGTGCCGTCGAGGTTGAACGAGTACCCGGTGGGCACGGTGATGCCGACGACCGGCTTCGACACTCCCGCGTGCTCCATCTTCGCGAGCAGACGCGGCAGCGCGGACTCCGACGACGAGGTCGAGAAGATGAGCAGGTACTCCCGGGCCAGGTACTTCATGAGCTTGAAGATGTTGAGGCCGGTGACGATCTTGAGCAGCCCGCCGAGGACGATGACGATGAAGAGCGCACACGTGAGGTAGAAGGCGCCCATGAGCACGGCCATCGACCCGATCGCGGCCCACCCGGTGGCACCGACGACCGCGGCGATCGCACCGAACGCGCCGATCGGGGCGACCCACATGATCATCATCATGATCTTGAAGACGACGGCCTGGATGTGGCGGATGCCGGTGATGACCGGCTCGCCGGCCTTGCCCATCGACTGGAGCGCGAACCCGACGAGGAGCGCGAGGACGAGGGTCGGCAGGACGGGGATGTCCCCGGGGATGAGGCTGAGGAGGAACGCGACGGTGGCATTCGACTCCCCGCCCGCGGCATCCTCGTAGGGCCGCAGCTGCAGGCCGTCACCGGGGTGGATGAGGTTGCCGACGACGAGCCCGATGATGAGGGCGAAGGTCGCCATGCAGAGGAAGTAGATCATCGCGAGACCGCCGACCTTGCCGACCGTCGCGGCCTTCGCGACCGATCCGACGCCGAGGACGATCGTGCAGAAGATGATCGGGGCGATGATCATCTTGATGAGCGCGACGAACGCGGTGCCCAGCGGTTTGAGCGCGATGCCCACCTCGGGGGTGATGAGGCCGATCGCGGCACCGGCGAACACGGCGGTGATGACCATGATGTAGAGCCAGTGGGTGCGGTCCTTCTTCTTCGCAGGGGCCTGCCCGGTGGTCTCGTGGGCGGTGGCGCCGGCGGGAGCGGTCCCTGCCGCTCCGTGGTGGGCCCCGGTCGGTGTGGTGTTCTCAGGCGGCATTGCCTTCCCTCCTCATTGAGTGGTGGACTCGGTGATGATGGTCGAGTCGTGGTGCGTGTCCCCGGCGACCGTGCACCGGATGGGTGGTCAGTGCACCAAGAGTGGCAAGATTCGTTATCTGAGTCACGGTTGCGTTCATAGTGTTCATGGAGAGAGGAGGAGTGCGATGCGAGCAGGACTGCGCGCCGGTCGCCGCGGCCCCCGGCACCTGCCGCTGGCCCGTCGGCTCTTCGTCTCCCAGCTCGTCCTCATCGTCATCGTCTGCGCGGTGCTGAGCATCACGAGCTACGCCTCGACGCGCAGTGCGGCCCGTGACGCCGCCGGTGACCGGGTGCTCAGCATCGCCGAAACGCTCGCCCACGACCCCTACGTCACCGAGGCGGTCGCCGGCCCCGATCCCTCCGCGGCCCTCCAGCCGTATGCGGAGACCGTTGTGAGCACCGCCGACGTCGACTTCGTGACGATCATGGACCGCGACCGCACCCGCTACACCCATCCCGACCCCAGCGAGCTCGGCAAGGACTACCTCGGCACGATCGACACCGCCCTGAGCGGGCAGAGTCAGACCGAAGAGTACGTCGGCACGCTCGGCCCCTCGATCCGGGCGATCGTCCCGATCGTCGACGACTCCGGCGAGGTCACCGCGATGGTCGCCGTCGGCGTCACGCTCACGGCGATCTCCGTCGCCCAGGCCGCGGCCGTGCCCCAGATCATCATCGTCGCGGCCGTCGCGATCGCCCTCGGAGGGCTCGGGTCGTGGATCCTCGCCCGCTACCTGCGCCGGGTCACCCTCGGCTACGGTCCCGAACAGCTCAAGCGCCTCTTCGCGTTCTACGACTCCGCCCTCCACTCCCTGCGCGAGGGGCTCATCCTCATCGACGATTCGGGCCACCTCGTCCTCTACAACGATGAGGCGGCAAGCCTCCTCGACCTGCCCGCGCCCGATGAGCGGCAGCCGGTTCCCCTCGCCGAGGTGGCCCTCCCGGCCTCTGTCCGTGCCCTTGTCGAATCCGGTCGGGTCGCCGTCGACGAGACCCACCTCACCGCTGACCGTGTCCTCGTCATCAGCCAGAAGCCCGCGACCCAACCCGATGACCGCGACCCCGAGGCGACCGGCGGCACCGTCGTCACCCTGCGCGACCGCACGGACTTCTCGGAGCTCGCCGGGGAGCTCGAGACCCTGCGCACCCTCTCCGACGCTCTGCGGGCGCAGACCCACGAGCACGCCAACCGGCTCCACACGGTCTCCACCCTCATCGAGCTCGGCCGCCTCGACGAGGCGCTCGAGTTCGCCGTCCGCGACGAGCAGGAATCCCAGCGGCTGACGGACACGTTCGTCGACTCCCTCGACGAACCGTTCATCACCGCGCTGATGATCGGCAAGGCCGCGCAGGCCCATGAGCGCGGCATCGAGTTCACCGTCACCGCCGCCGGCGAACTGCCGCCGGGCAGCCTCGATGCCCGCGACCTCGTGACGATCGCCGGGAACCTCGTCGACAATGCCCTCGACGCCGCCGCGGACTCGGCCGAGCGGCACGTGTGGGCCGACTTCGTCGCCACCGGGGCCGGCGGCGAGCTCATCATCACGATCGCCGACACCGGTCCGGGCATCGCCACCGCCGAGGTCGACGCGCTCTTCCGGCTCGGGGCCACAGACAAGGAGGCCCCACCGGACGCGGGCGGTCGGGGATTCGGACTCGCGCTCGTCAGGCAGGCGGTGGGCCGCCTCGGCGGGGAGCTCACCGTCGACTCCGACGCGGGGGCGATCATCACGGTCACCCTGCCGCTGACGGCGGCGACGGACGACGCAGCGGCTGGTGGCGGGCAGGCTGTGGACGAAGAAGACGGTGGCGCGGCGGCTGCCGGCGATGTTGCGGCGGACGACGCAGCCGCCGACGATGACAGGGGAGGACGCGATGGTCGAGAGGTCTGAGGAGCGGGAGCTCACCGTGCTCATCGTCGAGGACGACCCCCTCACCGCCGAGGCGCACGCGGACTTCGTGCGCCGGGTGCCGGGGTTCGCCGTGGCCGGGATCGCACTCGGCGGCGTCGAGGCGCTCGCCCGCTACGACGAGTTCGTCGCCGCCGGTCAGCCCGTCGACATCGTCCTCCTCGACATGAACCTCGTCGACGCCCACGGTCTCGACGTCGCGAAGCGGATGAACAGCCGCAACGTCGGCACCGACATCATCGCGATCACCGCGGTGCGGCACCTCCAGGTCATCCGCGCGGCGATCTCGACGGGGATCACGCAGTACCTCATCAAGCCGTTCGCGTTCGCGGCGTTCCGGGACAAGCTCGAGAACCAGCGGGCCTTCCGGCAGGGACTGACGGGGGAGGGGGCGCTCGCGACGCAGGAGGCCGTCGACAATGCGCTGAGCGCCCTGCGCTCGGTGCCCCGCGGCCGGCTGCCGAAGGGCCTCATCGAGGAGACCCTCGAAGCGGTCTCGACCGCGGTGCGCACGGCCGACTCACCCGTCTCGGCGACCGAGGTCGGCACGCGCCTCGACCTCTCCCGGGTCACGGTGCGCCGCTACCTCGAACACCTCGTGACGACGAAGCAGGCGATCAAGCAGCCCCGCCACGGCACCCCGGGCCGGCCGGAGTACGAATACCGCTGGGCGTGACCATCAGCGCTCTGGGTCTGACTGTCTCGACCCGGAGCACCGGCGCAGGGGCCGACGTTCAGATCATCCACTGGGCCGGTGCCGCTGCGGGCGCGGGAGATGCGGCGCTCGGGGTCGGGGTCGAAGCAGCCGCAGCGTCCGCCGGATCCTCCGCCGCCACCTCGGCGAGGTCGCCGGTGAACCGGTTCGCCCACGCATAGACGTCATGGTCGGCGACGACTTCGGCCATCGCGTCGATGCGGGCACGCGCCGCAGCGGGATCCATCGCCACCGCCTCGGCGATCGCCTGGACCATCGCCTCCCGGTCATGGGGGTTGACGATGAGGGCATCGGTGAGCTCGTCGGCGGCCCCGGCGAACTCCGAGAGCACGAGCGCCCCACCCCGGCCGGCCCGCGCGGTGACGTACTCCTTCGCGACGAGGTTCATGCCGTCGCGCATCGACGTCGCCAGGAGGACGTCGGCGGCGATGTACCACGCGATGACCGACTCGAACGCGTAGTCGCGGTGGAGGTAGTGGATCGTCGTCCCGGCGAGCCCCGCGAACTTCCCGTTGATCCGCCCCACGGTGCGCTCGATGTCCTCACGCAGCTGCCGGTACGCCGGGATCCTCTCCCGCGAGGGCACCGCCACCTGGACCATCCGCGTCGTCCGCGGATCGAGCGTGCCGTTGTCGAAGAGCTCCTCGAGGGCGAGCAGGCGTTCGAGGATGCCCTTCGTGTGATCGAGCCGGTCGATCCCGAGCAGGAGGGTCGCAGGTTCCCCGAGGTCGGCCCGGATGCGCGTGGCCTCCGCCTGCGCTTGCCCGCTGCCGGCGATGTCCCGGATGTGGCCGACGTCGACGGAGACGGGGTAGGCGTCGACGACCGTCGCCGAGGCGGTCGATGCGGGGCCGAGGAGGGCCGCGCAGGCGGCCTCGAAGTTCCGCACGTCCCGCCGACGCTGGAAGCCGATGACATCGGCGCCGAGGATGCCGCGGAGGATCTCCGTGCGCCACGGCAGCTGGGCGAAGAGATCGACGGACGGGAACGGAATGTGGGAGAAGAATCCGATGCGCACATCGGGACGCAGCTCCCGCAGCAGCCGGGGAACGAGCTGGAGGTGGTAGTCGTGGATCCAGACCGTGGCACCGGGCGCGCAGACCTCAGCGGTCACCTCGGCGAAGCGGCGGTTGACCGCGACATAGGCCTCCCACCACGACCGGCGGAACTGCGGGGTCGAGACATTGGCGTGGTAGAGCGGCCAGAGCGTCGCGTTCGCGAACCCCTCATAGTAGGCGTCGATCTCCGCTGAGCCCAGCGCCACGGGGATGAGCGGCATTCCGTGGTGCGTGCGCGGCTCTTCGGCGGTCTCCCCGCCGGCCCAGCCGACCCACGCGCCGAGACTGTGCTCGGTGACCGGCGTCAGTGCTGTGACCACACCGCCGGGCGATGCCCGCCAGGCATCGGCGGCGCGTTCGCACGGCAGCCTGTTGGCCACCACGACATAGGGATGTGTGTTCATGCCTACCCACGACCTCGTCTGTTCGAAACGCGCGCGCCGGGCGCGGCGCAGCGCTCGTCGCGACGAGAATACGCCTCTATTTTTACGTTGTAAAAGTATGAAATAAAACAGCTGGTGGACGCCCGGTTTCCACCCGCCTCTACGGCGTAAGATGGAGTTTGTTGGTTAATGGTCTGAACATGGATTACAGTGTAAGCAAGCGGTCAGGTTCAGCGCCTGATTGCGGTGACGCTGACCGTCCCTGCGCCTCTGCGCTCCGGGTGCTGCGGCACGTCGCGCGCACCCGCGCGACGCATCGCGCCGATACCCCGGAAGCGGGCATCGGGCACGGTCGGCACCGTGCTGGACAACAACATAAGGAAATAAGCTCATGGGTTTCATTGCATACCTCATCCTCGGCCTCATCGCCGGCGCCATCGCCAAGGCGATCCTGCCGGGTCGTCAGGGCGGCGGCTGGATCGCCACCCTCATCCTCGGCGTCCTCGGCGCCCTCGTGGGCGGCTGGCTCGGCGGGATGATCTTCGGAGTCGAGATGGACGCGTTCTTCTCGCTCTCGTCGTGGCTGTGCGCGATCGGCGGATCGCTCATCGTCCTCGTCATCTGGGGCCTGATCACCGGTCGTTCGCGCGCGGCGCGGGACTGAATCAGTCACCTGTGATGATCGCTTGATCAGCCCTGCCGGAGGGCGCGTTCTGTGGACTAAACTGAGCCGAGAACGCGTCCGCCGGTCACGGGTCGGGCGCGGTCGCACGTGAAGTGCAGGACCTCGCGACAGATGGAGGGACGGGGCAGCCCCTCGCACCTCTGATCAGTGATTCCAGGAGTAGTCATGGCCCGCCAGCGTTTGCGCCAAGAGGACATTGTCAAGGCAGCGATTGCCTACATCGATGAATTCGGCGTCCAATCGCTCTCTATGCGGAGGTTGGGAATGTCGCTCGACGTCGAGGCGATGGCACTGTACAACTACGTTTCCGGACGCGAACAGCTCGTGTCCCTCGCCGTCGACGAGCTCATCGACGACCTCTTCGACGAAGAGCTCATGCAGGAGCAGCCCGAATCCTGGGAGGCATTCCTGCGCTTCGTCGCCACCGCGATGCGCGATCTCGCACTCGGCCATCCGCGGATGTTCCCCCTGATGATCACGCAGCCGCCGGAAGCGCCCTGGCTGCGCCCGCCGCTGCGCAGCGTGCGCTGGGTCGACTACTTCCTCACCGCGCTCACCGAGTACGGCTTCTCCGACGACCGCGTCGTCGACACCTACAAGGCGTTCACGAGCTTCCTCCTCGGCCAGCTCGTCCTCGAGGTCTCGGCGATGGGCATCGACATCGCCTCGGCCGTCGATGAGGATGCCGATGCCGACAGCGACGAGGACGAGGGACTCTCCGAGTACCCGACGCTCAAGCGGCTGCAGGGCGACCACTCGGACCGCGAATTCGACGACGGCCTCGACGATCTCATCGAGCGCATCCGCGCGATCAAGGACACGTAAGCACCAGCACTGCCTTCCGCCGTCGCACTTCCGCGCGCCGCGCGGCACCGCAGTCGACCCGTCACCCACCCCTCGCGACCCCCGACGGGGCGCGAGGCGACCCCGAACCTGTGACCCCTGCTTCCCAAGGACGGTCTCCTCATGCACACCTCCACCACCGCCTCACCGTTCACTCTCATCGCCGATCCGCTCACCCCGTGGTGGGAGCCGGACCTCGCCTCCGACCGCGGCACCGCACTCGTCAGCTGCGTGAACACCAGCGCGCCGGTGCGCAAGCGGATCACCGGGCTGCAGGAGTTCTGGGGCCTGAGCGGGACCTCGACCCAGCTCGAGCAGTGGGACGCACTCGCCGCGACCGCGGCGATCGACGTCGCGGCGGCCCGCATGCTCGAACCACATGTCGACGCCCTCGGCATCCTCGCCGAGGCGGGCGCCGGCACGCCTGAACCCGGCACGACGTGGGGTGTCTTCGCCGCCGAGGCGCCGGGCACCGTCCTCAGCGCCATCGACCTCGACGAGGGGACGGTCCATCTCATCGGGGAGAAGCCGTGGTGCTCCCTGGCCTCCCAGCTGTCCCACGCCATCGTCACCGCCTACCACGGGCAGATGTCCCGGGCCTTCGCCGTGAGCCTCACCGATCCCGGCGTGCACCCGTCGACGGCGCCGTGGCCGAGCCTCGGGCTCAGCGAGATCCCGAGCGGCGCGGTGACCTTCGACTACGCGCAGGCCACCGTCGTCGGGCCCACCGGCTGGTATCTCGACCGACCGTCGTTCGCGTGGGGCGGGATCCGGGTCGCCGCGTGCTGGTTCGGCGGTGCCCTGGGCCTGGCCCGCAGTGCCGCACAGCGCCACTTCGCCCGCCCGCAGCCCTTACCGCTGGGCAACCTCACGCTCGGACAGCTCGACGCGGAGATCTTCGCCGCCCGCTCGGCTCTCGCTCAGGCGGCCCAGGCCGCCGACGGCTCCGAGGCCTACACCCGCGACGAGGCCTGGGAGCTGGCCCTGCGCGTGCGCAACATCGTCTATCGCGCGTCCCAGCGGATCGCGCAGCTCGCCCGCGAACTCGCCGGTCCCGCAGCGCTGACCGGCGATCGGAGCTTCGCGAAGGCCGATGCCGACCTCACCGTCTACCTCAGCCAGCATCACGGGGCCCGCGACGAGGCGGCGCTCGGCGACGCGATCGTCACTGGCTGATGTTCACCCACCTCGAGACCGGCACCTCGGAAGACGCGTGGATCCGAGCCGGGGTCCGTGACCTTCCGCGCCTGCAGGAGTGCGGCGGATCCGTCGTCGTGCTCCTCGCCCACCCCGATGACGAGGCGATCGGCTGTGCGGCACTGCTGCGCCGCCTCGGCGAGACCGACGCCCACGTCACCGTCCTCCTCTTCACGGCGGGGGAGAACTCCCACCCGGGGTCCCCGACGCACACCCCGGACGACCTCAGGACGATCCGCCTCGACGAGTTCGATGCGGCGCTCTCCGAACTCAACCCGACCGCGGCGAGCACCCTCTTCGACCTCGGCGACGGGGCGCTGGCGGCCCACCAGGAGACGATCCTCGCCGAGGTGATGACCGCGACCGCGGACCTGCCCGGTCCGCTCACCATCGTCGCCCCGCACCACGCGGACGGTCACAGCGATCATGACGCCGTCGGCGAGGTCGCCCGCGAGGTCGGGCGGCTGCGGGCGGCGACGGTGCTCGAGTTCCCGATCTGGTACTGGCATTGGGCCGACCCCGACGATGCCGCGTGGCGGTCGTGGCGCTTCCTGCCCGACCCGGACGGCCTCGACCGGGAGGCGCTGTGGGCGCACTATCCGTCCCAGATGGAGGATCTCTCGGACGCTCCCGGCGACGAGGCGATCCTCCCGCCGGATGTCCTCGCGCACTTCGCCCGTGGGGGAGACACGTTCGCCGTGACCCGATTCGCCGGCGAGGAGCAGGAGCCGCCGGAGGCCGCCGAGGCGGTCGCCGAGGCGGTGGCGAACGATGCGCGGACGGCCGAGGCCGTCTTCGACCGCGTCCACACCGAGCGGGTCGATCCGTGGGAGCTGCGCTCATCGGACTACGAGATCGCGAAGCGCGCGGCACTGCTGCGGGCGCTGCCGGGCGGCCGGTTCTCCCACGTCCTCGAGATCGGCAGTTCGATCGGGGCGCTGAGCCGGGAGCTCGCCGACCGTGCCGAGCGCGTTACCGCGATCGACGCGAGCGCCCGGGCGCTCGCGACGGCACGCGGACTCTACCCCGACGTCGCCAACCTCGACTTCACGCGGATGACGATCCCCGACGACTGGCCGGCCGGCCGCTTCGACTGCGTCGTCCTCGCCGAGACCGGCTACTACCTTTCCCGGGAACAGCTGCGCCGCACAATGAAAAGGATCGAGTCCAGCACGACGGCGGACTTCACCCTCGTCCTCTGCCACTGGCGCGGCGAGATCACCGACTGGCCGCTCGACGCTGAGAGCGTCCACGAGATGTGCCTCGCGTACTGGCCCGACGCCGCCCTCGTCCACCACCCGGCCGCGGAGTACCGACTCGACGTCCTGACGATCGCGGCGAAGGAACGCGCCTGATGACGGTGCCTGAGCACGTCGTCGTCATCGTTCCCGCGCACAACGAGGCAGCGGAGATCGAAGGCTGTCTGCGCTCGATCCTCGCCGCGGCCGACGCCGGTGCAAGCCCTGGCCTGTCCGTGCGCATCATCGCCGTCGCCGATGACTGCACGGACGCGACCCTGAGCATCATCGACCGCGTCGCCGCCGACCGGCCTGAGGTCATCCCCCTCGTCGTGCCCTACGGCAACGTCGGCCGGGCCCGCAATGCCGCCGGACAGCTCGCCCTCGAGTGGGCGGCCGAGGGATCCGGGGACCCGGGCGCTGCCGATCTGTGGCTCGCTTTCACCGATGCCGACAGCCGGGTGCCGACCAACTGGCTGGTCTCCCATCTCGCGCATGCCCGCCGCGGCGCCGACTGCGTCGTCGGCACCGTCGCACCCCGCTCCGAGCCGGGCAATGCCGACCTCGTCTCCGCGTGGTACTCACTCCACCGGCTCGCCGACGACCACGACCACGTCTTCGGGGCGAACCTCGGCATCCGCGGCTCCGTCTTCGCCGCGGTCGGGGGCTGCCCTCCCGACAGCGTGGGGGAGGATGAGGCCCTCGTCGCCGCCGTCACCTCGGCGGGCAGGGTCGTCCACCGGACCGATGACTGTCGGGTGATCACCTCGGCGAGACTCCAGGGCCGCTGCCACGGCGGGTTCGCCGCCTACCTGCGCGACCTCGTGCGCGACGGTCACTCCGAACGTCACCTGACGGTCACCTCGGCGAGGGAGGAATAGGCGCTGCCATGGGTTATGCTGGCACGACGCATGACCGATCCTGCCCACTCGCGGGGATGGTCGTGCGCCGCGTCGGCCACGCCCCGCACCCGGGACGGGACGCCGCGCGCAGCCGTCACCATCCACCCTCCCGGCGACCGCACCGCAGCTCCGACGATGTGGAGCGCGCTTCGATGACCACGACGACGGCCACCTCGGTGGCCCGCTCACCCGATCGCGAGGAAGAACGATGACGACACCGACCGACGACTCCGCTGCCGGCACGAAGGAACGGACCCCGGCCTCCGCCATCACCGACGATGAGATCTTCGCCGGACACCACGGCGGCAAACTCGACGTCGAGCTCTCCCGCCCGCTCCAGACCCAGCGCGACCTCTCGATCGCCTACACCCCCGGCGTCGCCAAGGTCTGCACCGCGATCGCCGAGGAGCCGGAGCGGGCGAAGGAGCTGACGTGGACCGGCCGCCTCGTCGCCGTCATCTCCGACGGCTCGGCAGTGCTCGGCCTCGGCGACATCGGGGCGACCTCCTCGCTGCCGGTGATGGAGGGCAAGTGCGCGCTGTTCAAGCGCTTCGCCGGCCTCAACGCGATCCCCATCGTCATCGACACGAACGACGTCGACGAGATCGTCCAGACGATCGAGCGGATCTCACCGACCTTCGGGGCGATCAACCTCGAGGACATCTCCGCGCCCCGCTGCTTCGAGATCGAAGACCGGGTCAAGGCCGCCCTCGACATCCCCGTCATGCACGATGACCAGCACGGCACCGCCATCGTCGTCCTCGCGGCGCTGATGAACGCGGCCAAGGTCGTCGGCAAGGACATCGAGCAGCTCAAGGTCGTCATCTCCGGCTCCGGCGCGGCAGGTGTCGCGGTGACGAAGATCCTCCACGAGGCGGGTGTCTCCGACATCGTCGTCCTCGACTCGAATGGCGTCGTCGAATCCGGACGCGAGGACCTCACCCCGACGAAGCAGGCGATCGCTGAGAACTCGAATCCGCGCGGTGTGAGCGGGGGAATGGAGGCATCGCTCGACGGTGCCGATGTGTTCATCGGCCTGTCCTCGGGCACGGTCGATCCGCGGCTGCTCGCGGGAATGGCCGATGACGCGATCATCTTCGCGCTCTCGAACCCCAACCCCGAGGTGGCCCCCGACGTCGCCGCCCAGTACGCGACCGTCGTCGCCACCGGCCGCAGCGACTTCCCGAACCAGATCAACAACGTCCTCGCGTTCCCCGGTGTCTTCCGCGGTGCGCTCGACGCCGACGCCACCTACATCACCGAGGAGATGAAGCTCGCGGCCGCGAGCGCGATCGCCGCCCTCGTCGGCGACGACCTCGCCCCGGACTATGTGGTCCCCGGCGCGATGGACGAACGTGTGGCCCCCGCGGTGGCCGCAGCGGTGGAGGCTGTGGCGCGGGGGTGAGGGGCATGGTGCGCGGGTGACGACTCAGTGCTGACCGCGATGTGAGATCTGTTCAACACATCGGCTCGCGTGTCCTCACGTCGGTGAGGACACGCGGGCCGATCGCTCTTCAGGGTGGGGAATCGGCGAGTTCAGTCGTCGGTGATGGTGAGTGTCACGTCGATATTGTTCCGCGTCGCATTCGAGTACGGGCACACCTGGTGGGCCTTCTCGGCGATCGACTGAGCCTCGGCCGGGTCGAGGTGGGGGAGGGTGATCTCGAGTTCGACGGCGAGCTGGAATCCGCCGTCGCCGTTGTCGCCGATGCTCACCTTCGCGCCCACTGCGGAGTCGTCGACGTTCGCGCCTTCCCGGCGGGCGACGACCCGCATTGCCGAATGGAAGCACGCGGCGTAGCCGACGGCGAAGAGCTGTTCGGGGTTCGTGCCCGCGCTCGAACCGCCCATCTCGGTGGGAACCGCGAGGTCGACGTCGAGCTTGCCATCGCTCGTGCGCCCGTGCCCGTCGCGTCCTTCGCCCGTGGCGAGTGCTTCTGCTGTGTAGATGGCCTTCATCAAGTGTCCTTTCAACGCTGGTTCGACGCCGTGCTCGACAGGGGTCTGCACCGGCAGACCGCCCGACGAAGACGGTGATGGGAGCCTATTCCGTTGTCAAGACGTGACCTATGCCATTACCGCTCGATGCAGATTCCGGACAGCGACATCACAGGGAATCTTGCAAAAGTTATCGTTTCGTTACCGAAATCATCCTTCTGCATAGTAAATTATTGAACTATCGGCCTGACCTAAGCGTGAGCTTCACACAGTCCGAGTTTCTGCAGTGAATCTGCTCAGCCCTCCCATGGCTTCTCTGTCCCCGCTTGCAACACGATTTAGGAACGATATGGCGTCGAACAAGCCCATATTCCCCGTGGCATCTCGCCGTCTCCGAACCATGGCCGCTCCCGCTCGGGTGATCCTTGCCATGCTCGCGGTCCTCATCGCGCTCGCGGTCATGGGTGGAGTGGTCACCGCGCCGACTGCTGCGCACGCAGCAAACACCGGTTCGAGCCTGGGGTCAGGACCGTCGAGCAGCGCGCCGAAGACCGAGGACTCAGAGCCTAAGGACAGCGGCATGTCCTCCGAGCCGGGCCTCGGTGAGCAGGAGCCGACACCGTCGAAGTCGGAATCCGTGGATACCGACCCTGGATCTGACGGTACAGAGCCGACGCAAATGCCCAGAGTGGATGCTCAAGCCGTGATCGCCTGCGCGCCGGGTAACGTGTACTCGGTCAATAGAGGCGGAGAACTGAGCCATATTGCGTCAAACGGCAACGTGACCCGTGTCGGTGGACCTTCATCGGGCACGACATTCACTCAACTCAACGGGGTGGGTATCAGCTCCGGGGGAACTGGTATATACGCTTTCGACCGGACGAGCAACACCGTCGCAGCGTTCCAGAAGTTTGATCTGACGAACGATGTTTGGCGACCATTTGGGCAGAGTTTCAACGCGGCAAGTTCCCCCGGAAACTTCGCCGGCTCTCTTGTGGCGGGCGCCGTCGACCTGAAAACTGGCAACTACTTCTTCGGAGGGTACGAGCAGAATGCTCAGGTCTTCAAGCTCTGGCGGTTGAACACCACCAATGGAGCCGTCACGTATCTGGGGGCTGTATCGACTCCGGGCGCCGGAACAGGAGCCAACGGCGACATTGCTTTCGACAGCTCCGGAAATCTCTACATTCTGCGGAACGAGAACCGTAATGCGACCACCGTGGAAACCAAGATCTTCAGCGTGAAGGACGACGCCCTCGCGGCTGCCAACGGGACGTCTCTTGCTGCCTCGGCGAGTGCGTCACTAAGTACTGTCGCGGGGGTCAACGGGGTTGCGTTCGATGCGAATGGTAAGGCGTATGTCGGGGCCGGAAACAACGTCACGACATATGACACTCCGGCATGGACTGCGGCTGGAACACTGACCACCCAGTTGCCGGGCACAACTGATCTCGCTTCGTGCTCTTCGCCAGCGTCGATTACGCTCGAGAAGGATGTCAAGAACCGCGTCAACTCAGGGGATCAGTTCAACCTTCGTCTCGACCAGGGCACGACCAACCTCGGGACGGCGACGACCACTGGCAGTGCGCGAGGCGTCCAGTCGGAGAGGGTCGGACCGCTTCCGGCTGCACGCAATTCGACGATCAGGTTCTCAGAGACCGGTTCGGGTTCAGCAGATTTGAGTCGATATTCGTCTACCTACCAGTGTTTTTCCGACGGTCGGGAGATCAGTGGAGCGTCCGGAACGGGGACGTCAGGAACGATCACGATTCCGGCAACCGGCAACGAGATCGTCTGTCGCATCTCGAATACGCCTCTGACTGCCAACGTCACGATCAACAAGAAGACCCAGAATGCATCGGGCGGTAACGAGCAGAACGCTCAAGGGTGGACCGTGGGCTCTCGCGCAATTGCGACCACGGGAAGTGTGACTCAGGCACCGACGGGCACCACGCAGACGACTGATGCAAGCGGCAACGCAAGGTGGACTCTGACATTCGGTTCGGCCGCGTCGCGTGCGAACATTGCGATCTAGGAGACGCAACAAGGCAATTATCGTTTCGTCAGTGGTACGTGTCGCATCACGCGACTTGACGGAAGTACGCAGACGACGACTCTCACGAATGAGAACGCGCAGAATCTCGGTTCCATTGTTCAGCCCGGCGATGACGTCCAATGCAATTACGTCAACCGAATCAAGGACGCCACCGTCAAGGTCGACAAGTCCTGGAACATCAACGGCCAGACCTATGCCAACGGCAGTCAGCCCGAGGGGATCAGTGCGAAGCTGCTCCTCGACCCCGCGGGTCAGCCAGCCAGTGACCCTGCCTTCGGGCAGACGCGTACTGGCTTCGGTTTCGGTGACTCCGTGAAGATCGGCGAAACCACGACGATCGATGCGGCGAGGTTCCCCGGCTGCGCTCTCAAGTCGAAGACAATTAGCGGTACGGGCATCACCGGCACGGTGCCGCTGACGGACAACTTCAGCACGACGCTGGCGGCAGCGGCGAACTCCTACACGGTAACGAACACCGTCGAATGTCAGACACTGACGATCGTCAAGGATGTGAAGAACGACAACGGCGGCACTCTCACTTCTGCCGATTGGAACCAGAACCTCTTCGCGAGCCCGGGCAGCGGCAGTCGCCTGACCTACAACTCGGGAGAACGGAAGTTCGTTCCCACTGGTTCGTACACCATTTCGGAGACCACCCTGGCCGGCTACGACCAGGAGTCCATCCGCTGCACCGGGGGCACCTACAATGACGCCACGAAGACCGTGGCGATCGCAGCCGGTCAGAACGCGACGTGCACCGTGACGAACAACGACTCCGGTGGAACCGTTGCGTGGGAGAAGGTCAACGGCAGCGGAGATTTCCTCGACGGCTCCGAATGGACCCTGCGCGGTCCCGGCGGCTCCGAAGTCGCGATTCAGGACTGTGCCGCGAACTCGGTCGATCAGTGCACCGGACGCGACCGCAACCCGGCTGCAGGCAAGTTCCGCATCGAGGAACTCGCTTGGGGCGACTACACCCTCGTTGAGACGCGTTCCCCTGCCGGCTACGTCCTCGACGAGACCGAACAGACGTTCTCCATTACTCGCGAACGACTCGACCACCAGTTCGGTGAGCCGTTCGTCAACGAGCAAGCCGAATCTCCGACGCTGCCCCTCACAGGTGGCACCGGAACCCTCGGCTACATCATCGGCGGGGCGGTTCTCGTCCTGAGCTGCGCAGCGGGCGCGTACTGGCTCCAACGCCGACGGTCACAGGGAAGGAGCTGACTCTTCATCCCAGCACCTTCACGGTGCATGGCTGAGGCGCCCCTCAGCCCCCATGCACCACCAAACAACAACCACGCGATCTGCGAACACACCGAAAGGAACAACCACTCATGAAGGCGTCTCTGTTCAAGCGCGTACGGTGGATCCCCGCCATTGCCGCAGCTGCTGCGCTGAGCCTCGTCGGCATCTCCGCTCCGGCTCAGGCTCAGGGTGCGGGAAACATCAACCCGAACACCCCCTCTTCCCTGACGATCCACAAGTACGACGGTGATCAGGGACCCCGCGGTGACGGCACCGAGCTCGGTGATACGTCGAATCTGGGCAACCCGCTCTCCGGCGTTGAGTTCACCATCACTCCCATCACCGAGCGCAACGGTCAGCCGATCGACCTCGACACCGATGCCGGTTGGAACCTCATCGACGGCGCCACAGTCGACCAGGTCAACGGCGGCAACGGCTACGTCAAAGGAACTCCGCAGCAGGTTGTCACCGGTGCTGACGGCACCGTGACAACCGGCCTGCCTCACGGTCTCTACCTTGTGGAAGAGACCGATCCGGGCGACAACAACATCGTTTCCCCGGCTCAGCCGTTCCTCGTCACCCTGCCCTTGCCGCAGACTGGCGGCAAGTGGCTCTACGACGTTCACGTCTACCCGAAGAACAAGATCAACGAGACGACTCCGACCAAGGAAGTCGAGCGCCCGAACGCTCTTGTGATCGGCAGCCAGGTGACGTGGACGATCACGGCCCCCGTTCCGCCGAAGGCCGCTGACGACACGTACCGGACGTTCACGATCACGGATAGGCTCGACCCGCGTCTGACTTGCGAGAGCGTCACACTCGAGGGCTTCGACCCCGCGGATTACACAGTCACGTGTAACGGTCAGACAGCGAACATCTCGATGAACGCATCAGGTCTGGCGAAGCTCAACGCTGGCGACAACGTCGTCATGAAGGTCGTCACCACCGTCGATTCCCTCGGCGATAACGGAGTCATCGAGAACGAGGCCGTTGTCAACACCAATGGTTCCTCGGTCACGACGAACAAGCCCTCGACGAACT
The DNA here is from genome assembly GCF_042790515.1 of Brevibacterium sp. NPDC056726. Classification (NCBI taxonomy): domain Bacteria; kingdom Bacillati; phylum Actinomycetota; class Actinomycetes; order Micrococcales; family Brevibacteriaceae; genus Brevibacterium; species Brevibacterium sp. NPDC056726. Next base: position 63,751 of record NZ_JBHTYZ010000006.1, on the reverse strand, counting down.
GGGGTCCGCTCGAGATCCTCAAGTATGCGGATAATGATGAGTCGGCGACCCTGGCTGGTGCGGTCTTCGAGATCTACGAAGAGCGCGATGGCACGACCCCCGTCGGAACCATCACCACCGGCGACAACGGTCGTGCGTCGATCACCCTGTGGGTCGGCAGCAACGATGTCCAGTCCAAGGAATACTGGATAAAGGAGACCAAGGCGCCTGCCGGCTACACCCTGCCTCAGGATCCGTGGACCTCGGTCAATGTTGAAGCCAACGGTGAAGCCACTCCGACTCTAGTGAAGATCTCGAACAAGCAGAAGGACCGTGGCGAACTGCCGTTCACGGGTGCCAATGGTCAGCTCATGCTCACCATCCTCGGCATCGCTCTACTGATGCTCGCGATCGGTGCGGGAATCGTCCGCTACACCCGCCGGGCTCGCCAGAGCTGAGTGCGACGTCGCCTCTGACCGGCGGAGATGATCCGCCGCGTCAGCGGTGACACCCCGAGGCCGGGTGACGTTCACGTCACCCGGCCTCGAACCATAAGAACCAAGAGATACGTGGAGCCATGACCGCAACCCTCACCGAACCCGCACCCTCGGGCCCTCCGCCGCAGAAGCAGAAGTGGAAGCTGTCCGTCCCGGCAGCGATCATCGCTGTGCTCGGCCTCCTCGGCGCGTGCGTGTGGACCTATCCGATGATGGCGGCATGGATCACCCAGCTCGACCAGTCCGAGGTCATTCAGAACGCGACGACGACCGAAGACCCCAACGCTCCGCACAACGCGAAGCAGCTCAAGCTCGCCGAGGAGTACAACGCGAAGCTCGAAGCCGGCGGCGCCTCCGTGCAGGCCAATGAGCGCATTCCTCAGTGGCAGGGTGATGACGGCATCACCGATCTCAACTACAACGAGATCCTCACGAGCCCGAAGACGGATGTGATGTCGCGCATCCAGATTCCCAAGATCGACCTCGACCTGCCGATCTACCACGGCACCTCCGATGAGACGCTGCTGCGCGGCATCGGCCACCTCGAGGGCACCGCACTGCCGGTGGGCGGAGTCGGCAACAACTCGGTCGTCACCGGGCACCGTGGGCTCGCAGAAGCGGAGATGTTCACGAACCTCAACAAGATCGACAAGGGCGACTACTTCACGTTCAACACCTTCGGTCGGATCATCACCTACAAGGTCATCGAGACCAAGATCGTCGATCCTGACCAGACGGAGACCCTCGACGCGATCCCCGGCAAGGACCTGGCCACCCTCGTCACCTGCACCCCGTTGGGCATCAATACGCAGCGGATCCTCGTCATCGGCGAACGTGTCATCCCGACACCACCCGACGCCCTCGAAGACGCCCAGAACCCGCCCGACATCCCCGGCTTCCCGTGGTGGGCGGTCATCATGGGCGGAGCGGCTGTCGCCGCCGGTGGCTACATCTGGTTCGCAGGACGCCCCGTCAAGCCGCGCAAGGGACCGACCGACACCGACGCCGAACCGGACTTCGCCGGCCCCAAGCACTGATCCTCAACCGTCTGAGCGCCGTTGGCACGCGCATATGGGAGGATTGAGGGCGTGGCAAAAGTTCTCCAGATCCTCACCCCCGACGGCCTTCCTCCCCTCGCAGACCAGCCCGGTGTCTCGTTCATCATGCCGGTGCTCAACGAGGCCGAACACATCGAACAGGCGATCACGACGATCCTCTCCCAGGACTACGACGGGCAGAAGGAGATCGTCCTGGCGCTTGGCCCCTCGACGGATGAGACGAACGCGATAATCACGCGCATGGCCGCCACCGACCCGCGCATCCAGACCGTCGACAACCCCGATGCCGCCACCCCCCTCGGTCTCAATCGGGCCTTCGCCCACACGCGGCACCCAGTGATCATCCGCGTCGACGCACATTCGGGACTCGAGCCCGATTACACGCGACAGGCGATCGAGACCCTGCGGGCGACACGCGCCGCGAACTGCGGCGGTCTCATGCGCGCCCGCGGGAAGACGGCCTTCCAGAAGGCCGTGGCCCGCGCCTACATGTCGCCCATCGGCCTCGGCGGACCGGCCTACCACTCCGGGGACGAGGCCGGTGAGGCGGAGTCGGCCTACCTCGGCGTCTATCGACGAGAGGTCTTCGAAGCACTCGGCGGCTTCGACGAGGACATCAAACGCGGACAGGACTGGGAGCTCAACCTCCGCATCCGCTCGGCCGGGGGCCGGATCTGGTTCAACCCCGATATGGAGGTCACGTACTGGCCGCGCGGATCGTGGTCGAAGATCGCCCGCCAGTTCTGGGCCACGGGCATCTGGCGGGCCGAACTCATCCGCCGCTACGGGTCGAAGAACTCGCTGCGCTACTTCGCGCCGCCGCTGCTCGTCCTCGGCATGACCGCGAGCGTCATCGAGGCCCTCCTGCAGCTGAGCGGCCGGACGAAGACGTGGCCGAAGTTCCTGCGCCGCTTCACCTCCCTCGTCCACGTCCCGAGCTTCACCTATGTCGCGGGCATCATCGCAGCCGCGGGTGCGGCGAAGGACTGCGGGATTCGGGAGCGCTTCTGGTTCGGCATCGTCCTGCCCACCATGCACCTGAGCTGGGGGGCGGGCTTCCTCCGCGGCCTCGTCACCGGTGCCGGAGCGACGAAGGACGGCAGCCGATGAGCCGTCGGAAGCGGAGCAACTCGGCCGATCACGGGAAGGACAAGGATAACCTCGCGGAGGGCCGCCTCGGCGAGGATGACATGAGCAACGATCGCATCCCGATGCCCGAGCGGCCGGAGCCGAGGACATTCAACGCTCCGCTGTGGGCCGGTGCCGTGGTCGTCATCGCTGTCGTCGCCGTTCTCCTCGTCAACGTCTTCGGACACAAGGAGACGCTCACCGTCGACGCCCTCAACCCGCCCGCGGTCGCCGCACTCGACGGCGGTTCCGAGGTCTACCCCGCGAACTCCGAGCTCGCATTCACGGAGAACGTCAAGTTCGGGTACCTGCCCGCGCCCACGCTCGCCGTCCTCGGTGACGGCACCGTCGTCGCCGCCGACCCGGAGACCGCGGCCGAGACGATGGGCCTGAGCAACGGACTCGAGGGGCTGACGTCCGCGCAGTTCCTCGACCGCACGATCACGCCGCCGCGAGAGGACACCGAACTGGGCATACCGGTGACGTGGGACAAGCTCGTCGGCGACGTCGCCGGCAGCACCGTCATCCTCCCGCTCATCTCCGACTCCGCCACCGCGGGTCCGGCGCTGGAGACGATCGCCGAGGCGGATATGGCGGCCTCGGCGATCGTGCGCACCGCCGATCCGACCGTGGCGCGCGCGGCCGCGGATGCCGGGATCGACGCGATGTTCGTCGGGGACACGTCGACGGCGAACCCGGAGGACCTCACCGCTGCGGGGTACACGATGATCGCTGTGCCGAGCGACGCCGTGGTGAGGTGGAACGAGTCCGACCTCACGGTGTGGGCCACCGACATCGCCGACAAGCAGCAGCTCGACGCGCTCGCCGACCAGGGGATCCTCGGGGCGCTGAGCACGAACCCGTATGCGATCCAACCTTCGGCGGTGAAGACGGACTGACCGACGACCAGACTGAGGACACACTGATCTGACCGCGCACCGATCCGACACCGCACTGATCTGACACTGACACCGACCATCCGATCGACGACCAGGAGAGACCATGACGCAGCCCATCGGCAACCCCTCGCACATCGGCAACCTCAACGCCGGACAGCTCGGCCCGCAGCCGACGTTCCTGCCCGATGACCACCCCGACGTCGAGGCGAAGCGCCGTCTCGACGCCGGTGAGGAGGCCCTCGACATCGTCGCCGACCTGCCCGCCTCGTCGCTGGCCTGGGCCGTGCTCGCCGACGAAGCTCGCGGCGAGGGCCGCATGGTCGACTCCTACGCCTACGCCCGCGTCGGCTACCACCGCGGACTCGACGCTCTGCGCTCCGCCGGCTGGCGCGGCGCCGGACCGATTCCGTGGTCGCACGAGGTCAACCGCGGATTCCTCCGCGCGCTCTACGCCCTCGGTCGCGCCTCGGCCGGCATCGGGGAGAGCGAAGAGGCCGCACGCATCGAGGAGTTCCTCCGCTCCTCCGACCCGACGGCGATCGACGCGATCACCGCGGGGAAGTGAGCTGGGGTTTCGCGCGAGGGTGGGGCGCGATCACTGCGGGAGTGAGGCGAGGCGTTCCCGCCGACGCCCGTGGCCGCCGAATCGTGGCCGCCGAGCATTGCCCGCGCCCCCACCTGCTCCATCCGCGCGGGGTCACCGTCGTCTGCCTCCTGCGCACCGTCATCCGGGGGGTGACCGGCTTCACGCTTGAGCGCTGTGGCGCCCGGTTGCGCGCGTCCCATGACCTCATCGGATCCAAGGGCTCGTTCATCGCTCACCCGACCTGGCACATCTTTCAGGTGCGGAAGCGGTGACCGGGGTCGACGAGAACCGAGGGTGGTCGCTGCTGCCGACAGGGGTCCTCTGGATCATCGCCCCTCTGTGGTACCTCCTGTGCGAGGCGATCACCGCACGTGCCTTCCCCGGATACAGCTACGCCACGTTCTACATCAGCGACCTCGGGGTTCCGGGCAGAGCGACTTTCCAAGGACGCGAACTCGCCTCGCAGATTCCGCAGGTGATGGACGCCGGGTTCATTGGCCAGGGTCTGCTCTTCTTCCTGGGCCTTGTTCTCGCGATGCCTGCGCTGAGACCCGGGATCGGGCGAATCGCCTTCGTCGTCGTCGGATGCCTCCATGCTGCGGGCATCGTGCTCGTCGGCCTCGTGCCGGGTTCGCCGGAGAACGTCGCGAACGGTCTCATCGTCGTCCACGTCCTCGGTGCGGTCGCTGCGATCCTCGGTGGCAACTGTGCAGCGATCCTTTCGGTCGGGCCGCTGCGGGATCTGGGGCGGGTGCGCTGGAGCGGTCCGGGGCTCGGGGCACTGGGCATCCTCAGCGGGCTTCTGCTCACGGCCCTTGTGCTCATGCCCGACGGAGTATGGGAGCGCGGGTCGGTGTATGCGTTCCTCGCCTGGGAGCTCATCATCGGGTCGGTGATCTGTCTGTCGTCGCCGCGCTTGCGCAGGGGCCGTGAGCGATGAGGCGATAGGATTGTCCGGTATACGCAGGGTTCGGCAGAGAGCCGAGGCAAGTGTGAGAGGCAGGCGATGGAAAGCGACGCCGTGGAGCGGTCGGCCGTCTACGACGTCGACGCGAGCGATCCGCAGGCCAGGCTCGTCGATCGAGCAGGGATGGAGCCGGTCGACATCGAGCAGATCACTGAACTCATGACCGCATTCGGCGAACTCCGCGACGCCGAACAGGCGCTCTCGGAAGCCTCGCGCCGCTACATGCACCTCAACGCTACGGACATGAGGGCCCTCCACTACCTCATCATCTGCCGACACCGTGATGTTCTCGGCACCCCGCGCGGCATCGCCGACCATCTGGCGATCACGCCGGCGGCAACGACAAAGCTGCTCGACCGGCTTGAGCGGGGAGGCCACATCACCCGCGCCCCGCATCCGCACGACCGCCGCGCCCAGGCGATCTCGATCACCCTGGAGACCTACACCTCGGCGATGGAGACCGTGGGCCGTGCCCAGTCGCAGCGATTCCACGCCGCCGCCCGGCTCTCCCGAGACGAACGAGAGACCGTCATCCGCTTCCTCCGCGACACGAAGGACGAGATCACCTCCGCCGGCGAGTCGTGGACTGCCGAGGCGGACGACTCCGCGACCTGAGATCGCCACGGCGAGAGCGACGGTATCCTGCGGCGGCCCGGGACGTCGCTGCCGGACAGCTGCGGCGAGTCTCAATGCTGTGTCAGCAGCCTCGTCGCTGACCTCTGCGAGACGCGGCGCGGACTGAAAGACGGGTCGTCGGTGTCGGAGGGCCGACCGCGATGGAACCGCCCGGCCAAGCGTGAGGGCCACCAGATGCAGTCGCCGATCCAGATCGCCAGGGCGGGAACAAGGAGCGTGCGCACGATGAGCGCATCGAGGAGCACGCCGAGGGAGACGATGATCGCCAGTTGCAGGAGGAACTGGATCGGGATGACGATGAGAGCGGCGAACGTCGCGGCCAGGACGACCCCGGCGCTCGTGATCACTCCGCCTGTCACCGACAGTCCTCGCAGCGTGCCCTGCCCGGTGCCGTGTTCCAGGGACTCCTCACGCACCCGGGTCATGAGGAAGATGGTGTAGTCGATGCCGAGCGCGACGAGGAAGACGAACGCGTAGAGCGGTACCGAGGGATCCGACTGCGGCTGCCCGATGAACTGGAAGATCACCGCGCTCAGCCCCAACGCCGTGCCGAAGCTGAGCACCGTGGTGGCCAGCAGCACGACCGGAGCGACGAGCGAGCGCAGCAGGAGTGCGAGCATGATCGTGATGACGACAAGGACGATCGGGATGATCACCGCCCGGTCGCGCACCGAGGTGTCGTTGGTGTCGAGGTCGACCGCGGTGCTGCCGCCGACGAGCGCATCTGAGGACTCGAGGCCCTCGCGCATATCGCGGATCGTCTGTTCGGCCTCGAGCGAGTCAGCGGGGTCGGACAGGGTGACGGAGAACATCAGCTGCCCGTCGATCTCGGTCGGCTCGGCGGCATCTGAACCGCGAGGGCCTTCGGCGGAGACCTCACCGGTCTCGTCGACGGGGATCGTCCCGGCCGGCGAGTCCTGGGCGACGAGGGCGAGACTGTCGACGCCCTCGGTGCCGGCGATGGCGGCGGCCACTTCGGCGCGCTCATCCGCCTCGGCGAGGACGTAGGCCGGGGTGCCCGACCCGCCGGAGAAGTGACGGTCGATGACCTCCTGGCCGTCGCGGGCCTGGGAGGATCCGAGGACGAACTCGTTCTGCGGAACCCCTTGTGCGTCGAGGAGGAGCAGACCCCCGCAGCCGAGGATGAGCACGACGGTGACCCCGGCGGCCATCCGTTTCGGAGCGCCCGCAACGGTGCGGCCCATGCGCGCCCAGATCCCGGTCGCCTCGGCGCCGGTGAGGATCGGATGAGCCGACCCGAACTTCGGGGCCCTGGGCCAGAACGCCACCCGGCCGGCGGCGATGAGGAGGGCGGGCAGGAACGTCAGCGAGGTCAGGACCGCGCAGACGATGCCGACGGCGGCGACGGGCCCGAGCGCCGAGTTCGATCCCAGGTCGGAGAGCAGCAGGCAGAGCAGGCCGACGATGACGGTGCCCCCGGAGGCCGCGATCGGCTCACACACTCCGCGCACGGCGCGGACGGCGGCGTGGAACGGCAGCCGATTGTCACTCAGCTCTTCGCGGTAGCGGGCGATGCAGAGCAGCGAGTAGTCCGTGGCGGCGCCGATGACGAGGATGAAGAGAATGCCCTGCACCTGCCCGTTGAGAGTGACGAGGTCGGCACGGGCGAGGGCGACGTTGATGAGCACCGCGGCGCACAGCGCCGTCATCGAACTGAGGAGCACGAGGATCGGCAGCAGGGGAGAGCGGTAGACGATGATGAGGATGACGAAGACGACGGCGAGAGCGACGAGGAGGAGGATCCCGTCGATCCCACCGAACGCCTCCTGCAGGTCGGCGGTGAACCCCGCCGGTCCGGACACCCACACGCCGAGGTCGTCGGGCAGGATGTCGGCGGACTCGGCTTCCAGTGCGGTCACGGCATCACCGATCTCCGCATCTGCGGGCACCGCGACGACGAGCTGGGCGGCGTCCCCGTCGTCGGCGGGAATGACGGGGGAGGTGGAGGCGCCGTCAATGACGTTCTCGGCACGCTCGCCGAGGCGCTCGAGGGCTGTCAGGTCATCGTCGGTGAGGCCGCCGGTGCGTTCGGCGATGACGATCGCGGGGATGGCGTCGGACCCGGTGAAGGTGGTGATTTCGGCCTGCACCCGGGTCGATTCGGCGCTGTCGGGGAGGAAGCTCGAACGTTCGTCGGAAGCGACGTCGCTGATGTCGCCGAAGCTCATGCCGCCGACACCGAAGACGGCGAGCCAGATGAGAATGAGGACGGTGGGGATGAGGATCCGGAGGGCCCGTGGCGGTCGCGCGGCAGGTTCGAACATGCCGCCAGTATTTCACTAAGTTAACTAAATTGCCAAGCGTTTGTCGTGTCCGATCCGCCGCCGGTGCGAGCTGACGCCCGCGCGAACCGCGCCCATGCTGAACCGGGGACGGGCGAAGCGCCCGGCCACCCGCTGCCCCTGTGTGGGGAGAGGGCGACCGGACGCTTGTCGTCGAGGCGTGGGCGACGCGGGTCGTCAGCGTGAGACCAGGACGCGGTCAGGTCTCACTGACCGCGGTACTTGGCCTCGATGGCCTGGCCGACCTCGTCGTCGATGTTCTTCCAGTAGGCGAACACGTTGGAGAGCACCGGCTCTTCGACGTCGGCTCGCAGCATGTCGACGACCGTGTCGACGAGGTCGGCACGCTCCTGCTCGGTGTAGACCTCGCGGACAAGGGTATGAGCCTGTCCGAAGTCATCGTCGTCGCGGTGGAGCGTGTAAGCGCTGCGGACGAGTTCGCCATCGGCCTCCCAGCCGTTGTCGACGACGCCCTGCGTGTCCTGATACGCGCGACCATACGAGTTGGGGGCGTACACGGGGGCAGCGCCGGTGTGGTGATACTGCATGTGCCCTTCCTTGTCGTAGTTGTTCGTCTTCACGACGGGTGCGTTGACCGGCAGCTGGTTGAAGTTCGTGCCGATCCGGTTGCGCTGGGCATCCGGATAGGAGAAGACGCGACTGAGCAGCATCTTGTCCGGTGAGACACCAGTGCCCGGCACCGAGTTCGACGGGCTGAAGGCCGCCTGCTCGATCTGCGCGAAGTGGTTGATCGGGTTCTGGTTGAGGGTGAAGCGACCGACCTCGTGGAGCGGGTAGTCCTTCTTCGACCAGATCTTCGTGAGATCGAACGGGTTGAAGCGGTAGTCCTTCGCCTCGGCGTAGGGCATGATCTGGACGGAGAGCGTCCACGACGGGAAGTCCCCGCGCTCGATGGATTCGAAGAGGTCGCGGCGGTGGATGTCGGCATCCTCGCCCGCGAGCTTCGCGGCTTCCTCGTTGCTCATGTTCTCCACGCCCTGGTCGGTGTGGAAGTGGTACTGGACCCAGAAGCGCTCGCCGGCCTCGTTGACCCACATGTACGTATGCGAGGAGTAGCCGTTCATGTTCCGCCAGGTCTTGGGCAGACCGCGCGGTCCCATGAGGTAGGCAACCTGGTGGGCCGACTCCGGGGAGAGCGACCAGAAGTCCCACTGCATGTTCGGGCTGCGCAGACCTGAATCGGGCAGGCGCTTCTGAGAGTGGATGAAGTCGGGGAACTTCATCGGGTCGCGGACGAAGAAGACCGGCGTGTTGTTGCCGACCATGTCGAAATTGCCGTCCTCGGTGTAGAACTTCAGGGAGAAGCCCCGGACGTCGCGCCACGAGTCGGGGGAACCGAGCTCACCGGCGACGGTGGAGAAGCGGGCGAGCATCGGAGTCGTCGTACCCGGCTGGAGGAACGCCGCCTTCGTGTACTGCGAGACATCCTGGGTGACGACGAACTCGCCGAAGGCACCGGAACCCTTCGCGTGCGGGCTGCGCTCGGGGACGCGTTCGCGGTCGAAGCGGGCGAGTTTCTCGACCAACGCCACGTCATGGAGCAGCAGGGGCCCGTCGGGCCCCACGCTCAGCGAGTGGGCATCCGACTGCCGCTCGGCACCCTCCTCCGTGGTGGACGGCTTCTTCGGATCGAACCAGGCATCGACTTGTTCTTCAGGCGTGGGCATATCTGCTCTCCATTCACATCGCTGTTGACGAGGACCGATCGACGCGTGAAGAGACTTCACGCAGCCATCTCTGACTCCACTCTAGGACCGGGTCGGCTCACCGGCCAACACGGATCGAGGGGACTCTCAGTCTGGGCAGCGAACCGGCACTGGCCGCGTGATACCTGGTCGACTGCGAGGATTTAGGCAACACGTGTCTTGTCGAAATGCGACGGTTTCGGCAGTGAGCGGGTTCGCCGCGTCGCAGACCCGGCCTCCGGCGTCAGGCGAGCCCGCCCAGCCACAGCCCCAATCCTGCCGCGGCGGTCGCGACCACGAGCGTGCCGAGGGCGCTGACGGCGCTGATCACCCACGTGCGCTCCTGGAGGAGGCGCACCGTTTCGAAGCTCGCCGTCGAGAAGGTCGTATACCCGCCGAGGAAGCCGGTGCCGATGACGAGGAACCATGCAGTGGGCAGGAGCTGCCCGGCCGCGAGCCCGGTGAGGTACCCGAGGACGAGTGACCCGGAGACATTGATCGCGATCGTCCCCCACGGCGTCGACCCGCGCAGACGCGCCTTGATCAGCCCGTCGAGAACCATCCGCGCCACCGCGCCGAGCCCACCGGCCACGGCGATCGTCGCGAACACGAGCGCCGTCATCGTGATCCTCCCTCGTCCCAGTTCGCCGAGGCGGTGCCGGGTCGTCCGGCGGAATCGTCGGCCGTCGTCTCCACCGCAGCAGGGTTGGGCCGGTGCGTGAGCGAGCCGATCGCGATGCCCGCCCACGTCGCAAGCCCGCCGAGGACCACCGTGCCCAGTCCGTAGGCGAGCCCGGTCCTCACCCCGCCGTCGCCGAGGAGGCCCGCGGTGTCCGCGGCCAGCGCGCTGTACGTCGTGAACCCGCCCATGAAGCCGGTGCCGAGAAGGATCCGCAGCATCCGGCGCCGCCCCTCATCCGGACCGCGGCGGGCGAGGGCATCGAGGAGCAGCCCGAGGAGGAACGCGCCGACGAGGTTGATTGCGACGATCGCGATCGGCATCCCGCCTGCTGCGGGGAGGAGCCGGCTGAGCCCCTCGCGGGCGGCGGTGCCGAGCGTACCGCCGATGAACGCAAGACCGAGGTGGGAGGCGCGGAGGTGCACGGGCCGGCTCATGCGCGCCCCGCGGTCCGCAGCGGCACGACGACGAGCGGGCGCTGCTGATGCTGGGCGAGCTGGATGGCGACCGAGTCTTCGAAGAACTCTTGGAGCGACCCTCGCAGCCCCGCCGACGACGATGCGCGCCCGCGGGGTACGGGAGTCGGGGGCTGGATGCGGGGTGGTGTCGGGTGCGGGACTCACGGATGTCCTACCTTTCGGGCATGCTGGTGCCGGTCAAGGTAGGGACTGTTGTCGGGCACCCCGGGTGAGGGTGCGGGTCCGAGGTTGGGTACGGCGAGCCCCACCGCCGTGACGCGCATGCGCCACTGCCATTGTGGCACACGCGCATGGGGCGGTGGGGCTCGGTTCGTGCGGCGGCTCGGACGGAAATGCCGTGGCCCGGGTTCCTGCGGTCAGCCCTCGCGGATCGTCATCGAGGTGATGAGGTGGCCATCGGTGATGAACGTGAAGGCGGAGCGACCGTTGGCGTGGTTCGAGCGCCAGTCGCCGATGACGGTGACGGCATTGCCGTCGACGCTGACCTCTTCGGGGGTGAGGGTGGGTTCGGAGCCGATGAACTCGGTGTCACTCCACGCTTTGATCTCGTCGCGGCCGGTGAAGGTCCGGCCCCAGTCGTCGACGGTGGCATCAGGGGCGAGAGCGTCGAGGAAGCCCTGGCCGTCGTGGGCATTGACGATCTCGATGAAGTCGGAGACGGGGTGGGGGATGGGCTGGTCGGTCATCATCTCTCCTCGGTTGTGTCGGTGCCGCGGTGTCGGTGTGCGGTCGGGATGCCTGTGATGGGTCGGTTCTCAGCGTAGGGGTGCGCAGGGTCGGTGGGAAAGGAACGCGCCCTTCTCTGTTCGCGCCGGTCTGCCGACTCAGCGGGTCGTGTAGCCGCCGTTGGCGAAGATCGTCTGCCCGGTGATCCACCAACCGTCGGTGGCGAGGAAGCGGACGATGGGGGCGATGTCCTCGATCTGCGTGAGCTGGCCGCCCATCGCCTGGGACTTGTGGAACTCGACGCGCTCGGGGGTCTCCTGCCCGTAGAAGAACGGGGTGTCCATCGGGCCGGGGGCGACCGCCGTGACCGAGATGCCGCGATCGGCAAACTCCTTCGCCGCGGCTCGAGTGAAGTGCTCGACAGGGCTCTTGCCGCCGGCGTAGGTCGAGTAGCCGTCGGTGAAGGCACCGAGCAACGCGGTGACAATCGTGATGATCGCACCGTCATCGACAAGGTGCCTGCCCGCCTCTTTGATGAAGAAGTATGCGGCCTTCGCGTTGATGTCGAACATGGAATCGTACTCGGCCTCGGTCGTCTCCACGATCGGCTTGCGCAGCACCTTCCCGACCGTGTTGACCGCGACGGCGATGGGACCCAGCGCCGAGGCGGCATCGGCGAACAGGGCCGCGACCGCCTCCGGGTGGGTGAGGTCACCGGTGAGGAGGACGCCCTTGGTGCCGGTGGCTTCGACGGCTGCGAGAGTCTCCTCGGCCTCGGGTCGGGAGGACTCGGAGTTGAAGTGGATGGCGACGTTGGCGCCCGCCTCGGCGGCCTGGCGGGCGATGAGTCCACCAAGATTCTTGCCGCCCCCGGCGATGAGGACGTTCCTGCCATTGAGGGTGCGTGCGGTCATGACTGCTCCTTGCATTTCGGTGATCGGTGTGGTGCTGCTCTTCGGTTGTGCAGTGCCGATTATGTACCAGCGATACATAAAGCTATTGCAACAGTACACGATAAGATCGCGATGTGACAGAGGAGACTTCATCCGATACGCGGACCCGGCTGCTCAACGCCGCCGCGGACCTCATCGCGGCGGCGCCCGGCGAGGATTTCTCGCTGCGCGCGGTCTGTGACGCCGTCGGAGTGAAGATGCCGACGCTCTACCATTTCTTCGGCAGCAAACAGGGACTCATCGAGGCCGTCATCGACCGCGGCTTCGAGATGTATCTTGCGACGAAGTCCGCTTCCGAGCCCGCTGCCGCTGATCCCATTCAGGCGCTGCGGCAGGGCTGGGACGCCCATGTCGCCTTCGGTCTGGACAATCCCGGGTTCTACACCCTCATGTACGGCAAGGTCCGGCCCGGCTATTCACCCGAGGCACAGTCGAAGCCGAGTGAAATGCTCCGCGCGCTGGCGAAGCGGGCCGAGGACGAGGGTCGCCTCGTCGTCGGGTACGAGCAGGCCGCAGCACATGTCCTTGCGACGAACATCGGCGTGACCCTGCGTCTGATCATCCTCGGCCGCGACGACCCGAAGCTCTCCGCCGACGTGCGCGAAGGCGTGCTCGCGGCGATCACCGGTACGGGACCAGGTCCGCGCGACGACGAGACGGCTGATTGCCGACTCGGGCACACGGTCATCGAACGGGCGGCTGCACACCCCGAGATCCTCGGCGAGACCGAGACTCAGCTGCTCATCCAATGGATCGGCCGCCTCGGCGCGGGATGAGCACCGGGAATGCGGGATGATTCCCGGGGATCCGAAACGATTCCCGGGGTCCGAAAGTCAGGGCACCCTGTGCTCAGCGTCCTCGCGGCGAGTGTAATGTGGGTCACCAGGGCTGTTGCACGATCTCGCGGCGATGGCAGCACACCCTGCCGTGAGAGCAGGCCGCGGTGACGGTGACCGTCACGTCGAATCGATTGTGGGGGCCGTATGAACGACGCAGACGAGTCGGTCGAGACGATTCCGGTCGCCGAAGTGCCGCGCACCGTTCTCGTGCTCGGTGCCACCGGGTACATCGGCGGCCGCCTCGTCCCCCGCCTCCTCCAGGCCGGGCATTCGGTGCGCGTCGGGGTTCGTTCACCTCAGAAGCTCAAGGCCGTCCCATGGACCGATGACGTGGAGATCGTCACCGTCGATCTCGACGACGGAACCGGCCTCTCCGAGGCGGTCGCCGGGATCGATGTCATCGAATACCTCGTCCATTCGATGGGGTCCGGCCGGGACTTCGAGACGAAGGAAGCCGAAGCCGCCCGCCGCCTCGCCGATGCGGCTGCTGCGGCCCACGTCGACCGCATCGTCTACCTCGGCGGGCTTCATCCGGACTCCGACCACCTGTCCGTGCACATGCGCTCCCGGGCCAAGGTCGGTGAGATCTTCCTCGACTCCCCGACCGCCGCCATCGTCTTCCAGGCCGGGATCATCATCGGCTCCGGCTCGGCGTCGTTCGAGATGATCCGCCACCTCGCAGAGACGCTGCGGTGGATGCCTGCCCCGGACTGGGTGGCCAACAAGGTCGAACCGATCTCCGTGCGCGACGCCCTGTACTACCTCGTCGCCGCCGCCTCGGTGCCGGGGAACATCAACCGCACTCTCGACATCGGGTCCCGAGATGTCCTCACCTATGCCGAGGTGATGAAGGAGTTCGCCCGGATCGCAGGCCTGCCATCCCGCCACGTCATCGCCCTGCCGCTGCCGGCGGCGAAGCTCTCCGGGATCTGGGTGGGCCTGGTCACCCCGCTCCCCTTCAGCCTCACTCTCCCGCTCGTCCAATCCCTGCAGGAGGATGCGGTGACGGACGATCACGACATCGACGAGGTCATTCCACCCCCGACCTCGGGTCTGAAGACCTACGAAGAGGCGGTGCGCCTGGCCCTGCGTCGCGAGACCGAGGGCGCGGTCGATACCAACTGGGACGCGGATTCCGGGGTGCTCGAACAGGCCGCGAAACCTCTGCCCAACGATGCGCAGTGGGCGGGGCGGCGCCGGTTCGAAGACGACCGCACTCGACTCATGCCGGGCCTCGACGTCGCCGACGTGTGGGCGGTCATCGTCGGCATCGGCGGGGCCAATGGCTGGTACTCGTGGCCACTGGCGTGGAGGATCCGCGGAGTGTGGGACAAGGTGGTCGGCGGTGCCGGACTCAACCGGGGACGCCGGCTGCCCGACTCCCTGCGTCTGGGTGATCCGCTCGACTGGTGGCGGGTCGCGCTCATCGAACCCGAATCACGACTCGTCCTCTCCGCGGAGATGAAGGTGTCGGGCAACGCGTGGCTCGAATTCGCCGTCCGCCAGGAGGGAACGGCCACGCGCTACCGGCAGCGGGCGATCTTCATCCCCTCGGGTCTGCGCGGGCGCCTCTACTGGGTATTCGTCTCCCCCTTCCACCGGTTCATCTTCCCCGCCATGGCCAAGAACATCGAGAAGGCCGCCCGGGCCCGGCCGAAGTCGCACTGACTCCCGTCCCATCTCCCCTTTGCGAAAGGCCGCCTGTATGGACACGACGTCGGCAACGGCTGACACCCGGGCGCGGGACCGGATCAGTGCGGCACTGAGCGAGTTCTTCACCGCCCGCACCGAGCGCGCCCGCCTCTACGGCGACGATTTCGCCTCTCTCTGGGAGGTCGCCCGCGACCGAGTGACCGGCGGCAAACTGGTCCGGCCCCTGCTCTTCCTCGACATGCTGGGCGCGTTCGCCCCGATGACCTGTGACCACCCGCAGATCGTCGAGGACCCCTTCACCCGTGTGGCCCTGGCAGAGACGGACGACCCCGTCACCGCCGAGGCGGCAACCGCGGTGGCGCTGGCCTGTGAGCTCCTCCACTACGCCCTGCTCCTCCACGACGACGTCATCGACGGCGACCGGCAGCGACGCGGCCGACCCAACCTCATCGGCGCTCTGCAGGCCGGCCGCGACGCCCCCGGCGCCGGGCACTGGGCGAGCACCGGGGCGATCCTCATGGGCGATATGCTTCTGGCCGCCGTCCACCACATCATCGGCACCCTCGAGGTGACCGGGGACAAGCGCTCAGCCCTGTTCTCCCTGCTCGACCATGCGCTCATCGAATCCTCGGCCGGGGAGTTCCTCGACGTCGGCCTCGCCGACGGGGTCATCCCCGCCGCCCCGGACACGGTGCTCGCGATGAGCTCGTTCAAGACCTCCGCCTACTCCTTCACCTTCCCCATCGTCGCCGCCGCCATCCTCACCGACCGTCCCCCGCTCCTCCAGACCCAGCTGCGCCCGATCGGCGCCCACCTGGGCTTGGGGTTCCAACTCCACGACGACCTGCTCTCGGCCTTCGGCACGCCTGAGTCCCACGGCAAGGACGCCTACTCCGACTTTCGGGAGGGCAAGATCACCGCGCTCGTCGCCCACGCCCAGGGCACCGAGGCGTGGGGGAGGGTTGCTGGGATCTTCGGGGACCCGCAGCTCACCCATGCCGGGGCCCGCGACATCCAACAGGCGCTCGCCGACTCCGGGGCCCTGGCCGAGGTCGAATCCCTCATCGCCGCCCAACGCCGCAGCTTCGCCGAGGCCATCGACTGCAGCGACCTGCCGGGCCACGCCACCGCCGTGCTCACTGACATCGCCGCCCGCCTGGACGGACGCACCGTATGACGGCGCTCGACACGTACACCCGTGCCTCCCAGCGGGCGGCGAAGGCCGTCATCGCCGGCTACTCGACGTCGTTCGGCACCGCGACGACCCTGCTCGGGCCCAGCCACCGCGCCCACATCCGCAACGTCTATGCGCTCGTTCGCATCGCCGATGAGATCGTCGACGGCCTGCCCGCCGAAGCGGGGCTGAGCCCCGAGGACGAGTCCGCGATGCTCGAGGGCTTCATCGCCGAGACCCACCGCGCCCTGGCCCGGGGGCTGAGCTCTGACCTCGTCATCCACGCCTTCGCCCACACCGCGCGGATCACCGGCATCGACCGCGACCTGGTCGACCCGTTCTTCGCCTCGATGCGCACGGATCTGCAGGCCAACGCGGACCGCTCGGTGCGGCGGTTCACCTGCCAGGAACATGCGGAGTACGTCTACGGATCCGCCGAGGTGGTCGGCCTGATGTGCCTGCGCGTCTTCCTCCACGACAACCCCCGCACCCCGGATCAGACGGTGCTGCTCGAACGCGGGGCCCGCAGCCTCGGTGCAGCGTTTCAGAACATCAACTTCCTCCGGGACCTCGCCGACGATCACGCCCGCTTGGGCCGCAGCTACCTGGCGTCCGACGGTGCACTCGACGCGGTCGGGCGCGATGAGTGGGTGGACACGATCCGCCGCCAACTCGCCGAGGCCAGGGAAGCGATCCCGCTCCTGCCGCTCGACGCCCGGGTGGCCGTCGACGCCGCCACCGCCCTGTTCACCGCGCTCAACGACGAGATCGCCGTGTCCCCGGTCGACCGACTCTACCGCGAGCGCGTGCGCATCTCCGACCCGGCCAAGGCCCGGCTGCTCGTCCGCTCGGCCCTGACAACCGTGGGCAAGGGGCGGCGACGATGAGGGTGAGCGCAGTGGCGCGCGGATCGCGTGTGCCCGCGGTGGGGCGTGTGCCCTCGCCGAGGTGGCTGCGGTGAGTCGGGTCAGCGTGATCGGGGCGGGCGTGGCCGGGTTGGCCACCGCGTGCCTGCTCGCCCGTGACGGTCACCAGGTCACGGTGTTGGAGAAGAACGCCGAAGTGGGCGGCCGGGTGGGTCGCATCGAACGCAGCGGGTTCCGCTTCGACACCGGACCGTCCTGGTATCTCATGCCCGAGGTCTTCGACCACTTCTTCGCCCTCATGGGCACGAGTGCCTCCGCCGAGCTCGACCTCACGCTTCTCGACCCGGCCTACACGGTCTTCACCGACCCGAGCGCTACCTCGGGCAGCGATCCGGTGACGATCCCGGCCGGACGGGAGCGGGTTCTCGACGTCCTCGAGTCGTTGGAGACTGGGGCGAGGCAGCGCCTGGAGGCCTATCTCGCCTCGGCCGCCGACGCGAAGACGATGGCGGAGCGGTTCTTCCTCTACAACCCGTTCACCGCGCCGAGCTCGGTCCTCGAACGGTCGGTCCTCATCGCGCTGCCGCGGCTCGTCCGCCTGCTCACCGAGAGCCTCGCCCACCGCGCCGAGGCGACTGTGGTCCATCCGCGGATCCGACAGATCCTGCAGTACCCGGCGATCTTCCTCGGCACCGATCCGCGGGCCGCACCGGCGATCTATCACCTCATGAGCACGCTCGACCTCGATGAAGGCGTGCAGTATCCGAAGGGCGGGTTCCGCACGATCATCGACGCGCTCGAGCGGTTGGCGCGGGCATCTGGGGTCGACATCCGCACCTCGGCGACGGTCGAATCGATCGATACGGATGCGGCCGGCGATGATTCGACCCGTCGCCGGGCTCGCCCCACGGTGACCGGCCTGACCTGGACAGACGCCGCCGGCAAGCGGCGCTCGGACGATGCGGACATCGTCGTCTCCGCCGCCGATCTCCACCACACGGAGACCGCCCTCCTCGCCGCGGACGAGCGCACTTACCCGGAACCGTGGTGGGACACGGTGACGAGCGGGCCGGGGGCGGTGCTCGTCCTCCTCGGCGTCGACGGGCAGCTGCCCGAGCTCGCTCACCATTCGCTGTTCTTCACCCCCGACTGGGAAGTCAACTTCGACGACATCTTCGGGTCCCGGCCGCGCCTGCCGCACCCGGCCTCGCTCTACGTGTGCCGGCCGTCCGCGACCGATGTCACCGTCGCACCCGACGGCCAGGAGAACCTCTTCGTCCTCGTTCCCGTTCCGGCCGATCCCGGGCTCGGCGAGGGTGGGCCTGAGGGCACCGGCGACCCGCTCATCGAGCGCACCGCCGATCGCGCGATCGACCAGATCGCTCGGTGGGCGGGCATCCCCGACCTGCGCGAGCGCATCGTGGTCCGCCACACGATCGGCCCGACGGATTTCGCCGCCGACTACAATTCGTGGCTCGGCGGCATGCTCGGACCCGCGCACACACTGCGGCAGAGCGCGATGTTCCGCCCCCAGAACCGGTCTCGCACCGTCGACGGACTCTACTACGCCGGCGGCACCACCGCGCCGGGTGTGGGGGTGCCGATGTGCTTGATCAGCGCCGAGGTGGTGCTCAAGCACATCCGCGGCGACCAGACCCCCGGGCCGCTGCCCGAGGAGTGAGCGCGCGAGCCATCGCCGCGTGCGGATCCGTCCCGCTGCCGAAGGAGTGAGTCAGCGCGCAGGTACTCCTCGACGGCCGCAGGTCAGCCCTCCCGGCAGCTGGGGAACTCCAATTGCCCGAGAACGTCGGCGAAGCGTGTCCCGTCGAGGCGGTTGCCGCCTGGCTCCTCCCCGGTCTCCGGCGATCCGCTCATCGAGTCGTCTCGTTCTTCATCCTGTCGTAGGCGGCCAATGCTGCCTCCCGGGATTCCTTGAGGTCGACGATCGGCGAGAGATCCGCCCCCGCCTCGGCGCTGGGATCATCCTTCCGCGGGTCCCCGCCGGGCCCGCGGCCGAGCCACTGGGCGACGTACTCACCGTGGGGGTCGAAGCGCTCGGCCTGGCGTTCGGGATTGAAGATGCGGAAGTACGGGGCGGCGTCGGCCCCGCACCCGGCGACCCACTGCCAGGACACCGGATTGTTCGCCTCATCCGCGTCGACGAGCGTGTCCCAGAACCACTGCTCCCCGTCCCACCAGGGCTGGAGCAGGTTCTTCGTGAGCAGGCTGGCGGTGACCATGCGCACCCGGTTGTGCATCCAGCCCATCTGCCACAGCTGCGCCACCCCCGCATCGACGAGGTCGATCCCCGTCGTCCCCGCCTGCCAATGGTCCAGCGCCTCCGGATCGTCCTCGTAGGGGAAGCGCGCGAACTCCTCGCGGATCGGCTCGGTCGCGATGTTCCGGTGATGGTAGGCCAGATGCCAGGAGAACTCGCGCCAGTAGAGCTGCCGGATCCAGGCCTGCTTGTCCGCCTCGGCGACCGAGGCCGATTCCGCGGCGTGGAGCAGCTGTCGCGGCGAGAGCTCCCCGTGCCGCAGCCGTGGCGACATGCGCGACGTGCTGTCGGGATCGCCCGGGACGTCGTGGGCGGAGGTGTAGCCGTCGATGCCTCGACTCAGCTCGCCGAGGTGGTCCTCCGCCGCCCGACATCCCGGGGCGTGCGGCCCGGTCCAGTGCTCGGCGATCGTGCCCTGCCACCACTGCGGCGTCCGGGCGGCGGCGAACTCCCCGGTCCCGGTGTCCGTGCCGTCGAGGAGGCCGAGGCCGTCGAGGTCGGTGACCGCCTGGCGTTTCCTCGCGGGGTCGAGGCGGGCGGCGGAGAATCCCTGCTGCTTCTCCGGGGCGGGGAGGACGTCGTCGATGTGGCGGTCGCGCACGGCCTTCCAGTACGGGGTGAAGACCTTGTAGTGGTCGCTGCTCTCCGGGGCGATGGTCCACGGTTCGACGAGGAGGGCCCCGGGATGGGAGTGGACGCTCAGACCGTGGTCGTCGAGGTCGGCCTTGATCCGGGCGTCGAGGTCGCGGGAGGCCGGGGCATAGCGGCGTGACCAGCGCACGGCGTCGACCTCGAGGTCGGCGGCCATCCGCGGCAGGATGGTCGCGGCCTCACCGGCGGCGAAGAGCAGCGGGATGCCGAGGGCCTCGAGCTCTGCTTCCAGGACGGCCAGTGATTCGTGGGCCCACCAGCGCGCGGCCCCGCCGAGCGGCCGAGGTCCGAGCCCGTCGGCGTCCCGCTTCTCCCGGATCCAGACCCCGATCACCCGGCCGTCCGAGCGGGCGGCGGACAGCGCCTCGTGGTCGCCGACCCGCAGGTCGTCGCGGAACCACACGAGCGTGACATGGTCGGAGGCTGCTGTCATCGGCCGGTCCCTTCAGTGGGGGTGGGGGTGTGCGCGGCGAGGCCCGTGACAGGCGCGGTCGCTCGCCGCGGCGGCGCGCCGTCGCGGTGGTCGGTGCGGTGCGGTTGTGGTGGGTTTGCCTGCGGGGTCGCGGGCCGAGGTGCTGGCGGGGTGGCGCGCAGTTTCCCGAGCAGACCACGGCGCAGCAGGCCTTTCGTCGGTGGCGACCAGATGTCGGTCCCGGCTGTCCGCCAGCCGGCGAGCAGATGGTTCGCAGCGAGATAGCCGGTTGTTGTCGCGCGTTCCATGAGCGCGACCGGCGTCTCACAGCGCACCCAGTCGCCGGCGAGCACGAGACCGGGCAGCGGTGTGACGACGCCGGGGCGCTCACCCCACGGCCGGATGTCGACGAGCCCGCAGTCGTCGTCGATGAGCAGCTCCTGGGCGAGGATCGGCAGGTGCGCGGTCTCCGGGTAGATCTCGTGGAGGTCGGCGAGGAGTCGCTCGCCGAGGCGGTGTTCGTCCTCGGTGTCGTCGGCGGAGAGGGCGTAGGCGTGGAGTTCGACGACGGATCCGCCGTGCTCCCTCGCCCAGTCGGCGGCCCCGGCTTCGAAGCGGTCGAGCACGGAGACGTTGTCAAGGAGGGCGAACCCGCTGGTGCCGAGGAAGGCCGGACGCGTCGGATCGACCGCCTTGGCGAACCAGAGCCGGAGCACCGCGAATGCCGGAGCGTTGCGTTCGGCCGCGACCCGGGAGAACCAGGCGGAGCGAGACGCAGCGGAGGCCGACTCGGCGTCGGCGCTGATGCCAGCCGCCGCCTCGGCGGTGGCGATGAGCGCCCGTGCGCTCGCCGGATCCGCGGCGAGGACGACGGCATCGGAGACCAGTTCGTCGCCGTCCTCGGCCCTCACCGTCCACCCGTTGCCGTCCGGTCGCAGCGCCGTCGCTCTGCACCCGGTCACGATGCGCACGCCCAGTCCGCGCAGGTACTGACCGAGCGGCGCCCACAGGGCGGTGTCGTAGTCGTCGTCGGGCACATCGAAGAGCAGGCCCTCGGCCGAGCCGGCGAAGTACGTGTGGAACATCGCGACCAGCTCGCCGGCGGAGAAGTCCTCAGGGTCGGCGAAGAACGAGCGGGCGAAGACCTCGAGGGCCAGGTGCCTGGCCTCGGTGGGGAAGCGCAGTCGGTCGAGGAACGCCGCCGCCGACTCGCCGTCGTAGCGGTGGAAGGAGGCGGGGAAGTCGACGTCGATGAGCTCGCATGCGCTCGTGACGTCGATCTCACCCAGCGCAGTCAGCGGGAAGGTCGGGCTGGTGAGGACGAACCCGGCGAGGTTGAACGGCGGGGTGCGGGGGATGCCGGCGAAGGAGTCGGTGGCACCGCTTCGGCGGGTGAGCGGATAGTCCGCGATCGGGCGCAGTCGGGACAGCTCCGGGGCGGTGCGGCTGAGCAGGTCGCGCAGGTTGTAGTACTGGCGGAAGAACGCGTGGAATCCGCGGCTCATCGTCCGCCCGTCCTCGAGCGGCCAGGCGCTGACTCGACCACCGAGGCGCTGGCAGGCCTCGAGGAGCGTCACCGTGACACCGCGTTCGGCAAGGATCGTCGCGGCCGCGAGCCCCGCGATGCCCCCGCCGATGACGGTGACCGACTTCGGGCGCAGCACCCGAGCCCGACCGGGTGGGGCGGGCACGAACTCGGCACGGGGATCGCTCGGGATCACGGGGTCGCCTCGGCGTCGTCATTCGACGGTCTGCGGTCGAGCCTGCGCTGCCAGAGCATGAGGACTGCGGTGATCATCGCGAACCCGAACCCGAAGTCCTCGATCGGGATGTCGAAGGGAAAGCGGATGCCTGAGAACATCTCCGGGTTGTAGATGACGATCGGGTTCGACAGCTTCGTCAGCCACCCGTCGACGAGGCACTGGAAGGCCAGGCAGATCGCGAGTGCCCCCCAATACCGTCCGCGACGGAAGATGCCTGAGCGGACGATGAAGAGTTCGAGGACGATGACGACGATCATGCCGAGACCGGTCATCACCGTGTATTCGGGGATCACGACTCGTCCCCTTTCGGTCGGCGGTCTGCGCGGTTCGCTCGGCGCTGCACGGCGGTGGTCCCCGCTGCGGCGTCGGTTGTGCCCGCGACCGCGTCCGCCGAGGTGGTGCCCGGGTCGCGCGTGGGAGTGCCCGCGCCACCCCGCCGCCGTGCGACGACGTCGATGACGGTGCCCACGGCTTCGTAGCTGAGCAGCGCGCAGAACGGGATGACGACGAAGAAGACGAGCTCCTCCAGCGGCAGGGTGCCGAACTCGATGCCGGTGACGAACCGCGGGTTGTACGTCCAGTGGTCGCGGGCGATAGCGACGACGTCCCAGATCGCGAAGACGATGACGACCGGGATGAGCGCAGCGAGAAGCACCCGCCACCGGCGGTAGACGCGGGCGGCGAAGACGAATTCGAGCGGCAGGGTGATGAGAACACATGCGCCCATGAGCGCGAGGTACTCCCAGGGGCCGGCCATCAGTGCCTCCGCGGACGGGCGGGGACGGAGAAGCCGAGCTCGAGTCCGCGGAGATGACAGCCGGCGATGACGGAGTCGTGGCCGACGGTGGGTGCGGTGAGCAGTCTCGGCTCGCAGGCCAGGAGCCGGTGGAGGAGGGCATCGGTCTCGATGAGCGCGAGCGGCTGCCCCGGGCAGCGGTGTGCTCCGTCGCTGAAGCTCAGGCCTGCCGACAGCGGGACGCTGGGGGCGCGCTCGTCAGCGGTGCCCGGCCGGGAGACGTGCCGGCGCTGGGTGCGGAAAGGACAGACCGTCTCGGCGTCGGGACCGAACGTCGAGGAATCGACATTGGCCTGTGTCACGTCGATGTCGATGAGATCGCCGGCCGGAATCGTCGTCGCGTGGCCGTCGACGTCAAGGGTGAGGTCGTCGGTAACGCGCCGGAAGAGATGACCGACGATGGGGTCGAGTCGGATGAGCTCTGCGAGCAGGGCGAGCCGGGTCGCACGGTCAGCGGGGAGATAGCGCTGTCGCAGGTCGTCGTCGGTGAGCAGCCGCCACGCGGCGACAGTGATGAACTCCCTGGTCGTCACCATCCCTGCGGTGCCGTAGGTGACGCATTCGACGAGGATGTCGGCCGTGCTGCTGCCGGAGTCGAGGAGGTGGGAGATGATGTCGTCGCGGTGGTCGCGGCGATGCGCACGGATGGCGGGAAGGACATCGGCGGCGAAGAACTTCGTCAACGGAAGGAGTCCGTTGATCGCGGCCTGGAGCCACTGGCGGTTGGTTCGGCCCCAGTTCGGCGCGGACAGGTCGACCGGCGGCTGGCGGAAGAAGGCGACGAGGCGGCCTGCCAGCGCCTCCACCGGTGCCTCGGTGAGTCCGACGATCCGGGCGGTGACGTCGACCGTGTAATGCAGTGCGGCGCGATCGAGCCGGCAGCGTCCGGTGACGACTGCGTCATCGACGATGGCTTGGGCGCAGGCGTCGATGTCAGCCGCATACCGATCGTCGATGACGGCGGGGGCGAAGAAGCGAGCAAGCTCGCGACGCTGGGCGTCATGAGCAGGACCGTCGGCGATGAGGATCGGGCGGTGGGTGAACCAGCCCTGCGGGATCCGCTCGGCGGTGAACCCCGCTTGGGTCGTGGCGTGGCGAGCGCGCAGGATCGCTCTGGCCGCGTCGTAGGACCGGATGCGCCAGTAGCCTGGGGTGCCTGGATGATGGTCGATCGCGGCAGCGCTCATACTCGCAGCTTCCCCGCGATCTCGCCGCTCAGCTGCTCGACCATCCACGGGCTGAAGGCGAATGGAGTCGCAGCAACGGCGGCACGCAGGTCGGCCAGCGATGTCCAGTGGCAGTCGGCCACCTCGGCGGGGGAGGGGCGCAGCGGTGCGGCGATCCGGGCGACGTAGACGGGGCACGCCTCGTTTTCGACGACGCCGCCGGCATCGACGGCGCGGTAGCGGAAGTCGCGGTCGACGAGGCGAAGGGCGGTGACGGCCGTGCCGAGTTCCTGGTCCGCCCGGCGGGCGATCGCGTCCTCGATGCTCTCGTCCGGGCCGGGATGCCCGCAGAAGCTGTTCGTCCATACCCCCGGCCATGTGGCTTTCGACAGTGCTCGACGGGTGAGGAGGATGCGGTCGTCATCGTCGATCAGATAGCACGAGAACGCGAGGTGAAGCGGCGTCTCCGTCGTATGAACCTCGGACTTGAGCATCGTCCCGGCAGGGTGCCCTGCCTCATCGAGGAGGACGACCCGTTCGGCAGCGGTGGTGGGATGAGCCATCTGTCATCTGCTCCTTCGAACACAGGCCGGTTTGCTCCAATGCTACCGGTGCGGCGGTCGTGTCGGTGCCTGCCAGTAGACTGTGGTGGTAACGACTCCCCTTCTTTCACTTGAGGTGACATCAACTCATGCCAGCAATCGTTGTCGTCGGCGCTCAGTGGGGCGACGAAGGTAAGGGCAAGACCACCGACATCCTCGGCACCAGCGTCGACTACGTCGTCAAGCCCAACGGTGGGAACAACGCAGGTCACACGGTTGTCGTCGGCGGTGAGAAGTACGAGCTCAAGCTGCTGCCGGCGGGAATCCTCTCGCCGAACGTCACCCCGGTCATCGGCAACGGCGTCGTCGTCAACCTCGAGGCCCTCTTCGAGGAGATCGACGCCCTCGAGTCCCGTGGAGCCGACACCTCGAAGCTGCGGATCTCGGCGAACGCGCACGTCGTCGCGCCCTACCATCAGACGCTTGACAAGGTGACCGAGCGGTTCCTCGGCAAGCGGGCGATCGGGACGACCGGGCGCGGCATCGGACCGGCGTACATGGACAAGATCGGGCGGCTCGGCATCCGCATCCAGGACATCTTCGACGAGTCGATCCTGCGGCAGAAGATCGAGGGGTCGCTGCACCAGAAGAACGAGCTCCTCGTCAAGGTCTACAACCGTCGCGCCGTGAGCGTCGACGAGGTCGTCGACTACTTCCTGCCGTTCGTCGAGCGGCTGCGCCCCTACGTCGCCGAGACCGAGCTCATGCTCAACGACGCCCTCGACCGCGACGAGGTCATCGTCATGGAGGGCGGACAGGCGACGATGCTCGACGTCGACCACGGCACGTACCCGTTCGTCACCTCGTCGAACCCGACCGCGGGAGGATCGTGCGTGGGCTCGGGCATCGGGCCGACCCGCATCAACCGCGTCGTCGGCATCGTCAAGGCCTACACGACGCGGGTGGGCGCCGGACCGTTCCCCACCGAGCTCTTCGATGAGATGGGGGAGTACCTGCAGAAGGCCGGCGGCGAGTTCGGCGTCAACACCGGACGCCCCCGCCGCTGCGGCTGGTACGACGCGGTCATCGCGCGCTACTCCGCGCGGGTCAACGGCTTCACCGACTACGTGCTGACTAAGCTCGACGTCCTCACCGGCATCGAGCAGATCCCCGTCGCCGTCGCCTACGACGTCGACGGTGAGCGCTTCGACGAGATGCCGATGACGCAGACCGACTTCCACCACGCCACCCCGATCTACGAGTACTTCGACGGCTGGACCGAGGACATCTCGACGGCACGGACCTTCGAGGACCTGCCGATCAACGCGCAGAAGTACGTCCTCGCGCTCGAGGAGATGTCCGGATCGCGGATCTCCGTCATCGGCGTCGGCCCCGACCGCGAACAGTCGATCGTCCGCCACGACCTGCTCGACTGACGGTCGTGTTCGGGGATATGCCCTCCCCGGCCGACGCTGATGTGCAGAGCAGAGACCTGCCCGACTGACCTTCACGTGCAGAGCGGTCAGCTGCACGCGAGCCGTCTGCAGAGTGCGCAGCGGTCTGTTCGTTCAGCGTGGTCTGCTCGCTCAACACTGAGCGTGATTGTCACCGCCTCGGCGGCTGCGCGGCCCTTCGCTCAACAGTTGGCGGGAAAAAGTCGTCTTCGGTGTCGACATTTTCACGCCAACTGTTGATTGAGCCGAGCCGCGGGCCCCTTCCAGCGACCAGCGCCACCGGGAATCATTCGGTTTTTAACAACAAGTGCCATCGCGGCTCTCATCAGGCATACTTGAGGCCAAAGTTGTTGAAGGTGATACGTTTGCCTCCCGCGCGAACGCCGCCGACCTCATCCCCCTAGGAGGACGCAATGGCCAAGACCCAACCGGAGCCGGTTCGCGATCCGGACATCGATCACCTGCTCACCCCGAGCAACTGCGCCATCGCGCTCATCGACTACCAGCCCGGCCAGTTCGCGACCGTGAGCTCGACGTCGAAGGACGAGATCATCCTCGGCGTCGTCACCCTCGCCAAGCTCGCCCGGGCCTACGAGATCCCCACCGTGCTCTCGACCGTCGGCGTCGACCTCGGCGTCAACACCGGCACGATCACTGAGATCACCGACGAGCTGCCCGGAGTCGAGGAGATCGACCGCACGGGCGTCAACTCGTGGGAGGACGCGGACTTCCGCGCCGCGATCGAAGCGACGGGCCGCCGGAAGATCGTCATCGCCGGGCTGTGGACCGAGGTCTGCCTCGCGTTCCCCACCCTCGACCTCCTCGAGGAGGGCTACGACGTCTACCCCGTCATCGACGCAGTCGGCGGTGTCTCGACGGTCACTCACGACCAGGCGATCAACCGCATGGTCTCGGCCGGGGCCCACCCGATCACGTCCCTGGCCTTCGGCGCCGAGCTCATGCGCAACTGGGCGCGCCCGGACTCCGACCTCTACCGCACGATCATCAACGACTACTTCGCCCGCAAACGGGCGATCGGCGACGCGACCGGGGACGTCTTCAGCAGCTGAGGCACCACCTCGGCGCCGGACCGACCACCCGGTCACGGTCGGTGCCACCGCACCACCGCACCACCGCACCACCGCACCACCGCACCACCGCACCACCGCACCACCCACAACTGAACACTCCGGAGCTCGCGCAGCAGTTCCGGGGACGAGCACGAGGAGACACCACCTCATGACCGAGGACGCGCAGCCGGCGCCCGACGCGCAGGCCGAATCCCCGCAGCAGACCGCGTCTGGGGCGCGGGTGGCCCTCGTCACCGGCGCGACCGGAGCGATCGGCGCCGCCGTCAGCCGCACCCTCGCCGAGCAGGGCATCCGGGTGGCCATGCTCGCCCGCAACCGCCGCCGCCTCGAGCGCCTCGCACAGCAGATCGACCGACCCGACCAGACGCTCGTCGTCCGCGCCGACGTCACCGAGCCCTTCGACCTCGTCGAGGCCAGGGACGCGATCCGTGACCGCTTCGGCACCGACCCCGACCTCGTCATGGTCAGCGCCGGGGTGATGCGGGCGGCGAACTTCGAACAGTCCGTGCCCTCGGAGTGGAAGGCGATGATCTCGACGAACGTCGAAGGCGCCCTCTACACCGCGCAGACCTTCGCCGAGGGCCTGCTGAAGATCGGTGAGACGAGTCGCCCGGCCGACCTCATCTTCGTCGGCTCCGCCCCCGCCCAGCAGCGGACGAAGTCGTACGCGGTGTTCTCGGCGATGGCCGCCTCGGTCGAACAGCTCGCCAAGCACCTGCGCGCCGAATACGGCGATCGCGGAGTCCGCGTCCACCACATCGCCCCGTTCTACGTCACCTCCGAACTCGGAGCCGACATGAGCGACACCGAGCACTACCGGCGGTTCCAGGAACGCGCCGACGAATTCGAATCCATCGACCCCGACCGTGTCGCGAGGCTCGTCTGCTTCATGACGCAGATGCCGGCGCGCGCCAACCTCGCCGCCGCGACGGTCCGACCGGTGAGGAGCTGACATGGCCAATCGCCTGACCGCGGGGCTCACCGCGTTCTTCCGCACGGAGAGCGCCGGCGCCGTCGTTCTGCTCGCCGCCACCGCCATCGCCCTCCTGTGGGCCAACCTGTCCCCGGACAGCTACAACGCCGTCATCCACACGGAGTTCGGGCTCGTCGCCGGCACCGCCGAACTCGAGATGTCCCTTCAGCACTGGATCAACGACGCAGTGATGATGCTGTTCTTCTTCCTCGTCACCCTCGAGGTGAAGAAGGACGTCGTCCTCGGCGAACTGCGCTCGTGGAAGCGCGCGGCACTGCCGATCGTCGGTGCCGTCGCCGGACTCGTCGTTCCCGCGCTCATCTTCGTCGCCATCACCCGGGGCACCCCCGAGGTGGGGGCCTGGGGTGTCGTCATCTCCACCGACACCGCGTTCGTCGTCGGCATCCTCGCCGCGTTCGGCTCCCGCATCCCCGCGCAGCTGCGCGTCTTCATCCTCGCCCTCGCCGTCGTCGATGACATCGGGGCACTCGCCGTCATCGCCTTCTTCTACACCGAGGACATCAACCTCCTCTGGCTCGGGATCGCCGCGGCCCTGGCCGCCGTCACCTGGTTCGTCCAGAAGATGCAGGCGTGGCGCGGCCTCGTCTACGCCATCCTCGGCGTCTTCCTCTGGTTCGCCGTCCTCCAGTCCGGAGTCCACGCGACGATCGCCGGTGTCATCCTCGGCCTGCTCCTGCCGGTGTTCCCGCCGAAGCATCAGCTCGTCGACGAGGCGGAGGATCTCACGGCGAGCTTCCGCCGCAGCCCGAACGCCGAACGCGGCATGTCCGCGGCTGAGGGCATCCTTCGCTCGGTGTCGATCAACGACCGCTTCCAGCTCTCCCTGCGCCGCGTCGTCAGCCTCGTCATCGTCCCCGTCTTCGCGCTCGTCAACGCCGGTGTCCTCATCACGAGCGAGTCCCTGTCCCACGCCTTCGGTTCGGCCCTGACGTGCGGTGTCATCGCCGGCCTCGTCGTCGGCAAGTTCGTCGGCATCTTCGGGGCGACGATGCTCGGACGCCGTCTGCACATCGGCGAGCTCTCCGAGGCCCTGCGAGCCCGACACATCGCGTCGGGTGCCATGCTCACCGGCATCGGCTTCACGATCTCTCTCTTCATCGTCGACCTCGCGATCACCGACCCGGTCGCCCAGTCCGATGCGCGCATCGGCATCCTTACCGGGTCCGGTCTGGCCGCGCTCATCGGCGTCGTCAGCCTCCAGCTCACCGCCCGCTACGACCGCCAGCACGCCCCCGCGAGAGTGCAGCTCAACCGGCCGATCGACCTGTCCCGCGACCACATCTTCGGTCCCCCCGATGCGAAGAACTCGCTCACCGTCTACGGGTCGTTCGGCGGACTCGACGATGCCAACACCGAGGAGATCCTCGACCAGGTCATCGACCACTACGAAGGCGACCTCGCGTTCGTCTTCCGCCACATCCGCCCGACCGCCGACGGCGCACCCGAGCAGACGGGCGAAGCGCTCGAAGCTGTGGCATCCCAGCAGAAGGAGCTGTTCTGGCCGATGCGCCACGAACTCAACGAGATCAGTGAGGACCGCAGCTTGGACAACCGCGAACTCCTGCGCGCCAGCGTCAACGTCGGCGCCAACCTCAACCGCGTCGAGGACGACCTGCGTCGCGACGTCCATGTCTCCCGCGTCGACGAGGACTTCCTCGATGCGGAGAACATGGGCCTCCACTCCGGTCCCGTCCTCTTCGTCAACGGCCTCCTCTACGACGGGGACATGGAGCCGAATGCGATCATCGCCGACATCGACGCGACGAGTGCCGCCGAACCCGACGTCAGCGCCCGCCCCGATCACACGCTGACCTCCGACTGCGCCGTCCAGATCGGCCAGGCGCCGCGCGCGACCGCGGGAGGTCAGCGATGAGTGGGCCCCACGTCATCTCCGGCGGGGCCAACGGCATCGGGCTGCTCACCGCGCAGCGCCTGCTTGCCGCCGGTGAGTCCGTCGTCATCATCGACCGCGATGAGCTCCCCGCCGAGCTGGTCGACCAGCCGAATGTCACGTTCTTCCAGCAGGATGTCTGTGATCTCGTCGCGATGGCCGAGCTCGGCGTTGAGATCCGCGACCGCTGGCCGCAGTGCACCTCGGTGATCGCGAGCGCGGGCATCAACTACGTCGGGCCGTTCGCGGAGCTGCCGTTCTTGCAGTGGAACGAGGTGCTGACAACGAACGTCGTCGGTGCCCTTCACCTCATCCATGAGGTCCTGCCCTCCCTCCTTGGCACAGCCGAGGCGGGGGAGCGGGCCGACGTCATCACCATCGGGTCGATCGCCGACCAGAGCTACTTCCACGACGCCGCCGTCTACGGCGTGGCCTCGGCGGCACTGAAGACCTTCGCCGCTCAGCTGCGCATCGAACTGCGCGAGCGGGGAGTACGGGTGTCGAACATCGCGCCCGGTTATATCAGGTCGACGTTCGCCGAACGCCTCGAGGGCCTCGCCCACGAATACGACTGGCTCGGCGAGGGTCTGCTCACCTCCGACGACGTCGCTGACGTCATCGGGTTCGTCCTCAATCAGCCCGTCGGGGTCGCCCTCGGAGACCTCGACGTCGTCGCGACGAAGCAGGGGTGGGCATGAAACCCCATCCTCTGGAGGAGTGGTCGTCATGACCCTCGAGGACCTCTCGCGGCTGCAGTTCGCGCTCACCGCGATGTTCCACATCATGTTCCCTGCGATGACGGTGGGGCTGTCGGTGTTCCTCACCGTCGTCTACGGCATGTACTGGAAGACGAAGAAACCCGTCTTCCTCCAGATGTTCCGGTTCTGGCGGCGCATCTTCGGGGTCGGATTCGCCCTCGGCGTCGTCGCCGGTGCCGTCCTCACCTTCGAGTTCGGACTCAACTGGGGCGTCTTCGCCCGCGAGACCGGACCGATCATCGGCCCGATCATCGCGATGGAGGTCGTCACCGCGTTCTTCGTCGAAGCCGGGTTCATCGGGGTCCTCCTCTACGGCGACGGCCGGGTCAAGGAGCGGACGATGTTCATCGCCTGCCTCCTCGTCGCCATCGGCACCCTGCTCTCGACGACGTGGATCCTCGTCGCGAACTCGTGGATGCAGACGCCGGCCGGGTTCGAGCGCGCCCCCGACGGGACGTTCTTGCCGACGAACTGGTGGGAGATCATCTTCAACCCGTCGTTCCCGCTGCGCTTCACGCACATGTTCTTAGCGGTCCTCATCTCCGCCTCGGTCGTCATCGCCGGCATCGCCGCGTGGTACCTCATCAAGGGCCGGTCGCTCGCGTTCGCGAAGCGCTCGTTCTCGATCTCCCTCGGCGTCCTCGCAGTCCTCCTGCCCATCCAGATCTCCGTCGGCGACGACGTCGCCCTCGAGGTCGTCGTCGAACACCAGCTGCCGAAGTTCGCCGCGATCGAAGGGCACTGGCAGACGAACAGCTCCGGCTACTACCTCTTCATCGTCACCGATCAGCCGAACCAGGAGAACGCCGCGTCCGTCGAGGTGCCGCTGCTCGGGTCGTTCATCGGGCAGGATCTCTCCGGGCAGCTGCAGACCCCGGGGGTCTCCGACGTCGAACCTGACCCGGCCGAGCAGCCGCCGGTGTGGATGGTCTTCTGGGGCTTCCGGATCATGTTCTACGGCTCGATCATCCTCTTCGCCATCGCGATGTCGAGTGTCGTGCTGCGTCTGCGCGGCCGCCTCTACGACTCCCCGCGCTTCCACCGCGTGTGCCTGTGGGCGGCTCCCGTGGGGATCCTCGCGATCCTCGGCGGCTGGGTGACCGCGGAGACCGGCCGCCAGCCGTGGGTTGTCTACGGACACCTGCGCACCGAGGATGCCGTGTCCGATCTGGCGCCGGCCCACCTCGTGTTCTCCGTCATCGGCTTCATCGTCGTCTACGCGATCATGCTCGCCGCCTACATCGGCTACATCGTCTGGGCCGTCAAACGCGGTCCCGAGCACGACCTGCCCGGGGCCGAGACCCACGACGACCTCGACGACGACCTCGAATTCGCAAGCGTCGATGCCGGCCGGGCCCCCGCCGGCAAGGGCGGCGACGCCTCTCACGCGGGTGAGAGCCCGCCGGGGGACGAGCGCGGGGACCGCCTCGGCGAGGAGGGGAGGCCATCATGATGCAGGAGATCTGGCTCATCGTCCCCGTCCTCTGCCTCGTCATGTACATCATCCTCGACGGGTACGACCTCGGGGTGGGGATCCTCCTCCTCGGCGAACGGGATCGCCGCCGGCGCCGCGAGGGCGTCGAGGTCGTCGCGCAGACGTGGGACATCAACGAGTCGTGGCTCATCCTCCTCGGCGTCTCACTGTGGGCGGGCTTCCCCGCGGTCTACGGGGCAGCGCTGCCGCACGTCTACATCCCCGTCATCGTCATGCTGCTGTGCCTCATCGTCCGCGGCTTCGCGACCGAGCTCATCTCCCATCGCCACGACACCCGTGAGGCGTGGGTGCGGGCCTTCAGCCTCGGGTCGCTCGGGGCCGCGATCGCCCAGGGATTCGCCTTGGCGGGTCTGACCAGGCAGATCACGGTCGATTCGAACGGGGACTTCGTCGGTGAGCCGGGAATCTGGGATGCCGCCTCGGTGGGGATGACCCTGCTCATCGTCATCGGCACCGTCGTCGTCTACATGACGCTCGGGGCCGCGTTCCTCCGCCGCAAGGTCGACTCCCCGCTCGCCGTGGCCGCGGGACGAACGCTGCTCATCGGCGCCGTCGTCGTCCTCGCACTCATCGTCGGGTTCCTCGGCACGACCGATGTGCCGCTGACCTGGAGCGGCGCTCAGGGAATCCTCGTCGGCGTCCTGCTCCTCGTCGCCCTCGTCAGCGCGGTGCTCGCGTGGCGCACGCTCGCCCCCGATGCTCCGCCTCACAGCGCGTACCGGTGGACGGCGCTGCTCGTCGTCGCGTGCCTGCTCGCGGTCGTCGTCGGACGCTATCCCGTCATCCTCGCCTCCGACCTCACCGTCGCCGAGGCGGGCGCCCCCGACATCACGATGATCGTCCTGCTCATCGGGGTGGGGATCAACATCTTCCTCATCTCCTTCTACACGATCTTCGCCCACCGCGTGTTCTCCGGTCCGCTCGACGCGGGAGCGGGCAACGATGGGGGATTCACTCACAACGGTGGACTCCGCCCCGACGGAGGTTCGGACTCCGACGTGGGACCGGATTCCGACGGAGGTTCGGATTCCGACGGGGGATCGGCAGCGGATCGAAAGGCGGCCCAGTCATGAGCGAGAAGCGCAACGACGTCCCGGGCCGCGTCCCGCACGACAGCCAGCCGCACGACAGTGCTGCGGGCGGTGCCCCCCGCGACGGTCGGCCGGGCGGTCGCGAGTCGGGCGGTCGTGCCCGCGTCGTCCTCCGGCGCATCGGGCTCTTCCTGCTCGGCATCATCCTCTACACGATCAGCATGAACATGTACTCGGGCTATCCGTCGATCGGATCGCAGTGGATCAACCGCGCGGCGATCCTCGCGATCGTCGTCTTCGCCGCGGTCGTCTTCATCCGCGACGAACGCCGCCGCGCCCGCGAGGACGAGGACGACCTGCACGCCGATGTCGGCTGACACGGCCGCCGCCTCGGCGAGTGCCGACTCCTCAGGGTCGGGCGACCTGATCTCGAGCGGCTCGCTGACGGGCACTTCCGCGTCGACGGGGCCGACCTCGGCGGCCGGGGGTCCCGCTCCGGGGCAGGCCGCGTCCGCGGTCGGCACCGACACCGCCGTCGCCTGGATCAATGCGCACGCCGGTCCCGGACGTGTCCTCTTCCGCGTATCGGCCCTCGCCGAGGTGGCCGCGACGTGTGCGCTCATCGCCGGATGGGCGCTGCTCGGGGCCGGCATCTCCGCGTGGATGGCATCGGGTTCGGGTGCCGCGGGGACGGAAGTTTTCGGGAGCGGGCCGGGTGCGGCGCTGTGGTTCTTCGTCGGCGCCGCGATCGCGGCGCCGGTGCGGCTCGTCCTCCGGGTTCTCGCTGCCCGCTTCGCCGCGGCCGGCCGGGACCGGGTGAGCGCGGCGATCCGCACGCAGCTCGTACCCGACCTTCTCGCAGTGTCCGGGACGACGAGCGCGAGTGATGCCGCCGACGCCCTCATCGATGATGCGCCCGTGGTCGCGAGATACCTCGCCGGATCGCGGCCGCTGCGGATCGCGGCGGCTCCGTCGACCCTGCTCATCCTCGCCGCGGTGGCCGTCGTCCACTGGCCGGTTGCGGTGCTCCTCGCGCTGTGCACCGCCCTGCTGCCCCTCAATCTGCGACTGGCGGGACAGGCCACGCTCACGGCGGGGGAACGGCAGCTCGCCGCGTCGCGCCGGCTCTCTGCGGTCGTCACCGAGAGCGTGCGGGGCCTGCCGACGCTGGTGAGTCTGCGCGCGCGCGAGCGGCGGCGCGACGTGCTCGGCCGGGCGTCGACGAGGCTGGAGAAGTCGACGCTGCGAGTGCTCACCTTTGCGTTCCTCTCCGGTGCGGTGATGGACGTCGCGGTGACGTTCGCGATCGCCGTGTCCGCGACGTACACGGGGCTCGTGCTCCTCGGGTTCCTCACCCTGCCGGGGGCACCGGCACTCGGACTCGGTGGGGCGCTCTTCGTGCTCCTCCTCTGCCCCGCCTACTTCGCTCCCGCACAGCGCGCGGCCCGCGGCTTCCACGACCGCGACGACGCCCTCGTCGCCACCCGCGCCATCCTCACGGCCAGCGCGGGGCCAGAGCGCGAGGCGGGTCTCGGCCCGGGGCGAACGGCATCTCGTGGCCGGGGCCCCACCGCCGAACAGGGCGCGGGCCGCACTGCGGGAGGAGAACCGGAGCGCGAGACGGGTCGCGAACCGGGCTCGACCGGTGGCGGTGCCGAGACGGCGCCAGAGGGCACGGAAGCAGTCTCCGTGGGCACGGACGTGGTCGACGCCCCGGCAACCGGCACCGCTGCGACCGGCACGAATCCCCTCACTGGGCCTGTGCCAGCAGCCCACCTGCGCGGTCCGCACCTCGAGCTCGACCACCTCGGCGTCGGAGTCGGATCCTCTCCCATCCTCACCGACATCACGATGACCCTCCCCGCGGGGGAGTGGACGGCGATCAGCGGGCCGTCGGGGTCGGGGAAGACGACGCTGCTCCAGGTCATCGCCGGTCGTCGGGTGCCGACGACGGGCACGATCCGCCGCAGCGGCGGACCCGGCGGACCCGGCGCGTCCGGGGAGTCGATCGCGCACGGGTGGCTCGGCTCGGACACCGTCATCCTCGGCACGACGTTCGCGGAGAACATCAGCCTCGGCGATGAGTCGATCACCGCCGCCGACGTCCGCGCCGCCGCCCACACCGCGGGCCTCGACGAGGTGCTCGCGAGCCTGCCCGACGGCATCGACACCGCGCTGGGCACCCTGGGTCGACAGCTGTCGGCGGGGGAGCGGCGCCGCGTCGCGATCGCCCGCCTCGTCGCCGCCGACCGGAGCCTCTGGATCCTCGACGAACCCACGGCCCACCTCGATCGGGCCACCGAAGCCGCGATCCTCCGCACCCTGCGCGCGGCGAGCACCGGTCGCACCGTCGTCATCGCGACGCACTCACCGGCCGTCATCGCCGTCGCCGACCACACCCACGAGCTGCGTGCCGGCTCGCTCACCAGCGGCGCCGCCGCCGACCTCACCGGGGGCGACGCATGAGCGCGCGCCGCCGTCTCCACCTCCTCCCGCTCGTCGTCGCGGTCATCGCGGAACTGTGCTCGCTCGCGCTGCTCGCGGTCTCTGGCTGGTACCTGGCCTCGTGCGCGCTGGCCGGCCTCGGACTCCTCGCGACCTTCTCCTACCCGACCCCGAGCGGCATCGTGAGGATGCTCGCCCTCGGCCGGATCGGGGCGGGGTACGGGCAGAACGTCCTCCTCCATCGGTCGGCGCTCGCCGACACGACCCGGGCCCGACTCGCGGTCTTCGACGACCTCGCCGCCACCGGCTCGGCCCCGGCCGACGACCGCGCAGTCGACCGACTGCTCACGGACGCCGCCGTCGAGGGCGAGCGGGTGCTGCGGGTGACCGCGCCGCTCGTCGTGACGATCTCCGCCGTCGTCACCGCGATCATCGTCGCCGCCGCAACGTTCCCCCTTGTCACCGCGCCGCTGCTGGTCGGAGCAGCGATCATGTTCGTCCTCGCGCTCGCACCGGCTCCCACGGATGACGGGCACGGTCGCCTCC
The DNA here is from genome assembly GCF_042790515.1 of Brevibacterium sp. NPDC056726. Taxonomy (NCBI): domain Bacteria; kingdom Bacillati; phylum Actinomycetota; class Actinomycetes; order Micrococcales; family Brevibacteriaceae; genus Brevibacterium; species Brevibacterium sp. NPDC056726. The sequence goes on along the minus strand of NZ_JBHTYZ010000006.1, from coordinate 27,370 downwards.
GTGCCGAGGTGCTCGCGAGCATGGACGCCGCCCCCGAACTCGAGTCCCTCGGCGGAACTCCGCTGCTGCGGGCGCGCGTGCTCACGCAGCTCGACACCCTCACCGCCGCCGACCGCCGCCTCGAGGAGAAGCAGTCGCGGCGCCAGATCGTCGCCGCGCTCGCCGCCGGCCTCGCGTTCGGTGCGGTCCTCCTCGTGTGCGCCCTCGCGGCCGGGATGGTCGAGTCCGCTCTCCTGCCGATACCGCTCTTCGTCATGGTCGTCCTGCTCGCGTTCGGGGTCCTCGAACGCACTTTCGCCCTCGGTGAGATCGTGCCCCACCTGCAGAGACTGCGGAGCATCCGGGCACGCCGAGGCAGCGGCGGGTCTCCCGGGCACGTGTCCTCGATGGCGGTCGGCCTCGCCGAATCGGGCGCGCTCACTCTCGGTGGCGCTGTCGGCGGCGCGTCGCCGACAGGTGGTGACATCGTCATGCCCGCGGGAGCGACGGCAGCGATCATCGGCCCCTCGGGGACCGGGAAGTCGACCCTCCTCGCGCAGATCGCCGAGGCTGTCCGCGGCACTGCTGCTCCTACGGCCGACCCGCGTGGGACGTCAGCCGAGACTCGCACGGTCGCGGTCGTCACCGACGACGAGTTCCTCTTCACCGGCACTGTCGCCGGCAACCTCCGCCTCGGCGAGCCGGACCAGGCGCCGCTGAGTGCCGAGGACATCCGCGCGGTTCTCGAGGAGCTCGATCTCAGCGCCGATATCGGTGCTGAGACCCGCACGGGGATCGGTGGGCGGGCACTCTCACGCGGTGAGACCCGGCGCCTCGTCATCGCCCGGGCCGTGCTCTCCGCGCCCGACGTCCTCCTTGTCGACGAACCGGACCTCGGCCTCGATCCGCATACCTTCGCGACGGTGCTCGCGTTCGTCCGGACGCGCCTGCCGGAGGCGACGATCGTCTATGCCGCCCACAGCGCGCCACCCGGTATGGAGGTCACCGTCGACCTCGGTGCCGTGACGGATGAGGTGCGGCGCCGCTGACGCTCGTCGGTCGAGCTGCACCGCTGGTGACTTCGTGACGCCGCGTCCCGCTCCTAGAGGCCGAGGCGGGCGAGGACGTTCTTCACGTGGAGGAGCGCCTCCTCCTCGGAGAGGCCGAAGTTCTGGTTGAGGTACATCCCGTCGCCGATGAGCTGGATCGTCATCGCCAGGTGCGGATCGCCGAGGTGGTCGTTGAGCACCGCGAACCACTGCTCCCGGGTGTCCTTGAGGGCGATGCGGGCCTCCTCGTACTCCTGCGCGAGGCGACTGGCGGCGATGAGGCTGCGGTCGAGGGGAGTCCCGACCTCGGCGGAGGTCTCGAGGTAGTAGATGTGGGGTCCCTGGTCCGATGACCGCATCGTCTCGATGTCGGCATCGACATTGGCTCGCAATCGCTCGAGGCTGCCCTCGACGAGTTTCGCCTTCGACCCGAAGTGATAGAGCAGGCCGCCCTTGGACACTCCCGCCTCGGCGGCGACGGCGTCGAGCGTCGCACCCGCCGTGCCGTGCGCATCGAGCAGGGAGTCGAAGGCGTCGAGGAGCCTCTCTCGGGTGTCGGAGGAATTGCGTGCCATGCGCACGAGCCTAGCGGACGGGAGGAGGCGCCTGCGACGAACATCACCGCCGTCGGGCCAGGGCGATCTCTTGATTACTGTACCGTCTGGCCGGTACAGTAAAGGCATGACTTCACCACAGACACTCCACGTGCGCGCCGGCCGGCGTGAATGGCTCGGCCTGGCTGTGCTGATGATCCCTGTCCTCCTCATCTCCATCGACAACACGGTCCTCGGCTTCGCCCTCCCGGCGATCAGCACGGGCCTCCACCCCACGGGCACGCAGCTGCTGTGGATCGTCGACATCTACGCCCTCATGCTCGCGGGTCTCCTCGTGGCGATGGGCAGCATCGGCGACCGCTTCGGCCGGCGGCTGCTCCTCCTCATCGGCGCGACCGGCTTCGGAGCCGCGTCCCTGGTCGCTGCGTTCTCGACGACGCCCGAGATGCTCATCCTCGCCCGCGCCCTCCTCGGCGTCTTCGGGGCCACGCTCATGCCCTCGACGCTCTCCCTCATCCGGAACATCTTCCTCGACCCCCGCGACCGCCGCATCGCGATCGCGACCTGGGCCGCGCTCTTCGGCGGCGGTGCCGCCCTCGGCCCCGTCGTCGGCGGTCTCCTCCTCGAGCACTTCCACTGGAGCTCGATCTTCCTCATCAACCTGCCGCTCATCGCGATCTTCATCCCCGCTGCGCTGCTGCTCCTGCCGGAATCGCGCGACCCCCAACCGGGCCGCATCGACCCGACCTCGATCGTGCTCTCGATGCTCACCCTCACCCCGCTCGTCTTCGCGATCAAGCACGGCATGTCCGACGGGCTCGACTGGATGTTCGCCGCGGCCGTCGTCGTCGCCGTGGTCTCGGGCACCCTCTTCGTCCTGCGGCAGCTGCGGTCGTCGAACCCGATGCTCGACGTCAGGCTCTTCGCCAATGCGGTGTTCACCTCGGCGGTGGTGGCGAACCTGCTCAGCCTCATGGGCCTCGCCGGCTTCCTCTACTTCGGCACGCAGGTCCTCCAGCTCATCCTCGGCCTCTCCCCGGTGACCGCGGCACTCGCCCTCGTCCCCGGACTCGTCATGTCGATCGCGGCCGGCTACCTCGCCGTCCCCCTCGTCGCCCGCATCCGGCCCCGCGTCGTCGTCCCCGCCGCGCTCGCCCTCAACGCGGTCGGGCTCGCGTTCGTCGCGTTCACCCCGGAGCCGAGCGTGCCCGGCATGATCATCTCCTTCATCGTCCTCGGCGCGGGCATCGGCACCGCCGAGGTGATCACCAACGACCTCATCCTCACTGCGGTGCCCGCGAACAAGGCCGGAGCCGCCTCGGCGATCTCCGAGACCGCCTACGAGTTCGGCTCCGTCATGGGCACGGCCGTCCTCGGCGGGCTGACGACGATGGTCTTCGCCTCGCAGCTGCGCGGTGCGCTGGGGAACGCGGCGTCCGCGCCGGAGTTCGAGACGCTCGGCTCCGCGCTCGAGCACGCCGGCGAGATCGGCGGACGCGTGGGCGACGAGCTCGCGACCACGGTCATCCACGCCTTCGACCTCGGCGTGCAGTGGGCCGCCGGCGGGGCTGCGATCGTCGTCTTCGCCGCCGCCGTGCTCACCGCGTTCGGGCTCAAGGGCGCCGGGAAGACCTCGTCCTCCGAGTCGAGCGACCGGGAGCCCGTGCCCGCGCACTGAGTCACCCGCCGAGGTGGTCCGCCGACGCGTGAGCGCACGGGCCTTTCGCCGAGGCGGCAGTGTCCCCGCCGGTGTACCGTGTCGCCACGTGGGCGCGGGGGAGCGGGGGCGCAGCACCGGTGCGACGGTCGGGAGACGATCGCCAAGGATGAGAAGCGCCGAGGTGGGTGCGGGCAATGAGCCCGCACCCACCTCGGCGCTTCGTGCGTTCGCGGCGCATCCGGCTGCCACCGGACCGGGCCGGCGAATCCGGCTGCCACCGGACCGCACGAACGGATCACCCCCGCGTCAGAGGACCCCACTCTCCTCACGGGACGTCCGTCCCTCCAGCACCTGCCGCTGCTTCCGCCTCGCGAGCACACGACCGGTGCCCGTGTAGATGAGGGCGGCGATGAGGATGATGTAGAGGACGATGCTCATCGGCGACGCGATGAGCACCGAGGCATCGTTGCCCGAGGACAGCAGCGCATCGCGCAGGCTCGTCTCGGCCAGGGGGCCGAGCACCATGCCGATGAGCAGCGGCGCCAGCGGCACCCCGTAGCGCTTGAGCACGAAGCTGATGATCGCGATGCCCAGCAGCACGAACAGCTCGAACGTCGACGCCGAGGTGGCATAGATGCCGAGCCCGCAGAAGACCGCGATGCCGCCGTAGAGGTACGGCTCGGGGATCTTCAGCAGCTTCGCCCACAGCGGCGCGAAGGGCAGGTTGATGAGGAGGAGGACGATCATCGCGATGAAGAAGCTCGCGAGCAGACCCCACACCAGCTCCGGTGCCCGATCGAAGAGCAGCGGTCCCGGCTGCAGACCGTACTGGCGGAAGGCCGCGAGCATGATCGCCGCGGTCGCCGAGATCGGCAGACCGAGCGCGAGCAGCGCTCCCATCGCGATGCCCGTCGTCGCGCTGCCGGCGGCCTCGGGCGCGGCGAGACCGCGGATCGCGCCCTTGCCGAACTGCGGGTCCTTGCGGCGCGAGTCGAGTTTGCGCTCGAGTCCGTACGCCATGAACGTCGGGACGTCGGCGCCGCCGACGGGGATGACGCCGAAGGGCAGGCCGATCGCCGTGCCGCGCAGCCACGCGGGGGCGGCCTCGCGGAACTCGCGGCCGGAGAGGAACGGCCGGCCCGAGGCGTTGATCGTGTTGTCCTTCGGTGCGCGCCGGATCCGGGAGGCGATGAAGAAGACCTCGCCGAGGGCGAGCATCGCGACGGTGACGGTGACGAGCGAGACGCCGTCGAAGAGCTCGGGCTCCCCGAAGGTGAAGCGCTCGGTGCCCGAGACCGAGTCGATGCCGATGACGGAGATCCCGATGCCGAGCACGAGCGCCATGAGGCCCTTGAGCACGGAGTCGGCGACGACCGAGGAGGTGGCGACGAACGCGAAGAGCGCGAGCGCGAAGTACTCCGCGGGTCCGAAGCTCGTCGAGAGGTCGGCGAGCAGCGGGGCGATGAAGACGACGAGGATGCACGAGATGATGCCGCCGATGAACGCGCCGATCGCCGCTGTCGCCAGGGCCTGCGGGGCGCGACCGGATCTCGCCATCTTGTGGCCCTCGAACGTCGAGGCGATCGCCGAGGACTGGCCCGGCGTGTTCATGAGGATCGCCATTGTCGAGTCGCCGAAGAGACCGCCGAAGTAGACGCCGGCGAACATGATGAACGCGCCGGTCGGGTCGAGGGCGAAGGTCATCGGCAGCAGCAGGGCCACGGCCATCGACGACCCGAGGCCCGGCAGCACGCCGACGGCGGTGCCGAGGAAGCAGCCGACGATGACCCAGAGCAGGTTCATCGGCGTGAATGCGTGGGTGAACCCTTCGAAGAGGGACTGGACGGCATCCATATCAGATTCCACCTCCGAGGATTCCCGAGGGCAGGTTGAGCCCGAGCAGGACGTCGAATGCGATGTAGACGAGCGAGGAGACCGTCAGTGCGAGCGTGAGGTCGAACAGCGGTCGGCGCGAGCCCATCGCGCGGGCCACGCACCAGAAGAGGAGCGCGGCGGCGATGATCCAGCCGGCGAACTCGAGGATCGCGGCGAAGGCGGCGAATCCGCCGACGGCCCAGCCGAGCGAGACGAAGTCCGAATGCGTGCGATGCGTCGTGTCCTCAGCGCGCGCCTCGGCGATGGCCCTGAGGTCCGAGGTCGGCTCGTCCTCCTCGTGCGGAGCCAGCCGGGAGGCCGCGACCGCCGAGGTCACCGGGGTCGAGAACGCCTTGTCCTCGACCGCCTCGGCGGGGGCGATCGCGTCAGCGTCGACGGGTTCGGGGTTGCGGATGATCGCGATCGCCAGGAGCACCGTGATGGCGTAGCCGGCGATCATGATGATCATCGGGAAGAACTGCGGCCCGGGCGGGTCGACGTCCTCGGCGACGTCCATCGTGAGGATCCCGATGAGCAGGTACGTCGAGAAGGCGCCGAGGATGAGCGGGACGAGGAGACCCGAGCGGCCGTGCCACCAGGTTCCCTCGCCGAGGTGGCCCGTGCGGGTCCGTGTGCGATTGCCTGATCTGTTCGCCGTCGTGGTCACAGTCCCAGCTCCTTCAGGAGGTCTTCGATGCGACGGGTGTCCTCGGCGATGAAGTCGGCGAACTCCTGGCCGGTCAGCCACACATCGGTCCACTTGTTGCGCTCGAGGGCGCCCTGCCACTCCGCGCTGTTGCGGGTGGCCTCGAGGATGTCGACGAGCTGCGCGGTCTCGTCCTCGGTGATGCCCGGGGCACCGAGCCAGCCGCGCCAGTTCGTCAGCGTGACCTCGAAGCCCTGCTCGCTCATCGTCGGGATGTTCTCGAAGCCGGCGAGGCGCTCGGGAGAGGCGACGCCGAGGGCTTTGACGCGTCCGGCCTCGATCTGGTCGGAGACCTCGTTGAAACCCGTCGAGGCGAAGTCCGTCGTCCCCGACAGCAGGGTCTGGATCGCCTCGCCGCCGCCGGACTTCGGGATGTAGGTGATCGACGACGGCGGGATGTCGCCGAGGAGGGCGAGCTGCGCGATCGTCAGGTGGTCGACCGAACCGGCCGATCCGCCCGTCCACACGAAGCCCTCGGGGTCCTCCTGCCATGCCGACATGACGTCGCCGAGGGTGTTGTACGGCGAGTCGGCGGCGGCGATGAGGACGTCGTAGTCCTCGGCGACGCGGGCGAGCAGGGTGGTGTTGTCGAAGCCGACGGGGGAGTCGTTGAGGGCGATCCCGCCGACCATCGCGGTGCCGGTGGCCAGCAGCGTGTCGGCCTGGCCGTCCATCGTCGAGAACTTGCCGAGCCCGATCGTGCCGCCGGCGCCCGGGATGTTGACGACCTGGGCGTTGTTGGCGATGCGGGTCACGCGCATCGCCTGCTGGGTCTCGCGCGCGAATCCGTCCCAGCCGCCGCCCGCACCGGCGGGGGCGATGAGGGTGAGATTCGAGGAGAGATCCCCGGTCGCCGAGGCGGAGCGGATCGAATAGCCGGTCGCCGTGCCGATCGCCGCGACGGCGATGACGCCGTAGGCGACCTTGCCGAACAGGCGACGGGAGACGCCGCCGGATCTGTGTGGGTCCCCGGAATCGGGGGCGGTGCCGGAGTCGGGGCCGCCGGGCGGCCCTGCGCTGCCGGATGACTGCATCATCATTGAGCAGATGTCCCTTCTTCATCGTCGAAGAACGCCTTCACCTGCGAAGACGTACGTAATCCTCAGTCTAGTGTGGCGTGGGTCACCGTCCGAGGTTGAGTGCAATAAACCCGTTTGCCGCGTTCTGCGCCTTCTGCGCATTCTGCTCACGGCGGGGTGTGCTGGAGTGTGCTGCGGTGTGCCGGGGTCGGCGATCCCTCGCACCCGGGCCCCCTTGCACGGGTGGCTATGGTGGGCACATGACGTCTTCCGATTCCCCGCACCCCGATCCGACCCCCGCCGAGGCGATCGCCCCCGACGCGGGCACCCCGACCGCAGCTGAATCGGGCACCCCGGCCCCCGCCCCCACCTCGGCGCCGGTGGCGAAGAAGGTCCCGCACGAGCGCACCCACCACGGGCACACCTTCGTCGACGACTACGAATGGCTGCGGGACAAGGAATCTCCCGAGGTCATCGCCCACCTCGAAGCGGAGAACGCGTGGACCGAGGCGCAGACGTCCGACATCGCCGGGCTGCGGGAGGCGATCTTCATCGAGATCAGGACCCGCATCAAGGAGACCGACATGTCGGTGCCGACCCGGCGCGGCGGGTACTGGTACTTCACGCGGACCCGGGCCGGACTCGACTACGGCATCCACGTGCGCGTGCCGATCGCGGACGCGCAGGACTGGACGCCGCCGGAGGTCGGGGACGAACCGCTGCCCGGCGAGGAGGTCATCTTCGACTCGAACGAGGCGGCGCAGGGCTCGGACTTCTTCTCGCTCGGGACGTTCTCGCTCACCGACGACGGTGCCCGCCTCCTCTACGGCGTCGACACCGCCGGCGACGAGCGCTACGTCCTGCGCATCCGCGACCTCGCCACGGGCGAAGACCTGCCGGATGTCATCGAGAACACCTTCGCCGGGGCCTCGATCGACCCGACCGGCCGCTTCGTCTTCTACACCACCGTCGACGACGCGTGGCGCCCGGAGAAGGTGTGGCGCCACGCTGTGGGCTCCGACAGCGCCGACGACGTCTGCATCTTCCACGAACCCGACGAGCGCTTCTTCGTCGGCGCCGGCTTCTCCCGCTCCGGCCGCTACCTCTTCATCGTCACCGGGTCGAAGACGACGACCGGCTACTGGACGCTGCGGACGAGCGACCTCGAGGCGGCCCCGGCCGAGGTGTGGCCCCGCGTCGACGGCGTCGAGTACTCCGTCGAACACGCCCTCATCGACCACGAGGACCGCTTCCTCATCACACACAACCGCGACCGCGCCGACTTCGACATCATCGATGTGCCCGCCGCGAACCCGACCGGCGACGCCACGGAGACCGCGGACGCCGTCGACGCCCCCGCCGGCACGAGCCTCGACCCGACGACGACCGGCCGCCGCGTCCTCGTCGACGTCGACGGCCTGCGCATCGAGGAGGTCGACGCCTTCGTCGGCTACATCGTCATCAGCTATCGCCGAGGCGGCTTCGCCCGGGTCGGCATCGTCCCCCTCACCGGGGCGCCGAGCACCCCGTTCGGTCCGCTCGAGGAGCTGCCCTTCGACCGGGAGACCGGCACGCTCGGCCTCGGGCCGAACCCCGAGTTCGAACAGCCGGCGATCCGCCTGACGTTCACGTCGATGTCGACGCCCGCCGTCGTCTTCCAGCACGACATCGCCACCGGAGCCGACACCGTCCTCAAGCGCCAGCCCGTGCTCGGCAGCGTCGACCTCAACCAGTACGGCGAATCCCTCGTCTGGGCGCGGGCCGCGGACGGCACCGAGATCCCCGTCTCCCTCGTCTACCGCACCGACCTCGTCGATGTCGGACCCGACGGCCGCCTCGGCGCCCCGGCCCCGCTCGTCCTCTACGGCTACGGCTCGTACGAGATCAGCGTCGACCCGTACTTCTCCGTCGCCCGGCTCTCCCTCCTCGACCGCGGCGTCGTCTACGCGATCGCGCACGTGCGCGGCGGCGGCGAGATGGGCCGCCACTGGTACGACGAGGGCAAGACCACGGTGAAGACGAACACATTCACCGACTTCATCGCCGTCGCCCGCCACCTCATCGCCGAAGGCTGGACGACCCCGGAGAAGCTCGTCGCCACCGGAGGCTCGGCCGGCGGGCTCCTCATGGGGGCGGTGACGAACATGGCGCCCGAGCTCTTCGCGGGCATCAGCGCCCACGTGCCGTTCGTCGACGCGCTCACCTCTATCCTCATGCCCGAACTCCCGCTCACCGTCATCGAATGGGAGGAATGGGGCGATCCGCTCCACGATCCGGAGGTCTACGAGTACATGCGCTCGTACACCCCCTATGAGAACGTCGCCGAGGCGGCCCACCCGCAGATACTGGCCGTGACCTCCCTCAACGACGCCCGGGTCCTCTACGTCGAACCCGCGAAATGGGTCGCCAGGCTGCGCGAGGTCGGCGCCGATGCGCTGCTGCGCACCGAGATGGCCGCCGGTCACGGCGGTGCCTCGGGACGCTACGACGCGTGGAAGGAGACGGCGTTCGACTTCGCGTGGATGCTCCGCGTCCTGGGACGATCGGACGTGCAGATCACCCCCTGAGCGGACGCGTGGCCGTGCAGATAACGATCTGCAGACGAAACGTCTCCCGATGTGTGATTTCGACTACTGGTGTCAGAGGCGCCGAATAGAGTTGATAGCATCACAGTCGTCCAGCACCGACCCGTCCTCGACGCCGAGGACACCCGGGGTCGGTCAACGGTTGGACTGATGCTCGACCGCCCCGAAGCGACGGGGCGGTCATCGGTTCGCCCCGGAGCCTTCAAGCCCCGGGCCGATATTTTTCAAAGGGGAGAAGTATGCGTCTCAAGCAACTGGCCGTGGCCCTCGTCGCCATCGGTTCGATGGCCGCGGTCTCGGCGTGTTCCGGCGGCGACAGCGGCGGAGGTGAGGGCGGCGGGGACTCCTACAGCATCGGCATCTCCCAGCTCGTCCAGCACCCGGCCCTCGACGCGGCGACCGCCGGGTTCAAGAAGTCCTTCGAGGACGCCGGAGTCGAGGTCGACTGGGACGAGCAGAACGCCAACGGCGAACAGGCCAACGCCACGTCGATCGCGCAGAACTTCGCGAGCTCCGACCTCGACCTCGTCCTCGCCGTCGCCACCCCGGCAGCGCAGGCCGCGGCCCAGGCGATCACCGACAAGCCCGTCCTCTTCACCGCCGTCACCGACGCGGTCGAGGCCGGCCTCGTCCAGTCGAACGAGGCGCCCGGCGGCAACGTCACCGGCACCTCCGACCTCAACCCGGTCGCCGATCAGCTGCAGCTCGTCAAGGACGTCAAGCCCGACGCGAAGACCGTCGGCATCGTCTACAGCTCCGGTGAGGTCAACTCGCAGGTCCAGGTCGACCTCGCGAAGGAGGCCGCCCAGGGCATGGGGCTCGAGATCAAGGAGGCGACGATCGCGAACTCGAGCGAGCTCGGCCAGGCCGTCGACTCCCTCGGCAAGGTCGACGCCTACTACGTGCCCACCGACAACAACGTCGTCTCCGCTGTGACGACGATGGTCCAGGCCGCTGAGAAGAACCAGGCGCTGCTCGTCGGCTCCGAGGCCGGACAGGTCGAACAGGGCGCGGCGATCACCCGCGGCATCGACTACACGAAGCTCGGCGAGCAGACCGGCGCGATGGCGCTGCAGATCCTCCAGGACGGGGCGAAGCCGGCGGACATGCCGGTCGAGACGAGCGAGACCCTCGAGCTCGTCGTCAACCCCGAAGCGGCGAAGAAGCAGGGCGTCGAGATCCCGCAGACCCTCATCGACGAAGCCGACAAAGTCATCGAATGACGCCGAGGCGGGTCTGCGGTGAGTGCTCACCGCAGACCCGCGTCGTGTTCCCTCCCACCAACCCTCTCACCAACCGCAGGCGGCGTGAGCCGCCTGCGCAGCGCCCGGGACGAGTCCCCGGGCGGCACGGCAACCAGGGCGATGCCCTGACGATCTGATCGGACAGCAATGTACGGAGCGCTGGAGCTCGGGCTCATCTACGCAGCCATGGCCTTGGGTGTCTACCTCACCTTCAAGGTCCTCAACTTCCCCGACCTCACCGTCGACGGAAGCTTCACCACGGGAGGCGCCACCGCGGCCTCCCTCATCATCGCCGGGGTCAACCCGTTCCTCGCGACGCTCGCCGCCGTCGGCGCCGGCCTCATCGCCGGGTTCATCACCGGCCTCCTCCACACGAAGGGCGGCATCGACGGACTGCTCGCCGGCATCCTCACGATGATCGGCCTGTGGTCGATCAACCTGCGGATCATGGGACAGGCCAACCTCTCCCTGCTGCGCGAGGACACCGTCTTCACCCCGCTGCGGGCGAACATGTGGCTGGGGACATGGGTGTCGATCGCGATCCTCATCGCCTTCGTCCTCGTGCTCAAGTTCCTCGTCGACTGGTTCCTCACCACCGACCTCGGACTCGCCATCCAGGCCACCGGCAACAACCGCGAGATGATCCGCAGCCTCGGCGTCAACACTGACAACACGACGATGCTCACGCTCGCGCTGTCGAACGGACTCGTCGCCCTCTGCGGCGCGCTCATCGCGCAGTACCAGGGGTTCGCCGACATCAGCATGGGCATCGGCCTCATCCTCGTCGGTCTCGCCTCGGTCATCCTCGGCCAGGCGATCTTCGGCAACCGGAACATCGTCATGGCCAGCCTCGGCGCGATCCTCGGGTCGGTCATCTACCGCATCATCATCTTCCTCGCGCTGCGCGCGGGCCTCAACACCGATGACATGAAGCTCACGACCGCACTGCTCGTCATCGTCGCGCTCCTGCTGCCGCGGTGGGGCTTCCTCAAGCGGATCCCGTCCCTGCGCTCGCGCGGCAACCGGGCTCCGGCGAAGCTGCCCGAGGGCACGACCGACGATCCGGCCGTCGTCCATGCCGCACAGGGCGGCGTCTCCGCGGGGACTGCCGGTCCGCGCTCCTCGACCGTGAAGGAAGGCTGAGCCATGCTGACGATCGACGCGATCTCGAAGACCTTCTTCCCCGGCACCGTCAATGAGCGCAAAGCGCTGCAGAACCTCTCGCTCACCCTCGCCGAATCCGATTTCGTCACCGTCATCGGGTCGAACGGGGCGGGCAAATCGACCCTGCTCAACACGATCTCCGGTCGACTGCCCATCGATTCCGGATCGATCACGATCGACAGCGCCGAGGTGGCGAAGAAGCCCGAATATCGCCGGGCCGCCTACCTCGGGCGCGTGTTCCAGGATCCGATGGCCGGGACCGCACCCGACCTGACGATCGAGCAGAACCTCTCGCTCGCGCTCAAGCGCGGACGGTCCCGTGGGTTGGGGCGGGGGACCACCTCGGCGCGGCGGGAGCGCTTCCGGACCGAACTCGCGACCCTCGAACTCGGGTTGGAGAACCGCCTGAAGACGAAGGTCGGGCTGCTCTCCGGTGGGCAGCGGCAGGCGCTCAGCCTCCTCATGGCTGGGTTCACGCAACCGCGGATCCTCCTCCTCGACGAGCACACCGCTGCCCTCGACCCGCAGCGGGCGGCGCTCGTGACGGAGCTGACGGAGAAGATCGTCGCCGCCGACGGGCTGACGACGCTCATGGTCACCCACAACATGGAGCAGGCGATCTCGCTCGGCAACCGGCTCATCATGATGCACGAGGGCCGCATCATCTACGAAGCCGACGCCGAGAAGAAGAAGACGCTGACGGTCGAGGCCCTGCTCGGGGAGTTCTCGAAGCTCAAGGGCGCCTCGCTCGGCGACCGCGCACTCCTCAACTGAGGTCCGGCGCGCTCCTCGACTGACGCTCCGCTGACCAGCACGGTTTCCATCACCGACCGTGCCGGTCAGCGGAGCGCGTTGCATTCAGGCAGGAGCGCGCGCTGCGTTCGAACAGGTGCGGGCGCTGCATTCCGGCAGGAGTGATTGCCGTTTCGCTGGATGACGATGTCCCTTTGAGATGGTTCGCAGAAGCTGTTAATCTCCCACACCATGGGCAGTTCCAGGAGCTCGAGATCACACCGCCGTGGTCGAACGACCCCGGAAACGCCATCCCGGCAGCGGCAATCCCGGCAGCGGCATCGGCCGCATCGGCAGCCCCCGCAACGGCATTCCCCGCGGCGGCGGGAGCCGGCAGGCATCTGCTCGAGCGGTGGAGACCCCTGACCGCCCGACAACCGCCCCACGCAGACGAAGTGCGCCGGAGCGCCGTATTCCTCCCCGCCGGCCACGACTCCGGCGACCAGCGTTCCCGCGCCCCCCGAACGCCGCTGACCCGCCGAGCTGAGCTGCCGAACGCGCTGCCGCAGAGCAGACCCACCACCGGATCACAGCCCACCACCGGACCACATCTACCTCCCGTCCCCGAGACCGACCACTGAGAAAGGCCCATCGTCTTGTCCCGCGACTCGACCGACGACCGTCACACCACGCCCGACACCGCACCTGACACTGAGGCCGTGCCCGCGACCACGCCAGCCGACGCGCCGCCCGAGCACTCCCTGTCGCTGCGCACCCCGGCCCGCCGCGCCTCCCGCGAACGGATCAGAGCCGACGCCAAACGGGTCGGCCGCGACGCCAAACGGGTGAGCCGGGATGCCGGCAAGGGCCTCGGCGCCCTCGACTACGCACGCCCCAAACCGGCAGGCGGCACCACCTCGGCGCCGGCAGACGGTATGGACGAGGAGACGTCGACCCAGTACCCGCACGACATCCACCCGATCCTCGTGCCGGGCATCGCGATCGACGAACAGCGGCGCCGGTACTCGATCGACAAGGTGATCTTCGCGATCGCCGGCGGCCTCACCGTCGCGTTCGTCATCTGGGGCATCGCCGACCCCGGCAGCGTCTCCACCGTCGCGAAGGCCGCCTTCGACTGGTCGACGCTCAACGTCGGCTGGTTCTTCAACCTCGTCGCGATCGTCGTCCTCGTCGCCCTCCTCATCATCGCGTTCTCGCCGTACGGGCGGATCCCGTTGGGCAAGGACGGGGAGAAGGCGGAGTTCAGCACGTTCGCGTGGGTCGCGATGCTCTTCGCCGCCGGCATCGGCATCGGCGTCCTCTTCTTCGGCCCCTCCGAGCCGCTCACCTACTTCATCACCCCACCGCCGCTGACGAACGACCCGGAGACCATCGAAGCCCTCCACGGCTCGATGGCCCAGACCTACTACCACTGGGGCTTCCACGCGTGGGCGATGTACGCCCTCGTCGGCGGGGCGATCGCCTACGCCGCCTACCGCCGCGGCCGCTCTCTCCTCCTCTCCTCGATCTTCCGCAGCCTCTTCGGCAAGCGCCAGACCGAGGGCTTCGCCGGCCGCCTCGTCGACATCTTCGCGATCGTCGCCACCCTCTTCGGGACCGCGGCCGCACTCGGCATCGCCGCGATGCAGATCGGCACCGGTGTGACGATCGTGTCCGGCGCCGGCCCGATGACGAACACGATGCTCGTCATCATCATCTGCATCCTCACCGTTGGCTTCATCATCTCCGCGGTCTCCGGCGTCTCCCGCGGCATCCGCTACCTCTCGTCGATCAACATCGTCCTCACGGTCGGCATCGTCGCGCTCGTCCTCTTCCTCGGCCCCACCCTCTTCCTCCTCAACCTGCTGCCCTCGGCGCTCATGGAGTACCTCGGCTCGTTCTTCGACCTCATGGGCCGGTCCCTGTCGTGGGGATCGGAGACGCAGGAGTTCCAGTCGGTGTGGACCGTCTACTACTGGGCGTGGTGGATCTCGTGGTCGCCGTTCGTCGGCACGTTCATCGCCCGGATCTCCCGCGGCCGCAGCATCCGCCAGTTCATCCTCGGCACGATCTTCATCCCCTCGACCCTCCTCTTCGTCGCGTACGGCATCATGGGCGGCACGTCGATCTGGATGTACCGGGAAGGCGCGGCCGGGTTCACCGAGACGATGGCGGCCCCCGAGGTGTTCTTCACCCTCATCGGCAACCTGCCGGGCATCGGCTGGCTGCCGGCCGTCGCGATCGTCGTCCTCGCGATCTTCTTCATCACCTCCGCCGACTCCGCGTCGGTGGTCATGGGCATGCTCACGAGCCGCGGCGACCAGACGCCGAAGAAGTGGGTCGTCGTGTTCTGGGGCCTCGTCATGTCGGGCATCGCCGTCGTCATGCTCCTCCTCGGCAACGCGAGCGCCCTCGAAGGCCTCCAGCAGCTCGTCATCGTCACCGCCGTGCCGTTCGCCCTCGTCATGATCCTCATCATCGTCGCGTGGGTGAAGGAGCTGCGCACCGACCCGATCGCCCTGCGCCGCAAATACGCGCAGAACGCGGTCGACAATGCCGTCGTCGCCGGCGCGGAGACCTACGGAGACAACTTCGCCCTCCACGTCGTGCCGACCGAACCCGGGGACGGGGCCAACGGCGACATCGACTCCGAGCACGAGGACTACACCGACTGGTACCAGCGCACCGACGAGGACGGGGCACCCGTCGGCTACGACTACGAGACCGGTCAGTGGGCCGACGGGTGGACCCCGGAGACCGCGGACTCATCGGAGAGTGAGACGGACACCCCCGCCGAGGCGGCCGCAGGGTCCGACTCCGACCCCACCGAGGCGGCTGCCCAGTCCCGCCTCAGCGGTGCCGTGGAGACCGGGGGTGAGCCGGAGGCCCGTCCGCGTGACTGAGGTCTCGGCGACGCCACGGTGGTCAACGAGGGCGCCCTGACCGCTGCGATCTCCTCCGCAGCGTCAGAGCCCGAGGCGGTCCGCCGCGGCGACGATCTCGCCGAGGTCGGCGATGAAGCCTGCCCGGCGGTCATCGGGCCACTGAGCGGTGAGACGAGCGAGGATCTCATCCTGCCAGGCGAGCGCCTCGGCGAGCCTCGACTCCCCAGCGGGCGTGAGGACCGAGGTGCGCCGTCGCCCGTCGGCGGAGGAGACTGCGGTGCGCACGACACCTGCCTCGGTCGCCGTTCTCAGCAGGCGCGAAGCTCCGGACTGATCGATTCCGAGGTGCGATGCCACCGCGTTGACCGTGGCATCGGCACCGCGCGACGTCAGGGCATCGACCGCCTCGGCGACGAGGGCGAGTCGGCCCTGCGCCGCCGTGGCGGTCTCATGGCCGGGCAGCTGGCCGAAGCGACGGACGAACGCGAACAGCGCCCGACCGGGATGGTCGGCGCTCATGCGAGCGGGTCGGCGGTGTGGTCGGTGGCCGCCATCTCCCGGCAGATGAAGGCAAGGTCGAGGGCAGACCGGAGACTCGGCTGACGGAGCGCCGCGGTGACGACGGTGCCCCGTGCGGCATCGCTGATGCGGAAGACGGTGGCCACCCGGGTCGGAGTCGGGTTCTGCGGCCACGTCGCCTCCTGCTCGACGACCATGAGGCGTTCGCTGATCGGGTGCCATGATCGCGGGGTCATCCGGATGCCGGAGCGGTCCACCCAATCGGCGAACTCCGCCGGAGTGATCGGGCCAGCGCCCTTGGGGCCGAGGACGACGATGGGGTCTCCGACGGCTCGGACGCAGCGGGCGCGGTCACCCGAGTTCACCGCCGCGTGCCATTCGCTGATCGCGGCCTCGATGGCCGGCGTGTGCTGTGAGGTCATGCGGGCAATTATATGCACGGCGCATAGGAATTGTCGTCAGCGTCAAAGCCGCAGACGTCGACCACCGGCGCCGAGCCGGGGGTCGCCGGGTCCCTCCGCCCGCACCGGGCAGATCGTTCAGAGAGTGAGGGCGAGTCGGAACCCCGTGTGCGCGAGTGACGTGTCGGGGGTGACCGCGGTGCGCGCCGAGGTGCGGTACCGGCGGCAGTAGGAGGCGTGGCACAGGTGGGAGCCGCCGCGCAGGACGGCGCGGTCGTCGTGGGGTGCGAAGACTCCGCTCGTCCACTCCCAGACATTGCCGGTCATGTTGTGCAGCCCGAAGCCGTTGGGTGCGAAGGCATCGGCGGCGACGGTGCCGACCGGTTCGGTGGGACCGTCGGGGAAGGTGCCGACGAAGGTCTTCATCTGCGGGACGCCGCCCGGTTCGCGGACCGACCCCCACGGGTAGGGCTGCTGGTCGAGTCCGCCGCGGGCGGCGTACTCCCATTCGGCCTCGGTCGGCAGGCGGGCGCCGACCCAGGCGGCGTAGGCCTCGGCGTCACGTCTCGTCACATGCGTGACGGGATGGTCGGGGAGTGCGACGATGGGCCCATGACCCTCCACTCGTCCGACCGCGGCTGCTCCGCCGGTGCGCCCAGCGACACCGGACTGAGCGACACTGGACTGAGGGGCACCGGGACCTGCCGGGTGCAGCCATGTGGCGCCCGCGACCTGACGCCACCACGGGGTCGCGGCCACGGCCGGGGACTGCGCAGGGACCGCCTCGGCGAGATGACCGGTGAAGACGAGCGAATCGCCGTGGACCTCCGCCTCCGTGCGGTGCCCGGTGGCGAGGACGAACGCGGCGAAGGAGGCGACGGTGACCGTGGTCGCCGCGATCGCGAACGGGTCGACGGCGACCGCACGCACGGGACCCTCACCGTCGGCGGGGTAGGCGAGGGCGTCCTCGCTGCCCATGCGGAACGTGCCGCCGGGCAGTCCGATGAGGCGCAGGTCCTTCGGTGCGGAGGCGGCGAGACCCGCGATGAGCCCCGCGTCGTCGATGAGCCCCGCGCGTTCGGTCGCATTCCGGCCCGGCACAGCCACCTCGGCGGGGGTTTCTTCTGCGCGAACGCCCACCTCGGGTGGGGTCTGCCGCGGCGCACCGGCAGCGGACGGCGATGTTCGCGACGGACCGCAGCATGAGCTCATCACGCACCCCTTTCACTCAGGCTTCACCGCCACCTTAGATCCGGCGCGCCCGCGGACGGTCGCGCCCTGACACACAAGGACGTGACCCCAGTATGCAACCGCCCAACATCGTCGTCATCCAGGCCGACCAGATGGCGGCCGACGCCCTCGGCGCCTACGGCAGCGATGCCGCCCGCACCCCCAACATCGACGCGCTCGCCGCCGCCGGCGCCGTCTTCGACCGCGCCTACTGCGCGACCCCGCTCTGCGCGCCGTCCCGGGCGGCGATGATGACCGGGCGCCTGCCCTCGGAGATCGACTGCCTCGACAACGGCGACGACTTCGCCGCCTCGGTGCCGACGTTCGCCCACTGGCTCCGCAAGCTCGGCTACCACACCGCGCTCATCGGCCGGATGCACTTCATCGGCCCCGACCAGCACCACGGCTTCGAGGAGCGGCTGACGACCGACGTCTACCCGGCCGACCTCGACATGGTCCCCGACTGGACCCGGCCGCTGGCGGAGCGGCTCCAGTGGTACCACTCCGCCGATCCCGTGTTCACCGCCGGTGCGGCCACGGCGAACGTCCAGCAGGACTTCGACGACGAGGTGCTCTTCCGCACCCTGCGCCACCTCAGCGATCGGAAGCGGGCGAACCAGGCGGCGGGGGAGGACCGCCCGTTCCTCATGGTCACCTCGTTCATCCACCCGCACGACCCGTACGAGCCGCCCCGGGAGCACTGGGACCGCTTCGCCGAGGCGGCCATCCCCGACCCGGCCCACCCCGCCGTCCCCGACGCGGCCGCCGATCCGCACACCCACCGGCTGCGGACGATGTGCGGATTCGACGATAGGGAGCCGACGCTCGAGGAGGTCCGACGGGCCCGGCGCGCGTACTTCGCCGCGGTGAGCTATGTCGACGACCACATCGGACGGATCACGACTCGGTTGGCGGAGCTGGGCCTGGCCGAGAACACCGTGGTCATCGTCGTCAGCGATCACGGGGACATGCTCGGGGAGAAGGGGCTGTGGTACAAGATGTCCCCATACGAGCAGTCCGCCCGCGTCCCGCTCATCATCTCCGGACCCGCCGAAGTGGTCGCCCCCGGACGGTACACGACGCCGGTCTCGCTCATCGACCTCGCCCCGACGCTGCTCGAGATCGCACGCACCGGGGCGCTCGCCGGCGACCCGGCGGGGCGGGACCCCGGCGGCGAAGGGGCCGCGCAGTCCGCGGACGCCGACGACGTCGCGGCCGTGCCGCGGGTGCGGGTGAGCGACGTCGACGAGGGGCTGAGCGGGGTCTCCCTCCTCGAGACGGCGCGCCGGGAGACGGCGGGGGAGTCAGGGCCTGCGGAACGCGACATCGTCATCGAGTACTTCGCCGAAGGCACCCGCCGACCGCAGGTGACGATCGTCCGCGGACCGCTCAAGCTCACCGTGTGCCCCGGCGACCCCGACCTGCTCTTCGACCTCGATGCCGACCCCGACGAACTCGACAGCCGTGCCGCCGATCCCGCCTACGCGGGCGTCCACGCGCAGCTGCGGGCGGAGATCGCCGCGCGCTATGACCTCAGCCAGGTCGAAGATCGCGTGCTCGGTTCCCAGCGGAGCCGGCAGCTCGTGGCCGATGCGCTGCGGATCGGTCGGGTCCGGCACTGGGACTTCGACCCGGTGGTCGAGACCGGGTACGTGCGCGGTGACTTCTGGTCGGCGTTCCGCTACGGGAAGATCCCCGCCGAATGAGGCAGGGATGCGGCCGGTGACGGCACTGCCGCGGCGGTGAGGTCGCCGGCCGCTTCCCATTCACTCACCATTCCGCGCGTTGTGGATCGCACTTTGAGCTTGGGGTGGCATCATCGGAAGGAACAGGAGGGAAGCCATGACCAAGTTCGAGTGGACCTCGGAAGTCCCGCTCGCCGCCGAGACCACATACGACTGGCACGCACGACCCGGAGCGCTGACCCGCGTCTCACCGCACTGGGCGCAGGAGATCGTCGAGGAGGGCTATCCGCCGCTCGCGCCCGGGTCGGTCGCCCAGATCAAGGCGAGCCTGCCCGGCAGCTATGGACTCGTGCGGCGCCCGTTCACCGCGGTGCACTCCGAGGGGCCCTCGCGCTTCTCCTTCGTCGACGAGCTCATGAAGGGTCCGCTGAGCCAGTGGAAGCACACCCACGAGTTCACCTCGGAGGCCGGCGGTTCGCAGATCTCCGACACCATCGAGTTCTCGATGACGCCTCAGGGGTTCGAGACCATCGACCGCGCGATGAGCCACTATCTGCAGGCGACGTTCGAGGCCCGCCAGCGCAGGCTCCTCATGGACTTCGCGTTCCTCGAGCGGATGAACGCGCCGCTGCTGCGGTCGAGCACGCCCAAGCACATCCTCATCGGCGGCGGCAGCGGGCTCGTCGGTCGGCAGGTCGCCGCGCTGTTCTCGACCGCCGGCCACTTCGTCCGCCTCCTCGTCCGGCGGACCCCGAAGTTCGAGTACGAAGTGCACTGGGATCCCGAGCTCGGGATCATCAACCCCCGCGACCTCGCGTGGGCCGATGCCGTCGTCCACCTCGGCGGGAAGTCGATCGCGACCCGGTTCACGAAGAAGGCCAAGGAGGAGATCCGCTCCTCCCGCCTCGATTCGACGATGCTGCTCGCGGAGACGATGAAGGCGCTGCCGGAGGCGAAGCGGCCGGAGGTGTTCGTCTGTGCCTCGGCCGTCGGGGCCTACGGCGCCGAGGCGCAGCGCCCGGTCGATGAGTCCGCGCCCTTCGGTGAGGGGTTCCTCGCCGAGCTGTGCGGGGACTGGGAGGCTGCGGCGGCGAGCGTCGAGGAGGCGGGCATCCGCTGGGTCTCGATCCGGTCGGGCATCGCGCTGACCACCCTCGGCGGGTTCCTCAGGGTGCAGGCGCCGCTCTATCTCGCCGGTGCCGGGGGGCGGCTGGGCAGCGGTGATCAGGGGCTGGCATGGGTCTCGCTCGATGACCTTGCCCGGTCCTACGTCCATGCGGCGCTGACCGACTATGTGCGGGGCCCGGTCAACGCAGTGGCCCCGCACCTGGTCACGCAGAAGGAGTTCGCCGAGGCGCTCGCCGCCCACCTGCACCGCCCCGCGGTGATCCCGACGCCGGGATTCGTCACCGAACTCGTCCTCGGACGCGACGGCGCCAGGGAGCTTGCGCTCGCCGACCAGAAGGTCATGCCGACGAAGCTCGAGGAGACCGGGTATCAGTTCGCGCAGCCCACGCTCACCGACTGCCTCGACGAGGAGCTCGGCACCGGGGCCTAGAGTTTTCCGGTGATCTGCCGCCCCGGAACCCCATGTGCGCATAGAGTGGCGGCATGAGTGAGCAGTGGCCCGGCCCGATGCCGCCCGAGAACCGCGGTCAGCCGTATGTGCGCAATGTCGGAGTTCCCGGTCACGTGCCGGAGCATCAACCCGGAACAGGTCCCGGTGACCAATGGTCTCAGGGAGGGCAGCGCCCGGCAGCGGCGTCGGCCGCCGTCGACCCCGGATGGCGCGCGCGGATCGTGTTCTGGGTGTCGATCCTCATCGACGGACTGCCGGCGATCATCATGCTGCCGTTCCTCTATTCGACGTCGATCGCCGACGGGCTCCCGGATCTCGCCGCGCTCTATTCTGTGGTGGTGCTCATCGCCGGCATCATCGCCTGCCTCGTCGGGGTTCTCGCTTTCCTCCTCGTGCGCAACACGAGTTGGGTGCGACGGATGATCGGCGGCGGCATCTATCTCGTCGCCGTCATCCTCGGCATGACGGTGCCGCCGGTGCTGTCGCGGCTGATCACGGAGTACGTCTATCGGATGAACATGGACTACTCGCTGTTCTCGTTCGTCTTCGCCGCCTTCTCGATGGTCGTGACCGCCGCTCTGCTCATCGCCTGGAACATCGTCCGCAACCGAGCATGGTGGGTCCACCTCGTCGCTGTGGGTCTCGCTGTCGTCTCCGCCGTCGTCGTCGCGGTCGTCCAGTACGTCATCACTCTCCAGGCACCGGCCTTCGGTGTCATTGCAGTCGTCCCGCAGGTGCTCGCGCTTCTCCTGCTCTTCGCCGCGCTCGGTCTGCTCCACGTCTGCGGTCGCCTGCGCGGCGGGTCGGTGCCCGTCGTCGCTCAGCCGGCCCTCGGAGAGCGTCGACGGCAGCAGCCGGGACCGGCGGCGGGCGGTCAGTATTCGGGAGCGCAGTTCGCGGGAACGCAGTATCCGGGAGCGCAGAGCTGGGGTGACCAGTTCTCGGGCGGACAGCACCCAGGAGCCCCGAACTACGGCGGACAGCATTCGAGTGGCCCGTACCCGGGCGCCCCCAACCAAGGCGCCCAGTATCCGTATGCCCCCGACCAGAACGCTCAGTATTCGGGCGCACCGAATCACGGCGGGCAACACTCGGGAGCAGCCTATCCGGACGCGCAGCGCCCCTGTGCCCAGAATCCATTCGCCCAGCACCCAGGTACAGGGCAGTCGAGCGAGCAGGCGGCGGGTGCGCACGATGCCCACGGCTCCCCGCAGACGTCCGACCCGAACTCAGTAGGTCAGCCGTACGGTTACGGCCAGCGCGATTCCAACCAGCGCTACGACGGCCAGCACGGAGCCGGCGACCCGCCGCGTCGCCCGCGGCACTGAACAGCAGTCGCCGCCGAGCCAGGAAAGGTCCCAGACAGACACGAAGGAGCCGCGTGGATGACCACGCGGCTCCTTCGCTGCTCAGCGCAGAGGCCGAACCCTGCTCAGCGCATTGGGCTGGCCGCTGCTTAGCCCAGCGGGCCGAACCCTGCCGATCTCACCTCAGCCGAAGTGCTCCGGCAGGGTCTTCTCGTGAGCGTCGCGGAGTTCGTTGAGGCCGATCGAGAAGTGATCGACGAGCTCGAGCTGCGGCTCACCGTCGCCCGTGTCGGTCATGCCGATGCGGATGAACGGGAAGCCGCGGGCGGTGCACATGTCCTTGAACCGGACCTCCTCCGACCGCGGCACGGCGACGATCGCCCGTGCCGTCGACTCGGAGAACAGGGCGGTGAAGACGTCGATGCCGTCGCGTTCGCAGAGTTCGTCGAGCCAGATGCGCGCCCCGGTGTCGAACCGCAGGCTCGCCTCGACGAGCGCCTGGGACAGGCCGCCCTCTGAGAGGTCGTGGGCGGCATCGACCATGCCGTCGCGCGAGGAGTTGATGAGGATCTCACCGAGTTCGCGTTCGGCCTCCGGCTTGTACTGCGGGGGAACGCCGCCGAGGTGGCCGGCCGTGACATCGGCCCACGCCGAACCGTCGAGTTCGGCCTCCGTGGTGCCGAGCAGGTAGATCGTCTGGCCCGGCTCACTCCAGCCGCTCGGGGTGCGACGGGCGACGTCGTCGAAGACGCCGAGCACACCGACGACCGGGGTCGGGTGGATGGCCACGCCGCCGGTCTGGTTGTACAGCGACACGTTGCCGCCGGTCACGGGGATGCCCAGGTCCTGGCACGCCTCGGCGAGGCCTTCGACTGCGGCGGCGAACTGCCACATGATCTCCGGGTCCTCGGGCGAACCGAAGTTGAGGCAGTCGGTGACCGCGCGGGGGATGGCCCCTGCGGTGGCGACGTTGCGGTAGGCCTCGGCCAGCGCCAGCTGGGCGCCGCGGGCCGGGTCGAGGTAGCCGTAGCGGCCGTTGGCGTCCGTCGCGATGGCGACACCGAGGCCGGACTCCTCGTCGACGCGGATGACGCCGGCGTCGTCGGGGAAGGCCTGGGCGGTGTTGCCCTGGACGTAGCGGTCGTACTGGGTGGTGATCCACTCCTTCGACGCGAGGTTCGGCGCGGCCGCGAGCTCGAGCACGGTCGTCCGCAGCTCGTCATCGGTGGTGGGCGTGACCAGGCCGGCGGTCTCGACGGAGTTCGCGGCCACCTCGGCGGTCCAGGAGGGCTCGGTCATCGGACGGTTGTAGACGGGTCCGTCGTGGGCGACCGAGCGCGGGGGCACATCGACGATGACGTCGCCGTGCCATTCGATGATGAGGCGACCGGTGTCGGTGACCTCGCCGAGGACGGAGGTCTCGACATCCCACTTCTCGACGATCTTCATGAAGTCGTCGAGGCGGTCGGGCCGGACGACGGCCATCATCCGCTCCTGCGACTCGGACATGAGGATCTCTTCGGGGGTGAGGGTGTCATCGCGCAGGAGCACGTCGTCGAGGGCGATGTGCATGCCGCCGTCACCGTTCGAGGCGAGCTCGGAGGTCGCGCAGCTGATGCCCGCGGCGCCGAGGTCCTGGATGCCCTCGACGACGCCGGCGCGGAAGAGCTCGAGGCAGCATTCGATGAGGACCTTCTCCGCGAAGGGGTCGCCCACCTGGACGGCGGGCCGCTTCGAGGGCTTCGTGTCGTCGAACGATTCGGAGGCGAGGATCGAGGCTCCGCCGATGCCGTCGCCGCCGGTGCGGGCGCCGAAGAGGACGACCTTGTTGCCCTTGCCGGAGGCGTTGGCCAGGCGGATGTCCTCATGCCGGAGAACGCCGACGGCCAGGGCATTGACCAGGGGATTGCCCTGGTAGACGGAGTCGAAGACGGTCTCGCCGCCGATGTTGGGCAGGCCGAGGGAGTTGCCGTACTGGCTGATGCCGGCGACGACGCCGTGGACGACGCGGGAGGTGTCGGGGTGGTCGATCGCACCGAAGCGCAGCTGATCCATCACGGCCACGGGGCGGGCGCCCATCGAGATGATGTCGCGGACGATGCCGCCGACGCCGGTGGCCGCGCCCTGGTGGGGTTCGACGTAGCTCGGGTGGTTGTGCGACTCGACCTTGAAGGTCACCGCCCAGCCGTCGCCGATGTCGACGACGCCGGCGTTCTCGCCGATGCCCACGAGCAGGTGCTTCTTCATGTCGTCGGTGACGTAGTCACCGAACTTCGACAGGTGGACCTTCGAGGACTTGTACGAGCAGTGCTCGGACCACATGACGGAGTACATCGCCAATTCCGCCGAGGTGGGGCGACGGCCGAGGATCTCCCTGATCCGGGCGTATTCGTCGGCTTTGAGGCCGAGTTCGGCGAACGGCTGGTCGACGTCGGGGTTCGCGGTGGCGAACTCGACCGTCTCCTTGACCTTCTTCGAGGTCTGATCGACCTCCTGGGCATCGTCCGCGCGAGCAGACTCGGAATTCGCGGAGATGAGGTTTTCAGACATGTCCTCTGGGTGGCCCTTTCGTACGACACGGAGCTCAGCGTCCATCTTATCCGGGCCGAGTTCGTCCCGCGCGCCCGCCCGGGGGAGGGGCCGCCTCGGCGAGGGCGTCGACGCATGCTTCCGTGACGCTGTCACGGTGCGCCACCTCGGCGAAGACGGTCGCGGTGAGCTTCGCCAGCAGGGTGACGACCTCCGCTGTGGCAGGGAAACCGGGCCGCGAAATAGAATGGGGGTCATGGCCACTCCCAAAATCGTGCTCTTCTATGTCTTCACGCCGCTGCCCGACCCCGAGGCCGTCCGGCTCTGGCAGCACACCCTCGCCGAGAGCCTCGGTCTCAAGGGACGCGTGATCATCTCGGAGCACGGGATCAACGCGACGCTCGGCGGTGACATCGGCGAGGTCAAGGCCTATGTGCGGGCGACGAAGTCGTACGAGCCGTTCCGGGGAGCCGACATCAAATGGTCGAACGGGCAGGGCGATGACTTCCCGCGGCTGAGCGTCAAGGTCCGCCCCGAACTCGTGACGTTCGGCACCGACGACGAGATCACGGTGACCGCCGACGGCGTCCAGGGCGGGGGAACCCACCTCAAACCCGGCGCTCTGCACAAGCTCATGGACGAGCGCGGCGACGAGGTCGTCTTCTTCGACGGACGCAACGCGATGGAGGCGCAGATCGGGAAGTTCCGGGACGCGATCGTGCCCGACACGGAGACGACGCGCGACTTCATCGCCGAGATCGAATCCGGCAAGTACGACGACCTCAAGGACAAGCCCGTCGTCACCTACTGCACCGGCGGCATCCGCTGCGAGGTGCTGTCCGTGCTCATGAGGAACCGCGGGTTCAACGAGGTCTACCAGCTCGATGGCGGCATCGTCCGCTACGGCGAGACGTTCGGCAACTCGGGGTACTGGGACGGTTCGCTCTACGTCTTCGACAAGCGCATGCACGTCGAGTTCGGTGCCGGCGCCGAATCGATCGGCCGCTGCGTCGCATGTGGGGAGTCGACTCCGGAGTTCGTCAACTGCGCCGATCTCGCCTGCCGCAAGCTGTATCTGCGATGTGCGGAGTGCACCGCGGCCGGTCGTCAGCCCCGCTGCACCGAGTGCGTGGCAGCGCCCTACCCCGCCGAGGCGGCCGCCGGCTGACCGCGGGCGTGCCCCACGGGCCGAGACGAGCGCTTTGAGTCGATAGCCGCAGGCCCGCGAGATGGGTCGTGGTGACCAGCGGTCCTCCTCAGCGAACCGTCGGAATGGGAAGCGCGTCCCTGAGCCGAGCGCTATCGCCTCACCCCGTCATCAGCGCAGCAGACTCTTCACTGCGGCCCCGACGTCGGTCCAGCGGAAGTCGAAGCCGGCGGCTTCGAGCTTCTCGGGCAGCACCCACCGGCTCTTGAGGACGAGTTCGGACTCCTGCTGGAGGACGAGCATTCCGGATTCGAGCAGCCACCGCGGCGCGGGAATCCCGATCGGCATCCGCACGGCTCGCCGCAGCGCTGCCATGAGTGCCGTGTTGTCCGAGACGCCGGGGCTCGCGAGGTTGATCGGACCCGAGAGCTCCGGGTGCGCATCGATGAACCGGATGGCGGCGATGAGGTCCTCGATGTGAATCCAACTGAAGCGCTGATGACCATGGGTCGGCTCGTGTCCCCGCCAAACCGTCGGTCCCGACGGGGTCGGGCCGATTCCCCGGTAGCGCCGATGCCCGAACCAGCGGCCCTCGAGCTGAGGTCCGCCAGCACCGAAGCGGGCGGCCGTCGCGAGCATGGTCAGCGCCGCGCCGTCACCGAGGACGATCGCCATCCGCGCGGCCACGCGCCGAGTGCGCGGCAGATCGCCGCGGAAGAGCTCAGCCTCCCAGCCGGTCGCGACGTCGACGGAGAAGCCCGCCCCGATCTCGCCGGTCGATTCGGTCTGCGGGCGATCGGTGGCGTGCCGGTAGATCGTCGCCGTGCTCGCGTTGATCCACAGTCGCGGCGGCGCCGAGGCGGCGGTGACTGCGTTGTGGAGTGCTCGGGTCGTGAGGATGCGGGAGTTCCAGATCTCGTTCCGGTTGTGGTCGTTGTACCGACATCCGACGCTGCGGCCGGCGAGGTTGATGAGCAGATCGGCTCCATCGACCGCTGCGGCGATGCCAGCAGGGTCCTCCCATGTGGTGTCCGCTGACGCACCGCGCCTGATCGTGCGCACCCGGTAACCCCATTCCTCAAGCGGACCGAGGAGCGAGCGGCCGACGAACCCAGATGCGCCGGCGATGACCGCGATGGGAGGGTGGGCCAGTGGTTCCGCAGGATCGATCATTAGGCCACCGTATCCCGCGTGTTTACAGCGGTGACGGTTGTCACAGGCCGAATCCGGGCCAACGAGTTGCGGGCAGCCTCTGCAGTGGTCTAGAGTTATATCTCGTTCGCCTCACCGGGAACACCACGATCAAAGGGTGTCCCCACCGGGTGTGACCAGCACAAACAGTGGTTTGATGCGGTGGATCACAACACGGTTGAGAGTGTGAGTGCGGGCAGCCTGTGGATGCCCCCGGTTGATCACGCGGAAAACATTTCGTGTGATGGTTGGGTGTGTGTTTGTGGTTTGAGAATCCAATAGCGTGTTTGTTTGAACAATGTGATGCCAGAAAATTTTTTCTGGTAAGAC
>NZ_JBHTYZ010000005.1:0-424918 GCF_042790515.1 Brevibacterium sp. NPDC056726 | reverse complement strand
GGAGTACGCGACTCCGGCAGAGGTACTGGGAGACATGCTCCTTGCGGGCGTACCCTGAAGACACCCCAATGGTGCACTAGAAACCTGAACCTGCCAGCCGAAAATCTGTCCAGAACGACCTGAAGTCGAGGCGTCAGGGCAAGAAACGGGGCCAGTGAACTCAAAACCCGTCGGGCAGCGAGCCCTAACCCCTCACGCGGGGACGTCCCACGTGTGGACGGGGCGGCCACGCAATTCCGCAGCGAAGGAGCATGCCCGTTTCAGCCATTGATGCTGTCGATCCATTCAAGAAGTCGCTCCATGCGGCTGACCAAATTCTGTTCAGCAGGTTCGGCCGAGGTGACGACACCGCCCAGCCCACCGACCTCAGAACTGACGAAACTGCAGTTTTGGGAAGTCGGGAGCTCGTGTGCCATAGACCATTGTTCGAGCGTTTCGACGATCATTTCCACCGCGCCCGACACGTCGGCTTCGCGTTCGCTGAGTCCAGCGGCGCGCTCCTCCCACAATGGTGGGTACGTCCTATCGAACCGTTTGAGAATGAACTCCGCTCTCGCCCGGAGGGTCTTCACCTCGGGCGGTAGAGGTCGGCGAAACACAATACGCAAGATAGGAATCTCCGGAGGACTGACTTCAGGTCGTTCTGGACAGAATATTCAGCCGAAAATCTGTCCAGAACGACCTGGAGTCGAGGCGTCAGGGCAAGGTGAGGGGCAGCGAGCCCTAACCCCTCACGCGGGGACGTCCCACGTGTGGACGGGACGGCCGCTCTCCTGGTTCGTCAGGTAGGCGTCCATCATCGCCTTGAGCCCCTCGTCGCGTTCGCGGGTGTTCTTCCGGCTGCCGGGGGCAAGTCGGTCGAGCATCCGCAGCTGCCACGTCGCACCGTTGGCCTTGCGCTCGGCACGACCCTCGATGATCGACATGTACTCGTCGATGACGTCCTTGTCGATGTTGAGGCGCCGCAGACCGCGGCGGGCCTGCGGGATGAGGACGTCGATGACGAGGTCGGAGACGGCGATGTGCCCGATCTTCGGCCACGTCACCCGCGCGGTGATGCCGTCCTTCGCGCACGCGAAGAAGTTCTCGCGCGCCTCGGCGAAGGACATCCGCGACCACACGGGTCGGTTCTCTCCGACGAGGAACTCGGCGAGGCCGTAGTAGAACGCGGCATCGGCGACCATGTCGACGGGAGTCGGGCCGGCCGGCAGCAGACGATTCTCCACCCGGATGTGCGCGCCGTTGTCGCCGGCATCGTAGATCGGCCGGTTCCACCGCCACACGGTGCCGTTGTGGAGGTTGAGCTCGAAGAGCTTCGGGGCATCGGCATCGCTGAATTCGACGAAGTCCTTGATCTCCGGCAGCAGCGGCGGGAAGTAGCGGACGTTCTCCTCGAAGAGGTCGAAGACGCTCGTGATCCACCGCTCCCCGAACCACACACGCGGGCGCACCCCCTGGGTGACGAGCTCCGGGGTGCGGGTGTCGATCGACTGGCCGAAGACGGGGATCCGCGACTCGTGCCAGAGCTTGTGGCCGACGAACAGCGGGGAGTTCGCGCTCACCGCGACCTGTGCGGCGGCGATCGCCTGGGAGGCGTTCCATGCCTCGGCGAACTTGTTCGGGGCGACCTGGAGATGGAGCTGCATCGACGTGCACGAGGACTCCGGGGCGATGTCGGAGAACTCCTGCCGGTACGTCTCCTTGCCGTCGAGTTCGATCTGCACGTACTCCCCGCGCGCGTCGATGACCGAGTTGCTCAGCGCCGCGTAGCGGTTCTCCTCCGTCATCCACGGCTCGTTCCTGAGGAACTGCGTCGTCAGCGTCGGCAGGGTTCCGATCGAGGCGATCTTCAGCCCCTTCGCCTCGGCGGCGCGCTTGGCCCGGGCCAGGCGATCGGCGACCCCGGACTCCAGGGTCTTCAGACCGCGCCCGGCGACCTGGAGGACAGGATGGTTGAGTTCGAGGTTGAAGCCGCCGATCTCGGACTGGAACTCGTCATCGAGGTCGGCGAGCACCTCCTTGTTCCGCAGGCTCGGCTGATTGTCCTCGTCGACGAGGTTGAGCTCGAGTTCGAGCCCGATCGTGCCCGCCGATTTGAATTCGGCATGACGGAGGTACGTGTCGAAGAGCTCCAGATTCTCCGCAAGCTTCTCGCGGTACAAGGTCCGCTCTTCCGGTGTGTACCGCTTCGAACTCACTGCCTCACCCATACGACAAGCAAACCACACACTGCAGAGGTTGTGTCCGCCGGTTCCGTGACTTCTCTCAGCGCGAACACCGCCGGACACCCCGGCCAGGACCGCCGCCGCCTGAGCACGCGATGCGGACAGGGCGGGTTACCGTCGGGATCCCGCACTAGAATCGGGCCCATGTCGACCTCTGTGAACTCCGCCACTCAGCCCTCTGACCTCGTCCGCAGCGCCGAGGATCGCCTTCCGGCCATGCTCGCCGACCTCGAGCGGGTCATCTCGCTCGAGACGCCGTCGGCCGACAAGGTGGCGGTAGCGCGCGGGGCAGCCGACTTCGCCGCGCTCCTGCGCGAGCGCCTCGGCGCCGAGGCGGAACTCCTCACCGTCGACGGCGTCACGCACGTGCGCCTGCGGTTCGGCGACAGCCCTCCCCGCGTCGTCCTCCTCAACCACCAGGACACCGTGTGGCCCCACGGCACGCTCGCTCGCCTCCCGTTCTCCACCGCCGACGGCGTCCTCCGCGGTCCCGGCAGCTTCGACATGCTCACCGGGGCGATCATGAGCGTCCACGCGGTCGCGATGCTCCGCGACCGCCTCGGCGAGGACGGCCTCGCTGGGCTCTCGATCCTCATCACCGGCGATGAGGAGGTGGGGTCGGTGACGTCGTCCGATCTCATCCGCGCCGAGGCGGCCGATGCCGCAGCCGTGTTCGTCATGGAGGCGAGCGCCGACGGTGCGCTCAAGCTCGAGCGGAAGGGCACCGGAATCTACACGCTCGTCTTCCGCGGCCGGGCCGCGCACGCGGGGCTCGAACCGGAGAAGGGCATCAACGCGGGGATGGCGCTGGCCCTGACCCTCCCGCTCGTCGCCGGTCTCTCCGACGCCGAGGCGGGCACCACCGTCGTGCCGACCGTGATCTCCGCGGGGACGACGTCGAACACGGTCCCCGCCGAGGCGCGCGTCGACGTCGATGTCCGCGCCCGCACCGCGGCCGAGCTCGAACGCGTCGACGCGGCCATCCGAGCACTCGCCGCAGACCCGCAGCTCGACGGGTCGACGACCGAGGTGATCGGCGGGATCAACCGCCCGCCGTTCGAACCCGAGCAGTCGGCGGCCCTCTTCGACCGGGCGACGGCACTCGCCGCCGAACTCGGGATCGCAGCCCCGCGCGGAGTCGCCGTCGGCGGTGCCTCGGACGGGAACTTCACCGCCGGCGACGGGATTCCCACGCTCGACGGCCTCGGTGCCGTTGGCGACGGGGCCCATGCCGAGCACGAGCACGCACTCATCGCCGAGATCGCCCCGCGCACGGCGCTGCTCGCAGCCCTCATCGCCGACCAGCTGGGACGCTGAAGGCGGCCGGGCTGCCGCCACCGCCTGGTTCTGCGCCACTCTCAGGGTGCCCCCTGGATTCTGCGCCACGTTCAGGGTGAGATTCGCGGAAATATCACCATGGACGTTCCGCGCAATCGCCTTCGAATGGGCGCAGACTGCTCAAGCCCCTCCGCCGTGGCCCCACGCCTCAGGCCAAGCCGGCCCGTTCACGCCACGGGGTACCCGTTCGCGCTCAGCTCCTCCGGGGTCTGCACCGTGAACAGCCAGTCCCGGAAGTGGGGGTCGGGGACGATGCGCTCGGAGTGGGTGAGCTCCTCGGACCCGACGAGGAAGTAGCTGTACCCGTGCGGTTCGAGCAGTCGCATGAGCTCGCCCGGCTGGGCCCGGTCGTCGAGGACTTCGCAGAGGATGTCCGGGCGCAGGGCGGCGAGGAACTCCGCCCCGTGGCCGAGGACGTCGTTCTCCGCTCCCTCGACGTCGATCTTCACCGTCACCCGTGACGTGCCGGCCGGCAGTTCGGCGAGCAGTTCGTCGAGGGAGGTGAAGCGGACTTCGACGCCTTCGGCGAAGTCCATGCTCGCGGCGTAGAACGACGGCAGCGCCGATCCCCCGTCCCCGGTGGGCACGCGCATCGTCGTGCCCGGTGCGCCGACGCCCGTCGGGTGGACGGTCACCCTCTCGCCGAGGTGGTTGCGCGCGATGTTCTTCTCCAGCCCGGCCACGACGGCGGGGATGATCTCGAAGGAGTGGGCGACGGCGGTGGGGTTGGCGGCGAGGACGGCCATCGTGAAGACCCCGGTGTAGGCGCCGATGTCGACGAACACCTCGGCGTCGCGGCTGAGGTCGACCATGAGGTCGAGGGCGAAGGCATCCTCGGGTTCGGTGCGCCGGCCCTTCCCCCAGTAGAACTCCTTGGCGATCTCGCAGCGGAAGGGATCGACGAGGACGAAGGAGGCTCCGCCGGCACGACCGGTCACCTCGGTGAGTCCGATCGGGGCGGGCAGCCGACCGATCCGGATGCCGGCGATGTGCGGGGCGACCGCGCGCATGAGCGGGTGGAGCAGCGGCTGTGCGAGGGCCGCCTTGACGGGGAGTTTGAGCCCGAACCATGACTGCTTGCGTGCGGTGAGACTCCGCAGGTAGTCGTTCACGGTGGGCCCCTCTTCGTCGTGTGCCCTCTTCGCCCCACCGTACCAATCCACGGCCCGGGGCACTACCGCCTCAGTGCCGGGGCATAAGGTGGTGACGATCACCTTTCCCTTTTGCGAAGCAGGAGCCGCGGCCGATGAAGCTCACGTCGATCACCCTTCACCAGGTGTCCATTCCCCTCGTCACCCCGTTCGAGACCTCGTTCATGCGGGAGACGGAGAAGGACTGCTACCTCGTCGAAGCGCGGTTCGACACCCCTCAGGGCGAGATCACCGGGTGGGGCGAATCGGTCGCGATGATCTCCCCGCTCTACTCCTCCGAGTACGTCGCCGCGGGCATCGACGTCACCCGGCGGTGGCTGGCCCCGATCCTCTTCGCCGTCGACGACCTCACGGCCGAGACGGTCGGCTGGCACCTGCGGCATGTCATCGGGCATCCGATGGCGAAGTCCGCGCTCGAGATGGCCGTCATCGACGCGCAGCTCCAGCTCACCGGCCAGTCGTTCAAGTCCTACCTCGGCGGGGTCGTCGACTCCGTGCCCTCAGGGGTGTCGGTCGGCATCCAGGACTCCGTCGAGGAGACGGTCAGGGTCATCGGCGGCTACCTCGACGAGGGTTATGCGCGGATCAAGCTGAAGATCAAGCCGGGCAAGGACATCGCCACGGTCGCCGCGGTCCGTCAGGCCTTCGGCGACGACTTCGGGTTCCAGGTCGACGCGAACGCCGCGTACACGCTCGTCGATGCCTCCCACCTGCGCCGTCTCGACGACTACGGCCTCCTCCTCATCGAACAGCCCCTCGGTGAGGCCGACATCCGCCAGCATGCGGAGCTCGCGAAGCTCATGGAGACCCCGATGTGCCTCGATGAGTCGATCGTCTCCGCCGAGGCGGCCGCCGACGCGATCGCGCTCGGGGCAGCGGCCGTCATCAACATCAA
Organism: Brevibacterium sp. NPDC056726; assembly: GCF_042790515.1. Taxonomy (NCBI): domain Bacteria; kingdom Bacillati; phylum Actinomycetota; class Actinomycetes; order Micrococcales; family Brevibacteriaceae; genus Brevibacterium; species Brevibacterium sp. NPDC056726. The sequence continues at coordinate 419,309 of NZ_JBHTYZ010000005.1, read as the reverse complement.
ACCCGGCCGGGTGGGCGGCTACATCGAGGCCAAGCGCATCCACGACCTCGCCGCGGCCAACGGCGTGGCCGTGTGGCATGGCGGGATGGTCGAGACCGGGCTCGGGCGCGCGGCCAACGCCGCCTTGGCCTCGCTGCCGGGCTTCACCCTGCCCGGTGACATCTCCGGGTCGAATCGCTTCTTCCATGAGGACATCACGGAGGAGATCGTCATGCGCGACGGCCGCGTCGACGTCCCCGACACCGTCGGCTTCGGGGTGACGATCGACCCGGCGAAGCTCGAGAAGTTCCGCACCGAGTCGATCGAGATCCTCCCGGAGCGCTGAATCCTCGCCGAGGCTGTCATTCCTCGCCGAGGCGGTCGCCGGCAGGCCGGACCACCTCGGCGAGGGGACCTCACTGCCCCAGGCCGACGACGCTGATCATGATCGGGGCGAGGACGATGATGAGGATCGCACCGGCGATGTCGAAGGTGAACCCGGTGCGGATCATCTTCGTGATCGGCACCGCCCCGGTGCCGTAGACGATGGCGTTCTGCGGCGTCGACACCGGAAGCATGAACCCGAAGGAGGCGGCCAGTGTCGCCGCCATCGCCGGCACGAACGGGTCGACTCCTGCCGCCTGGCAGAGCGGGATGACGATCGGGACGATGACGGCAGCCGCCGCGGTGTTCGACGTCGTCTCCGAGATGAGGATCGCAAGGATCACCGAGACGATCGTGATGGTGAACAGGCTCGTCACGCCCAGCGTCTCCGCGAACCCGTTGCCGATCGTCTCGGCGAGGCCGGTGTCGGCGAGCAGCGATCCGAAGATGATGCCGCAGCCGAAGAGGATGATCGTTCCCCAGTCGATCTTCGCCGCCTGGCTCCACGTCAGGGTCGGCTCGCGCCTCTTCCAGTTGACCGGCAGGATGAAGAGCAGCGACGCGCCGATGACCGCGACGATCCCCTCGTCGAGGCGGGAGTCGAGGAACTCGTAGATCGCTGAGTCGGTGCCCGCGAACAGCGCAGCGAAGGCCGGCAGCAGCCAGAGGACGACGGTGAGACCGAAGGCGAAGAGCGTGTTCTTCTCCGCGCGGGAGACGGGCCCGAGCTCGGCGAGCTCCTTCTTCACATACTCCTCGACGCCTTCGATCCTGCGGATCTCCGGCTTGTTGAGGAGCAGGAGGACGAGGGCGAGCACGATGAACATCGCCACGCAGATCGGGAACGCGACGGCCATCCACTGACCGAAGGAGATCTTCTCACCGGTGGCCTCCTCGATGAGGCCGCGTCCGATGAGGTTGGGCGGGGACCCGACCGGGGTGAGCAGACCGCCGACGCTCGCCCCGTAGGCGAGCATGAGCAGCAGCGCCGCTCCCACCCGCAGCCGCAGCGGGTCGAAGTCGGGCTTGACGATGCCGCGCGATTGGAGGAGCTCGGCGATGACCGCGAGGATGCCGAGCGCGGTGGGCATGAGCATCGCCACCGTCGCCGTATTCGACACGAACGCGGAGAGGATGCACGTGATGAGACCGAAGGCGATGATCACCCGGTACACCGATCTGCCGACCCCGGGCAGGGAAAGCACGGTGAGCGCGAGCCGCTGGGCGATCCCGTGGTGGAGCATCGCCTGCGCGAGGATGAACGCGCCGATGAAGGTGAAGATCGTCGACGACCCGAACGGTCCGACGGCGTCCGCGGCCGGCACGATGCCGAGCACGACGACGACACCGACGCCGAGGAGCCCTCCGATCGGGATCGGCACCGGCTCGGTGATCCAGAGGACGATGACGCCGAGGAGGACGGCAGCGAGCATGTGCTGCTGATACGTGAGGTCGAACGGGATGAGTGCGAAGATGATCGCAACCGCAGGAGCGAGGATGAACCCCGAGGTCATCCGGGCCCGTTCGAACCGCTCCTCCCGTGGAGAGAGCTTCTGCTCGCTCAGGCTGCGGAAGGTCTTGCCGCCGAGCAGCGCTTCGCGCACATCTGTCTTCTGAACCGACGAGCCGCCGTTGCCTCGTCCCTGCGAGATATCCACCGTCTTTGGTCCTTTCATCGCTGTGAGTCCAGCGTGACCGAGCGGACCGATATAGTCCAAGGCCTGTTTCCGATCAGACCAATAGCATGGGCCTATGGATATTCGTCAGCTCCGCCAGTTCCTCGCCGTCGTCGACACCGGCAGCTTCACGAAGGCGGCAGAGGCCATGCTCGTCGCCCAACCGTCCTTGTCGCAGACGATCAAGGGGCTGGAGCGGGAACTCGGGGTCTCGCTCTTCCATCGCATCGGCCGCACCGTGCGCCTGAGCGAGGCCGGACGTGAGTTCGAAGGTCCGGCGCGGCTCGCGGTCCGCGACCTCGATGCGGCGAAGGCGCACATCGATCGTCTGCGCGGGCTCCAGGCCGGGCGGATCGAGATCGCGGCGATGCCGTCGCCGAGCATCGAACCGCTGTCGTCGCTGATGGCGAGCTTCACGCTCGCGCATCCCAAGATCGCCTTCGCCGTCGACGGCACCTTCACCGCCGAGGAGACCCTCGAAGCCGTCCGCCACGGACGCGCCGAGATCGGCTTCCCCGGCAGCCGCGAGCCGCTGAAGGTCAAGGATCTCGACGTCCTCGAGGTCACCGCTCACCCCCTCATGCTCGCCCGCCCGCGGTCGCAGACGCCTCCCGGACCAGCGCCGGTCGACCCGAGAGCGCTGGCGGGCACCCGCTTCATCGTCTCCCACCCGGGCTCGCTCATGCGCGCCTACGTCGATGAGCTCATCGCGGAGGGGATCGACATCGACATCACCGCCGAGGTGGCGCATCGCTCATCGATCCTGCCCCTCGTCCGTGCGGGGCTCGGCTCAGCCGTCCTGCCCTCGGCCTGGCAGGTGTTCGCCGCGGCGAACGACGTCGAGATGGTCCCCCTGCGCGGCGCGCCGGCCCTGCACGTCTCCGCCGTCTCCCGTCCCGCGGGGCTCACGCCGGCCGCCGCGGCGTTCCTCGACACGGCCGCCCGCCTCGGCGACTCAGGGATGCTCCCCCGAACAGAGGAGGGGCCACTCCCCCAACCATAGGCAGAGCCGATGAATGGAATCGAGAACTCGTCTTGGACTTATGACTCGTCGACGCGCTCAATGGAATGAGCCCACTCCCTCAGACGATCGAGGACCGACATGACCGATACCCAGACCTTCTCCATCGCATCGATTCCCGGCGACGGCATCGGCGGCGAGGTCGTCGCCGCTGGACTGCGCGTGCTCGACACGGTCGCCAAGCTCTCCGACGGCGCGATCGCCTTCGACATCACCGAGTACCCGTGGAGCTCGGAGCACTACCTCGAGCACGGCCACTACATCCCCGCCGGCGGCCTCGACGAGCTGCAGAAGCACGACGCCATCTACTTCGGTGCCGTCGGTTCGGCCGATGTCCCCGATCACACGAGCCTGTGGGGGCTGCGCCTGGCGATCACGCAGCCGTTCGACCAGTGGGCGAACATCCGGCCCGTGACCTTCCTGCCCGGAGTCCAATCCCCGCTGCGCAAGGCCGATGACACCGAACTCGACTGGATCGTCGTCCGGGAGAACAGCGAGGGCGAGTACGCGGGTATGGGCGGGCGCAATCTGAGCGGTCGCGGCCCCGGCAATGAGGTCGCCCTGCAGACGAGCCTCCACACGGAGAAGGGGACCGAGCGGATCATCCGCTTCGCCTTCGATCTCGCTCGCACCCGTCCGGTGAAGAAGGTCTCGAGCGTGACGAAATCGAACGCCCAGCAGTACGGCATGGTGCTCTGGGACGAGGTCTTCGCCCGCGTCGCCGAGGACTATCCGGACGTCGCGACCGAGAGCGTCCTCGTCGATGCGATGAGCGCGAAGTTCGTCCTTCGCCCCGAGGAGCTTTCCGTCGTCGTCGCCTCGAACCTCCACGCCGACATCCTCTCGGATCTCGGCTCCGCATTGGCCGGCAGCCTCGGACTCGCCGCGAGTGCGAACCTCAACCCCGAACGCAGGCATCCCTCGATGTTCGAGCCGGTCCACGGCTCGGCACCCGACATCGCCGGGCAGGGGGTCGCGAATCCCATCGGAGCGATCTCCTCGGCCGCGCTCATGCTCGACCATCTCGGCCGGCCCGCCGAGGCCGACGCGGTGCGGCAGGCCGTCGAGAACGTCACCGGGGCGGGGATCCTGCCGCGTGACCTCGGCGGAAACGCGAACACGATCGAGATGACCGAGGCGATCGTCGCCCAGCTCGAAGCGATCCACGCCGAGGCGGCCGCACCGCTGCCGACTCCCTGACCTCCCAGCCCGGCACAGCCGCGCCCGCCGTCTCCTCGCTCAACGGGGGAACAGCGGGCGCTCTGGTTTGCGGTGCAGCCGCCTCGGTGCCGAGGCCTCAGCTGTGGGTCTGCTTCTCCTTCTCCGCGTCCTTCGCCGTGTCGAACTGGAACGTCGAGTGCTCGATCGAGACGTCGAAGTGGTCGGCCACGCACGCCTGCAGGTCCGCGAGGATCCGCGGCGCGTGCCCGTCGTAGAAGCACTCGTCGGCGAGGACGACGTGGGCGGTGAGCACGGGGAGGTTCGAGTCGATGCGGGTGACGTGGAGGTCGTGGACCGCCTCGACGTGATCGACGTCTTCGATGTGCTTCTTCACGGCCTCGAGGTCGAGCTTCTTCGGCGCGGACTCCAGCAGGATCGATCCGGTCTCCTTGAGGATCGCGAACGCGCGGGGCACGATGAGGGCGGCGATGACGAGGGCGGCGACGGCATCGGCGCGGGTCCAGTCGAAGAGCCAGATCGAGACCGCGGCGACGATGACGGCGACGGAGCCGAGCGCATCGGCGATGACCTCGAGGAATGCTGCCCGCAGGTTGAGCGAGGAGTTCTTCGACGAGGTGAGGATGAGGATCGAGACGACGTTGCCGGCGAGGCCGACGACGCCGAAGATGAGCAGTTCGGGGCCGGGCACCTCGGGCGGCGCGAAGAAGCGGCGCACACCCTCGATGAGGCTGTAGATGCCGAGGCCGAGGAGCAGGGTCGCCTGCGCACCGGCGGCGAGCACCTCGGCGCGCTTGAAGCCCCACGTCTTCTGCCCCTTCGGCGGCCGCGCGACGAGCGTCGCGGCGAACAGCGCGATGCCCAGTCCGATGAGGTCGACGGAGTTGTGTCCGGTGTCGACGAGCAGGGCGAGCGAGCCGGTCCAGATCGAACCGAAGACCTGGAAGGCGAAGATCACCAGGACGATGCAGAACACGATCGCGAGCCGCTTGCGCGACCCGGTTTCGTGCGAGTGGTCATGAGACATGAGGACTCCTTTCACACTCACATTAACATATGCGTATGTATTTATGAATATGCCTGAAGTGAATGCTCACGTGCCGGAGGACAGTGGGGGACGCGGACGCAGCGGGGATCGCGGATATGACGACGTCCCCGTTGGGTGCCCGCGGACATTACGCCACGAGGTGGTTCCCGCGGACATGACGACGGCCCCGAGGTGGATCCCGCTCGATGATCGCGTGATTATCGAGCGGGATCCACCTCGGGGGCGCAGGAGCCTCAGCGTGGTAGGTCCTCAGTGTGAAGGGTCCTCGAGTGCGGATGACCCGCAGGGGAGGAGGACCCTCACAGCGGAGGCGAGCCGCCGCTCACCGGAAGGCGAGCGGCGCCGCCTCGGTGCGGATCAGGTTCCGCTGGAGACCGACCGACGTCAGTTCGACGTCGAACCGCTGCCGGTCTCATCGTCGTCGGACGCACCGCCGGTGCCGCCCGTCGCGCCACCAGTGCCGCCTGTCGCGCCACCAGTGCCGCCGCCGGACGCACCGCCACCAGTGCCGCCGCCGGAGGGAGTCGGTCCCGACCCCGGTCCACCTGCGGGTCCCGAACCAGGCCCCGAACCGGTGCCCGCACCGGAGCCCGATCCGGCGCTGCCTCCCGCGGCACCGCCGTCGCGGCGGCGCAGCGCCTCGTCGATGTAGGCCTGGACGTCGATGCCGGTCGCGCGCTTGACCTCGTCGCCGATGTGCTGGATGTCGAGACCGCCATCCGGGTCGAGGAAGTCCTTCGGGTCGAACCCGGCCCACTGGCTGCTGTCACGCTGACTGCTGTCGCGCTGACCGCCGTCAGCGCGGCCACCGGTTCCTCCGCTGCCCGAACGGCGACCGCCGGAGCCGTCACGGGCTTCGCGCCGGGCCTCCCGGCGCGCGGCCGGAGTGTCGTCGGCGAGACGACCCTCGATGACCTGACCGCGGCCACCCGATCCACCAGAGCCCGACCCGGAACCGCCGGACCCCGGACCACCCGAGCCCGGACCGTCCGCATCGTCGTCGCCGTCACCCGAGGCCGACCCTCCGCCCTGCGCCTTGTCGACGAGGTCGGTGAGGTCGATGCCGGTCGTCCCGCGGACGACCTCGAGCACCTGGGCGAGGTTGTTCGACACCGAGTTCGCGAGCTTCGACTCGCCGTCGGTCGACACGATCGAGAGGTCCTTGATGTTCGCGTACGGAGCGACGAGTTCGCCGGCGATGTCCGGCAGCACTTCGAGCACCTTCGAGAGGACGGCGGCGTCATTGAACTTCTTGTACGCCTCGGCCTGTGCCTCGAGGGCTCCGGCCTCGGCCTCACCGCGTGCCTTGATGGCGTCGGCCTCGGCCTGGCCCTCGAGGCGGATGGCTTCGGCTTCCTTCGACCGGCGGTGGAGTTCGGCAGCAGCCTCGGCTCGGCCCTGGGCTTCGATCTCGTAGGCTCGGGCGTCGGCCTCGGCCTGCTGGCGGTAGCGCTCGGCATCGGCCGGGCGGCGCACCTCGGCGTCGAGCTGTTCGGCACGCAGCTCCGCGGCCTCCTTCGCCACGACCCGGTCGCGTTCGAGGAGCTTCTGCTTCTCCGCCGCGGCGGCGAGCGGTCCGGCGTTGTCGGCCGTCGCCTGTCGCTGGTCGGCCTCCTCCTTCAGCGCCGCCCGGCGCAGCGCGAGCTGCTGCTGCTGTTCGGCGATCGCCTGATCGGTCAGCGCCTGCTGCTTCTGCGTCTCCTCGTTCTGCTGCGCCTCCTCGACGGCCGCGGCGCGGGAGGCATTCGCCTCGGCGATGGCGGCGTTCTTCGCGACCTCAGCGGCCTGCGGGCGACCCCAGTCGCGCAGGTAGCTGCCCTCGTCCTCGACCGCGGAGATCTGGAAGGTGTCGATGACGAGACCCTGGTTGTTCATCGAGTGCGCGGATTCCTCCTGCACCTGCGCGGCGAAGGAGGCGCGGTCCTGGATGATCTGCTCGACGGTGAGCGTGCCGACGACGGCGCGCAGGGTGCCGGAGAGGATCTCCTTGCTGTAGTGGTCGATCTGATCCTGCTGGTCGAGGAAGCGCTGCGCGGCCTTGCGCACGTCATCGTCGGTGCCGCCGACCTTGACCTGAGCGACGCCGCGCAGCTTGAGCGCGATGCCGTTCTTCGAGATGCCGTCGATCTCGACCGAGATCTGCCGCGACGACAGCGAGAGAATGAACGCCTTCTGCACGATCGGGTAGACGACTGCGCGTCCGCCGATGATGATCCGTCCCGACCCGGACGCTCCCGAGGCGTTGCGTCCGGTGATGATGAGGGCCTCGGACGGGGAGGCGATCTTGTACGACCGGAGAATGACGACGAGTGCGATGAGCACGACGATGGCGATGGCGCCGATGATGACGGCGCCGAGTATGAGGTCCATGAGCGGGCCTTTCGTTTCCTCAACGGGGATGCAGGCGAGCCGACGCATGTAGTCGGCCCGTGCTCACCACCCTATCGGAGGCCACGACGCCTGCCCAGGCCGCAGAGGACGGAGATGTTCCAGGTCAGGAACTCGCCGAGGCGGTGGGAATCGTGCGGCGGCTCAGCTGCCGGGAGGACCGACGACGAGGAGTCCGGAGAACACCGCGATGACGACGATCGCGCCGACCCCGGCGGCCAGCCACGGCGAGCGCAGCGCCCACGCGCTCAGCTTCTCCAGCGGTCCGCGCGGCGCCCGGCCGCCACGGCCGAGCCCCCAGTCGCCGTCGAGGGCTCCGGCCTTCGCCGAGGCGATCTCGAACGGGATCGTCGCGAACGGGATGACCGCGGAGACGAGGCCCATGAGGATGCGCCCGATGCTCCACTTCTGGGAGATGCCGACGAGGAGGACGACGACGACGAAGCAGAGGAAGACGAATCCGTGGATTCCGCCTCCGATGCGCACCCCCACCTCGGTGGTCTGGGTGACGTACTTGAGGAACATGCCGAAGAGCAGGAGGGCCCACGTGATGGCCTCGGCGACGGCGAAGAAATTGAAGAGCTTCTTAGGGGTCACGGAACCTCATTGTGCCGGGCGAAGCTGGGCGGATCCTGCGTCGCCGAGCCCAGAGAAGCACCGTCACACCTGGTCAGACCGCACCAGCGCCCGTGAGATGCGGAGGAGGGGCGTGTCCGGGGTCACGCTCGCACGGTGCGATTCCCGCCGCCTCGGCGCGTGCCGGCAGACAAGGATGCGGGCCCCGGCATACGACGATGAGGTCGCCGGCAGAGAATGATCACGCGGGCCGGCGAACTTGTCCAGTCACCGGCCCGCGTGGCTTCGGGGTGGATCAGTCCGGGGCGGTGCGGTCATGACCGCGCCGACCCGGACTCACCGTCTCACTCGAGGCTGCCGGCCTTCCTGCGGCGGGCGCCCATGGTCATGACGACACCGAGCACGATGAGCGCTGCGGCCGAGGCGACGAGGGGAAGAGCCTCGTTACCGGTGCGCGGGAGGTCTCCCCCGCCACCGCCGCCGGCGCCCGGATCGTCGGCTCCGGCCGCGACGACCTCGAACGAGCCGTTGAGGGCGTCGCCGCCCTCGCAGTCGACGGTGACGTCGTACTTTCCGACGTACTCGGCCGACTTCGACTCATCGAGTCCGCGGACACCGAACTTCGCCACGCCGTCGGAGTCGACGGTCGCGGTCTGCTCGAACTTCTCGATGGTGCCGTTCTTCGGATCCACCGTCATCGTCGCCGTCGTCCCCGGCGTGCAGCCGGTGGCCGTGACCTGGACGCCGGTGTCGGAGACGAAGTCGTTCTCATCGATCGTCGTCGGATCGATCGTCAGACTCCGCTCGTCGGGAGCGTCCGTCGGCGACTCCGTCGGAGTCGAGGTCGGGGTCTCGGTCGGCGTGGAGGTCGGCGTCTCCGTCGGGGTCTCCGTGGGAGCCGGCGCGAGGTCGTAGGCGAGCGTGTGGACGGAGTAGGCGATCGCGGGTCCGAAGATGTCGATCGCGTCCCGGCTCACGTTGTCGATCGTGTCGGTGGGCTGGTGGTAGTTCGTGTCCTGCGGCTTGCCCGCCTCACCGCCGAACCACTCGACCTGCTCCGCCGTCTTGATCTCATCGGCCCCGGAGAACAGACCGCTGACCGGCACACCGGCGTCGAGGAACGCCTGGTAGTCGGAGCGGCCGGAGAACTCGGTGCCGATGTTCTTCTGGTCGTTGTCGGCGAAGTAGTCGGTGAAGACCTTCTCGAGTTCGGCCGAACCGGCGGGGACGTTGACGCCGTCGGGCACCGGAACGTCGGAGCCGTCGGAGTCGAGGGTGCCGACGACGTAGTTGTCGGAGCCGATCATGTCGAAGTTCATGTAGGCCTTGACCTTGGCGAGCTCGTCCGCGCTCAGGCTCTCGACGTACTTCGTCGACCCGACGAGTCCGACCTCCTCAGCACCCCACCACGCGAAGCGGACCGCATTGTCGACCTCGGTCGGCTGCTGGGCGAGCGCCTCAGCACTGGCGAGCAGCGCAGCCGAGCCCGAGCCGTTGTCGTTGGCGGCCGGCCCATCAGCCACACCGTCGAGGTGGGCGCCGAACATCTGCACGTTGTCCTTGTCGCCGGCCTTCGTCTCGGCGATGACGTTCCACGTCGTCGACGTCTTGTACTCGGTCTCGAGCGTGAAGTCGGTGGCCGGCGCCTCCCCGTCGGCCGCGGCCTGCACCTTCTCGAGCAGTCCGTTGCCGAGGCTGTACGTCGTGCCCACGGTGGGCGCGCCGTTCTCGATGCGCTCGCCGAGGGTGGCGTTGAGCTCCTCGTCGGGGGCGTCCTTCGTGTTGTTGTAGATGATGACGGCGGCTGCTCCGGCGTCCGTGGCGGCCTGTGCCTTTTCCCCGAAGGTGCAGGAACCACGGGCGACGAGGACGACCGCGCCATTGGCCGAATCGTCGTAGTCGCCGGCCTGGCAGCCGAGCTGACCGCCGGCGAGATCGGAGTAGTCGTCATCGACGGGCACGACGAGCGGCAGATCCGTCAGCGGCGCCGAGGTGCCCTCGGTGTAGCTCGCGGGGGTGACGGCGACGTCCTCCCCGTCGACGTTGACGGAGACGGTGCCGAAGTCCTGGTTCTCGACGTCGAAGGCCTGCCGGCTGACGTCGTAGGCACCCGTGGCCTTGAGCGTCTGCTCGACGTATTCCACGGCCTCCTCGTATCCCGGGGCGCCGAGCGCCCGGTACCCGGTGTCGGCGTTCTTCACCGAGATGTCTGAGATGTTCTGCAGCTGTTCCATCACGGCGTCGCCGGTGACGCCCATATCGGTGTGCTCGGTCGGACCTGCGGTTCCGGCGGCCATCGCCGGAGCCATGCCGCTGAAGACAAGTCCCGCGGATGCGGTGACGGCCAACGCGGCTTTCATGCGCAACTTCATGGAGTTCCTTTCGCTCCTCAGGTGCCACGCGAATCGATCTCGCCTCACGGGCCGTCGACGGTGCACGACCCCACATGCTCACCCGAGCGCGGACTGCGGACACCCGGTGTCTGTCATCCCTGGGTGCGGTGCGCTCGGGGCTGGGAGAGCCTGACTCTGGTGTTTCGCCGAGTGGTTCGCCGTTGGTAACGAATCACAAACATCTATAACGAAACGGTGACACAACTCACATGGTTCATTAACCTATCGCATCAGTAACATCCTTAGGTCACGAATGGATAACAACCCATACTTAAGCAATTGCGCAAGTGTTGAACTGAGGGGGTGGTCTCCGATAGCATCGCACCAGTGACGAACCAGCAGTCTGCGCCCGCCGCGCCCACCGACCCTCCGCCCGACCGCCGGACCATCCGGCGGTGGCAGCGCTACCTCGCCAACGAGCGCCTCGAAGAGCGCGTCTACCGGGATCTCGCCGAGCGCCGCACCGGTGAGGACCGGGAGATCCTCCTCGGACTCGCCGCCGCCGAATCCCGGCACCAGCAGCATTGGATCCGCCTCCTCGGCCCGCATGCCGCGAAGAAGCGCACCCCCGACCTCGTCACCCTCTTCCTCGCCTTCTTCGGCCGGATCTTCGGCTCGGTCTTCATCCTCGCGCTCGCGCAGCAGTCGGAGACGAGCTCCCCGTACCAGAACGACGACGCCGCGTCACCGGAGATGGCCGCCGACGAGCGGATCCACGCCGAGGTCGTCCGCGCCCTCGCCGCCCGCTCCCGGGCCCGCCTGTCGGGCAACTTCCGCGCCGCCGTCTTCGGCGCCAACGACGGTCTCGTCTCGAACCTCGCGCTCGTCCTCGGCGTCGGTGCGGCCGGAGTGCCGAACACCGTCATCCTCCTCACGGGCGTCTCGGGACTCCTCGCAGGCGCCCTGTCAATGGGTGCCGGCGAGTACATCTCCGTGCGCTCCCAGCGCGAGCTCCTCGACGCCTCGACCCCGGATCCGGAGTCCCGGCACGCGCTCGCCGACCTCAACATCGATGCGAACGAGCTCGCCCTCGTCTTCCGCGCCCGCGGCATGGACCCCGACGAAGCGGAGATCCAGGCCCACCGGACGATCTCCGAGGCGAAGACGACGAACGCCCCACAGCTGCCGAGCCTCGAATCCGGCATCGAGAGCTCCGCGCTGGGCACCGGCATCGGCGCTGCGCTCTCGAGCTTCGCGTTCTTCTCCTCGGGCGCGCTCATCCCGATCCTGCCCTACATCTTCGGCATGACGGGCCTGCCCGCCGTCTTCCTCTCCGCTGGTCTCGTCGGCATCGCCCTCCTCTTCACCGGCGGCACCGTCGGCCTGCTCTCGGGCAAGGCACCAGGACCGCGGGCGCTGCGGCAGATGGCGATCGGCTTCGGCGCCGCCGCCGTGACCTACGGCCTCGGCCTCGTCTTCGGCATCAGCACCGGCTGAGCGCGCGACGCCGGCTGAGGTGTCAGCACCGGCATGCGGCGGGGCCGACCTTCGCCCACGCCGGCGCTCGACGACATCGTCACTTGCCGGTGAGGACTCCCGGACTCGGACCGGCGACCGTAGACTGTCCCCATGACCCAAGTCCTCGTCCTCATCGATCCCGGCACTTCGACGGTCACCACCGCCGACCTCGCCTCCCCTCAGCTGCCGGTCACGGACCTGGCCGCCCACCGCGGCGACGGCATCTTCGAGACGGTGCTCGTCCGCGTCAACCCGGACACCCGTGAGGCCACCGTCGTCTCTCGCGAACGCCACTTCGCCCGCTTCCATTCGTCCGCCTCGGCGCTCGATCTGCCCGAACCCGACCGGAAGCTGTGGCGGCAGGCCGTCGACCGACTCATCGCCGAGGCGATCGCCGCGAACCCGGGGACCACGGAGTTCGCGGTCCGCTACACGCTCTCCCGCGGCGGCGACGCCCCGCGCGGGTGGGCGTTCACCGTGCCCATCGAGGATGCGATCGTCACCGCCCGCGCCGAGGGCGTGAGCGCCGTGAGCGTCGACCGCGGCTACGACGCCTACGTCGGGCGGCGCGCACCGTGGCTCCTCCTCGGCGCGAAGACCCTGTCGTATGCGGTCAACCAGGCGGCCCTGCGGTACGCGAAGGCGCAGGGAGCCGACGAGGCCCTCTTCATCTCCCGCGACGGCGTCGTCCTCGAAGGTCCGACCGCGAACATCGTCATCCGCCGAGGCGACCACCTCCTCACCCCGGATCCCGCCGCCGGTCTGCTCGCCGGGACGACCCAGCGGCTGCTCTTCGACCATGCCGGTCGACTCGAGCTCAAGGCCGACTACGCCGACCTCAGCGTCGACGATGTCCTCTCCGCCGACGGCGCGTGGTTCGTCTCATCGGTGCGCACCGCGGTGACGCTGCGCGCGCTCGATGGGAAGTCGCTGTCGCGTGACGAGGCGCTGACCAGGGAGTTCCAGAGGATCATCGCCGCCGGGTGAGCGGGGCGGGACAGCCAGTCGGGTGGGTCAGTGCTGATCGCGTGACACGCGCGTCCGCGACGGCCCGTCTTCAGCCCCGCTGCGGCGGCCCGCTTCGCAGTGCCCGGCTTCGCCGCGGCAGTTCGCATGCCGTTCGGCTGCGGGCCGGGGCACGGTGACGGCGAGGATGAGACCGAGCATCGAGGCCCCGCAGCCGATGAACCAGAGGACCCAGAAATAGGCGGCGAGCTCGGGGACGAGGCCGAGGACGAATCCGCAGATGCCCAGCACGAAGAGACTCGTGACCATGACGTTCTTCCGTCTGGTGAGCACGCGGACCTCCTCCCTGCATCGGTGGTCTCACGCTATCGGTCGACGGCGCGTCGCACATCGCACAAAAGTATGAAATTCAGGCGCCTGCGATAGTGTGGACGACGAAGGACTCCTTCATCCGACGGCGGTCGTCGCCGCGGCCGGAGCAGCGGAGGAGTCGCGCCTCAACTTCGGACGAAAGGACACGGGCATGGGAAAGCTCGCTTGGCAGATCATCGGCGTCGGAGCGCCCATCGTGGCAGCTGTCGCAGCCCGGAAGGTGCTCACCTTCGCGTGGGAGAAGTCGACTCATCGTCCCGCACCGTCGAACCCCGTCGACGAAGAGATCTCGATGTCCGAGGCCCTGGCCTGGACCGTCGTCTCCGGTGTCGGCGTGGCCATCGCCCAGCTCGTCGTTCAGCGCCTGGCCGCGAACACCGTGCGCAACAACTTCGGCGACCAGGCTCTGCCGAAGAAGTTCCGCAAGCAGATCGCCGAAGGCGTCTGAGCCGACCCCTCACCGAAACACCAGCGCCCTGCCGAGTGGTTCCCACCCGGCAGGGCGTTCGTCGTCCCCGGCGACGTCGACATGCAGGGTCGCATATCCGCACCCGCCGGAGTTCCCCCGAGGGGTGGCCTCAGCGGTCCCGCAGTGGGGTCAGGCGTAGAGCCGGTCGAGGATGACCGCGAGTTCGCCGGCGGCGATCTGTCCCGGCGCCGAGGCGGTACCCATCTGCGCGAAGGTCGAGCAGCTGCCGAAGTCGGCGCCGAGGATCCGGCTCGTCCGGCCCAGTTCCCCCATCGAGATCCCGAGCACAGGGCAGTCGAGGTCCGCGTCGGCCTCGGCGGTGGCCCGGAGCAGATCGGCGACATCGGCGGCAGTCGTCGGCATCATCGCGATCTTGACGACAGCGGCTCCCGCCGCCCGCATCTCATTGAGCGTTTCGCGCATGTCGGCGACGCGCTCGGTGTCCGCGAAGTTGTGCCGGGAGGCGACGACGGGCACGCCGACGGTCCGCAGCACCCCGATGACGTCCTGCGCCGAATCTCGGGCGATCTCGACATCGATCGCGATCGGGACAGACGCACCGGCCGCCGCGTTCGCGTCGGTCAGCGCCGCCGCGAGGCCGGCGACCACCTCGGCGTAAGCGGCATCGCTGAGCTCGGCCTCCCCGCCTTCGGCAGCGGTGCGCAGCGTGGCGAGGACCGGCAGACCGGCGGCCGTGACGTGCGGGGCGAGCTCTCGGATCGCCTCAGCCACCGCATCGACTCCACCGCCGGCGGGATCGAGGGTGTCGGCGACGAGGGGGTCGACGCGCCACTCGATGACATCGACGAGGCCGCTGTCGGCGGCTTCCCGGCAGCCGAGCGCCAGCAGTTCGGCATCGGTGTGGAGGACGGGCACGATGACCGCCGGGCGGCGGGGGTTCCGCGTCGCCGGGGTCGAGGACGGGGCGGTCGGGGCGGCGGCTCCGGGTGCGGAGTCGGACGCGGGGGCGGAGTCGAGAAGGAACGGCAGCGGCTTCATGGTCTCAAGGGTAGAGGCTCCCACGAGGTGAGGCGTGCGCAGCCGCCCGCTGGACCGGGGTCTGCGCGCAGCGGTTCGCTGCGCCGCGAACTTCAGCAGTGATGCGCACGAGAATCAGTCCCGACCGCATTGTGGAATTATCGAGTGATCAATGGCAAATGCAATCGTCGAATGGTAAAGGGAATTAGGTCATGACGTCCTTCCGCAAGACGCAAATGTAACGATCAAGTAACGCATCGTCCTGCATCATCGCAGGTCAGATACCCTGTCAACCACAACACTCCCGGTGACAGGAATATTGTTCCCGCCGAAAAGCGTGGAAAATTCTATAATGAGGTCTGAGATTTCCGTGAGCGGTGAGGCCCATGTGATCGACTCCTGTTCGATTCGACAGTCGCCGAACCGCGCGACAGGGTGAGGCCTCTCGTTCTGCGGACGGTCAGGACTCCAAGGAGGTAATCCGTGAGCGTCGTCAAGGCATCACACGTCTACAAGGTCTTCGGCAAACGCCAGAACGAAGTCGTCAAGCGCCTCGAAGAGGGCGCCGACCGTGACGAGCTGACGAAGCTCGGCACCGCCGCAGTCATCGATGCGAGCTTCGAAGTCGAGAAGGGCGAGATCTTCGTCGTCATGGGCCTGTCGGGCTCGGGCAAGTCCACTCTCATCCGCACGCTCAACGGCTTGTGGACGACGACAGCGGGGTCCGTCGAGGTGCTCGGCACCGATATCGCCAAAGCCGACGCCCGCACCCTCCGCAAGGTCCGCAGCGACCACATCTCGATGGTCTTCCAGCACTTCGCCCTCCTCCCCCACCGGACCGTGCGGGAGAACGCCGCCTATGCCCTCGAGCTGCGAGGCGTCCCCAGAGCTGAGCGACTGGCGAAGGCCGAGGAATGGCTCAAGGCCGTCGGGCTCGAGGGCTGGGGAGACAAGTTCCCCGAGCAGCTCTCCGGTGGCATGCAGCAGCGCGTCGGCCTCGCCCGCGCCTTCACGGCCGAGACCGACATCCTCCTCATGGACGAGGCGTTCTCCGCTCTCGATCCGCTCATCCGCCGGGAGATGCAGGAGCAGCTCGTCGAGCTGCAGGCGAAATTCAAGAAGACGATCATCTTCATCACCCACGACCTCAATGAGGCGATGTTCATGGGCGACCGCATTGCGGTCATGCGCAACGGGCGCATCGTCCAGATCGGCACGCCGGAGGAGATCCTCACGGATCCTGCCAACGACTACGTCGCACAGTTCGTGCAGGACGTCGACCGTGCTCGCGTGCTCACGGCGAGAAACGTCATGGAGAAGCCCCGCCAGGTCCTCTCCGACCAGAGCGGACCGCGCGTGGCCCTGCGCGCGATGCGGGACAGCTACGCCTCGGCGCTGTGCGTCGTCGATCGCGATCGCCGCCTGCTCGGGGTGGTCACCGACCGCGACGCCGTTGCGCAGATCCGCAGCGGAGCGACGACGCTCGACGGCATCGTCAATCCCCCGACGATCGTCGCCCACCCCGACGACGTCCTCATCGATCTGTTCATCCCGTCGGCCGAATCGCCGCTGCCGCTGCCGGTCGTCAACGATCTGGGACAGCTCGTCGGAGTGATCCCCCGTGCCACTCTGCTCGCAGCACTCGGCCATCACACCGGTGACGGAGAGGTGCAGCAGCCGGCGCCGCCGCTGGCGGCCAGCGAGATCGAGGACGTGCTCGGCGATGATCCGGACACCGTGATCGTCGACAACTCCGTGGAGAGGGAGGCCCTGTGATGGAGGACATCAGAATCCCGGTCGGCGCGTGGGCCGACACTTTCTTCGACTGGCTCAAGGACAATCTGGGCTGGCTCTTCGACTTCATCACCGTGGTCGTCCGCCTCCTCGTCGAGGGCCTCACCACCGTACTCGTTGACCTGCACCCGCTCGTCATCATCATCATCCTCGCGTTCCTCGGATGGCTCGTGCGGTCGTGGCAGTTCGCCATCGGCACACTCATCACGATGTTCTTCATCATGACGATGGACCAGTGGGTGTCGGCGATGCAGACGCTCGCGCTCGTCGTCCTCGCCGCCCTCGTCGCGGTCATCATCGCGATCCCCGTCGGCATTCTGGCGGCGAGGAACGACACGGTCTCGGCGATCGTCAAACCGATCCTCGACTTCATGCAGACGATGCCGGCGTTCGTCTACCTCATTCCCGCGGTGACGTTCTTCAGCATCGGCGTCGTGCCCGGCCTCGTCTCGACGGTGATCTTCGCCCTGCCGCCGGGCGTCCGCTTCACCGAGCTCGGCATCCGCGGCGTCGACAAGGAGACCGTCGAGGCCGGCTACGCCTTCGGCGCCACGCCGAGACAGATCCTGCGCGGAGTCCAGATCCCGCTGGCCACCCCGACGATCATGGCCGGCATCAACCAGGTCATCATGCTCGCCCTGGCGATGGCCGTCATCGCCGGCATCGTCGGAGCCGACGGCCTCGGCAAGAACGTCGTCGAAGCCGTCGCCACGCAGAACCTGCCGCTCGGAGTCGAAGCCGGACTCGGCGTGGTCATCCTCGCGATCTACCTCGACCGCGTCACCGCAGCTCTGGGCACGGCGAAGGACTATCCGAACTCCCTCCTCGGCGCCCTCAAGCGACGCAGGGCCACCGCCGCGAACACCCGTGCGGCGGCCGAACCGGACACTGTGGAAGAGGTAGAGATCGTCCGCACTCAGAGTTGACACACCGTTCTCAACAGACCACACAACCAGTAGTTAGGAAACCACGATGAAGAAGCGTTTCGTCACGAAGATCGCCGCCGTCAGCGCGGCTCTGGCCTTGGCTCTCACCGGCTGCTCGCAGGAAGCCAGCAACAACAGCGGCGGCGGCGAAGGCGGAGACAAGGGCACCATCACCCTCGGATTCATCCCGTCATGGACCGATGGTCTCAGCACCGCGTACCTGCTGGAGAACCAGCTGACCCAGCTGGGCTACAACGTGGAGATGGAGACGATCACCGAGGCCGCGATCCTCTACTCGGGTCTGGCCAACGGCGATGTCGACATCTATCCCTCGGCATGGCCGGAGGTCACCCACAAGCAGTACATGGACGAGTACGGGGATCAGCTCGAAGACCTCGGCGCGTACTACGACAATGCGAAGCTGACGATCGCCGTGCCCTCGTACAGCAACATCAACTCGATCGAGGACCTCAAGGGCAAGGCGAGCGAATTCGACGGCAAGATCATCGGCATCGAGCCCGGCGCCGGTCTGACCGCGCAGACCAAGGACACGATGATGCCCGAGTACGGTCTCGACGGCGAGTACGAGCTCGTCACCTCGTCGACTGCGACGATGCTCACCGAGCTGAAGAACAAGATCGACAACCAGGAAGAGGTCGTGGTGACCCTGTGGCGTCCGTTCTGGGCGAACAGCGCCTACGACGTCAAGGACCTCGAGGACCCCAAGGGCGCGATGGGTGAAGCGGAAGCCCTCCACTTCCTCGGCACCAAGGGCTTCGCCGAGGAGAACCCTGAGGCCGCCGAGTACATCAAGGGCATCAAACTCGACGACCAGCAGTACGGTTCGCTCGAGGACATGGTCGTCAACGAGTACGGAGAGGGCAAGGAAGCCGAGGCCGTGACCCAGTGGATCAAGGACAACCCCGACGCCTACTCCACCGAGATCAGCGAGTGACGCAGGGCGCCGCTGACCGTGTGATCGGCTGACCTCCGGGCGCAGCTGGTTGCGGTCTCCGCTGACCTGACCGGGCCCGTCGGTTCGCATCGCGAACCGGCGGGCCCGGTCTTGTTCTCAGCCGTGCCCCGACCGCAGAACGGCCGCCGTCGGTGGTGCCGCGTGCACGGTCGCCCGATCATCGGGCGCAGTCGTTTCGGTCGTGCCACGACGATTGAGATCGCAGGCAGGTGATAATCAAGGCATGGAGATCACCGAGGCGACCCACCCGGCAGCGGCGACCCTGACCACCCCGGTCGGGACGATCGCCGTGACGAGCTCGCGCGCGGCGATCGTCCGCGTCGAATGGGTCGACGCCGAATCCGCGCCCGCCCCGGATCACGGGGATCCCCTCCTCGCCGAGGCGCTCGGACAGCTGCGCGCCTACTTCGACGGCCGCCTCGGCGAGTTCGATCTCCCGCTCTCGCTCGACGGGATCTCCCCGGTCGCGACGACCGTCCTCACAGTGCTCGCCGAGACCGTCGGCTATGGGGAGACCGTGACCTACGGGGAGCTCGCCGCACGCTCTGGCACCGGCGTCCCGGCGCGGGCGATCGGGAGCATCATGGGGCTCAACCCGCTGCCGCTGATCATCCCCTGCCATCGCGTCGTCGCCGGTGACGGCCTCGGCGGATACTCGGGCGGGCCCCGAGGTGAGGGACTGGCGACGAAGCGCCATCTTCTCGAGATGGAGGGAGCCCTGCCGAGCCCGCTGTTCTGAGGAGGACTGGACGAGGCCGGGGGCCGGAGGGTGTGACCCTCCGGCCCCCGGCCTCGTTCGTCGCTGTCCGGCTCTCCGGTGCGCAACCGCGCAAGAGCCGGTGAGCAGCTTTCGCCGTGCCGGTGAGCA
Source organism: Brevibacterium sp. NPDC056726 (assembly GCF_042790515.1). NCBI lineage: Bacteria > Bacillati > Actinomycetota > Actinomycetes > Micrococcales > Brevibacteriaceae > Brevibacterium > Brevibacterium sp. NPDC056726. Next base: position 399,858 of record NZ_JBHTYZ010000005.1, on the reverse strand, counting down.
GCCTCCGCAGTGCCGGTGCTCAGCCGCCGAAGAGCGTCTGGCCGACGTATTCGCCGTCCTTCGCCCCGGGCGGAATCGCCCACACCGTCGACCCGATGGGCACGGTCCAGACGTTGAGCAGATCCACCTCGGCGAGCCGCCGCTGGATCGGCAGGAACTGCCGGTCGATGTTCGCCTGGAACGACGCGAACATCAGCCCCGACTGACCCCCGGCACCGGTCTCGTAGTTGTACGGCCGACGCACGATCTGCACCTCCGGTCCGAGCCCGTCGCGGGCCCTGGCCATGTGCGAGGCCGCCGAGATCACCGTGAGACCCCGGTCGTCGACGGCCGTGAAATCGGGCTCGTCGAACTCGTCCGTGCCCGTCGTCGGCGCCCCCGAGTCGACGAAGCGGCCGACGGAGAAGTCACGCGCCGGACGGTCCGCCTCGTCCCACGTCTCGAGGTTCATCTCGATGTCGCGCAGCACGAGCGTCGTCCCGCCCTGCATCCACGACGGCAGCGCCTCGCCGAGGTCGGTCGGCGGCTCACCCCGCGCGGAGAAGACCGCGTCCGTCCGGCCGGTCGCCCGACCCCACACGAGGCGGCTGAAGTCCTCGGACCCCATGCCCGGGTTCGCCGTGCCGTCGAGCTGGCCGAAGAGGTTGCGCTGCGTCTGCCCTTCGCCCTTCGTGCCGTAGGAGTTGCGGAACCCCGTGCGCTGCCAGGCGATGTCGGCGAACGCCCGGGAGTCCTTCCACAGCATCCGGCGGGCATGCGCGACCCCGAGCGGATCGTCACCGCAGATCTGCAGGAGCAGGTCCCCGGTCGAGCGCTGCGGGTCGAGCCGGTCGATCGAGAAGCTCTCGAGCGGCCGCAGCCACTCGGGGACCGCCTGGCCGCCCGCGAGCGCGACGAGGTTCTGGCCGAAGCCGAAGGTCACCGTCAGGCGCGCGGGATCGGCCGCCATCTCGGGTTCGGAGTCCGCCAGGGGCGCGGTGCCCTGCGTGAGCGCGGCGGCATCCGCGGTGAGCAGACGCAGCCACCGCACGACGGCCGCGGCGTTCTTCGTCTCCGGCTTCATCGTGAACGCGAGGAACTCGCCGTGGGCCTGCGGGGCCGTCTCGATCCCGGCCTGGTGCTCGCCGTAGAACGGCACCGCGACCTCCCCGTTGACGCCGGTGGTGTCGGCGCGCGGCGGCCGCGGGGTGTTCGCCTCGGTGGCGCGCCCGATGCCGAAGCCGGCGAGCGACCCGACGGCTCCGACACCGCCGGCGACGGCCGCCGAGGCTATGAGGCCCCGGCGGCTGAAGCCGCGGCGGGTCGGAGCCGCCTCGGCGCTGTCCGACGCGGCCCCGGCGGCCGAGGACGTCACGTCCTCGGGCGCCGACCCGCCCGGCGGAGTCGACGACTCCGCCGATGACGACGTCCGCTCAGCGGCGGGCTCGGTGTCGCGACCCGACGCGGAGTCCGGGTCGCGGGGATCAGTTGTCACCGGAGCCCTCATCGCTCATGCCCGACATGTCGCCCATACCGTCGTCGCTCATCCCCTCCATGCCGTCGCCGCCGTCGGAGGCGGCATCGGGCTCACCGGGCGCGTAGGTCTCCTGCGCACCCGTGTACTCCTTGGCCACCGCGGTCACGGAGATCGTCTCGTCATCGGCGGTGACGAGTTCGACGGTGATCTCCTCGCCCGGCTTGATCGGGCGCGTCATGTCCATGACCATGATGTGGTCGCCGCCCGGTTCGAGGTCGAGGGAGCCGCCGGCGGGAATGACGAAGCCGCCGTCCTTCTCCTGCATCATCATCGAACCGGAGCCGTCACCGACGGTCTCGTGGAGCTGGACCATGTTCGCGCCGTCGTAGTTGGCACCGACGAGGTTGATGTCGGCGTCGGTCGTGTTCGTCACCGTGCCGAAGATTCCCGTCATGCCCTCGTCAGCGGCCTTGACCCATGCGTCGTCGAACGTCAGCGAAGCCGACGCGTCGACCGAGGCGCTGCTGCTCGAGGCCGAGGGTTCCGAGGCGCTGCTCTGGCTGCCGCTCTGACCGCAGCCGCTGAGGCCGAGGACGAGAGCCGCCGACATGGCGAGCGCGGGCATGGTGGACTTGAGAATGGTGTTCTTGCGCATTTCGTCTGCACTTTCGTGTGGTGGCGTTCGTCGGCGGTCGGGTGCGGATCATGCCGTCGCCGAGGCGGGTCCGATGCGGCCATGAGGCGATCCCTGTCAGGAGGTCCCGCAGGGCGGGAGGCTCACCGGGATGTCCGCTCTCTATCGCGCCGTGTGTCGACGCGTGGCCGTGACCGATGCCGCAGGCATGACTGCCCGGGCACGTGGCCGGCGCCGGGTGGCGCTGGGCTATCGCGCCGCCGGGGCTGCATGATCGCATGACTGTTCGACGAATGCCGAGGGTGATGTGGAGTGCAGCGCGTCGTCAGATCGCGCGCTGCCGGTGGTGAGGCGTCAGACGGGCGCGGGAGGACCGCGACGGTAGTTCGGGCCGATGACGGCCGCGGGCACCATGTGCGGGAGTTCGCGCACATGGCGGACGACGCGCAGGCGCGCCCCCGCAAGACTGTGCTGCGCGGACGCGAGTGCGCGCAGGGCGATGACAACCGGCCCCAGTGCCAGTTGGAGGATGCTGAAGAGGAGATCCTCACCGCGCTTGAGGATGATCGCGGTGACGATGACGGCGACGATGTGGGCGATGATCATGCCCGGGCCGGCGCCGTTGGCGTGGCCCATCGAATGGCCCATCGGCGCGGCCTGACCGAGGTCGAGAGACCCGGTGGCCGGGGTCATGAGCTCGTGTTCGGCTGCCGACATCGTCGGATCCGGCGACGCCGAGGCGGTTCCACCGGCGGTCCCTCGCATCATCGACGACATCGGGCCGAACCAGCCCATCGAGGCGTGCATGAGGAGCTGACCGAGGCCGAGGATCGCGGCGAGGGCGAGGTATCCGAGGCGACGTCCCGCGAGGATCATCGCCGCCCAGAGGACGAGGACGAAGACGAAGCCGGTGCCGAGGGCGGAGAAGTCACCGCCGGCGCCGACGTGCATGAGGACCGCGAGCATCGTCGTCATCACGGCCGCGAAGAGAGCACGGATCGACTTGTGCCAGCCGGTCATGCCACCTCCTCACCTCAGGGTCCATGCAGGCTCCATTTACCCACTACACAGTGTAGAACCGCGCCCGGTGGCCGTGCCAGTCAGCGCCGACGGCTCAGAGCAATGTCACACTGCCTAGGCGGTCGGCAGTCACATGCGCAGCCAGGTGTCCTCGGTGCGCTTGACCATGGCACCCGCCTCTTCGGCCGCATCGGCCCAGGTGACGGGATCGCCGGCGGCGCTGACGACGGAGTCGGAGAGAACGATGACGTCGAAGTTGCAGACGAGGGCCGCCATCGCCGAGGCCCACACGGCCCCGGGGTTCTCATCGACTCCGGCGATGACGATCCGGTCGACGGCCATGTCGTGGAGACCGGCGGCGAGGTCGTCGACGCCTTCGAAGATGTCGGGGTTGTCCGAGCGGAGGACGAGGTCCTCCTCGTCGGGGCCGAAGACGCTGATCTCCTCGTCGTCGCGACCGGAGACCTCCTCGTTCGTCGTGGCGAAGATGAGCACTCCGCCCACCGCACGGGTGCGGCCGACGATCCCGCCGAGGGTCTCGACGGCCTTCTCGGAGGTCAGCGCTGTGTCGTCGGTGTCGATGAGGAGCAGGGCATCCATGCCGACCATCTTCCCATGACATCGGCTCTCCCGGGCAACCAGACCCTCAGCTCGGGTCCCCGATCCACACGGTCGTCACCCGCATCTCGGCGTCGAAGAGGACGCAGTCGGCGGGTTGACCCACCCGCAGGAGGCTGTGGACGTCGGGGGCGAGACGGCCGAGTGCCCGCAGGGGAGTCAGCCCCGCGGCCTGGGCGGCGGCGATCGGACTCATCCCCACCTCGGCGACGGCCCGCTGCACGGCATCGTCCATGGTCAGCGTCGATCCGGCGATCGACCCGACCGATCCGTCGGCGGACCTGACCCGGGCGACCGAGTCCTCGACCCGCACCGGCAGACTGCCGAGCACATAGTCCCCGTCGCCCATCCCGGTGGCCGCCATGGCATCGGTGATGAGGGCGACGCGACCCGGCGCGAGCCCCGTGACCAGCCGCGCGGCCGGGGCCTGGACGTGGATGCCGTCGTTGATGAGTTCGAGCGTGACGTGCGGGGCGTCGAGGGCGGCGAGGATCGGACCCGGGCTGCGGTGGTGGATGCCGGGCATCCCGTTGAACGCGTGCGTGAGGATGCTCGCGCCCGCCTCGAAGGCCCGCATCGTCTGCGCGTAGTCGGCGGCGGTGTGGCCGACGGCCACGCTCACCCCGGCGTCCGCGAAGCGGGCGATCGCCTCGGGTGCGCCGGGCAGTTCGGGTGCGAGGGTGACCTGGGCGAGCTGCCCGCCCGCGGCCTCGAGGATGGTCTCGACCGCCTCGGGGGTCGGGGCGGTGAGCACCTCCGGGGAGTGCGCGCCCTTGAAATCCGGGGAGAGGAACGGGCCTTCGGCGTGGAGTCCGAGGACCGCGGGATTCTCCCGCGCGAGTCCCGCCCCGACCCGCAGCGAGGACGCGAGCCCGGCGATCGTGTCGGAGACATAGGAGAGGATGAGGGCACGGGTGCCGTGGGCGCGGTGGACGTCGAGGATCGCGCCGAGGTGGTCGGGGCCGTCCTCGACGTTGTGCCCGCCGCCGCCGTGGGTGTGGATGTCGACGAACGCGGGGGCGAGGTAGGCGCCCTCGGCGTCGATGATCCGCGTCGCCGGACTCGCGCACTGGTGCCACATCACGCCCCGACCGCGGTCGACGACGATGCCGTCGGCGACGGCGATCCACGTGTCGGCGAAGTCGATTGAGAACGTCGCGGGATCGCTGTCGAGGATGACCGCGTTGTGGACGACGACGTCGGGGATGGGAGCCGTCACCGCGTGCCTCCTGTCGGGCCGTCGGTCGTCGCGAGGTCGACGTCGAAGCCGGCGGCGGTGAGCTCGGTGACCGCCTCGGCGCCGAGACCGTCGTCGGTGATGATCGATGAGAACACGTCCGCCCCGCCCACCGAGGCGAACGAGCGCCTGCCGTACTTCGAGGAGTCGGCGACGACGACCGCCCGCTGTGCGCGCTGCGCCATGAGCCGGTTGACGTGCGCTTCGGCCTCGTTGACGGTCATCACGCCGGCACCGGCGGAGAAGGCATGCACCCCGATGAACGCGAGGTCGAGCCAGATGCTCGCGAGCACCGCGTCGACGAAGGAGCCGACGAGCTCGAAGCTCGAGGGGTTGATGATGCCGCCGCAGACGACGACCTTGATGCCCGGGTGCACCGCGAGCTTGTGGGCGACGTTGACGGCGTTCGTCACGACCGTGAGGTCGCTGACGAGGTCGTCGCGTTCGCTGATGGCATCGGCGACCTGAAACGTCGTCGTCCCCCCGGAGAGCCCGACGGCGGTGCCGGGGCTGATCTGGGCGACCGCGGCGCGCGCGATCGCGGCCTTCGCCTCGGTGGCGGCGGCCTCCTTGTAGCGCAGGGACAGGTCGTAGTTGACATTCTTGCGGGTCGCCCCGCCGTGGGTGCGCTCGAGCAGGCGCCGTTCCTCGAGCAGATCGAGGTCCCGGCGGATCGTGGCGAGCGAGACTCCGAGCTCCTCGCTGAGCGCGTCGACGCCGACCGTGCCCTCCCGGTCGAGGCGACCGAGGATGCGGTCGAGGCGGTCTTCGCGCGTGCTCATAGTGCCACTCTCAAGCCTCGTGTGCGGGTTTGGCAAGCGGATCCGGTGCCGGCGCCTCGGCGAACAGCTCGAGCAGGCGGGCGACCTCGGCGGCGAAGGCCTCGCGCCCGGGCGCGAGGTACCGGCGCGGGTCGACGAGGCGCGGGTCCGCCGCGAGGGTCTCCCGCACCGCCCCGGTGAAGACGGAACCCAGGTGAGTGGAGACGTTGATCTTCGCCATGCCCGCCCAGATCGCCCGCTCGAGCTCACCGTCGGGAACCCCCGAGGAGCCGTGGAGGACGAGGGGCACGGGCACCGCCGCGGCGAGCCGGATGATGAGGTCGAGGTCGAGGCGGCTCGTGCGCTCGAGCATGGCGTGGGAGCTGCCGACGGCGACGGCGAGCGCATCGACACCGGTCGCCGCCGCGAAGTCGACCGCCTCGGCGGGATCGGTGCGCACACCCGGGGCGTGGGCGCCGTCCTTGCCGCCGATCTCCCCGAGCTCGGCCTCGACGCCGATGCCCTGGCGGTGGGCACGGCGGACCACCTCGGCGGTCGTCGCGCAGTTCTCCGCGTAGGGCAGGTGGGCGCCGTCGTACATCACGGAGTCGAAGCCGAGCTCGAGCGCCTCGTCGACGAGGGCGAGGTCCGTCGCATGGTCGAGATGGACGGCGATGGGCACGCTCGCGGCGGCGGCGATCGTGAGCGTCGCCCGGGCGATCGGCGCGAGGGTCCCGTGGTATCTCACGCAGTTCTCGGAGATCTGCATGATGACCGGGCGCCCGGCGGTCTCGGCGCCGGCGGCGATCGCCTCGGCCGATTCGAGGGTGATGACGTTGAACGCGCCGATCGCCGAGGCGGGGGTGGCGGGGGTGCCTGCCGTGCTGGCCTGGCCGGGGGTCGCCGAGGCGGGGGCCGTCGCGTCCGAGGTACGGCGCCCGAGTGCGGCGAGGAGATCCGTCGTCGCTGCCTTCGTCATGGTCTCGCTCCGTCTGTGTGAGGGGTCGGGGTGGTGGCCGGGGCCGGAATGTCCTCGGTGATGACCTGATGGCCGAAGTCGCGCCAGCGCGCGTGGATCTGCCCGGCCTGCGGCATGAGCACGGCGGCGGCCGATACTGCGACCGCGCGCGTGAGCAGCACGCCGATCTCCGCAGCGCCGAGGTGGTCGCCCGCGAACTCCCGCGCTGAGTCGTCCCCGGCGTCGGCTCCCCCGCCGGCGTCCCCGCCGGTCTCAGCGTCCGCTCCCCCACCGGCGTCCCCGCCGACCCCGGCCTCGCGGGAGGCGAGCGTCCACGCCAGTGCGGCGACGGCCGCATCCCCGGCCCCGGTCGGATTGCCGTGCAGGGTCCGGGCGAGCCGTGCCCGGCGGCGCGGACCGGTCGCATCGACGAGGTCCATGCCGTCCGCTCCGCGGGAGACGAGGACATGTCGAGCGCCCGCGTCGATGAGGCGTCCGGCGCCGCGGAGCACGGGATCGCCGCACGCGGAGACCGCGACGGCCGTGTCGCTGAGGCGCGCACCGGCCAGCGCCGTGCCAGATGAGGACGCCCGCTCGATCGCCGCCGCGCACTTCGCGCGTTCGGTGCCGGCCTCGCCTGCGAAGAGCGCGCGCAGCTCCTCGTCGTTGGGTTTGACCCAGTCGGCGCCCGCCTCGGCGGCGGTGAGGAGACCGGCCCCGGACGTGTCGACGATGACCGTGACCCCGACCGCGTGGGCGGCGGCGATGAGCCCGGGCACGAGATCGGCGGGACAGTCGTCCGGGGTCGACCCGGAGATGACGAGGACCCGCAGACCCGGTGCGCGCAGTCGGGCGGTCAGACCGGCACGCAGCTCTGCCCACACGTGCGCCGGATGCGGGTGGGCGGTCTCGTTGATGAGCGTCGCGCGCCCCGAGTCCTCGATGACGGCGATGCTGCGGCGCAGCGGAGCCGGGGTGTCGGTGAGCTCCCACCGCACCGACTCCTCGTCGTCCGCGGCCGGCCAGTGCTTGGCGCCGACGGGACCGACGGCGACGGAGGGCACTCCGAGGGCGGCGAGCACCCGGGCGACGTTGACGCCCTTGCCGCCGAGCACCTCGGCGGCCGGTGCCGCACGATGCGTGCGCCCCCGGTCGAGCCGGGGGACGGTGAGCGTGCAGTCGAGCGCGGGACTGAGCGTGAGCACGGCGACCGCCGGCGCCGCTCCGTCCGGCAACGAACTGTCCGCGGTCATGCGTGCCCTCGGGTGAGCAGGCCCGCTCCGATGAGGCCGGCGACCGGGCCCAGACCGGCCCGCCGGATGTGCGGGGCACGGTGGAAGTCGAGGCGGGAGCGCAGTGCGGCGTCGACGCCGTCGAGGAGCTCATCGGCGCTCGAGAGTCCCCCGCCGAAGACGATGACCTCGGGCGCGACGACGGCGACGAGCTGGGCGCACATCGCACCGAGGGCATCGACCGCCTCGGCGAAGACCGCGGCGGCGATCGGGTCCCCGTCGTGCATCGCCTCGAGCACCCCGAGCGACCCGGAGACGTCCCGGCGGCTGCGCGCGGTGTAGCGTTTGGCGATCGAAGCCGCCGAGGCGATGTGCTCGATCGGCCCGCGGAACACGCCGTCGGCGACATCGACGGTGACCTCGGTGAACCCGACCTCCCCGGCGAACCCGCCGGCGGACACGAGCGTGCCCTCGACCATGATCGCCGCCGCGATCCCCGTGCCGATCGTCACCATCGCCGCGTTGTCCGGCATCGCCTCGGCGAAGGCGAACTCCGCACGCCCGGCCGAGCGGACATCGTGGGAGACCGTCACGGGCACGCCGAGGCGCTCGCTGAGGATCGCCGCGAACGGGACGTCGCGCCAGCCGAGGTTGGCCGAGAACACCCCGGTCCCCGTCGCCTCGTCGACGATCCCGGGGAGGACGACGGCCGCCTCGGCGATGGGATGGGCGGGGTGAGCGGTCGCGAAGCGGGCACGGAAGTCCGCGACGACGTCGACGACCTCACCGGCGGCGGTGTCGGTGCACTCGGGGGTCGGGGCGGTGATCGCGTCGACGAACCGGCCCGCGGAATCGAAGAGGACGGCCTTCATCCCCGTCCCGCCGACATCGACGGCGAGCGCGACCGGTCCGGGACCGAGGCTCCGGCCGGCGGCGACGCGGTGGATCTCCTCCCGCGTCGTCATCGGTCGAGGATGACGGAGCGGGTCAGCGAGCGCGGATGATCGGGGTCGACGCCGAGGCGGCGGGCCTTGATGAGCGCGAGCGCGTGGAGGCGGACGAGGTCGGCCAGCGGATCCCGGTCGGCCTGGACGAAGCGGGCGCCCGTCGCCTCGACCTGCGCGGCGAGTCCCTCGGGGGCCTCACCGAACTGCCAGGTCACCCGGCCGGGCGCAGCGATCGCGATGGGACCGTGCCGGTACTCCATCGACGAGTACGACTCCGTCCATGCCTGCGCGGACTCGCGCAGCTTGAGCGCCGCCTCGTCGGCCACGCCCCAGGTCCATCCCATGCCGAGGAAGCTGTACTGCTCGGCATCGATGAGACCGTCGTCGAGGATGTCGGGATCGATCTCGGAGAAGTCGGCGGAGATCCCGTCGAGCACGGTCCGCGCCTGGCCGATCGCCTGCTCGACGGCCGCGGTCTGGCCGGCCCACGCCCGCAGCAGGGCCATCGTCGAGGTGCCGAAGCGCGTCTGGACGACGGAGCGCTCATCGGCGTAGTCGAGGGCGATGGCAGCGGTCGCCGCTCGCGCGATCGGGGTGTCGGCGCCGCCGACGATCGCCGTCACCGGCACCGCACCGTCGAGACGGGCCAATGTGTCGATGACCTCGGTCGTCGTGCCGGAGCGGGAGATCGCGACGACGCGGTCGTACGCGCGGTCGAAGGGGTACTCGCTCGCCGTGAACGCGTCGGTCTCCCCCTGTCCGGCGGCCTCGCGGAGGTTCGCGTAGACCTGCGCGCCGAACCAGGAGGATCCGCATCCGATGACCGCGATCCGCTCGCCGTCGCCCGGGACGGCCGCCTCGGCGACGGGGAAGGACAGTGTGGTCTCCCACATGTCCGGCTGACTGCGGAGCTCCTCCGCCATGAACGTGCCGCCACTGGCCATTGCTCATTCTCCTGATCGTTTTTCGATTCAATCAATCATTATCATGGCATATTTCTCCACAAGTGGATAGTATTCGTGTACGGTTACCTGTGGTTCACATCTCGCAAAGGAGCAGTCACGTGGCATTCCTCACCGACCTGGGGCGGGCACCGCGGCTCGTCACGATCGTCGCGTTCGCGGCCGTCGCACTCGGCATCACCTACGGGTACGACATCTCCAACATCGCCGGCGCCCTCCTCTTCCTCGAAGGGGATCTGGGACTGAGCAGCGCCGAGCTCGGCGGTCTCGCGACCGCCGTCGTCATCGGCCAGATCGTCGGGGCGATCATCGGCGGTCCGCTGTCGAACGCGATCGGCCGCAAGAAGTCGATGTTCCTCATCGCCGCCGGCTACATCGTCTTCTCCGTCATCTCCGGCTTCGCCCCCGGCTACCTCTCCCTGCTCATCGCCCGCCTCCTCCTCGGCGTCGCGATCGGCATCGCCCTGGCCGTCGTCCCCGTCTTCATCGCCGAGTCCTCGCCGACGAACGTCCGCGGCGGCCTCCTCGTGGCCTACCAGGTGACGACCGTCATCGGCATCATCGCCGGCTACCTCGTGTGCTGGGGACTCGCGCTCATCGAATCGTGGCGCCTCATGCTCGGACTCGCCGCGGTGCCCGCGGCGATCGTCTTCCTCCTGCTGCTCAAGGTCAGGGAGACCCCGCACTGGCTCATGCTCAAGGGACGCGACGCCGAGGCGGCCGATGCCCTCCGTGCCCTCGATCCGGACCGCGACGTCGACCGGGACCTCGGGCAGATCCGCACCGAGCTCAATCAGGAGAGCGGCCGCCTCGTCGACATGTTCCGCGGTCATCTGCTCAAGGCCACGCTCTTCGTCATCGGGCTCGGCTTCTTCATCCAGATCACCGGCATCAACGCGACGATCTACTACGCGCCCTCGATCTTCGAATCGATGGGCTTCAGCGGCTACGGCGCCCTCCTCGGTCTGCCGGCGATCGTCCAGACCTTCGCGCTGGCCGCGGTCATCGTCTCGATGTTCATCGTCGACCGCTTCGGGCGGCGGCCGGTGCTGCTCACCGGCATCGGGGTGATGATCGTCTCGACCGTCGTCCTCGTCCTCACCTTCAGCCTCGGCGGCGAAGCGGGCAGCACGACCGGCGGCACGGTCTTCGGGGTCATCGGCATCATCGCGTTCACGATGGGCTACACCTTCGGCTTCGGCTCCCTCGTCTGGGTATACGCAGGTGAGACCTTTCCCGCGAAGTACCGGGCGCTCGGCGCCTCGCTCATGCTCACCGCGGACCTCGTCGCCAATGCGATCGTCGCCCAGTTCTTCCCCGGGCTGCTCGAGCTCATCGGCGGCGCGGGCGTCTTCCTCGTCTTCGGTGCGCTCTCCGTGCTCGCGTTCCTCTTCGTCTTCCGCTTCGCCCCGGAGACGAAGGGCCGCGACCTCTCGGAGATCTCCGCCTACTGGGCCAACGGCGCGAAGTGGCCGACGGGCCTCGAGAGCTCGCGCCGGTAGGCCGGTCGGTCGCCAGGGGCCGGCCCGGGCGGTCACCGCTGCCCGGGCCGGTCGCCAGGGGCCGGCGCAGCCGCCGTCAGCTCATTTGAAGGTCGGCGAGGGAACCGGTTCGCCGTCGACGGTGAGCGTCGGCAGCATCTTCTTGAAGTCCTCGGCGGCGGCCTCGTCGGTCTGCAGCGCGCGCATCTCGACGCTGATGTTCACGAGGCGGCCGTTCGTCTGATATCCCAGGGTCGCGCCGTACATGACGGTCGGCTCCTGGTTGATCGCGAAGATCTCGTCCTCTCCGAGCACTGCCTGGTACGTCCAGAAGTAGCCCGATGCGATCGAGCCGGTGCGCTCGGCGTTGACCGTCGATCCCTGTTCGGAGAACTGGTACTGCTTCTTCCCGTCGACGACCGCCTTGGGTGAGTCGTCGAAGGCCTCATTGCACGAGATGATGATCGTGTCGCTGTCGGTCAGCGACGTCCCCCGGCTGTAGACGATGAACGCCGGGCTGCTGCTGCCGTCGAACCAGTCGGGGCCGATCGCGAAGCTGACATTGACCGGGCATTCCGCGCCGAGGTTGTGCGACTTCATCTCCATGCCCTCGGGCACCGTGGGGCCGGTCGGCTCCTCCGTCGGCTCGCCCGGCTCTTCCTGGACGCCGACGGCGAGCGGTCCCGAGTCGCGTTCGGCGGTGCGGATCTGCAGGACGGCGCACCCGCTGAGCAGGAGGGAGGCGGCGGCGCTGACCGCGGTGACTGTGCGGACCACCGGTCTCGTCATCGCGAGTCGTTCCTCCTGCGCAGATCGCGCCGGCTCGGGAACGGCTGGTCGGCCGCACCGGGCTGTGCCGGATCAGGCTGTGCCGGACCGGGCTGGCTGCCCTGGGGCTGCGCGTTGCCCGGCCGGCCGTCCTGAGGGTGGACGCTCTCTGACGGCGCGGGGCCAGGCTGGCCACTGTGCGGTCGGCTGTCCTGAGGCTGTCGATTGCCGTAGCCCGCCTGCGCGTTCGGCTGCGGCTGACCACCGACCGCCTGACGGCCATCGTGAGGCTGAGATCCGGGCTGAGCGCCAGGCTGGCCACCGGGCGGCGGTGTCGGGCGGCGCGTGGGATCGGCGAAGCGCCGGTGCTCCGGGACACCGAACTGCTGGCCGCCCTGCTGCCCCGGGACTCCGGCGGGGGGCTCCTGGCCCGGCCGCTGGTGTCCTGCGCCCTGAGCGCCGGGGACGCCCTGGTGGGGACCCTGACCGAAACCAGGAGCCGAGTGCTGTCCGGCACCCTGTGCCGGGTAGCCGCCGGGCTGGCTGCCCACGGGCTGCTGACCGCCGTGGGGTTGCGGGCCGGGCTGACCGCCGGGCCGCTGCGCTCCCGGCCCCTGCTGCATCACCCCGGGCCGGCCCTGCGGAGACTGCGCCCCCTGCTGCGGGATTCCCTGCTGCGGGACGCCCTGCTGCCGCGGGATTCCCTGCTGTTGCGGGCGCTGCTGCGGACCGCTGTCGGACTGCCCACCGCCGTGAGGCACCCGCTGGGGTCCGCTGTTGGGCTGCGGCGCGCCCGCCGGCACACCGCGGCCCTGCGGCTGACTGCCCACCGGCACGCCACCGCTCTGGGCCTGGCCCTCGACAGGCACACCACCACTGTGGGGTTGGCCGCTCTGCGGCGACCGCGTCCCGGGCTTGAACTGCGAATGCTGACCGGAGTCGACGGGGAACCCGCTGCCGCTGCCGACGGACTCTCCAGTCGAGCGATCGATGAGCGTGCCGTCGACGCGTTCGAGGCGGCGCTTCGACGTCCGCCTCGGCGTGCCGAGGATCCGCCCGTTGAGTTCGGCCTCGCTCGGCTGACGCGGCGGGAGGAACCCGGGGGCGTGGCGCATATCGGGGTTCTGCACCGGCTGCACGGGATGCGAGCCGGCAGCTGCGTGCGCACCGCCCTCGGCCATCGGCGGCGCGCCGACCGGATCGGCGTCGGCGAGGACGGGAAGGACCATGCGCACCGAGGTGCCGACCCCCTCCTGGCTGAAGAGCTGCACCGACCCGCCGTGGCGGGCGACGATCGAGCGGACGAGGGAGAGGCCCATGCCCGAACCGGCGACGGCGCGCACCCGCGAGCCGCGGGAGAGTTCGTCCCACACCTGGTCCTGCTCCCCCAACGGGATGCCGCTGCCGGTGTCGGCGACCTCGACGACGACCCACCGATGGTTGTCGATGATCTGCTCGTTCGCGCGGAGTTCGACGACCTCGGCCTGCGAGGAGTACTTGAGCGCATTGCCGAGCAGATTGAGGATCGCGGTGAGGAGGAGATCCTCCTCACCGGCGACGTCGGGCAGGCGCCAGGGAGCACGCGCGACCGTCGCCACGATCATCCGATCCTCGGCGCCCGGTGCGGTCGAGGCGTCCTCGACGGCCTGATGGATGAGACGGTCGAGGTCGACGCGGGAGTACTCGATGATGCGGGTCTCGACATCGGCGAGTTTGCGCAGGTCGGCGAGCAGACGCGCGACCCGGCGGGAGGAGATGTCGACCTGCTTGGCCGAGGGCTCCACCTCGGCGAGCGTGCCGCCCTGTCGGGACACCTCACGGATCGTCGCCGCCGACGTCCGCAGGGCGGTGAGCGGATTCTTCAGCTCGTGGTCGAGTCGGATGAGCATCCGGTTGCGCTTGGCGAGCGAGTCCTCGGCAGCCGCGGTCTCGATGGACTCGCGCAGCGCGGCCTCCCGGCGCTTGAGACGGCGCCAGCCGAAGAACACGGCCGCCGCGAGCCCCGCGAGGACGAGGAGGAGGATGAGGAGGAACAGCCAGATCTGGACCTCGATGACCAGGAAGTTCGTCATATCCGTCGGAGTCCTTCCTCACCGTGGACGTCGCCGACGAAACGGTAGCCCCGACCCTGGACGGTCGCGATCCACCGCGGTTCGGCGGCATCCTCGCCGAGCACCCGCCGCAGCTCCGCGACCCGGGAGTCGACGGCGCGGGTGCCCACGGCCTCCTCGAATCCCCAGAGGACTTCGAGGAGCCGGGCGCGGTCGATGAGTTCGTCCTGATGGACCATGAGGTATTCGAGCAGGGTGAAGCCCTTGGGTGTGATGACGAGTTCGCGCTGCCCGAGCCACGCGCGCCGGCCGACCCGGTCGACCCTCAGCCCGAAGCTCGAGACGAGCACCGGGGCGGTCGCGAGCGGCGGGCCCTCACTCCGGGTCCGGCGCAGCACCGCGCGGATCCGGGCGACGAGCTCGTGGGGATCGAAGGGCTTGTTGAGGTAGTCGTCGGCGCCCTCTTCCAGCGCCATCGCCCTCTCCACAGCCTCCCCGACCTGGGTGAGCAGGAGGACCGGCACCCAGTTCTCCTCCTGCCGCAGGGTGCGCAGCACCTGCCGACCGTCGGCCCCGGGCATGAGCACGTCGAGGACGCAGACGTCGGGCTGGTGGCGGCGGATCTCGTCGAGGGCGAGCAGTCCGTCACCGGCGGCGAGCACCCGGAACCCCGAGCGCTGAAGGAAGGGCACCACCGCGCCGAGCACATCCGGCTCGTCGTCGGCCACGAGCACCAGCGGCTGCTGGTCTCGCTGGTTGTCAACCGTCATGTTCGTCCGTTCCGAACTCTCGTCGGCGCTCACGGGCCGTCTCCCTGGCCTCCGCGCGATCGACGGCTTCGGCCAGCTCATCTCGATACAGCATAGATCGACGCAGGTGCTTGGTGCGATAGCCGGCGCGACCGACCATGTGGGTGGCGACGGGAATCGTCACGAGCTGGAACGACACGATGATCGCCAGCGTCGTCACCGTTGCCCACGTCGGGAACTGGATGGCGATGGCGATCGCGATGAGGACGAGGCCGAGCACCTGGGGCTTGGCACTCGCGTGCATCCGCGAGAGCAGATCCCCGAACCGGAGCAGACCGACGGCGGCAGCGAGCGAGAGGAGCGCGCCGAGGAGGATGAGGATCGCGCTGATGAGATCAAGGACCATCGTGTCCCCCCTTCCCGTCGTCGTGCCGATGCCGCCCGACCGCATCGGTGGGCCCGGCGAGACCGTCGCCCTTCGCAGCGCCGGCCGCCCCGTCAGGCGATTCGCCGGCGAGCTCGTCGTCGGGGCCCGCGTCGGGACCGCTGCCGGCGCCTTCCCCGCGCTCGTCATCGGGTGTCGCCGAGGCGGTCGTCGCCTCGGCGGGGCCCGGATCCGGGACGACGACCTCGTCGCGGACGGTGATCTCGACGGGTCCGTCGGGGACGTTCGAGATGCCGCGGGCGACGTCCTCGGCCCACGCCGCCTCCCGAGCGGACTGGGCGTCACCGGTGGCGGCGGTCTCGCTCTTCGGCATGTGCCAGTCGGAGGCGGAGAAGTCGCTCAGCGCCCCCGCCTCGGCGCCCGGGGTCATCGAATCGGACTTCGAGACGTAGCGGGAGACGCTCACGGACCCGACGAAGCCGAGCATCGCGAGGACGACGAGCACGGGCAGCAGGTCGGTGCGGCCGGTCACGGCCATGAACGCGCCGAGACCGCACATGATGGAGGCGAGGATGACGTCGGTGCCGATCATGCGGTCGAGGATCGAGGGGCCGCGGATGACGCGGTAGAGGGCGACGAACACCGAGGCGGCGAAGAGGATCGTCGCGACGGCGATGATGACGGTGACGACGAGGCCGTTCATCGGGTCCCTCCTCTCTCGGCGGAAGCGGCGAGCGGGTCGGGGTCGACCTTGAGCGCGGCGAGGTCACGGGTCGACCCGAGCGCCTTGATGAGCAGGCCCTCGATGTCGTAGACCTGCTTCTTCGCGGCGAGGATCTTCTCGTCGGTGTCGGCGTCGAGGACGTGGAGGTAGAGGCGTCCGCGGGCGCGGTCGCTGTCGACGATGATCGAGCCGGGGATGAGGCTCGCGGTGTCGGCGACGAGCGTCATCATAAGGTCGGAGCGGGTCCGCAGGTCTGCGGCGATGACCGATCCGGCACCCACGGCCTTCGGGCGGAACGAGAACCACGCGACCTCGACCGACGCGATGACCATCGAGTAGAGGAACCAGCCGGCGAAGACCGCGGCGTGGAGGATGTTGAACCGGCCGGAGAGGACGACCGGCGGCAGGTAGAAGACCCGGGTGACGAGGAACGCGAGGATGATGCCCGTGACGACGCTGAGCACCGTGAGCGAATCCCACAGCATCACCCAGAGGACGACGAGGAAGAAGACGAGGACGAGCTGCTGGATGATCCGGCGGCCCTTGTTCACCGGTGTGCGCGGCGTCATCAGCCACCACCTCCGAGCACCTGGTTGACGTAGTTGAGTGGGTCGGCGAGGTTCTCCGCGGCGCGCATCGACAGGTCCCACAGGGGTCCGGCGAAGATCGTCAGGAGGATCGAGACGAGGACGATCGCCGAGGTGGCCGCGAACATCGGTCCCGGCACGCCGATCCGCGAGCGCCAGGTCCCGCCGGCCAGGATCGTGCGCTTGCGCTCGGCGAACTCCTCGACGAGCTCCTCGTTCGGCTCCTCGGCGTCGGCCGGGTCGCGCCAGAACGTGAGATTGAACGTGCGGCCGATGACGTAGAGGGTGAGCAGGCTCGTCACGGTGCCGGCGACGATGAGCGCGGTGGCGAGCCAGTTCTGGTCCTCGAAGCCGGCGGCGAAGAGCGCGACCTTGCCGATGAACCCGGAGAACGGCGGAATCCCGGAGAGGTTGAGGGCGGGGAGGAAGAAGATGATCGTCAGCGCCGGGGAGAGGACCATGAGCCCGCCGAGGGAGCGGGTCGACGTCGACCCGCCGCGCATTTCGACGAGTCCGATCGCGAGGAACAGCGCGGTCTGGACGATGATGTGGTGGACCGTGTAGTAGATCGCCGCGGCGAGCCCGAACGTCGTGCCGAGCGCGACGCCGAAGAGCATGTACCCGATGTGGGAGATGAGCGTGAAGGACACGATGCGCTTGATCTCCGACTGCGCGATCGCCCCGAGGATGCCGACGAGCATCGTCAGTCCCGCGGCGATGAGCAGCGGGACCCGCAGCGACGAATCGGAGAAGAGCAGGGTCTCGGTGCGGATGATCGCGTAGATGCCGACCTTCGTCAGCAGGCCCGCGAACACCGCGGTGACCGGGGCCGGCGCCGTCGGATACGAGTCGGGCAGCCAGAACGAGAGCGGGAAGATCGCCGCTTTGATGCCGAAGCCGATGAGGAGGAGGACGTGGAGGACCATCTGCACGTCCGGCGGCAGCTGGTCGAGGCGCTCGGCGAGCTGGGCCATGTTGACGGTGCCCGTCGCCGCGTAGATGACGCCGATCGCCGTGAGGAAGATGATCGAGGAGACGAGGGAGACGACGACGTAGGTCACGCCCGCGCGGATCCGCTCGGCCGTCGCACCGAGGGTGAGGAGGACGTAGGACGCGAGCAGGAGCATCTCGAAGCCGACGTAGAGGTTGAAGAGGTCGCCGGCGAGGAACGCGTTCGCCACGCCCGCGCAGAGCACGAGGTAGCTGGGGTTGAACACGGAGATCGGCGTCTCGTTCGAATCGTCGTTCGCGTCCTGGCTGAGCGCGTAGATGAGCACGCAGAGGGTGACGAGCGAGGACACGACGAGCATGAGCGCCGAGAGCCGGTCGGCGACGAGCGTGATGCCCTCCGGCGGCTCCCAGCCGCCGATCGCGACGACCTGCGGCCCGTACTGGTCGACCCCGAGCAGGACGACGAACGCGATGACCATGACCGCGGTGAGCGTGAGCACGGAGACGATGTTCTGCGAGCGCGTGTGCTTCGACAGCACGAGGGCGAGGCCCGCTCCCATGAGCGGCAGCAGGACGGGCAGGGGAACGAGGATGGGCAGGAGCTCGGTCATCGGTCCTCCCCCTTCTCCCGTGTGCTCTCGGTCGTGTCGGTGCTGTCGGTCGTGTCGGTGCGGCCGGGGTCGGCGGTGCGGTCAGTGCTGTCGGTGCCCCCGGTGGTCCTTCCCGGCGCCGAGGCGGGGCCCTCGTCCGCATCGGATTCCTCGGCGGCTTCGGCCTTCCGCTCTGCCGGGGTGCCGTCGTCGTCGAGGTCGACGGCCCCGCGGATCGGGCTCTCGGCCTCGTCGCCGAACTCGGTGTCGTCGTAGTCGGTGCCGGCTTCGGCCTCCGAGTTGATCATCTTCGTGATCGCGACCTGGAGGTCGGCGGCGTCGTCCTGGAGGGAGTCGGCGCGCACGAGTCGCCATGAGCGGTAGATCATCGCGAGGAGGAACGCGGTGACCGCGAAGGTGATGACGATCGCGGTGAGGACGAGGGCCTGCGGCAGCGGGTCGGACATGCCCACCGTCGAGAGGTTCTTCCCGTCGGTCAGCGGCGGCCTGCCGCGCCCGGCGGTGAGGATGATGAGGAGGTTGACGGCGTTGCCGAGCAGGATGAAGCCGAGCAGCACCCGGGTCAGGGAGCGCTCGAGCATGAGGTAGACGCCGCACGCGAAGAGCACTCCCATCGCGAGGACCATGACGAAGGGCAGACTCACAGCCGTCCTCCTTCAGCGCCGTTGTCGACTTCGAGGTGGTTGACGCGGTTGAGGATCTCGGAGACCGCGTGGTGCTCGGCTTCGTCGCCGATGCGCTCGGTGAGGCCCAGCGAGGTGTTGAGGCGGTCGGTGAGGACGAGCTCGTCGCGCTCCTGGTGGAGGTCGACCTCGGCGCCGAGGGAGCGGAGGATGTCGAGCATGAGGCCGACGACGATGAGGTAGACGCCGATGTCGAAGAACGTCGGGGTGCCGAACTTGAGCTCGCCGAGGAGCGGGAGCGTGCCCTCGACGTAGATCGACTTGAAGACCGCATCGCCCCAGAACCAGCCGCCGACCGCGGTGAGCACGGAGAGGATGAGCCCGGTGCCGAGCAGGCCCGAGGGAGTGAAGCGGGCCGCCTCGGCGAGTTCGAACTTCCCTCCCGCGAGGTAGCGGACGACGAGGGCGAGACCGGCGACGAGACCGCCGGCGAAACCGCCGCCGGGAGTGTTGTGCCCGGTGAAGAGCAGGTAGACGGAGAAGACGAGGACGGCGTGGAAGATCAGGCGCGCGGTGACCTCGAGGATGATCGAGCGGTTGCGCGGGGCGAGCGTGCGCCCGGCGATGAGCCACGAGGCCCGACGCTCCTCGAGACCCTCGTGGTCGCTGTCGGCCTCCCGGCGTGGGCCGATCTCGTCGGGCACGGGCTGGAAGCGCAGCTGACCGGCCCGGCCGAAGCCGGTGCGGTCCGGGGAGAAGCGGCCGAGGTGGCCCTCGCGGCCGCGGACGAAGATGAGCCCGGCGACCCCGGTGCCGGCGGCGACGAGGACGGAGATCTCACCGAACGTGTCCCACACGCGGATGTCGACGAGGGTGACGTTGACGATGTTCTGGCCGTTGCCGATGACGTAGGCGAGTTCGCCGAAGTCCACGGAGACGGGGTCGAACATCCGCACGCCGGCGGCGAGGAGGACGACGACCATCATCGTCACGCCGACGCCGGCGCCGATGATCGCCCGCCACGCCGGGGTGAAGCGCCCCGTGCTCTGCCCGATCCGCGCGGGCAGGCGGCGGAGGACGAGGACGAAGACGACGATCGTGATCGTCTCGACGAGGACCTGCGTGAGTGCGAGGTCCGGGGCGCCGATGAACGCGAAGAACGCGACCATGGCATAGCCGGAGATTCCGGTGACGACGACGGCGGTGAAGCGCTTCTTCGCGCGGGTCGCGGCGATCGCGACGACGATGAGGACGGCGGCGACGATGAAGTCGAGCGGACTCGCGGCGAGCTGGAAGCGGATCGGCCACGTGTTGTTCGTGATGAGCGCGAGCCCGACGCCGCCGATGAGGACGAGGTAGATCACGCTCTGGTAGAACGGCAGCGAACCGCGCTGCGTGCGCGCGGTGACCCAGAGCGCGAGCGCCTCCATGCCGCTGATGAGACGGCGGTAGACGTTGTGGAAGTCGATGCCCGCCGGCAGGGTCGACTGGACCTTCGCGACGGTCCGGCGGAACCAGAAGAGGACGAGGCCGGCGGCCACGGTGACCGCGGAGAGGCCGAGCGCGGGTTCGAAGCCGTGCCAGAGCGCCAGGTAGTACTCGCCGTCGGCCGGGTTCGTCGTCGGCAGCACCGAGGTCCACGCCTTGAGATACGGGTCGAGGACGCCGGCCGCGGGCCCGAGGATGAGGGTGAGGGCGGCGAGGATGATCGGGGAGATGACGAGGGTGACGTTCTCGTCGCGGCGGGCGATGTCGTCGACTCCGGGCTTCGAGGAGAACGCTCCCCACACGAAGCGCGCCGAGTAGGCGACGGTGAGGATCGAGCCGATCATGATGCCGATGAGCGCGATGACCCCGGCCTTCGTCCCCGATTCGAGCAGCGTCGAGTAGACGGCTTCCTTCGCGACGAATCCGAGCGTCGGCGGGATGCCGGCCATCGAGGCAGCGGCGATCGTCGCGCACACGGCGACGACGGGGAACGCCTTCCAGCCGCCGGAGAGCTTCGTGAGGTCGCGCGTGCCGGCACGGTGGTCGATGATGCCGACGCAGAGGAAGAGGCAGGCCTTGAAGAGGGCGTGGCCGACGAGGAGCGCGAGCGCCGCCAGGGTGAGGTCGGGTGACCCGAAGGCGGCCATGACCGTGAGGAACCCGAGCTGGGAGACGGTGCCGAAGGCGAGCAGGAGCTTGAGGTCGGTCTGCCGCAGCGCCTGCCACCCGCCGATGAACATCGTCAGCAGACCGAGGGTGAGGAGGATCTCCGTCCAACCCGGCAGGTTGTGGTAGCCGGGAGCGAGCCGCAGGATGAGGTAGATGCCGGCCTTGACCATGGCCGCGGCGTGGAGATACGCGCTGACTGGAGTGGGCGCGGCCATCGCGCCGGGCAGCCAGAAGTGGAAGGGCAGGAGCGCGGACTTCGAGACCGCGCCGACGAGGATGAGGATGACGGCGGTGGTGATGACCGGGCCGGTGTCCATGCCCAGCTGTGCGCGCTCGACGAGGGCCGACATCGACCCGGTGCCGGTGGCGGTGATGAGCAGGACCATCCCGACGAACATCGCGAGGCCGCCGGCCGTGGTGACGATGAGCGCCTGGAGGGCGGCCTGCCGGGACCGTCGCCGGGACTGGCTGTGGCCGATGAGGAGGTAGGAGAACACCGTCGTGCCCTCCCAGAACACGAAGAGCACGAGGAGCTCGTCGGCGAGGACGAGCCCGTACATCATGCCCGCGAACGCCATGAACACCGCGGCGAAACGGGCGAGGCCCGGTTCGTCGGCGGGGAAGTAGCGGGCGCAGTAGACGAGGACGAGCGTGCCGACACCGGTGACGATGAGACTCATCACCCACGAGAGGATGTCGAGGCGGAAGATGCCGGAGAGGCCGAGCGCGGGAAGCCAATCGAGGTTCTCCACGACCGGGGCGCCGTCGGGGCCGAAGAGCGCCGAGGCGGCGCTGAGGGTGAGGATGAATCCCGCCAGCGGGACGAGGGCGAGGAGGAAGAAGGCGTTGCGGCCGAGGATCCTCACCAGCGGATAGGCAATGACAGCAGCCCCGAAGAAGGCTCCCGTCATGGCAATCACCGGCGGACACCTCCGTCTTCAAAGGGGGATTATGGGGTCATATCTGCTCAACAGTATTTTCTCATGGAACACCCCTGATCTCCCAATCAATGGGCTGTTCGCTCAGATGGGGAGATTCAGCCCCGCAGCTGCCCCGAGGTGACAAGGAACCCGTTCTCATCGAGCCCCGTGCCGTCACTGCGGGAGAGCAGCTCCGCACCGATCCGATCGACGAGGTCGGCCACCTCGGCGCGCATCCGACGGAACCGGCGGGGACGGCCGGGTCGGTACCGCAGCTGCTCGGTGTCCATCCAGTGCACGTGGTACTCGATCTGCGGCTCGGCGGTGCTCGCGGCGATGATCGGCGGCACCCATTCGGCCTCGATGACGCGGATCTCGATCTCCCCCGCCCCTTCGTCGATCTCCCCGAGCGGGATGAGGAGTGAGTATCCGTCGAGGACGACCGGTGCCGTGGCGTCGAAGAGGGGATCGTCGAGCGTGGCCTGTGCGAGTACCGCGGCGTCGGGGGTCGGCAGGGCCAGCTGGAAGGCGTGCGGGGCGTGGCGGCGCACGACGGAGAGCGCGACCTCGGGTTCGAGCCAGTACTGCGAGTAGATGTAGAGGTCGACCTTCGCATCGGGGTCGGGGACGAGGACGCGGGTGGGCAGTCCGTCCTCGTCGGCGAGGCGGACGGCCAGGTGCAGGCGGGAGGCGATCGACAGGAGGAGGCTGAGCTGTCGCTCCTCCTCGCGGTCGGGCAGTCCCTTGGGGAACGCCTCGTGGAGGCCGTCGGCGTCGGCGAACCAGTCCGGCGGCGGGGCGGGCTCCCGGTCCCGCGGGCAGTCGAGGACGACGGCGTGGGTCGCCCACTCGGGAACCTCGAGGGCGGCCGCGGTCGCCGGGTCGAGGTCGACCCCGGCGCTGAGTCGCGAATGCCGGGACAGGCGCACCTGGCCGTTGTCCCCGAGCCGGGCGGGGACATCGGGCAGGCGGTTGTGGACGAGCGCGAGGACGTCGGAGACCTCGACCTCGGCGTCGAGGAGCAGGAGGTGGAACCCGCGCAGATCGGCGGCGGCCGCCGTCGGCGCGGCCTGCTCCGCCTGTTCCCGCTGCCGCAGCTCGCGCCGGGAGATCACATGGCCCTCCGGAAGAAGTTCGCGTGCGACCGGGAGGCCGTCGGGCCCCGCTGGCCCTGGTACCGGCTGCCGGTGATCTGCGAGCCGTAGGGGTTCTCCGCCGAGGAGCTCAGCCGGAAGAAGCAGAGCTGGCCGATCTTCATGCCCGGCCACAGGGTGATCGGCAGCGTCGCGACATTCGAGAGCTCGAGGGTGACGTGCCCGGTGAACCCGGGGTCGATGAAGCCCGCCGTCGAATGCGTGAGGAGCCCGAGGCGGCCGAGCGAGGACTTGCCCTCGAGCCGCGCGGCGATGTCGTCGGGGAGCGTGACGAGCTCGTGCGTCGAGGCGAGGACGAACTCGCCGGGGTGGAGAACGAAGGGCTCCTCGGGGGCGACCTCGACGAACCGGGTGAGCTCGGGCTGTTCGAGGCTCGGGTCGATGACCGGGTACTTGTGGTTGTCGAAGAGACGGAAGTACCGGTCGAGGCACACGTCGACGCTCGCGGGCTGGACGAGGGAGAGATCGCACGGATCGAGGGCGATGCGGCCGGATTCGAGTTCGGCGCGGATGTCGCGATCGGAAAGGAGAGTCACATCCCCGATGGTAGTCGGACGGCCCGTCTCGCGCAGTCTCGGAGGCTGACGGGACCTGCCGACCGCCTCGGCGGGGCTGCGCTGGGGACTCGGGAATCACCTCGGCGAGGGTGCAGTGGGGACTCAGGAATCACCTCGGCGAGGGTGCAGTGGGGACTCAACAGCCGCCTCGGCGAGGAGCGACACGCCGTTACTTGGTCACGAAATGATAACGATCGCAAGATTTTTCCTTGAATTCCCTCAGTGTGTCTCCCCACCCGCCTGAGTGAATGCCTTAGAGTTGTGTGCTGTACGAACCCGCGCACGATGGTGCCTTCCTCTTTTCAGCCAAGGAATGCCGGGAGTTCCATCGCCTTTCGCGGGTTGAGATCAACCGAAAGGCATTACTGTGAAGACCTCGCGTCTTGTGCTTGCCCCCGCAGTAGCCGTCGCATTGACAGGTCTCGCAGGCGCTCCGGCGTTTGCGACGACGGAGTCTCCTACGGTGCCCCAGGGCCCGCTCTGCGCCTACGACGGCGCGCAGAACTCGACCGACCCCGAAAACAGCTCGGCGGTCCCCGACAGCTCCACCCCGCAGGCCACCGTGTCCGCAGCCCAGATCACCCGCGCCGACGTCGCGGACAAGACGAAGGGCATCGGCTTCTCCGGCACCGGGTTCACCGCGGATGAGAAGGCGACCGTCACGGTCGTCGGCACCGACGGCACGGAGTACACCCCGCAGACGCAGCTCACCGTCGACGAGAACGGGAAGGTCAACGGCACCTACTACTTCTCGACGACAGAGGGCGCCCAGGTGCCGGTCGGCAAGTACACGCTCTTCCTCACAGATCTCAAGACCGAGAAGGACTCCTCGAAGGTGACCTTCGAGGTCGTCGCCTCGGATGCCGACATCGACGATTCGGGAGCCGGCGGCACCTGCGAGCGCCCGACCGCTCCGGCCCCGTCGACGACGTCCCCGGCCCCGACCGAGACGCCGTCGGAGACCCAGTCGCCGACCGAGACACCGACGCAGACTCCGACCGAGACGCCCACGCAGACTCCGTCCGAGACCGCGTCGCCGACCGAGACGCCCACGCAGTCGCCGACCGAGACGCCGACGCCCACGCCGACGGAGACCCAGTCGCCGACTGAGACGGCCGAGCCGTCCCCGACCGAGACGCAGACTCCGACGGAGACTCCTTCGGAGAGCCCGGCGGAGACCGAGGAGCCGTCCCCGACCGAAACCGCTCCGACCGAGACCGGACAGCCGTCGCCCACCGAGACCGGCACGCCGTCGGAGACCGGCGATCCGTCGCCTTCGACGAGCGAGGGAACGAACGACGATGAGCAGCCGGCGGCAGCACCGCAGGCCCTCATCATCGATCCCACGGAGATCACCTCCGAGGACTTCCTCAACAAGGGCGTGACCCTCGGCGTCACCGGCGCTCAGCCCGGTGAGAAGATCACGATCGTCGTCGAGCACGCCCAGGGCAAGGTCGACCGCTACACGATGTCGAAGGACGCCGACGACGAAGGCAAGGCGACCTTCGGCGTCCAGGCCAAGGTCAAGGCCGTGCTCGGCACGTACAACGTCCGCGTCCAGGCCGAGAGCTTCGACAAGCCCCAGGGCGGCAGCTTCACCGTCGTCACCAACGGCACCGACGTGTCCGAGGACGGCAACGGCTCGGGCTCCGGCGGCGGATCCGGCAGCGGTGACTCCGGCAGCGGCAGCAGCGCCTCGAACGACCTGCCCCGCACCGGTGCCGAACTGACCGGACTCGCGCTCGGCGCGGGACTCCTCGTCGTCGGCGCGGCCGCCGTCGTCATCACCCGTCGTCGCGCCGATGCGGCCGCCGACGATCCTGCGGAGTTCTAAGATCCGTTGAGCGCAGAACTGTCCCTGGAGGGGCTGCACCTCGGCAGACGCCCGATCGACCTCGGTCGTCTTCGAGCAGGGACGGTTCTCGGGCTCATGGGCAGCCCGGACAGCATCACCGAGGTGGTGCTGTCCGCGGCGGCCCTGTCAGGCGTCGCGCCTCCCCCACTGATCCCGACCGGGTTCCGGTCGGGACGTCTGCGTGTGCGCAGATGGGTGAGAACGTACTTCCGTGCCGCCGGTGCCGATCCCGGGGAGGCGGCACTGGCGGCGGCGTGCACCGAGTTCGGGCTGCCGCCCAAGGCACTGCGCGGACGTCTCAGCGACCTCGACGCGGGAGCGCGCGCAAAACTCGTCGTCGCCCTCGCCTGGGCCACGGGCGCGAAGTGGCTGACCTTCATCGATCCCTTCGCGGGCGTGCCCGGCCATATCCGCACCGGGCTGCGGGCACGGCTCGCCGACCTCGCGGCCGCCCAGGGCCGCGGCATCGTCTTCTCCTCTGACACACTCACGGACTTCATCATCGCCGAGGCGGGGGTCGCCGACATCGAGAAGGGCGAACTCGTCGCGTTCGGTTCGCTCGCCTCCGTCGTCAGCGAACCGCGCGGCTCCCTGCCCGCCGAGCTCACCGGGGTCAACATCTGGTCCGGCCTGGCGCGCAAGGGCTGGCTGTCGATCGGCCACTCCGCGGTCCGGGCCCGGACCGAGCTCGACGGGAAGGTCTTCGTCACCCTCCCGTGGCGCAGCGCCCTCGTCTCGCTCGACGAGCACGACCCGGCGTTCACCTCGGCGGCGGTCTTCGAGGCCATCGTCGTCGGACTGCGCGACCGCGGCACCGCGATCCAGGCGAAGCTCTCGCCCGTCGACACGGAGATGGGGCTCGCTCTCGACGTCGACCTCGCCGATCTCGCTCGCCTCGGCGGTGGCACTGGCGGCACTGCTGGTGCTGATGATGGCGGTACCGGCGATTCCGGTGACGACGCTGACTACGGTGCCGCCTTCGGGATCCTCCATCCGGGCCTCGGGGAGACGCTCGCGCAGCTGCGCGCCGCGGTCAGGGTCGGCACGCATGTCTTCGTCGAGGTCGACACCTCGGCGCTGCGGGCCTATTCCGTGGAGTGACGCGCGCTCCCGGACCGGGCCGGGGTAAGCCCGCGCACCGGGGTCGTTCCTGCCGTGATCGCGAGCCTTGCTGAGCCGCCCAACTGGGCCGCCGCCTCGGCGCTCCGAGTGGGATGGGCCGGGGACAGCGACAGGCCGACTGTCCACTAAACTGGATTCGACGCCGTTGCGGATCCGTCACGGTCCGCCCCCATCCCCAAGCCGACGAGGAGAGGCCATGCGCACACCGCGGACACTCCTCATCGCGGCGCTCGTCGTCATCGTCCTCACCGTCGCCTCGGTGCCGCTGCTCAATCTCGCGTTCTACACGCCCGCGCGCACCGTTGAGGCGTACATGCGCGCGATCGAGCAGGGCAACGCCGAACGCGCCTTCTCCTACCTCTCCTCTCCCACTCCGGAGTCGACGCTCGCGCTCAACGGCGACGTCCTCGCCGCGGCCCCCGACCTGCCCCGTGAGGCGAGTGCGGAGACGATCTCGACCGACGGCGACCGGGCGACGGTCAAGCTCAGCTACGTGCTGTCCTCGCAGACGCGGTCGGTCGACCTCACCCTCGTCAAGCTGCCGGCTGCCGCGGGCCTCTTCGATCGGTGGGCGATCGAGCAGGAGGCGTGGCCCACACTCGACCTCGATGTCTCGGGCTCATCGACGGCGACTGTCAACGGCTACAGCGTCTCCGCCGGCACCGTGCCCGTGCTCTTCCCGGCCACCTACCTCGTCGGCTTCGACGCGACGTACCTGACGTCGAAGTCGGAGCGCGCCGAGGTGACCGCACCCGGCGACACCGCGCAGGTCTCCCTCTCCCCGCAGCCGACCGCGAAGCTCGAGGAGTCCGTGGCACAGCAGGTCAGCGACTATCTCGCCGGCTGCGTGAAGGCGACGACGCTCATGCCCACGGGCTGCGTGTTCGGCTATGAGACGGACAACGAGATCCTCGGCGACGTCACGTGGTCGATCGTGCGCGAGCCGAAGGTCAGTCTGACGGCCTCCGGCGGCGACCTCGAACTCACTCCGGCGACAGCCGAGGTGCGGATCCAGGGCCGCTACCGCGACATCGTCACCGCATCCGAGTACGACCTCGACGAGACCCTGTCCTTCGTCTTCGGCGGCTCCGTCGTCGTCCGGGCCTCGCAGGTCCGCGTCGAACCGCGCCGCCTCGGCGAAGTCTCGATCATGTGAGATTGGCGCGTCTGACCGGCTCGTCGGCGCATCCAGGCGCGTGTGTGGTCACTGAACCGAGTGAATCGCGACGAACGACGCGAGAATCCTCGGCTCTGTGACCGCGTCAGGCTCCGCGGAGGTCGAGGTCGAGGACGGCCGGAGCCGCCTCGCTCAGCTCGATGGGGATGCCCCAGTCCTGCTGGTAGAGGTGGCAGGCGGCGTGAAGCGGGATCTCCCCGCCGGGTTCGCCGTCGCACGCGGCCGCTCGCGCGGTGACGTGGAGGACGCCCGAGGTGAACTCAGGATCGATGACGATGTCGCGGCTCAGCCCCTCCGCTCCCCCGCCGCCGGAGACGATGAGCTCGGGCGGCGTCGACGACACCTGGAGGTACGTCGGGTCGCCCCAGCGGTCGTCGAGCTTCTGACCAGCAGGGACAGTGAAGCTCACGCTGATCGCCACAGGACCGGAGGCGAGTTCGGTCGAGGGCCGCTTGCTCGTCTGCGCTCCCTCATCGACGCGCTGTGCGTCCTTGGGCAGGGTGACGCGGGTGAGCGTGTGGTTCGCCGATTCGACGACGAGGAGTTCGGCGTCGCCGGCAGCGGCGTCGCCGGTGATGGCCGAGTCCGCCTCGGCATCGCCGGCACGCCCGCCGGTCGCCGGGACGACGAGGATGTCCGAGGGCTCCCGCAGCCCGCGGGCGAGCGTCGTCACCTCGTTCGTCGCGAAGTCGTAGCGGCGGATCGCGCCGTTGTACGTATCGGCGATCGCGAGCGACCCGTCGGGCAGGGTGCGCACGCCCAGCGGATGCTGCAGCCGCGCCTCGGGGGCGGGACCGTCGCGGAACCCGAAGTCGAAGAGACCGACGCCGACGATCGTGCTCGCCTCGCCGGTGGCCGGGTCGAGGCGGCGGATCGCCGAGGTCTCCGAGTCGGCGACGATGACGTCGCCGTCGGGGTGGAGGTCGAGGCCCGAGGACTGCGCGAACCAGGCGGTCTCGGCGTCGCCGTCGACGAGACCCTCGTTCATCGTGCCCGAGAGCAGGCGGATGCGGCCGCTGACCGGGTCGAACGCCCAGATCGTGTGGTTGCCGGCCATCGCCACGACCACCTCGGCGGTGGAGGGGACGAAGAGGACGTCCCACGGCGAGGACAGCTTGACGTCGAGCGCGGATCCGTCGTAGCGCCCGAGCGCCCCGTGCGTGCCGCGGACGTTGTCGATCGCGCCGACCATGTGCTGCTCGCCGGTGCCGGCGATCGTCGTCACGGTGCCGGCCTCGAGGTCGATGCCGCGCAGGACGTGGTTGACGGTGTCGGCGACGACGAGCTGGTAGCCGACCTGGGCGGCGATGTCGTCGGGGAGGACGGTGATGCCGCCGGGCTCGCTGAACTCGGCGGTCGCGAGGTCGCCGTCGGTGAGACCACGGTCGCCCGTGCCGATGCGGCGGACGATCGTGTGGCCGTCGGGGGCGTATTCGACGAGGCTGTGGTGGCCGGAGTCGGCGACGAGGAGGTTGCCCGACGGCAGGACCGTGACCTTGCCCGGGTAGAAGAGCTCGGTCTCCGGTGCCGGCGGGGGCACGTACGGGCCGTCGCCGGAGTGGAGGGTGCCCTTCGCGGAGTGTTCGGCGATGAGGCCCTCGATGATCTCGCCGAGGCCGGCGGCGTGCCCTTCCCCGGAGAGGGTGGCGACGAGGTAGCCCTCGGGGTCGATGACGGCGAGCGTCGGCCACGCGCGGGCCGTGTAGGCCTGCCAGGTGATGAGGTCGGGGTCGTCGAGGACGAGGTGTTCGACCTGGTAGCGCTCGACGGCCTGGTCGACGGCCTCGACGGTGCGCTCGAACTCGAACTTCGGCGAGTGGACGCCGATGATGACGAGTTCGCCCTTGTACTTCTCCTCGAGCGGGCGCAGCTCGTCGAGGACGTGGAGGCAGTTGATGCAGCAGAACGTCCAGAAGTCGAGGAGGACGACCTTGCCGCGCAGGTCGGCGAGGCTGAGGTCCTTGTCACCGGAGTTCATCCAGCGGCGGCCGAGGAGTTCGGGAGCGCGCACCTTGGGTTCGCGCGGGCGGGACGGGGCGGTGGCCTCGGCGGTGGCGTCGTCCGCGGCGGTGGCCGCGGAGCTCTGCGGGCTGGAGTTCATGCGTCCATGGTCTCAGATCCCTCGCCGAGGCGGCAGGGCGGCTGTCATCGTGGGACACAGTGACCGCCGGGACGGGCCGGCGCGTGGTCGACTGCCGGCGCGGGCGGGCAGTTCAGGAGGTGGGCCAGCCTACGCGGTCGGGCGGGCGCCGAAGACGCTCGAGCCGATGCGGACCATCGTCGCGCCCTCGGCGATCGCGAGGTCGAAGTCGTTGCTCATGCCCATCGACAGTTCGGTCGCAGTCTCCGGCAGGGCACCGGAGTCGATGAGGCGAGCGCTGAGTTCGCGGAGGTCTGAGTAGCTCGGGCGGATCTCCTCCGGCGTCTGACCCGGCAGTCCGATCGTCATGAGACCCCGCAGGCGGAGGCGCTGCAGCGCGCGCACGGCAGTCACCAGCGCCTCGGCGTCCTCCGGCGCGACACCCGACTTCGAATCCTCACGGGAGGTGTTGACCTGGACGAAGACGTCGACCGTCCCATCGATGACGCCGAGGCGGTTGTCGATCTTCGTCGCAAGATCGAGGGAGTCGATCGACTGGATGCACTGCGCATGCCGGAGGGTGTGGTTGACCTTGTTCTTCTGCAGCGGACCGATGAGGTGGGACTCATGGGGCAGGTCGGCGAGGTCGTCGGCCTTCGCGACGAGCTCCTGAACCTTGTTCTCCCCGATGAGACCGAAGCCGTGTTCGAGCGCGACCCGGATCTTCTCCGCCGGTTGGGTCTTGGTCGCGAGCAGGATCTGCACGGCGTCGGCGTCGCGCCCCGAGGCCTGCGCGGCGGCTGCGGTGCGCTCGGCCACCTCGTCGAGGCGGGCGCGGATGTCGGCGGATTCGTCTGCGGTCAGGGTGTCGGTCGAACTCATGCTCCCAGTCTCGCACGAGCGCAGCCGAGCCGCGGCCGGCCAGTCTGTCGGCGGCAGTGCACACGTGGGCTGGTGCGTGTGGACCACCTCAGGCAGCGCGCTGGTCGCTCAGGGCTTCGTCGGCAGGCCGGGGGCCGCGGGGTCGATGTTCTTGATGATCGCCGTCGTGTCGAGTCCCTCGAGGCCCTCGTCGACGAGCTTCTGCAGCTGGGCGTAGACGAGGGAGGCCGCCGGGAGGTCGACGCCCTGGGACTCGGCGCCGGCGAGCGCGAGACCGACGTCCTTGTGCATGAGCGCGGTCGCAAAGCCGGGCTTGAAGTCGTTGTTCGACGCCGCGGTCTCCGTGACGCCCGGCACCGGATACCACGTGCGCAGCGGCCACGAATCGCCCGAGGAGACCTTCGCGATGTCGTAGAACGCCTTCGGGTCGAGGCCGAAGCGCTGCGCGAGGACGGCGCCTTCGACGACGCCCTCGAGGCTGATGGCGAGCATCATGTTGTTGACGATCTTCGCCGCCTGACCTGCGGCTTCACCGCCGGCGTGGAAGATGTTGCCGGCCATCGGCTCGATGAAGGGCCGCGCCGTCTCGACATCGGCGTCGTCGCCGCCGAGCATGAACGTCAGGGTTCCGGCCTGGGCGCCGGTGACCCCGCCGGAGACGGGACCGTCGATGAAGCGGAAGCCCGCCTCGGCGGCGTCCTTGTGCAGCTCACGCGCGGAATCGAAGTCGATCGTCGAGGAGTCGACGAGGAGGGTGCTCGTGTCCGCATTCGCGAGCACTCCGTCGTCGCCGAGGTAGACGGCGCGCGCATGCTCGCCCTTCGGCAGCATCGTGAAGACGATGTCGGCACCGGCGACCGCCTCGGCGATGGAACCCACCGGGGTGACCCCGTCGGCCGCTGCCGCGGTCACGGCGTCCGGCACCACATCGAAGCCATTCACCGTGTGTCCGGCCTTGACCAGGTTCGCCGTCATCGGTCGACCCATGTTCCCCAGGCCGATCCATCCAATCGTCGACATCGCATGCCTCCTCGCATCAACTGTTCATGTGTTCCCCTTCACATTACGCCAGCAGACGGTGCGGGGATCAGCCCGGGAAGGCACCTCTTCCGCACCCGCAATGTGCGCGCACGCAGATAGAATGAAGAGACTATGGCCGCTCACGCACCCACCGGTTCCGGCAGGCAGATCTCACCGGAGGATCTGCTCACCCTGCTCGCCGTCGCGCGGTTGGGGAAGTTCACGGCGGCGGCGCACAGTCTCGGGCTCAACCACACGACCGTGTCCCGGCGGATCGCCGCGCTCGAGAAGGCGTACGGCCAGCGCGTCCTCGTCGCCTCGCCCGACGGCTGGGAGCTGAGCACCGCGGGCCGGCAGCTGCTGCCGATCGCCGAGGACATCGAGGCAGCGCTCGGCCGCATCGACGCCCACGAGACCGCCGCGCTGTCGGGGACCATCCGCCTCGCCTGCCCGCAGGCGTTCGCCCTCGAGTTCGCGGTCCCGGCGCTGACGTCCCTGCAGCTGCGCCACCCCGGTCTGCAGATCGAGCTCATCACCGCCACACAGCGCGCCCGGCAGTACCGGTCGGGCGTCGACATCGAAGTCGTCGTCGGCCGGCCGGACGCCCCGCGCAGCGCCGCCAAGCGAATCCGCGACTACCGTCTCCAGCTCTACGCCTCGCAGGAGTATCTGCGCACGCATCCGCAGCCGCGCACGCTCGACGACCTCGCCGACCACCGCATCGTCTACTACATCGAGAACTCCCTGCAGGTCGACGACCTCGACGAGGCGGCCGCGGAGCTGCCCGCGGGCAAGGGGTTCTTCCGCTCCACCTCGGTGCAGGCGCATGTGCTCGCCACCGCCGGCGGAGTCGGCATCGGGATCCTCCCGGACTTCACGGCGCGCGGGAACAGCCGACTCGTCCAGGTGCTCCCCGAGCTCTTCTCCAAACGCGTGTCCTATTGGGCGTCGGTGCGCCATGAGGCGCTGCGCAGCGCTGGCGTGCGCGCGGTCCTCGAAGTGCTCTGAACCGCAGTGCTCCTCAGGCGGCGGTCCATCCGCCGTCGACGCTGTGGGCGGCTCCGGTGACGACGCCGGCCGCATCACTGGCGAGGAAGAGGGCGAGAGCGGCGATGTCCTCGGGCTCGGCGAGCCTCGGGACCGCCGCGTGGCCGAGGAACACCTTCTCGAGCACCTCGTCCTCGCTGATCCCGTTCGTCCGCGCCTGCTCGGCGATCTGCCCCTTGACCAGCGGCGTGAGGACGTAGCCGGGGTTGATCGCATTGCACGTCACGCCGTGCGGACCGGCTTCGAGCGCCGTCGTCTTCGTCAGCCCCATGAGCCCGTGCTTGGCGGCGACGTATGCGGACTTGTTCGCCGAGGCGCGCAGCCCGTGGACGGACGAGAGGTTGATGACCCGTCCCCACCCGCGTGCGTACATCGCCGGCAGTGCCGCCTTCGTCAGCACGAACGGCGCCTCGAGCATGAGGGTCATGATGAGCCGCCACTCCTCGAGCGGGAACTCGGTGATCGGGTGGATGCGCTGGATGCCGGCGTTGTTGACGAGGATGTCGACGTCGATGTCGATCCCCTCGAGCGCCGAGGTGTCGGCGAGGTTGACCACCCAGGCCTGCCCGCCGATGGACTCGGCGACGGCGCCGGCTGCATCGGCATCGACGTCGGCGACGGTGACCGCCGCTCCGGCGGCGGCGAACGCCTCGCACATCGCCTTGCCGAGACCGGAGGCCCCGCCCGTGACGAGCGCGCGCTTGCCGGTGAGATCAACAGTCATTCCTCATCCTCTTTCCTCAATCGGGGGTTGCTCGCCGCTGCGCCTCCCGGCCCCGCACGGAGCCGTGCCCGGCCGTGGTCGTCGCCCCGCCTCGGCGAGGGGAGGACGACCACAGCCGCTGGCGACGTCCTGCCCGCTCAGCCGGCGACGACTCCGCGGCGGACCTTGTCGGCGTGGTCGAGCGAGTGGAGGTCGATGCCCTTCGTCTCGCGCGTGAAGATCAGCGCGACGAGCGAGATGAGCGCCGCCACCGCGAGGTAGATCGCGATCGGGACCGAGGAGTGGAACTCGTCGAGGAGCGCGGTCGCGATGATCGGCGCGAAGGAGCCCGCGACGATCGCCGTGACCTGGTACCCGGTCGAGACGCCGGAGTTGCGCATCCGGGTCGGGAACATCTCGGCCATGATCGCCGGCTGGCCGGCGTACATGAACCCGTGGAAGATGAGGCCCAGCAGCAGGGCGAGGAAGATGAGCCCGGGGTTGCCGGTGTCGTACATCGGGAAGGCGAAGAAGCCCCACGACGCGGTGAGGATGATGCCGATCGCGTACGGCGGTTTGCGGCCGATCCG
Organism: Brevibacterium sp. NPDC056726; assembly: GCF_042790515.1. Taxonomy (NCBI): domain Bacteria; kingdom Bacillati; phylum Actinomycetota; class Actinomycetes; order Micrococcales; family Brevibacteriaceae; genus Brevibacterium; species Brevibacterium sp. NPDC056726. The sequence continues at coordinate 365,839 of NZ_JBHTYZ010000005.1, read as the reverse complement.
GTCGCCGAGGGCCCCGATCATCGGCACGAGCAGCGCGTGGATCGCATGCGCGCCGAGGAGGAGGCCGAGGATCTCGCTCGCCTCGATCTGAGCGACGACCGCGAGGTAGGTGATCGAGAAGGTGACGACGAGGTAGTAGTGGATGTTCTCCACCAGCCGCAGACCCATCGCGGTGAAGACCTCACGCGGGTAGCGCTTGAAGACGGCCTTGACGCCGTAGTCGACGCCCTCCTCGATCTCCTCGGCCTGGATCTTCTCGAAGATCGGGGCGTCGGAGACCCGGGTGCGGATGTAGTAGCCGATGAGGACGATGACCGCCGAGAGCCAGAACGCGATGCGCCAGCCCCACGAGAGGAAGGCCTCTTCGCTCAGCGTCGCGGTGAGGACGAAGAGGACGCCGGTGGCGAGCAGGTTGCCCAGCGGCACGCCCGACTGCGGCCACGACGACCAGAAGCCGCGCTCCTTGTCCGGGGAGTGCTCGGCGACGAGGAGCACCGCACCGCCCCATTCGCCGCCGACCGCGAAGCCCTGGACGATGCGCAGCAGGACGAGGAGGATCGGCGCGAGGTAGCCGATCTGCCCGAACGTCGGCAGGCAGCCCATGAGGAACGTCGCGGCGCCGACGAGGATGATCGAGAGCTGCAGGAGCTTCTTGCGCCCGAACTTGTCACCGTAGTGGCCGAAGACGATGCCGCCGATGGGACGGGCGATGAAGCCGACGGCGTAGGTCGCGAAGCCGAGCAGGATCGGCGTGAGCGGATTGTCCGACGGCGGGAACAGGATGTGGTTGAACACCAGCGTCGCCGCTGACCCGTAGAGGAAGAACTCGTACCATTCGACGACCGTGCCGGCCATCGACGCGGCGACGACCTTGCGCAGCTGCGCGCGCACCGACTTCCTCTCCGTGGGGCTCTGTGCACTCATGACTCTCCTCGATTTCTCCGATCCGCGCCGCGACTCTGCGGGCTGATCGTGCTGACCTGTCACCGTGTCCGGTGCCGCGGCCGTGGCGAGGGTCTCGGCGATGAGAGCTCTCACGGGCCTGCGCGCACCGTCCTCACCGTGAGCCGGTGATGGCGGTTCCCTCTCAGTGTGCGCCACTTCACAGGCGATTGGGATGCGCAGAGGCGCGAAAACGAGAATTTCCTGTGCATATTCGTGCACAGCGGGTGTGCGTCGTGTGCAGATGAACGCGCCCTCGCCGAGGCGGTCGGACGTCCCGTGCGTCAGCGGAGTCAGGGTGGCGCCGGGACGGCTGCGGCGCCGGAGTGCCGACGCGCTCTGACGTCCCGCCCGTCAGCGCAGGCGCACTGCCGGCGAGGTCATCCGGTCACGAGGACCAGTGCCCCGGCGGGGTCAGCTGCGGCGCTGTTCGGCGCGGGAGTCGCTTTCGGCGATCGTCGCGAGCATGTCGTTGTACGCGCGCAGCTCGGCGTCGTTCGTCCGGGCCTCGCGCCGGTCGACCCGTTTGGCTTCGCGATCCGAGGACTTCGACCACTGGAAGGCGACCATGATCGCGAGGAACAGGGTCGGCAGCTCGCCGATGCCCCACGCGATCGCACCGCCGCGCTGTTGATCCTCGATCGCGGTGTATCCCCAGTCGGTGCCCATGTTGCCGAACCAATTGCCCTCGATGAGGACTTCGGAGCTGAGCAGGGAGATGCCGAAGAACGCGTGGAAGGCCATCGTGATGAGCAGCGTGAGCAGCCGCAGCGGGTACGGGAACCGCTTGACCCCGGGGTCGACGCCGATGAGCGACTGCGCGAAGAGATAGCCGGCGCCGAGGAAGTGGAAGATCATCAGCTCGTGCCCGAGGTGGTACTCGAGCGCGTAGCGCATGAGACCCGCGTAGTAGAAGACGACGAGGGAGCCGGCGAAGTTGACGCTCGCGACGACGGGGTTCGCGAGGAACCGCAGGAACGGCGTGTGGACGAGCCAGAGCACCCATTCGCGGATGCCGCGGGAGCCGTCGGTGCGCGGGGTCGTCGCCCGCATGAGCATGGTGATCGGCGCACCGAGGACCATGGGGATCGGCACGACCATGACGAGCAGCATGTGCTGGATCATGTGCGCGGAGAACTGGACCTCGCCGTAGACGACGGGGCCGCCGGAGGTGACGTAGATGAGGAGCACCATGCCGACGAGCCAGCAGACGAGGCGCGCGATCGACCAGGAATCACCTCGGCGCTTGAGATGGATGAACCCGGCGACGTACGCGATGCCCAGGCCCACGGCGATGACGAGCCACAGCGGGTCGACCGACCATTCGGTGAAGTAGCGGGAGAACGTCGGCTGCGGCGGCAGCGGCTCTCCGGAGAGGATCTCCGAGGGTGTGGGGTTGCCGACCGGCTCCTGGGGCACGGGCGGCTGCGACCGGGCCAGCGCGGCGGCCAGGCCCATGGTCGCGCCGAAGATGACGAACTCGGCGATGATGAGGCGCCAGAACTCCACCGTCACCGAGGCGACGGTGCCGAGGCGGGCGATGACGTAGCGGCGGTGCCAGAAGCCGATGAGGCCGAGGAGGACCGTGCCGATGACCTTGCCGATGATGACCTGCCCGTAGGGGGTCATGAGGTCCCCGACGGACTGGACGCGCAGGAGCGAGTTGACGACGCCGGAGAACGCGACGAGGACGAACGCGAAGAGCGCGAACGACGAGTACCGGCTGATGATCGTGCTCAGGTGCGGTGACGTCGCGAGGCGACCGCCGAGGAGGGCGACGACGAGGAGGCCGCCGAGCCAGATCGTGACGCCGAGGAGGTGGAGGCCGATGCTGTTGACGGCCTGGGTGTGGCCCGAGGCCTGCGCGGAGTGGCCCATGAGCGCCATGGGGATCATCACGCCGATGGAGATGAGCCCGGCGAACGCGATGCCCAGGTAGGACCGGGAGCCGAAGCACAGCGTCGAGGCGATGGCGATGAGGACGACGATGAGCGTCCACAGCTGACCGAAGGCGATCTGCGTGACGAAGACGCCGAGCTGGTTGGAGAAGTCGATGTAGGCCTGGGCGCCGACGGTGTCCATGAAGGTGAAGATGAGGACGGCGACCGCGGAGACGGTCCACGCCACCGAGGCGACCTCGGCGATCTTCAGGGACTTCTCCCAGAGCGCGTCGAGCGGCGGCTGGTCGGCCTCACCGGCCTTCTTCCCGCCCTTGTGCCGTGTGCGACCCTGCGTGCGCGGGAGGATGAGGAGGGCGAAGAGGAGGGACCCGATGGTCACCGACATCGCGACGTTGAAGAGGGACTTGGCCGCGGGGAGTCCGAAGCGGACGACACGGCCGGGGTCGTTGAGCAGCGTCGCCTCGGCGGCGCCGGTGTAGAGCATCGCGAGGAATGCGACGATGAGGCCGACGACCACGACGATGGGCACGGCAGCCCGCGTTGTGAAACCGACGAGCGGTGCAATGATCTTGGAGGTCACTGGTGCCTGCCCGCCGCTGAATCCATAGCCTCAAGGATATCGTCCCGGGGTTCGCCCCTGCCAATTCGCACCCGCCGAGGTGGCGCAGATCTCCCTGGGAATCCGCGCTCAGCGGCACCCGGCGTGCACGGACACGGTGCCCCGCCTCGGCGAGGGATGCCTCAGCCCGGACAGCAGAAGACCCGGACCGATGATCGATCCGGGTCTTCGTGCGCGTGAAGCGCGAAGGTCACTTCGGGGCGCCGGCGGCAGCCTTGAGCTTCGAACCAGCGGACAGCTTGACGGAGTAGCCGGCCTTGATCTGGATCTCTTCACCGGTCTGCGGGTTGCGGCCCTTGCGAGCGGCACGCTCGGTGCGCTCGACGGAGAGCCAGCCCGGGATGGTGAGCTTCTCGCCCTTGTCGACGACGTCGGAGAAGACATCGAAGACTCCGTCGAGAACATCCGAGACCTGCTTCTGGGTCAGGCCGGACTTCTCGGCAACTTCTGCAACGAGCTCACTGCGGTTCTTAGCCATAAAAGTGTCCTCCTTAGGACAAGTCGGTCGGTTACCGGTCCGTTTTTCCGATAACGAACTTCCTCGAGATTACCAGCTGGACTTCGTGATGCCCGGCAACTCGCCGTCGTGTGCCATTTCGCGGAAGCGGACACGGGAGAGTCCGAACTTGCGCAGGTAGCCGCGGGGGCGGCCGTCAACCTGGTCACGATTGCGCACGCGCACTGGCGAGGCATCGCGAGGAAGCTTCTGCAGGCCGAGGCGTGCTTCTTCACGCTGCTCGTCGGTGCTGTCGGGGTGGGTGAGCTGACGCTTGAGGGCCGCGCGGCGCTCTGCGTAGCGTTCGACGATGACGCGACGCTGCTTGTCGCGGGCGATCTTGGACTTCTTGGCCATGTGCGCTCAGCGCTCCTCTCGGAAATCGACGTGCTTGCGGACGACGGGATCGTACTTCTTGAGCACGATGCGGTCCGGGTTGTTGCGGCGGTTCTTGCGGGTCACGTAGGTGTACCCGGTGCCGGCGGTCGACTTGAGCTTGATGATCGGACGAACGTCTTGTGCCTTCGCCATCAGAGCTTCACTCCCTTGGCAATGAGTTCGGCGACCACGGAGTCGATGCCGCGCACGTCGATGACCTTGATGCCCTTGGCGGACACGTTGAGGGTGACGTTGCGACGCAGCGACGGAACGTAGTAGCGCTTCGTCTGAATGTTCGGGTTGAAGCGGCGCTTGGTGCGGCGCTTCGAGTGGGACACATTGTGTCCGAAACCGGGAACGGCCCCGGTGACTTGGCAGGTTGCTGCCATGACTCTCCTCCAGTTCACAAGTTACCGACTCTCGAAACAAGCCCGAGCTGAACCGGTCGACGGTCCTTAACTCGCTTGCGCCGATGTCGGAAGACATCAACAAATTCTCGCGATGCTGCTGTGCTCACGCGGGCCCGGGCAGGGACGTCGAGGGACGTTCCGGTGGGTCCGAGTCGCAAGCACGCGGCGTTCGCAATGGAAATTGTGTACGCCGAAACAGGCTTGCCCGTTCGGGCGAGATGTCTCACCAGCGCTGAAGCCGTAGCCTGTGAGAGATGGCCGAAGCTGGAGTGCAGCGGTGGGTGAGCACCATGTCGGTCATAGCAGATCCGTCGAGGACGGGCCCGTTACGACACAACAGACATCTAGTTTAGAGACGATCCGGCCTTCAGAGCAAATTCACACGCTCCCCGGATTCGCGGGGCTCGCGCCGAGGCGGCGGGCAGATCGGATCAACGACCGTTGCCGCATGGTGGCGACCGCTGCGCACCCACGTCGCCCGAGTTCGCGCGGATCCCGCGCTCCCTGCCGTGGTCGCATGGGTGTTCGCCGTCGTCAGGGGGCCGCCGACGGGCGTCTCGGCGCCGTTCTCAGGGTCCGACCGCCTCGGCGAGGAAGGGCATGCCAGAGCGCCGCGACCGTGTTGAAGGTCCACCGAACTCGTGCCAAGGTAAGAAGATGATTGCCACCACATCTGGCACTCTGGAGGACAGATGAGCGACGTTCCACCGAGGCCGCGCATCCGTCCCGCGACCAGTGATGACTGGGATTCGTCCGATCGATCCGGCCGGAGCCCGCAGCCCGGGTCGCAGGGAGCGGATGCCCACTCAGCCGATGCCGAGTTCGACGGTTCGACCTACTACGAATACATCGAACGTCACACCGGCGACCTTCCCCTATCGCGAACTCGTCGGGCCAACGTCTTCGCCCCCGCGGGCAGCTCGCCGTTCCAGGACCATGTCAATGCCGCCGGCAGCGGTACCCGTGCTCGTTCAGCCGGCCATGCCGCCGGCTATGCCCGGCACTCGGGTGCGCCCTCTCAGGGGGCCGGTGTCGGCTCTGACTCGGGCGGGGCAGGGACATTCGGGCCTGGCGTTTCCGGGGCGGGCGGTTCGAGTGCTGCCGGTTCTGGGGCGTCCGGTTCGGGTGCGGCCGGATACGGGCCTGGTGGTTATGGTCCTGGAGGCTACGGTCCCGGGGGTTATAGTTCCGGGGGTTACGGCCCGGGGGGTCCGAATTCGGGCATCGGCCAGGCCGTCTCCGACTCCGGCCCGCGCAAGGGATCGGTTACGAAGGTCGTCATCGTCATCGCCGCGATCCTCGCGGTTCTCGCGCTCCTCGGCTATTTCGGAGCGCGCTGGCTCGCCCCCGAATCCGGCACAGTGCCCGTCGACGTCGGCGGAGAGGAATCGGCCTCGGCAGCGCCGACGCCCTCGGACGAACTCGTCCAGCCCACCGGGACGCCGGAGGAGGAGCTCGACGGCTTCGTGAAGTCGGGCACCGAGGCGGCCGCGGGCCTCGAAGGCCAGTGGGTCACCCAGGTGAGCGCGAAGAAGGTCGGGCTCGAGGCCGACGGCAAGACGTGGTCGGCGCAGGACATCCTCGACGAGTTCAAAGCGAACCAGGTGAAGTATCCCGGGTCGATCCTCATCTACAGCGGCGACTGGAGTGCCTACAAGTCCGGCGACTACTGGGTGACGGTCGTCGACACCGGCTACAGCGATGCGAAGCCGGCGCTCGACAAGTGCCGTTCGTGGGGTCTCGACCGCGACCACTGCCTCGCCAAGCGACTCGTCAAGGACGGCGAGTACTCCGAGGACAACAGCGCCTACCTCGACAGCTGACACCAGGGCACCGCTCGTGTGCAGCGGCGCAGACGACCCGCCGCGCTACGCCCTCCACTGAGCGGCAAACACAACCCGTGGCTTCGCATGCCCTCCGCCGAGCTCCACAACCGTCGCGTCCACGAGGGGTCTGTGGAGTTCAGGGTAGTTGTCGGCTGAGTCCGCCTCCCCCAGGTGCCAGAAGCATCAGCCCCGGCATTCAGCGACGCACCTGTCGCGAAGCCGGCAACCCGCAACGGCTCGCCCTCCGCTGAGCGGCATACACAACCCGTGGCTTCGCGCGCACTACGCTGAGCTCCACAACCGTCGCGTCCACGAGGGGTCTGTGGAGCTCAGGGTAGTGGTCGGCTGAGTTTGCCTCCCCCAGACGAGCGAAGCCGCCCATCACCTCGCGCGCGAGGTGATGGGCGGCTTCAGCGTCGGCCTCAGGCCAGGAGGACGCTCGGATCCTCAAGGCCGCGACCGACATCGGCGAGGAACTTCGAGATGATCTCGCCGTCGACGACGCGGTGGTCGGCGCTCACGGACAGAGTCGTGATCTCACGCGGCACGATCTCGTCGTCGACGACCCACGGCTTCTTCCGGATCTGCCCGAAGGCGAGGATCGCGGCTTCACCGGGGTTGATGATCGGCGTTCCGGCATCGACGCCGAACACGCCGACATTCGTGATGGTGATCGTGCCTCCGGCCTGGTCAGCGGGAGGAGTCTTGCCCGAACGAGCCAGGGCCGTGAGCTCCTGCATCTCCTGCGCCAGCTGCGTGAGGCCCATCGTGTGCGCGTTCTTGATGTTCGGCACGATGAGTCCGCGCGGCGTGGCGGCAGCGATCCCGAGGTTGACGTACTTCTTGACGACGATGTCATCGCCGTCGAGTGTCGAGTTGATCCGCGGGTTCCGCGCAACCGCCCAGGCCACCGCCTTCGCGACGATGAGCAGCGGAGACACCCGCACATCCTCCCCGAGGACCTTCGACGCCTTGAGACGACGGACGAACGCCATCGTCTCGGTGACGTCGACGTCGAGGAACTCGGTGACGTGCGGCATCGTGAACGCCGAGTCGACCATCGCCTTGGCCATCATCTTCACAACGCCCTTGAACGGGATCCGCTCCTCGAGGGCGTCCGCGTCGACACTCGCCGAGGCGGTCGGCCCAGCCGCGGTCGCCCCAGTCGCAGCAGGTGCCGCGGTGCCGTCGGCCGCAGCCTGCACATCGGCGCGCGTGACCTCACCGCGGGATCCGGTCGGCGTCACCGATGCGAGGTCGATGCCGAGGTCCTTCGCGAGCTTGCGCACCGGCGGCTTGGCCAGCGGCTTGCCCGCCGAGGCGGTCTCGGCCGACGCAGCCGCACCATCGGACGCGGCCGGCCCGGCTTCAGGCTGCGCGGGCGCAGGCGCGGCGGGAGCGGAAGACTGTGCCGTGCCCGAGGTCTCCGCGGCACTCGACTGCGACGGGGCGACCGACCCGCCCTTGCGCGGACGGCGCTTCGATGAGGCGGCCTTGGCGCCGTACCCGACGAGGGTGGCACCGCCTTCGTCGTCGCTGGTTACAGCACCGTCAGAGTCCGGGGCGGTCGCCTCGGCGTGCGGTGCGCTCATCGTCTCCGCGCCCGCGCCGGCGTCTTCGGCACCTCCGAAGCGGATGATCGGGGTCCCGACCTCGACGGTCTGCCCCTCCTCGACGAGGAGGGCGCCGACGGTCCCGGCCTGCGGGCTCGGGAGTTCGACGAGGGACTTCGCGGTCTCGATCTCGACGAGGATCTGGTTGACCGTCACCTCGTCGCCGGGTGCCACCTTCCAGGACACGATGTCCGCCTCGGTGAGGCCTTCGCCGACGTCGGGAAGAGGGAATTCGAACGCCATTCTTGCTTCCTTTCGTCAGTAGGACAGGGCCCGGTCGACACCGTCGAAGATGCGATCGAGATCGGGCAGGTAGTGCTCTTCCATCCGCGAGCCGGGGTACGGCGTGTGGTAGCCGCCGACGCGGATGACCGGGGCTTCGAGGTTGAAGAAGCAGCGCTCGGAGATGCGGGCGGCGATCTCCGACCCGAGGCCGAGGAACGTCGGCGCCTCGTGGGCGACGACGAGTCGGCCTGTCTTCTGGACGGACTTCTCGATCGTCGTGAAGTCGATCGGGTTGAGGCTGCGGAGGTCGATGAGCTCGACGCTCTTGCCCTCCTCGGCGGCGGCCGCGACGACATCGGCCGCGGTGGGCACGAGCGGCCCGTAGGCCACGAGGGTGACGTCGGTGCCCTCGGACACGACGCGGGCGTCGTGCATGCCGAGGTCCTTCGCCGAGGTGTCGACGTCCCCGCGCTGCCAGTACCGGCGCTTGGGTTCGAAGAACATCACCGGGTCGTCGCTGCGGATCGCCTCCTGGATCATCCAGTACGCGTCGTTGGCGTTCGACGGGCTGATGAGCTTGAGTCCCGCATGGTGGGCGAAGACGGTCTCGGGGCTCTCCGAGTGGTGCTCGGGAGAGCCGATGCCGCCGCCGTAGGGCACGCGGATGACCATCGGGATGCGCTCGCTGCCCAGGGTGCGGTTGTAGAGCTTGGCGACCTGGGTGACGATCTGGTCGTAGGCGGGGAAGATGAACGCGTCGAACTGGATCTCGACGACGGGCCGGTAGCCGCGGATCGCCATGCCGATCGAGGTGCCGACGATGCCGGATTCGGCGAGCGGCGCATCGATGACGCGCTGCGGCCCGAAGTCCTTCTGCAGGCCCTCGGTGACGCGGAAGACACCGCCGAGCTTGCCGATGTCCTCACCAATGAGGACGACCTTCGGGTCGTCCTCCATGGCCTTGCGCAGACCGGCTGTGATCGCCTTGGAAAGCGGAAGTTTCTCCATCAGGCCTCACCTGCATCGGCGAATGAGGACTGGTACGCGAGGTACTCCGCACGTTCCTCATCGACGAGGGGGTGAGGTTCGGAGGTGACGTGAGCGAACATCTCGACACCGTCGGGGTCTTCCATGGTCATGCAGTTGTGGCGGATGCGCGCAGCGAGCGTGTCCGCCTCGGCGTCGACCTCGGCGAAGAACGACTCATCGGTGTCCGAGTGCTTCTCGAGGTAGGCGCGCAGACGGGTGATCGGGTCGCGGTCGGCCCAGATCTCCTCTTCGGCGCGGTCGCGGTACTTCGTCGGGTCGTCGGCGGTGGTGTGCGCACCGCGACGGTACGTGTAGGCCTCGATGAGCATCGGGCCGTTGCCGGAGCGCACCGAGTCGAGGCTCGCGCGGGCCACGGCGTACATCGCGATGATGTCGTTGCCGTCGACGCGGATGCCGGGCACGCCGAATCCCTCGCCGCGCTTGTAGAGCGGGGCCGGGGTCTGAACGTTCGTCGGCTCGGAGATCGCCCACTGGTTGTTCTGGCAGAAGAAGAGCACGGGGGCGTGGAAGGCGCCGGCGAAGGTCAGCGCCTCCGAGACGTCGCCCTGCGAGGTCGCACCGTCGCCGAAGCAGGCGATGGCGACCGTGTCGCCTTCGAGGTCACCGGTGCCGACGTCGCCGTCCATCGACACGCCCATGGCGTAGCCGGCGGCGTGGAGGGTCTGCGAGCCGATGACGATCGTGTACGTGTGGAAGCGGTGCTCCTGCGGGTCCCAGCCACCGTGGTTCTGGCCGCGGAAGATGCCGAGCAGCGTTTCGGGTTCGACGCCGCGGGTGTACGCGAGGCCGTGCTCACGGTAGGTGGGGAAGACGAAGTCCTGGGGGCGGGCGGCGCGGCCCATGCCGATCTGGGCGGCCTCCTGGCCGAACATCGGGGCCCACAGTCCCAGCTGACCCTGGCGCTGCAGGGCTGCGCCCTCCGCGTCGACGCGGCGGACGAGGACCATGTCCCGGTAGAACCCGCGCAGATCCTCATCGGTGAGCTCTGCGGCGAAGGCGTCGTACTCGCCCGAGGCAACGCGGTTGCCGTCCTCGGTGAGCATCTGAATCATGCGAGGCTCCGCTGACTGACTGTGGGCAGTCCCGGATCCCACTGAAATGTTCGAGGTCATTTCAGCTCTCCTTATTCTCAAGGTCCATACAGCACCGGAGGTGACCGGTGGCGGACAGTGTGCTGCGGGCAACGCCTCTGGTGGAAGGAATCGCCCTCGCGTGATCTGATTCACAGGTACCCCTACGATACAGAATCCGGGGTGCCCGTGCCACCGCCAGGGTGCTGTCGGCACCGCTGCGAACCGGTGGTCCGCATCGACGTCGAAATGCATCGGTCGTGGTCAGCCTACGGATGGCACCGATGGCCTGGCGGGCGTCGCCAAAGGCCGGAGGCGGAATTGTCGATCCTCGCCGAGGTGGTTGGGAGTCCGACCACCGCACGTGAAAGAGTCGCATGTCGAAGGGTTGCCTGTCAGACGGTGTCGGCAATCCCGTGCCACTCACCTCCGCTTCCGCTTGCCCTGGTAGTCCCTCGTCTCCGTGATGTCTCCGGAGAAGAACCCGGCGTTGCGGGTGGTGAAGCGCCGCAGAGCCGGGTGTCCGGCGCCGACCATGAGGGCCAGGGAGGCCGAGTACGCCGCGGAGGAATGCGCGGCGCCGGCCGAGGAGAACATCTCGTCGAGTTCGGCGTCGGACTTGTCGGCGAGGTTCGGGGCCTTCCGCAGCTCGTCGGGGTCGTAGTCGACGGTGATCGTCGTCCAGCGGTCCCGGGCGGGGTCTTCGTTCCCGTCGAGGTCGGGCACGAGGTCCTGTTCGTGTTCGATGGCGAGCACGTCGACGCTCTCATCGATGGCGAAGTCGGAGATCGGGGCGCCGACGGTGACGAGTGCCGTGACGTTGACATCGGCGAGGAATGCCGGATCCGCGGCGAGGGAGCCGGCGGTGATGCCGCCCTGGGAGTAGCCGACGAGCATGACCTCGGCGTCGCTGCCGATCCCGGCGTCGGCGATCGCCTGCCGGACCATTTCGCGCATCACGGTGTCGTTGCCGGCCATGCCCTCGACGTTCGTCGTCAGATCGGTCGTGTTCTCCCCCGGCTCCGGCGACCAGTCGGTGGTGGCCGGCACGTAGACGATGTAGCGGGTCGTGCCGTCGGGTGACCTCACCTCCTCGATGCGCACCTGTCCCGAGTCGACGCCGCGGTGCTGCGCGGCCTCCCTGCTGTAGAGCTCGGCGACATCGGCCGGCGGCTGCGCATGGGCGGGGGTGAGACCCTCCGCCTTCCACACCTCGACCTCGGAGGGGGTGAGGAGGCCGACGAGGTTCGCCGCGGCGAGCACCCAAGCGGTCATCGATCCGGAGTCGTGGGGCCACAGGGTGGTGTCGCTGTCGACGGCGAGCAGCTGCGGCGGCAGACCGAGGAAGCCGACGACCATGCCGGGCAGGACGTGTTCGATGACGGCGCCCGTGGCGTCCGAGTTCTCGAACACGAGGCGGGTGAGATCCTCCTTGAGCCGATCCGTCGTCTGCGCGAGGTCGATCCCGAACTGCTGCTCGACGAGGTCGTCGGCACCGACCGCGTCGAGGACCGTGGCCGCGGCGTAGACGGGGATCCCGACGACGAGCGCCGCAGGGATGACGACGGGCAGGCTGATGGCGATGACGCGGCCGGTGACGTAGCCGAGTCCGTCGAGGAGGCCGCCGAAGACCTCGCTCACCCCCTTCTCCGCCTCCCGGTAGGCGAGCGCGGCCGTCCGGATCGCGAGCGTCGTGGCCTCGAGTTCGAGGAGGACGACGGTGAGCTGCTGGTGGTAGACGATCCGTGCGCGGTCGAGGTTGAGGGCGGTCAGCGGCGAGGGCACCTGGGTGAGCAGGGTGGCGAGGTCGAAGTCGGCGACAGCACCGGCGGCATTGAGATCGCCGATGCGCCGGACGATCCGTTCGAGGTCGGTGCCGCTGAGCTCGGCCCGGTCATCGATCGTCATCCGCCCGCCGCCGCGGGTGCGCGTCGCGATCATCGGGCCGCCTCCTCGGTGCGGCAGAGCTCGGCGAGGGTGGCCGCGATGAGCATCCGCACCGCCTCGGCGCCGACGTCCTCCATCTCCGCCACGGTCACCCCGGCCGTGCCGCGCTCGAGGAGCGGACGGTGCCACGAGTCGCCCTGCCGGTGGAGGAACTCCATCCCGGACCGGTTCCGCACCCCGGCATACGTGAGGGTGAGGACGCAGTCACCGGTGATGAGGTCGGTGAGCTCCTCACCGACGACGGCGAGATCGGTGATGTCGAGGCGGCGGAGGAACTCGAACCCGGCGAAGTCGGAGAAGTCCGTGCCGCGCAGGGCGAGCATCGCCAGGGCGGTGTCGGCGCAGACGGCGATCTCGAGGGTGAGGGCGGCGTCAGCGCCGCCGACGACGATGCCGAGCCGGAACCGCGTGAGGTTGAGTTCGCTCGCGAAGCCGGCGAGCCAGGCGGAGAGGACGTCGAGGTCGCGGGGTCGGACGACGTCGGTAGGATGTTCGCGCAGGCCGGCCGCGGTCGGGGTGACGACCATTCCCGCCGAGGCGGTCGCCCGGGATCCGGTGGTGCCGGCACGGTCACCGGTGGGCAGCAGCTGCTTCGGCCACAGACAGCGCAGGCGGTGGGGCAGCCGGCGGATCCGCTCGAGATCGACGGTGATCCACCGGGTGCCGAGCACGCTGTCCTTGGCCGCCGCCCGGTCGTGGTTGAGCACGTGCCGGGATGCGAGCAGCCGCTTGGCGGCGCGGTGTTCCTCGGCATCCCCGTCTGCGGCGTGCCCGTGGCCTGCTTCCGTCACGATCATCCCCTCCCTCTCACAATTGGATCCGTCCGCCGACGGAGACGACCTGCAGATGGAGGTCGTAGGCTTCGGCGAGATCGTCGGCCCGGTCGGCGAGACCCGCGATCGCCTCGGCGCACGAACCGAGCCGGTCGACGAGCATCCGGCCGGCGGGCGAATCCCACCCGTCGATCTGCCGGGCCGCGGTCGCGAGCGAGCGCAGCTCGTTGGCCCGCTGCCGCCACCCGTCGCGGCTGGCCGCGAGTTCGTCGGTGATCATCGCTCCTTCCCCTTCCCCTGTACGAGCCGTGTCCCCGTTGGTCGCGCGAGGCCAGTGCGAGCCGCGCTCCTGTCAGCGGCGCGATCACCATGCCCGTCCCCTGCACGAGAAGACCTGCACGAGCCCAGCGCCCGAACCTGTGCCGGCACCCTAGGAGACCGGAGCGCTCGTGCTGAAGACCCCGCGCCGCCCCTGTGGACAGCGACTGAGCGTCCACAGGCCCCACGCACGCGAGTCCCCGCGCCGTCCACAGGCGCCGACCCGTGAGTGAGCGGTTCCGTGCCCGTGAGCGGACGGCTCCGGGCCCGTGAGAAAATGAGGTCATGCCGACCGTTTCACTCGCTGAAGTCTCGCCCGCCATCGCCCTCGGACCGCTCGACGGCCGTTACCGCAAAGACACCGCTGACCTCGTCGATCACCTCTCCGAGGCCGCCCTCAACCGCAACCGCATCCGGGTCGAGGTCGAATGGTTCATCCACCTCACGCAGAACTCCGTGATTCCCGGCGTGCGCACCCTCACCGAGGCGGAGGTCACGGCCCTGCGGAAGTGGGCCGAGGGGTTCGATGCGGACACGATCGCCACACTGGCCGCCCATGAGGCGGTCACCGTGCACGACGTCAAGGCCGTCGAATACACAATCAAGGACGCGCTAGTGGAGATCGGCGCCGAGGACCTGAGCGAACTCGTCCACTTCTGCTGCACCTCGGAGGACATCAACAACCTCTCGTGGGCGCTCGGCATCAAGGGCGCCACCGAGGAGGTCTGGCTCCCCCGCGCCCGTGCCCTCATCGACACCCTCGCCGAGACCGCCGAGAGCCTCGCCGAGGTCCCGATGCTCGCCCATACGCACGGCCAGCCGGCCACCCCGACGACGATGGGCAAGGAGCTCGCCGTCTTCGTCCACCGCCTGCGCCGCCAGTACGAGCGGATCGCCGCGACGGACTTCCTCGGCAAGATCAACGGCGCCACCGGCACGTACTCCGCCCACCTGGCCGCGGTGCCCGGTGCGGACTGGCCGCAGATCGCCCGCACCTTCGTCGAGGGCAGCCTCGACCTCACGTTCAACCCGCTGACCACGCAGATCGAGTCGCACGACTGGGACGCCGAGCTCTTCGCCGACGTCTCCCGGTTCAACCGGATCGCGCACAACCTCGCGACCGACATGTGGACGTACATCTCGATGAACTACTTCAAGCAGATCCCCGTCGCCGGCGCCACCGGCTCGTCGACGATGCCGCACAAGGTCAACCCGATCCGCTTCGAGAACGCCGAGGCGAATCTCGAGCTCTCCTCGGCACTGCTCGATTCGCTCGCCGCGACCCTCGTCACCTCGCGGATGCAGCGTGACCTCACGGATTCGACCTCGCAGCGCAACATCGGCGTCGCGTACGGCCATTCGGTGCTCGCACTGAACAACCTCGTCAAGGGCCTCGGTCAGCTCGCGATCAACGAAGACGCCCTGGCCGCAGACCTCGATGCGAACTGGGAGGTGCTCGGCGAGGCGATCCAGTCGGTGATGCGCGCCGCCGGCCTCCAGGGCGTGCCCGGCATGGAGAACCCGTACGAGAAGCTCAAGGAGCTCACCCGCGGCAAGCGCATCCACCAGGCCGATCTCCAGGAGTTCGTCGCCGGTCTCGGTCTGCCCGCAGAGGAGACGGCCCGTCTCACCGCGCTCACCCCGGCGACCTATGTCGGGCAGGCTGCTCAGCTCGCCCGCGACGAGGTGGCCGCGTGGAAGGCGACGTCGCCCGCCGTCTGAGGGTTCAGCGCACGTCGCCCCTCACTGAGGAACCGGCAGAAGCGCACATCACCGGCCATAACGGAACCGGCACGAACGCACATCGCCCGCCACGACGGAACCGGTCGTGGCGGGCGATGATGACTGCACTGTCGTCGACGGCGGCTACAGCCACCTCGGCGCCGGCGTGATCTCTCCCGTCGATGCCGTCACTCCGGTGTCACCGCGGCCCGATGCCCAGCGGACGAGGTCCGGCAGTTCCCCGCTGACGATCGCCGGGTCCTCGGACTCGATGTCGCCGAGGCGGTCGTCCCACCCGTCGACCGCGACGACGAGGCCCACATCGGTGCCGCGGGCCCGCCAGGTGCCCGTGATGTCGCGCAGCAGGCGGGCGAGCACGGGTTCGGGGACGTCGGAGAAGCGGGCGCCGTTGGCGAGGTCGATGGCATGGAGCCAGACCTCCCGGGTGCGCATCCACACGGTCTCCCGGGCCGGGACCTCCCGTCCCTGCGCGGTGCGCACCGTCGCCTCCCACGCCGCATCCGGGCTGTCGCGCCATTCGACGTCGAGGCTGATGGCGGCGTGGTCGTTGAGGTGGCGCAGTGCGCGCACGGGCAGGGTCGCGCCGAAGTCGATCTCGGCATCGCGGGCGGCGGGCGAGTCGTACATCGGGGTCTCGACGCCCGTGTTCGCCCACTGGACGAGGCGGGTCAGGGCACGGGCGTTGTACCCGACGTGGGCGAGGAGGTGGCGCCGCGACCAGCCGGGCAGGAGGCTCGGCTCGTCGAAGTCGGCGTCGGAGAGCTCGGTGACCTTCCGGGCGAAGAACGCCGTGCCGCGGCGGACGGTGAGCAGCTCGTCCCGGAGTTCGGGATCAGTCGTGAGATCGTGTCTGGCGACCATGGCTCTTCAGCCTGCGTCGGCCGTGCTGCCTGCGGTGGCGAGACGGGATTCGCCGGCGACGCCCGGGGCATCCGCGTCGACGATCCGGTTGGCGATCTGGCCGATCCCGTCGATCGACACGGCCACCTCGTCGCCGACGGACAGGTAGACCTGCGGGTCACGGGCCCGCCCGACCCCGCCGGGAGTGCCGGTGAGGATGATGTCGCCGGGTTCGAGCGTGATCATCGTCGAGATGTAGGAGACGAGGTGAGCCGGGGAGAACACGAGGTCGCCGATCGCGTGCTCCTGCATGACCTCGCCGTTGACGGTGGTCGTGAGCACCGCCTCGGCGGGGTCGAAGTCGTCAGCGGTGGTCAGCACCGGACCGAGCGGGGTCGAGTCCTCCCACATCTTGCCCTGCAGCCATTCCTTCGTCCGGAACTGCCAGCCGCGCATCGAGATGTCGTTGGCGATCGTGTAGCCGGCGATCGCCGCGGCCGCCGCGGTCTCGTCGACGCGGCGGACCTGCTTGCCGATGACGACGACGAGCTCGCCCTCCCAGTCGAGTTCGGGGTCCTCCGGGGCGAACGGCACATCGGCGTAGGGCCCGGTCAGCGTCTCGGCGAACTTCGCGAACAGCGTCGGGTACGCGGGCAGGTCGCGCCCCATCTCAAGGATGTGGCTGCGGTAGTTGAGCCCCACGCAGATGATCTTGCCCGGGCGCGTGATGAGCTGGAGCACCTCGGCCTCGGCTTCGGGCACGGTCGCGGCGGGGTTCGCGAGCGCCTCGGCGACGGTGGCCTCCCAGTTCTCGGTGGCGAGCAGATCGCCGACGTCGGTGAAGCCGTCGATGACGAGGTAGTCATCGCCGCTGAGCACGGCGGCGGCAGAGGCGGGGTCGGTTCCGCGGGCGGTGGATCCGGTGGCGATGGTGGCAAGTCTCACTGGTGTTCTCCTTCGACGTGGGTGCGAGCGAAATTCAGGGTTTCGATGATGGGGCGGTCGTTGAACGCGAAGAGGTCGAGGCCGGTGTCGGCCTCCACGCTCACGGCCGACCACGAGGGAAGGACGACGAGGTCGCCCTTCTCCACCGCGAACGTCCGATCGTCGACGAGGATGCGTCCCCGTCCTTCGAAGACCTGGACGACTTCGGAGCCGACGCGCCTGGTCACCGGGGTCTTCGTGCCTTCGCGGAGGCGGTGGAATTCGGCGCGGATCGTCGGCATGACGTCCCCGCCGGTCGTCGGGTTGACGTAGCGGATCGCCGCATGGCCCTGGCCGACGGTCGCGGGGAAGCCCTCGTCCTCGAGTCGCAGCTGTTCGGTGAGCGCGCGATCCGTGTGCTCCCAGCGGTAGGCGCCGATCGGCGAGCTCACGGTGTTCGCCAGTCCCGAGAGCGGCCGCAGTCCCGGATGGCCCCACAGCCGCTCGGATCGGGAGATGTCCGGGGTCGATTCGTCGGTGACCCGGTCGATGCCGAACTCGAAGAACGACGTGTCGGCGTAGTGGACGAAGGGAATGTCGAGGCCGTCGATCCACGCCATCGGCTGATCGGTCTCGTTGTGGTGGCCGTGGAAGTTCCAGCCCGGGGTGAGCAGGAAGTCACCGCGCGACATCCGCACGGGATCGCCGTTGACGACCGTCCACACGCCCTCCCCTTCGACGACGAAGCGGAACGCGTTCTGCGAGTGCCGGTGCTCAGGGGCGACCTCATGCCCGCCGAGGTACTGGATCGCCGCCCACAGCGTCGGCGTCGCGAACGGTGCCCCGCCGAGGCCGGGGTTGGCCAGCGCGATCGCGCGGCGCTCCCCTCCGCGGCCGACGGGCACGAGGTCGCCGGCGCGTTCGGCCAGCGGCAGCAGCGTCTTCCACTGCCAGAGGTGCGGCACCGCCGCCGAGGCGGGGGTCGGCGGCATGAGCTCGTCGAGCTGCGTCCACAGCGGGATCATGTTCTCCGCGGCCATCGTCTGGTACATCGCGTCGAGTTCCGCGGCTTCCTCCGCGGTGGGATCGGGGTTCGTCATCGTCGGTGCAGGGCGCGTCATCGGGACCTCCTCGGCCACAGTGCTGATTCTGCGCCGAGGCTATCGATCGTCAGGGGCCGGACGGGAGCAAATTCCGCTGGACGGAATCTGCCGGGAGCGCCGAGGCGGTGGCGACGTGACGCGGGCGTGCCGACGTCACGGCGGCAGGACTTCAGGTCGATCTGGTCCGGTTTTCGGCGCTCAAATCTGACCATTTCGTCCTGGAGTTGATGGGCCTTTCCTGGAACTCTGGAACTCATGCGGCGACGGAGAGACGGCAGGGCGATCACGGCGCGAGCGCGAGGATGCAGGTGCGATCGCGGATTTCGGTCGCGCGACGGACGCCGATTTCCCCCGCGAGGGGGATGTGGACCCATCGGCGTCCTTCCTAGACTCGAAGAGACACCAGGGCCGAAGGAACTGCCGGGCAGAGCGCCACGGGCTCGGCGGAGCTGCGGCTCTCGAGGAACGAGTGGAAGGATTTCCCGATGAGCAAGAAGGGTCACACTGATCAGAGGTCGACAGCCGTCTGGTATTTCGTCGGCGCGACCTTCCTGTTCGTGCTGCCGAACCAGCTGTTCACCGATTCCGACGGATGGGTTCGCACGGTCTTCATCGTCTTCGGAATCGTCGCGATGGCAGCCGGGTTCGCACAGATGCGACGCGAGTTCGCTGGTCGCCGGCGAGCCGCTCGGAGCGGCGACGGCACATCCCGCCCTGCCGCTTAGTCTGGGGCCGACCCTCGCTCTGTCCGGCGCGGAATGCGCTCGCGACCGATGATCGCCACGCGCAACCGCGCGCGAGAGAAGCCGGCGAAACCGGAGAGGGCCCGACCGGAACGCGCCCGCGACCCCGAAGGGAGTCCGGTCTCGCCTCGATCACCGCGGCGAGACCGAGCGCGCGGGTCAGTCGTTCTCTGCTGTGCCCCCCGACTCCGGGGTGTCGATCTCCGCCGCGATGCGGGCAAGATCGGCGCAGGCGCGGCGCACGAGGTCGATCGAGGACTCCGAGATCAGCTGCTTCGTCCGCACCGCGGGCGCGCTGAGCGCCACCGCGCTCTGCGGCGGCAGACCTCCGGCACGGGGCACGGCGATCCCGAGGGCGCTGATGTCGGCCTCGGTCTGGCGGAGGTTGAGGGCATAGCCGACGCGGCGCACGTCCGTCATCTCCGCGAGCAGCTTGACGAGATCATGGGCGGCGAGCCGTTCGGCCGGGGTCCGTCCCCCGGCGTAGAGCGAGCGGATCGATGCATCGTCGAGGGCGGCGAGCAGAGCCTTGCCACCCGAGGTCAGCCGTGCCGGCAGCACGGTCCCGGTCCGCTCCCCCACGCGCAGACGCTGCCGGGATTCGACCGTCGTGAGGAACTCGACGCTCACCCCGCGGCGACGCAGCAGAGAGACGGTCTCCCCGGTGTCAGCACTCAGCTGCGCGAGGACGTCGAGGACGGGACCGGGCACGGATTGGGTGCCCTGCGAATCGGCGACGCCGAGCGCCGGTCCCGCCCGGTACTGGCGGGCGGCGCCTCGAGTGACGAACCCGCGGTAGAGCAGGGTCGAGAGCAGCCGGTGCGCACTCGAGGGCGCGACCCCGAGGTAGTCGGCGACATCGGCGACCCGCACGCCCTCCTGCGGATGACGGCGCAGCAGATCGATGAGCAGCAGAGCGTTGTCGACGGATTCGATGGCATGGTCAGGGCGTTTGACGATGCTGAAGTGCTGCGGCATAGCCCAACCGTAACCGACTCACAGATTCCGCAGAGCAGAATTGTCTCGTGATCGGATTCACACGCTCCTTACGGTGTCACCCATGACCGAGACCACGCTCAAGGCCCCGGTGCGCAGTGAAGCGCACCGCTGGGCAGCTGTCATCATCTGCTGGCTTCTCATCGTCATGGACGGGTACGACCTCATCGTCTACGGCGCCGTGCAGAACTCACTCATCGAAACCACCGATTGGGGGCTGACGCCGGGGTCGGCCGGCACCCTCGGATCGCTGGCGTTCCTCGGCATGATGATCGGCGCCGTCGTCGCCGGTCGTCTCGCCGATGCCCTGGGCAGGCGACAGACGATCCTCGTGTGCGTCATCGTCTTCGCCGTCGCGACCGTGCTGTGCGCCGTCGCCCCGAACCCCGGCGTCTTCGGGGCGCTGCGCCTCATCGCCGGGCTCGGGCTCGGCGGACTCGTGCCGTCGGCCAATGCGCTCACCGCTGAGCTCGTCCCGCCGCGCTGGCGCGGCTCGATGGCGACCCTCATGATGTCGGGAGTGCCGATCGGCGGTGCGATCGCGGCACTGACCGGACTCGCTCTCATCCCGGCCTTCGGATGGCGGTCGATGTTCTGGATCACCATCGTGTCCTTCGTCCTGCTCGCCGTCGCATGGAAGGTGCTGCCGGAGACCTCGACCGTGCGCACGCCGGTGGCGGACCGGGGATCTGCCGGCCGGGAGAAGGCCGGGTTCAGCACCCTGCTCGGTCCGCATTGGCTGACCTTCTCCATCCTCTTCGCCCTCACCACCCTCTTCACGCTCTTCGCGTGGTACGGCCTCGGCACGCAGCTGCCGAAGATCATGCGCGATTCCGGGGCCGACCTCGGTCCGGCCCTCGCCTTCACCCTCGCCCTCAACCTCGGTGCCGTCGTCGGATCCGTGCTCACCGCATGGGCCGGGGACCGGTTCGGCATCCTGCCGACGGCGACCGTCGCCGCGGGTGTCGCCGGGGTCGCGCTCGTCTCCCTGATGAGCGGAACGACGGCGACGGCGGCGATCTACATCGCGCTCGTCCTCGCCGGCATCGGCACCCACGGCACGCAGTCGCTCATCATCGGGGCGATCGCGTCACACTACCCGGAGAATCTGCGCGGCACGGCCCTGGGCTGGGCGCTCGGCGTCGGTCGCATCGGAGCGGTGCTCGCCCCGCAGGTCTCGGGCATCCTCCTCGGGATGCAGGGGGTCGCACCGTCGATGAACTTCCTCCTCTTCGGCGGGTCGGCCCTGGCCTCGGCACTCGTCCTCGGCCTGCTCACGGTGCTCAGCCGCCGGCAGCGGAACCGCGCTCCCGAGGAGGGTGCGCCGGCCACGGCCGCCGCGCAGTGACTCGCCGGCCGCAGGTCGAGGCCCAGGCCCGATTACCGGGGCGCCTCACCTCGGCGGCGAGGCCCCTGACGCCACCTCGACCGGTCCTATGCCGGGACGAGGTGGCGGTCGGCGTCGACCTCGGCGAGCGTCTTGTTCCCCATGCTGCGGGCCAGCAGCAGCGCCGGGACACCGGCGACGATGACGACGACCGTCGCGTAGATCGCCGGGGCCAGCGTGATGCCGGTCGAGCTCATCAGCGCGGTCGCTATGAGCGGGGAGAGCCCGCCGAAGAGCACGGTGGCGACGTTGTAGCCGATCGCCATGCCGGAGAAGCGGCTGGTCCCGGTGAACTGCTCGGGGATCATCGCCGCGGCCACCGCGCTCCAGCCGGCGGCGGGAATCGCGAGGAACGCCGCGCCGCCGATCGCGATGGCCGCCGAGTCGTTGCTCAGCAGCACATAGGCGGGAATCGTCGTGAAGACGAAGACGACCATGAGCCCGGCCAGCGCGATCTTGCGTCCGAACCTGTCGGAGGCGACGCCGAAGAACGGGGTGACGACGATCGCGACGACCGCGGCGACGGTGCCGAGCGCCAGCGATCCCGAGTTCGGCACCTGCGCCACCTCTTCGATGTAGGTGGGGACGTAGGTGATGTTGAGGAAGTAGCTCACCGAGCCGATCGAGGAGATGAGGAACGCGACGAGGATCGCGCGCGGCTGTTCGACGAGCGCGGTGATGAGCGGTGACCGCTGGAGGGCGACGTCCTTCTTCTCCGCCTGCTGGAGGCGCTTGAAGGTGTCCGTCTCGACCATCATCCGGCGCAGCGGCACCATGAGTGCGGCGAGCACCGCGCCGAGGACGAAGAGCACGCGCCAGCCCCACGTCTCCATCGCCTCGGTGGACAGGGTGTTGGCCAGCAGCGCCCCGGATCCGACGGCCAGCAGCGCACCGACCTCGCTGTTCGCCGCCGCCCAGGACGCGGCGACGCCGCGCTTGCCGGGCTTGGCCGATTCCATGAGGAAGACCATGATGCCGGTGTACTCGGCGCCGACGGAGAAGCCGGAGAGGCAGCGGAAGAAGACGAGGCCCACGCCCGCCCAGATGCCGATCGTGTTGTAGTCGGGCATGACGGCGATGCCGAGCATCGAGACGGCCATGAGGACGGCGGAGACGACGAGTGCCTGCTTCCGCCCGACGCGGTCGCCGAGGTGGCCGAAGACCATCGCGCCGAGGGGTCGGAAGAGGAAGCCGGCGGCGCCGACGCCGAGGGTGAGCAGCAGCGAATCGGCCTGCCCGCCGAAGAACTCCGTCGTCAGCGTCGTCGCGACGTAGAAGAAGATCGAGAAGTCGTACCATTCGACGACGGTGCCGAAGGCGGCGACGAGCATCGACCGTCGGCGTCCGCGCTCCTTCTCGGGAGTGCCGGACTCCTGTCCGGTGCCGGGGCGTGACTCAGATTCGAACTCGGACATCGCTGATTCCGTTCGCTCATGGGAAAGGTGCACTCAGGGTGGTTGCTCGCCGGCAAGTTTCCCTTACAGGTGATCCGCGCTTGAGACTATCAGCTGACCCGGACACAGGGGAGGCTTCCGCGCATTTTTTCACTGTCGTCCATGGTCAGCGGCCCAGCACCGAGGCGGTTCTCCTTGTCCGAGAGCGCCTGCAGCACAGTCGCCGGACAGTCCGGCGGTGCCCCTGCCGAGCGAGCGCGCGGTCGTCGCGGTGCCCGCCGACTCACCGGATCGCGTCGACGGCGGCGGCTGCGGCGCGGGCGATGAGACGGTCGTCCGCCTCGGCGTCCTTCTCATCCTTCGACGACAGGACGGAGATGACGATCGGCCCGCCGTCGCCCGGCCAGACGATGCCGAGGTCATTCCGGGACCCGTAGGACCCGGTGCCGGATTTGTCTCCGACGGTCCAGTCCTCGGGCAGGTCGGCGCGGATGAGGGTGTCCCCGGTCTGGGTCGCCTTCATCCAGTCGGTCAGGGTCGTCGCCTCGTCGTCGCTGAGCACTCCCCCGAAGACGTATTCGCGGAGATTGTCCGCCGAGGCGCGTGGGGTCGTCGTGTCGCGCGGATCCCCGGGCTTCGCTTCGTTGAGCCCGGGTTCGGTGCGGGAGACCGTGGTCCCGGTGTCGCCGAGGTCGTCGAGGCGGGAATCCAAGGATGCCGGTCCCCCGAGCTCGGCGAAGATGAGGTTCGCCGCGCCGTTGTCGCTCTGCGTCATCGCGGCCTCGCAGAGCTCGGCGAGCGTCATCGTGCCCCCGACTTTCGTCTCGGTCACCGGCGAATGGCTGACGATGTCGTCGCGTGAGATCGCCACGTCCTTCGACAGGCCGTCCGTCCCCACCTCGTCGAGCAGCGCCGCCGAGGCCATCGCCTTGATCGTCGACGCGTACGCGAACCTCTCATCGCCGCGCCAGGCGACCTCCCGGCCCGTGTCGAGATCGACGGCGTAGACGCCGACCCGGGCATCGAAGTCGTCTTCGAGCTGCGTGAAGGCGGAGTCCGCAGCGTCGTCTCCCGGAGACGTGGTCGCAGTCGATTCGCCCCCTGCGGTCGGTGCCGCTGCCGCCGTCGTGGAGCCGGCCGACGCCTCGTCGGACGCCGAGGTGGTCCCGGATCCGGTGCACCCGGTGAGCAGCGCGAGTCCTGCCGCGCAGGCAACCGCAGCCATCGAGCGACGCCGGACCGGAGGCCGGGGGCGCTCGCGGAGTTCGCGTGGGCTCCATGGTCGCTGCTCCCTGCGGCCGTCTGCCGCGGTCGGCAGCGGCGTGTGTGCGTGAGACATCTCTCTCCTTGTCCTCTGTGGTGCGCCGTCCTCTGTGGTGCGCCGTCTTCTGTGGTGCGGTCTTCTGTGGTGCGCCGTGAGCGCGTCGGGTGTCCTGGAGGCAGTTCTGGTGCGCCTGCGGCGATCCAGAGCGATGGGCTGCCCCGGGTCACGTCCTCATGAGTTGAGCTCCGTGAAGAAGCGGTCGGCGACGGGCACAGCCGCCTCGGCGCCGAATCCGCCGTCCTCGACGAGCACGGCGACCGCCACGTCGCCCTGGAATCCGGCGAACCACGAATGGGTGCGCGGCGGCACGTCGGTGCCGTACTCCGCGGTGCCGGTCTTGCCGTACACGGGCCCGCCGGGGACGTCAGCGAGCGCCGAGGCGGTGCCGCCGGTCACGGTCTGACGCATCATCGCCTTCACCTCGGCGAGTGCCTTCAGGTCAGGGGCGGGGACATCGCCGTCCCTGCGGTCGGGCAGGACGAGGAGGGGTTGGACGGTGCCGCCGGCGGCCACGCTCGCGGCCATCGTCGCCACCGCCAGCGGGGTGGCGAGCACCTTGCCCTGCCCGATCATCGCCGCCGCGTGCTCGACGGTGTCGTCGACCTCGGGAACCGAGGCCATGTACGAGTCCGTGCCGATGTCGACCTCGCCCATGCCCAGCGCCAGCGCTGTCTCGCTCAGCGCCGCCGGGGTGACGTCGGGCGCGGAGTCGACGAAGGCGGTGTTGCACGACTGGGCGAAGCTCTCGGTGAAGTCGACGTCGCCGAGGACGTGGTCTTCGGCGTTCTTGAAGCGCTTGCCCTCGACCGTCGTCGTCTTCGGGCAGCTGAGCGTCGCGTCCGGGGCGATGCCGGTGCCGACCATCGCCGAGGCGGAGACGACCTTGAAGACCGACCCCGGCGGGTACTGTCCGGTCAGCGCCCGATCCCAGGCCGCACCCTTCGGATCGGCGTTGGCGACCGCGAGCACGGAGCCGTCGCTCGGGCGCATCGCGACGATCGCGGTGGGCTTCGTCCCCGTCTTCGCGGCCTCGTCAGCGGCCGTCTGCACGGCGACGTCGATCGTCGTCTCGACATCCGCACCGTCGGTGCCGGCGACCTCATGCACCGGCGCCGAGGTGGTCCCCGCACCGGCGTCGGATGCCTGGCCCGGGGCGGGGCGTGTCAGCACCGTGAGCCCGGGGGTGGGCCGCAGCGTCCGGTCGTAGAGGAGCTGGATGCCGCTCGTGCCGACGTAGGACTCGGGCGTCAGCACTTCGGGTTCGGCGGCGACCTCATCGGGGCCGGCCAGGGTGGTGCTGCCGAGGGTCGCTGCGGCGAAGTCCTTCGTCCGCGACAGCGGCTGCATGCGGGTCCGGAACACCGTGCCCGGCAGGTCGAAGATCGCGCCCTTGACGAGTTCGTAGTCATCCCGACGCAGAGTGATGACGGGGACGAAGGCGTCAGGGTCGGCCGCCTTCACGCGGTCGGCGAGCTCGTCGGGATCGACGTCGAGGGACCTCTTGAGCTGGTCGAGCGTCGCTGTCTCATCGTCGAGTCTGCTCGGCTGGAGTCCGACATCGACGACCTCCCCGTCGGAGACGAGGACCTCGTCGCCCTGCCCGAGGATGCGACCCCGAGTCCCCGGCGTCCGCGTCACTGCGAGGACCTGGCCTGCCTGCAGGTCGGGGTGGACGACGCTCTCGGCGAAGTCGGCAGTCCAGGTCGCACCGCTGCGGCGCAACGGCACCTCGGTGGTGTACGACCAGGGACCATCGGAGCTCCCTGTCGGCACGGCCCACTCCCAGCGCAGCGTCGCCGTCGCCGAGCTCACCCCGCCGTCGACGGAGTCCACGGCGACACGACGGGTGGGCACCGCCTCGGCGAGGTCAGCGACGATCGCGTCGAAGCTCTGCTGCGCATCCGCGGTCGACCAGACCGGGGACTCGAGACTGCCGGAGGTGAGATCGGCGGCGATCTCCTCGGCCGCGCTCGAGGGGAGGACGGGCAGGGTGCGCAGCGCGAGCAGGCCGATGCCGATGAGGACGAGCACGACGGCGGCGCCGATGATCCGACGAGAACGGGTCTTCATGGTGCTATCGTCGGCAGGAGCATCTTCGCATGTCCAATATCACATGGAGTTCGAACTATGCACTTTCTGATATACGTCCAGGTGGAATCGGGTCGATGAACCTCCTCAAGAGCCTCGAAATGTTCCGCGCCGTCGCCGAACATGAGAGCTTCACGCGGGCCGCCGACGAGCTCTCGCTCGCGCAGCCGCCGATCTCCCGCGGTGTCGCCGAGCTCGAGAAGCACCTCGGCGTCCGCCTCTTCGATCGCAGTTCACGGCGGATCCGGCTCACCGCCGCCGGCCGCGCGGTGCTGCCCGACGTCCTCGAGATCCTCCGCCGCATCGACGGGCTCGCCGAGACCGCCGGCCGTCGCGATCGGGGGCTCGTCATCGGGGTGAGCGGGCAGCTCGACCCCGCCGTCCTCATCGCCGCCACCCGCGAGCTGCGCCTTGCCGGCGCTCCCCCGCGCTTCACGCCGGCGGAGGCCGCGGACCTCGATGACCTCATCGGCGCCGGGGAGATCGACGCGGGCCTCGACGTGCGCGGACTCGGGGCACCGGCGACGACGTCACGGCGGCGTCAGGTCAGCGACCTCGTCGTCGACCTCGTCGCCGCCTCGCCGAGGTTCGCCCCGCACTCCGAACCCTCGAGCATCAGCGCCGCGGACCTGCGGGGCATGCCGCCGGGCATGGGCTTCGGCCGGCATGCAGAGCGGGAGTCGGTGACCCTCCTGCCCGAGGACGCCGGGCTCCTCCACGACTCCGGGCTGCTCACCCCGCTCGTCGCCCGCGGCATCCACCTCGGGCAGCTGCGGGTCGCCGACTCCGAGTTCGACGCGGTCACCCACGTCTTCGCCCATGAGTCGGTGCTCCTGTGCACGCCGCAGACGGCCCGCACCCACAGCCTTCCCCACCGGAGTCTCCGGGATGTCGAACTCGCCCGCCGCGTCGAGGTCGTCGGGTCGGAGAGCTGCGATCTCGCCGGACTCATGGAGTCCGCCCCTGCGCTGAGAGCGGCGATCGCGGAGATCCTCGGGGCCCGTCCCCACCGTACGCACGCGGTGGTCCCCGACGGGGACGGCCGCTACGCCGATGAGAGGCTGTTCCGACCGTGAGCGCGACGACCGTCATCGACGAGATCAACGGAGTGTGGACCGGCCTCGGTGCGCAGGGCTTCCTCTTTGCGGAGCACCTCGGCACGCACCGGTCGCTGGGCATCCGGGAATCGGCGCGGATTCCGCTCGCCTCGGTGGGCAAGGTCGCCGTCATCGCCGGTCTCCTCGACGCGGCCGCCGACGGCGCCGTCGACCTCACGCAGCGCCTCCTCGTCGATCCGGCGCACTCGACCCCGGGCGGGACGGGGATCGCGGGACTCCTCGACCCCGTCGAGATGAGCGTCCGCGACCTCGCCGCGATGGCCCTGTCGGTGAGCGACAACGCCGCCGCGGACACGCTCTTCGACCTCGTCGGACCCGACCGGATCATGACCGTGCTCCACCGCGGCGGGATCCGGTCGTTCGAAGTGACCTCACCGATGTCCCACCTCTACGACGTCCTCGCCGAGGTGGCCGCCGGCGATGAGGCGCAGGCCCTGGCCGTCGCGGCCGCCGACGCCCGCTCCGGGCGGGTTCCGCAGCTGCCCGATTCGGCATTCAACACCGGCACCGTGCGCGCCACCGCGAAGCTCTTCGAACTCATCCACACCGGGCGGCTGCTCGGACCCGAGGGGTCGGCGACGCTGCGGCGCCTGCTGCAGAAGCAGATCTTCCGCCATCGCATCGCCGCCGGCTTCCCGATGGATGCCGTCCAGTACTACGGGAAGACGGGCACGTTCCTCAACTTCCGGCACGAGGCCGGGGTCGTCGTCGACAGCGACGGCTCCGCCTACAGCATCGCCGTGTTCACCCGGTCATCGATCGCGACGTTCTCCCAACCGGAGCTCGATGCGTCGATCGGCTACTGCGCGCGGCTCGCGATCGAGCACCTGCGCACCCTGGGGTGAGCCCGCCGCCCAGACGCACGGGCCGCGGACGTCCCGGTTCACTCCTGTTCGACGACGGTGTATTCGAGGACGGGGCGCCCGGCGGAGCCGTAGCGGGGACGGCGCTCGAGCATGCCCGCATCGGCCATCGCCTCGAGGTAGCGACGCGCGGTGACCCGGGAGACGCCGAGGCTCGTGGCCACCTCGGCGGCGGACTGCCCCGGCTTGTCCGTGAGCACTCCCCTGACCTCCCCCTGCACCCCGTCGGGAACCCCCTTCGGGGTCGCGGTCACGGTGTGCGTGCGCAGGGCCGCGATCGCGGTGTCGACCTCGTTCTGCGTCACCTCGCCGTCGGGACAGTCCGCGCCGAGGCGGAAGCGATACGAGGAGTACGCGTCGAGCTTCGACTTGAAGACGGGGAACGTGAAGGGCTTGATGATGTACTGCGCGACCCCGTAGGACAGCGCCTCCTGGACGATCTGCATGTCGCGGGCGGCGGTGACCGCGATGATGTCGACGTCGACGCGCTGCCCGCGGATCGCCCGGCAGACCTGGAGGCCGTGACCGTCGGGGAGGTTCATGTCGAGGAGGACGAGATCGATGCCGTCGGGGTCGAGGCCGAGGATCTTGCCGGTCAGCGCCGCCATCGCCTGCGTCGCGTTCTTCGCGACCCCGGCGACGTGGTAGCCGTCGATGCGCTCGATGTACTTCGCGTGAGCGCGGGCCGCCACGGCCTCGTCCTCGACGACGAGCACACCGATGCTCGAATCAGGCTGAGAACTCTCTGACATGCCGCCAGTCTAGACCGCTGTCCGACGGGCGCTGCGGGGAATGTGTTCCAGGCTCGGCACATCCGCGACGACGGCCGTCGTCGCCCGACGGCGCCGGTCGGCAAGCCTCCCTGTGGCCCGCTCCGGCGCTACTGTTCGGTAGTCCGAGTCCGCTGTGCGGCGGCCATGTCGTCGGGCAGCCAGACGGTGAGCACGGCCCCGCTGAACTCGTCTCCGTCCTCGCCGCGGCCCTGGACGTCGATGGCCCCGCCGAGGCGGCGGACGGCCTGGACGACGAGCGAGAGTCCGACTCCCCTGGTGCCCGTCTGCTGGCGGCCGCGCCCGCTGTCGGTCGTCACCCCGTCGTGCTTCGTCGACCAGCCCCGCTCGAAGATCGCGTCGAGGTCCTCCTCGGCGATGCCGGGTCCGTCGTCGCTGACCTCGATCGTGAACCCGCTCGCACCGCCCGCGCCGCTGAGGTGGACGTGGACGCGCTTGTTCTCCGGCAGCACGTCCTGCCTGCTCAGGGCGTCGAAGGCATTGTCGATGAGGTTGCCGAGGATCGTCGCGAGGTCCCGGTCATCCCCGCCGAGGCTGCCGGTGAGTCCGACCGTGTCGACCGTCATGTCGATGCCGACCTCGCCGGCCTGGGCGATCTTCGAGAGCAGGAGCGCCGAGAGGACGGGATGGTCGAAGCTCATCTGCCCGTCGCCGGTGACCCGGCTGAGGTCGTCGAGGTCCTTCGCGGCGAAGTCGATCGCCTCGTCGACATGACCGGTCTCGAGGAGGGAGATGACCATGTGCAGGCGGTTCGCGTACTCGTGGGTCTGCGCGCGCAGCGAATCGGAGAACGAGCGCACCGAGACGAGCTCACCGGTGAGCTCGGCGAGCTCGGTGTGATCGCGCATCGTCACGACCCACGTGTCGCTGCCCTCATCGGTCGGCTGCTGGTTGACGATGAGCACCCGATCGTCGGTGTAGTGGAACTCGTTGCGGGCCCAGCGGCCCGACGCCAGGAGGTCGATGAGCGCCTCGGGCAGCTCGAGGTCCGACAGCGGGATGCCGCCCTCGGGTGTCGTCGATTCGACGGCGTCGGGAGTGGTCGTGGTGGACTTCGAGCTCGCCGAGGCGGTGGTGGGTGTGGCGCTCGCCGAGGCGGTCGCGGAGGCCCCGGTCACCTCGGTGTCCGCAGTCACCTCGGTGTCCCGCTTCGCCCGGGAATCCGCAGGGGTTCCGTCGGTCGCGGTAGTTCCTGTTCCCGAGGTCGTTGCGGAGTCCGCGGTCGTTCCGGTCTGCCCACGAGTCTCGTCGGATCCCACGCCTGCCGCGTCACCGGGACCCGCGCCCGCATCCTCGGCGGACCCCGTACCATCCGCCGCCGACCCCGCACCCTGCCGCTTCGTGCCGACGCTCGGGAGGCCGAGGAGTTGGCGCGCCTCGGCGTTGATGAGGACGATCCCGAGCGACCGGTCGATGAGCAGCAGACCCTCGGAGACCGCTTTGAGCACGGAGGAGTAGAACTCGATGATGCCCCGCAGCTCGTTGGCGCCGTAGTCGCCGGTGACTCGGCGCAGACCGCGCGAGGTCACCCACGAGGCGCCGATGCCGAGCAGCAGAGTCGCGATCGCGATGCCGATGAGCCATTTGCTCTGGGCGAGGAAGCCGGCCCGGACGGCGTCGGCGGAGTTGCCGACGATGACGGCGCCGACGACGGTGTTCGGTCCCACCTCGTCGATGCCCAGATGCTTCGCGAAGACCGGGGTGACGACGTACATCGTGCCGCCGCCCTCCCCGCCGTCGTCGAGGAACCGGACGACGGAGCGCCCGCTGAGGATGCGGGTGGGGCCGATCGACGCGGCGAGCTGGTCGATCGAGTCATCGGGGATGTCACCCGAGGATGCGGTGACGATGTTGCGCTCCATCGCGACCCGGCGATCGGCGGACCCGAGCGAGGGCGGGGTGCGCAGGTAGTCGATCGGCACGACCGCTGCGGTGTCGAACTGATACTCGTTGACGACGTTGTCGAGCATCGAGCGCACGTCGGCGCGGGAGGACGGCGCGAGGAGGTCATCGCTGAGGTCGGTGTTTCCGGCGTCGACGATGCCGAGGGACAGCGAGATGCTGTCCGCGGCCGAGCGGAGGAGATCCTGCTGCCGGGCGGTGTTGATCTGCGAGAGCTGGAGGTAGAGCAGGCTCGTCGTCAGGACCATGATGCCGACGAGCATGACCGAGTTCGCGAACATGATCCGCCCGGCGACCCCGTAGCGCACCCGGCGGCTGAGCCGCACGACGGGACGCACGAGCGCGCGCGAGAGCGTCGGACGCGTCGTCTCGTCGGCCGGGGTCGTCATGGCCCCATTGTGTCACCCGGCCGTGCTGGGATCGCGTCACCCGGCCTGTCCGGCCCGGGCTGTCCGGTCCGGTCGGATCCGTCAGAGGGCGAGGCTGATCGGACCGGCGGGCACGGCCGAGCACACGAGCACCTCGTCCGCGGCGACCTGGGCAGCCGGTTCGATCGGGTAGGCGACGGAACCGGCGGCGAGCCGCACCGAGCAGGTGCCGCACGATCCGCCCCGGCACGAACTCGCCGCCTGCATGCCGCGCGCCTCGAGCGCCTCGAGGAGGGTGCCCTGGGTCGGCTCCCAGAGGAAGCTCGTCCCCGAATCGGCAAGCGTCACCTCGGCGGGAGGCCATTCGGCGATCGCCTCGGTCATCCCGGACCGCGGGGACGCGAAGGTCTCCTGGTGGACGCCGGGCACCCCGGCTTCATCGGCCGCGGCGAGGACGGCGCGCGTGAAGTCCGCGGGTCCGCACACCATGACGTTGTCGCAGCCGGTCAGCAGCGCGACGAGCTCGGCGTGGTCGGGCCGGCCGGCCACCGCAGTGTCCCGATGCTGCGCCTCGACGGGGAGACCGGTGCCGTGGGCGCGGTCGAGGAGCCGATTCCACAGGCACGCCGTGCGCTGGTCCCGGTCGACGTGGAGGAGCCTGAGCCGCTCGGCTGCGGGCAGAGCGCTGCCGCCGCCGGCGCCACCGGCCCCGACGGCGACCGGCTGACGGGTCGCCTCGCGCAGCAGTCCGAGGCTCGGGGTGATCCCGATGCCTGCGGTGATGAGCGCCGTCGTGCCGCCGAAGACGCGATCTGCCGTCATCGTGCCGTGCGGTCCTGACGCGAGCACCCGTTCCCCGGCCGGCAGGCTCGCAACGGCGCGGGACCCCTTGCCCTGCGTGCGCACGGCGATCGAGACGATGTCATCGGTGACGTCGGTGATCGTATAGGTCCGCCAGAACGGCGCCCCGAGTTCGAGGTGGACGCGCAGATTGGTCCCCGGTTCGTCGAACTCGCGGATCCAGCCGAGTTCGTCGCGCAGGGAGATCTCCACGGTGTCGTGGCAGATCTGCCGGGAGTCGAGCACCGTCATGAAGCGCGGGGTCCGCGCCGTGGGCACATGCTCCCGGGGCGCCTCGCCCTCGATGACGATCTCATCGCCGGCGGTGATCACCCCGGACTCGAGGATGCGCCCATAGACGCCGCAGTGGACGTGGCCGCACGCGGAGGCCAGCAGGCGCGGAACGTTGACGTCAACCTCGGTGGTCACCGGGTTGACGGTCGTCGCCGGGCAGCGTTCGATGGCCTGGCTGATCGCCAGCCGCACCCCGCCGAGGCGGACGATCCGGCCGATGAGACCGAACTCGGCGAACGGCGCGAGCCCGTCGAGGAGGACGTTGCCGCGGAACCGCAGCGGGTCGAGGTCGTCGCCGGCGCCGAGTGCCGCCCGTCCCTCGTCGGTGGCGCCGATGGCTGCGACCGTGGCGGGGTTGATGAGCGAGATCCCGGACTCGCGGGAGTCGAACATGCCCTGTCCGGCGACGACGAGACTGCGCGGAAAACTGCCCTGTGGGGGTATGCGGGCGCCGAGGAACTCCGCCGCCGCGGCCCGGCTCTCGAGGTCGTCGACGCGGAAGGTCGTCGCCTCCCCGTCCGGCGCGGTCAGGGTGAGTGCGGGGACCGCCTCGGCGGGTGCACTGGCCACCTGCCATCTCTGCAGGTCAGGGTCGTTTTTCAGGACCGTGAAGGCGGAGTATCGCTGCCACTGGTCGGCGGGGACGTCGAGGCTTCCGTTCGTGAAGGCGGCGACCCG
The DNA here is from genome assembly GCF_042790515.1 of Brevibacterium sp. NPDC056726. Lineage (NCBI taxonomy): Bacteria > Bacillati > Actinomycetota > Actinomycetes > Micrococcales > Brevibacteriaceae > Brevibacterium > Brevibacterium sp. NPDC056726. The sequence goes on along the minus strand of NZ_JBHTYZ010000005.1, from coordinate 332,875 downwards.
GTCGCCGAGGATGCCGCGGTTCGCATCGACGACCGCCTCGGCGATCTCCTCTGCCGGGAACCCCTTGACGGGGAAGCGGAACAGTCTGACAGCACGCATGCCTCGATTCTAGGAGCACCGGGGCGACGCGGGCGGGGTGATGAGACGAATCGCACAGAGACCGCCTCGGCGGGGGTTGCGCGATACCCTATGGGGGTATAAAGTCAGGTCATGACTGAGCAACATGGATACACCCCGCAGAAAGACGCTCTGGAACGCCGGATGAAGCGGATCGAAGGACAGGTCCGCGGGATCGCGAAGATGATCGATGAGGACAAGTACTGCATCGACATCCTCACCCAGGTCTCGGCAGCCACAGCCGCACTGCACGCGGTCTCCATCAACCTCCTCGAAGAGCATATCGCTCACTGCGTCGTCGACGCCTCCGCCGCCGGCGAGGACGAAGCGCGCAAGAAGATCGAGGAGGCTTCAGCCGCCATCGCCCGACTCATCAAGAGCTGAGCGCCCCTCCAGGGCTCCGTCCCCCTTCCTCTCGGGACGGTCATCCCGCCGAGGCGGCGCTGACCTGATGAGGCACGGCGTCGATCGCCGGTCGACCGGCCGGCGAGACGTGCGAAGAAAGCAGGAGACATGACCACCACCACGATCACCGTCAGCGGAATGACCTGCGGCCACTGCGTCGCCTCTGTCACTGAGGAGATCGGCGCGCTGACCGGCGTGACCGACGTCGCCGTCGACCTCAACGCCGGCGGGGACTCCCCCGTGACGATCACCTCGACCACCGACCTGGACGACGCGGACATCCGCGCCGCGGTCGACGAAGCGGGCTACGAGGTCAAGTGATGTCGCGCGAGGTTGATCTCGACATCACGGGAATGACCTGCGCATCGTGCTCGGCCCGGATCGAGAAGAGGCTCTCGCGCCTCGACGGGGTGACCGCTGAGGTCAATCTGCCGCTCAACACCGCCCACGTCGTCATCGACTCCGACCTCACCGACGGCGACGTCACCGCCGCCGTCGAGAAGGCCGGGTACGGGGCGAGCGTGCGGAAGGCCGCCTCGGCGGGTCCCGAGATCGTCGACTACGACCCCCGCCACCTCCGGCCGCGGTTCATCGGCTCCCTCATCCTCGCGGTGCCGATCATCGCCGTCTCGATGGTGATGAGCTGGCACTTCCCGGGCTGGCAGTGGGTCGTCGGGCTCCTCGCCCTCCCGGTCGTCACATGGGGTGCGTGGCCGTTCCATTCCGCGGCGTTCAAGGCCGCCCGGGGCGGGTCGACGACGATGGACACCCTCGTCAGCGTCGGCATCATCGTCGCCAGCGGGTACTCGTACGCGACGCTGCTGCGGGCGGTCGTCGACGGGCACGGCTGGGCGATTCCCGGGACCTACCATGTGTGGTTCGAGGCGGCCGCGGCGATCACCGTGTTCCTCCTCATCGGCAAGCTCACCGAGGATCGCGCGAAGAACCGGGCGACCGCCGCCCTGCGCAAGCTGCTCGACCTCGGAGCGAAGTCGGCGACCGTGCTGCGCTCGGTCGATCCCGGTTCTCCCGGCGCCGAGGCGGGGGCAGGCGAGGGCTCATCCGTTTCCGGTCCGGGGTCTCCTCATTCGGGTGACCTGTCCGGTCATTCAGGTGACCTGTCCGGTTCCGGCGAGCGCGTCGAAGTGCAGGTGCCCATCGCGGAGCTGCGCGTCGGTGACGTCTTCCGCGTCCGTCCGGGCGAGAAGATCGCCACCGACGGGGTCATCGTCGCCGGTCACTCGGCCGTCGACGAGGCGATGCTCACCGGTGAATCCACCCCCGTCGAGGTCGGGGTCGGCGACACCGTCACCGGTGCGACGATCAACACCTCAGGGGTGCTCGAGGTCCGCGCCGAACGCGTCGGCGCGGAGACGACGCTGGCGGCGATGGCCGATCTCGTCAGCCGCGCACAGCTGGGCAAACCGGCCGTGCAGCGCCTCGCCGATCGCATCTCGGCGGTGTTCGTGCCGATCGTCTTCGTCATCAGCGTGCTGACGTTCCTCGCGTGGGGTCTCATCAGCGGCGACTGGGCGATGGGCCTGCATGCGGCGCTCACGGTGCTCATCATCGCGTGTCCCTGTGCGCTCGGGCTGGCGACCCCGACGGCCCTCGCCGTGTCCTCGGGCCGCGGTTCGCAGCTGGGGATCCTCGTCTCGGGCCCCGAGGCGCTCGAGTCGACGCGGTCGATCGACACCGTCGTGCTCGACAAGACCGGCACCCTGACGACGGGCGTGATGACGCTCATCGGCTCGCAGCTGTCCGACGCGGACTTCGCCGTGCTCGCCCGCCTCGAAGAGCAGAGCGAGCACCCGGTGGCCCGCGCGATCGTCGAGGCGTCACGGGCGGAGCGTGTCACTGCCGGGGCGGCGACCGCCTCGGCGAGGGTCGAGGACTTCGCCGCGATCCCCGGCGGAGGGCTCGAGGCGAGGATCGACGGACGCGAGGTCATCGCCGGTCGGCCCGATCTGCTCGGCGAACGCGGGATCACGGTCGACGTCGCCCCCGACGCCGTTCCGGCGGGCGCGACGATCGTCGCACTCGCCGTCGACGGGGACTTCCGCGGGCTGACGTTCGTCGCCGACGAGGTGAGGGACGGGGCCGCCTCGGCGATCTCCGAACTCCATCGCCTCGGTCTGCGCACGGTGCTGCTGACCGGGGACAATGCCTCAGCCGCCGAGGCGGTCGCCGGCAAACTCGGGATCACCGAGGTCTTCGCCGACGTCCGTCCCGAGGGCAAGATCGCCGTCGTCGACGAACTCCAGGCGGACGGGCGCTCGGTCGCGATGGTCGGCGACGGCATCAACGATGCCGCGGCCCTGGCCGGCGCCGACCTCGGCATCGCGATGGGCTCGGGCACGGACGCGGCGATGGCCGCCTCGGACATCACGATGGTGCGGTCGGATCCGCGGCAGATCCCGCAGGCGATCCGCCTGTCGCGGCGGACGCTCGGCCTCATCAAGGGCAACCTGTTCTGGGCCTTCGCCTACAACACGGCGGCGATCCCGATCGCCGCGGCCGGACTGCTCAGCCCGATGATCGCCGGTGCCGCGATGGCGTTCTCCTCGGTGTTCGTCATCCTCAACAGCCTCCGGCTCCTGCGGTTCCGGTAGAGGGGTCCTCCGGCGGGGCGGGCCCCAAGGTTCTGCGCCGCTTCCCTGGTGATTTCAGCTCCGAAATCACCCTGGGGGCGGCGCACAATCGCCTTCACCCTTCCGCAGACCTGAGAGCCGGGCCCAGACCGGGCACTTCTAGGCCCCTTCCGGCCCCTCGCTGGTCCCCTGCGGCCCGGCATCCGGCTGCGACGGCACCCCTCCAGGCTCCCCGGACTCGCCGGACCTCCCGGACTCTCCCACCTCCCCGGACTCGCCGGACCTCCCGGACTCTCCCTCCTCCCGGGAACCCTCCCGCGCTGCGCGCGCGAGGTCCTCGGCCGGCCAGAAGAGGCGTCTCGCCCGGTCGGAGTGCGCGAGCTTGCGCAGACTGTCGATGAAGACCGAGCCGAGCACCGTCCCGAGAACGGACTTCTCGACGATCGTCGCGGGGTCGTCAGTGGGGGCGAGGCTGGCAACGTCGGCGTCGGCGATGCGCTCGGCCGCCTCGGCGTAGACATCGAGATGGCCGAGCAGATCCTCATGCCCCGTGTCGATCATCGTCTCCACTGCGGTGATGAGCGGGCCGAGCGCCGGCTCATCGGCTGCGAGATTCCAGTCGCGGTCGGCGATGAGGGCATCGATGAGGGCGGCGGCCTGCTCGCGGGCACTCGGCGTCCCACCGCCGGGATCGGGGTCGCCGGGGCGGGAGTTGACCCCGATGATCGCCTGACCGAGCGCGACGGGCACCTGCGGCTGGGGTGAATCGAGCTCGGCGAGCACCGCCCGCGCCGACGCGATCGACATGCCGCCGATCGTCACCATCGCGCGCACGAGCCGCACCCGGTGGACATGGTCGCTGCCGTACCCCCCGGGATCCTCGGCAGTGACGGTCGCCCGCGGCACGAGGCCCTCGCGGATGTAGTACTTGATCCGCGGGATCGGCACCCCGGTCTGCTCGCTGAGCTGAGAAATCCGCATCGCCCTCCCCATCAGTTCCGTCGGCGAACACTCTTGCACGCCCACTACGGATAGTCTACTATCTGTTTATGGATAGCGGACTATCTGACAATGACGTCGGACGACCCCGGGAGAACGGCGCGACCCCCGCGTCGACGGGCCGCCTCGGCGAGACCACCCTGCGTCCGGCGACGATCGTCTCCGGACTCTCCCGACTCCATCGCCCCCTCATCGCTGCCGCGGTCTTCGCCGCCCTCATCGCCGTCATCGCCATCGTCGGGTACTTCACCGACGACCGCACCCTCGTCGGCGCGCCGATCTGGCACAAGGCCGCGAAGTTCGGCATCTCGATCGCGATCTACACCGTGACGATCGCCTGGATGCTCCAGTTCCTGCCCCGCCGCAGCCGCATCGGCCGGGTGCTCGGAACGATCATCGCGATCGGGATCTCGGTCGAGCTCGCCTTCATCGTCGTGCAGATCATCCGCGGGCAGATGAGCCATTTCAACGTGCGCACACCCCTCGACGCGGGCCTGTACTACGGCATGGGCGGGCTCATCACCGTGGTGTGGCTGGCGAATCTCGTCCTCGGCTTCGTGCTCGCGTTCCGCCGACTGCCCGACCGGGGCATCGCCGCCGGCATCCGCTGGGGCACCGCGATCGGCCTCATCGGCATGGCGATCGCGTTCCTGATGACCGTCGGCGAGCTCAACGTCGTCGACATGGACGCCGCCGAGGCGCAGGGTCTGGCCGGCGCCCACAGCGTCGGGGCCGTCGACGGCGGACCGATGATGCCGATCACCGGCTGGAACACCGAGGCGGGCGACATCCGCGTCCCCCATTTCCTCGGGATCCACGCGCTCCAGATCATCCCGTTCGCCGCCCTCGGACTCGTCCTCCTCGGGCGTCGGTGGCCGCGGCTGCGGCCGGCATCGGTGCGGGTCGGCCTCGTGCGGATCGTCGCGCTGTTCTACCTCGGCGTCGTCGCCCTGGCCACCGTGCAGGCGCTGCGCGGACAGTCCGTCGCCCAGACTGATGGCCCGATGTTCGCGGCCCTCAGCGGCCTGGCCGTCCTCGCCGGTGTCGGTGCCCTTGCCGTCATCCTGCGCCGAGGCGGCTCCCGAGTCGAGCGTGTGAGCTGAGGTGAGGGCGGCGGTCGGGTGGGAACACGAGGCGGTTCGACGATCCTCGTGCCCGCCCGGAAGCTCTACTTCCCGGAAGTCCCTACTTGAGGACGGGGTAGGACTGGTCGTCGTTCTGCGTGTCGTTGCGCATCACCCAGTTGAGCACCGCGGACAGAGCGCTGACGAGGACGAATGCGATCCCGGCGTAGATGAAGGCATAACCGAACGCATCGGAGTCCTGCCACGCACGGGTGACGATGATCGAGAGGATGAGAACGGCGACGCCGCAGACCAGCCCCACTTTGAGCGCATCCTTGTAGGACACGGTGCTGGAGGACTTCTTCGCGGAGTTCGACGTTGCCATACCACCAGGGTACCGACTCGGGCTGAGAGGCGACAGCCGAGCGACCCTCGACCCGACTGCCGAACGGCCCTGAACGCGACAGCCGAGTGACTATGAACCCGATACCCGGCAACCACCGCACCCACCAGCCTCCCGCCCCCGAATCCGGCTCCCGACTATCTCCAGAAACCGACACCCGCACAGACCCCGGAACCCGGACCAAGTGGACGAGTGCGGGGGAACACGCGAAAATGACAGCGTGCCCATCCCCACACCAGTGCGCAGGTCTGCGCACGCGTCGCGCGCTGCCGTCACGGCAGGCGTCCTGACCAGAGGCGGTCTCAGGACGCTGGTCGCGTGTGCCTGCGCTCTTGCGCTGCTCGTCGCGCTCGCGGCCTGCGGGCCGGACAGGGGGCTGCGCGTCGAGCCCGCGGGAAGCACCTCGCCGACGCTCTTCGACGAGTCGAACGAGGACTCCGGGCCCGCGGACAAGCCGTATTCGCTTGCCGACATCCGCACCCTCGTCGAGGACAGCTCGGGGGTCGCGGTGACCGGTCGGGCGTCGGAGACCGCGAAGGTCGTCGCCGACTGCCAGGAGTGCATGAAGTTCGGCACCCCGTTCCTCAGCGGCGACCGGAAGTTCCAGGTCGTCACGGTGCTCAACCCGCAGCAGATGAGCGAGGTCATCGCCGGGGTCGTCGTCAGCGAGTTCGAGGGCGAACCGCGCCTCGAGCTCATCGCCACGGGCAATCAGCTCACGCTCAGTCCCGGCAGGAACGGCACCCTCGTGGTCCAGGAGGCGATGTACGCCGACGGTGATGAGGACTGCTGCCCGTCGGGCTGGTCGGTGCAGGTATTCCGCCTGCATGACGGTAGGTTTGAACCGGGACAACGCTTCACGCGTCTAAATGGAGAGTCGTAATGCATATTGTGCTGGTCGAGGATGACGAGGTCATCCGCGAGACAACCCAGATCGGACTCGAGCAGTTCGATTACACGGTGTCGGCGTTCGCCGACGGCCGTGAGGGCTATGAGTTCGTCGCCGCCCACGGTGCCGACGTCCTCCTCCTCGACCTCATGCTCCCGACGATGAACGGCGCGTCGATCTGCCGGGCGATCCGCGAGCGCTCCTCCATCCCGATCATCATCATCTCCGCCCGCTCGGATGCGATCGACATCGTCCAGGCCCTCGAGGCCGGCGCCGACGACTACCTCACCAAGCCCTTCGACATGCAGGTGCTCAACGCCCGCATCCGCGCCGTCGTCCGCCGTTTCATCACCGCCGGCACCGACCGCCTCGGCCACTCCCCCACCACCGAGGCGATCGACGAACACGAAACCGTCATCGGCCCCGGCGGCGTCATCACCGGCGACGGGATCCCCGAAGTCCTCGGGCCGAGCCCCGGCATGGACACCCGGGAGCGGATCAAGTCCCGTCTCGCGGCCGATGACACCTACCTCGGCGCCGGAGGGAAGTTCACGTCGTCACCGGGCCCCGACACGCACGACGTGGCGATCCCCCCGCGTCCCGCGTCCTCACCGCAGACGACCGCCGAGGCGGCCCCGGAGTCCGGTGAGCTCGGACCGTTCCGCACCCGGCTGGGATCCCTCGTCCTCGACACCGGACGGCTCACCGTCGAAGTCGACGGTGAGGAGGTCCACCTCACCCCGACCGAGCTGCGCGTCCTCCTGCTGCTCACCGAGCAGCCCGAGCACGTGTACTCGCGGGAGAAGATCGCGTTCACGGTGTGGGGCTACGAGTGGGCCGGCGACTCCCGGGTCGTCGACGTCCACATCCAGCGCCTGCGCAAGAAGATCGGGGCGAACATGATCGAGACGGTCCGCGGCTTCGGGTACCGTTTCGCGGGCTGAGCCATGTCGCTGCGCTGGAAGATCTCCCTCCTCATCGTCGCGTCCGTGATCATCGCGGTGCTCTCGTGCAGCATCATCCTGCGCCAGTCCGCGGCCCGGGCCGAGGACGACCGGATGCGCTCGACCGTGACCGACCAGCTGACGAACGCGGTCAACATCTTCTCCGAGACCGGGGTGCTCACGCTCAACGCCCGCATCGACGATCCGCAGCTGCCCGCCGATGCCCGCGCGCAGGCGCTCAGGGGCCAGTCGGTGACGATCCGCTCGGAGGTCGACGGGGAGGAGATCGTGTGGGCGGCGGCCCCGATCGAGGTCGGCACGTACACCGAGGTGATCTCCGTGCGCGCGTCGACAGCCGACAGCCAGGAGCTCATCGGCCGCATCGACCAGGCACTGCTCGTCGGCATGATCGGCTCCGCCCTCGTCGTCGGCGGTGTCGGTTCGCTCGTCGCCGGCCGCATCTCCCGCCGGCTCACCCTCGGCGCGCAGGCGGCACGGAAGATCGCCGCCGGGGACACGTCGATCCGGATCGCCGACGTCGTCGACGAATCGGATCAGGAGGTGTGGGCGTTCGCCTCGGCGGTCGACACCGCGGTGACGCGGCTGAGCGAGCGCATCGACTCCGAACAGCGCTTCACCGCTGACCTCGCACACGAGATGCGCACCCCGCTCACCGGGCTCGTCAACGCCGCGAGCCTGCTCACCGAGGATTCGCGCCCGGCCGAGCTCGTCAAGGATCGGGTGCAGCGGATGCAGGTCCTCGTCGAGGACCTCCTCGAGGTCTCCCGGCTCGACGCGGGACGCGCGAACCCGCAGTTCACCCGCATAGACATCGACCAGGCGATCCGCTCGCTGCTCGGCACGATGTCGGCCTCGGGAGCACTCGCCGGGCATGAGATCGACGCGCAGTACGACGCCCGAGGCGCCCTCCTCGTCACCGACGTCCGCCGGTTCGAGCGCATCATCTCCAACCTGCTCGTCAACGCGATCAAACACGGAGCCGACCCGATCCGTCTGACCACGAGCCCCGAGCACATCGTCGTCACCGACTCCGGCTCCGGCTACCCGGCCGACATCGTCGAGACGGGCCCGACCCGGTTCGTCTCCGCCGGCGGCGGCGGCATGGGCCTCGGACTCGTCATCGCGCAGGGGCAGGCGCGGCTGCTCGGGATCCGGCTGGTCTTCAGCAACGACCCCGACACCGGGGGTGCCCGCACCGAGGTGATCTTCCCCGATGCCGTAGCGCAGGCGATCGCCCTGCGTCAGCAGCTCGGAGTGGAGTAGGGATCCCCCACCGAGGCGGCCGCTGATGGCAGTGGGATGCCCGGACCGGATCGGTCACGGTTTCGTTCGCGGATATGACACGGTGTTATGTAACCGTTACACTCCTGTAACAGTGAGTTTTCCAGCCGTCGGGACCTCTCGACGGCTGAACTATGGGTACGACACAGGTGACTTGGAGCATGATGACGGGTGAGCTGACGGCAGCGGGAACGGTCCGGCGGAGAGACCTCCGCAACCGGCAGTCGACCCCCCAGACCCCGCCCACAGCACCCCTCCCCTCCACTCACTCCACCCCCTCTCACCTCACCCAACACTCGACTCTCTCACCCCGCCGCGCCGCGATGGCCGCGGAGGCGCGCACTGCGTCAGGGTCGCCTCGGCGCGAGGCGATGGCCAAGGAGGCCGGCCACGGAACGGTCGGTGCCGGGTACTCCGGGCACCGCGGTTCCGACGGTGCGCTGCTGCGGTCGGTGCGCCGGAAGCGCGCGACGACGGTCACGGCCCTGTCGGGTCTGTCCGTGACCGGTGCCGCGGTTGCCGCCGTGATGTTCGCCACCGCGGGCGGCGGCAGCGAGGTCAAGGTCGAGGCGACCGCCGAGGCCGGCCCCAAGCAGGTGAGCGCCGAATCCGTCGACGCCGCGATTCCGGCCTCCGACGACACGACGAGCGTCGAGATCGGCGCGCCGAGCGCGAAGCAGGACGGCGCACAGGCCGCGAGCCGCGCGATCGAGAAGAGCGCACTGCCCGGCTGCTCGGCCGATCAGAAGTACAGCGCGGGAGCGAGCAACGGCGAGCTGCCCGAAGAGTGGCTCTGCGACCTCGGCAAGGGCGGGCACCGACTGCGCGCCGATGCCGCGGTGTCATTCGCTGAGATGAACGCCGCGTACAAGAAGGAGACGGGCAAGGAGATCCCGATCACCGACTCCTACCGCGACCTCGCCGGTCAGATCTCCGTGGCCGGCCGCAAGCCCGGCCTCTCCGCCCGCCCGGGCACGTCGATGCACGGCTGGGGCATCGCCCTCGACCTCGGCGGCGGCACCGAATCGAAGACCGGTCCGTGGGACTGGCTGGTCAAGAACGCCGGGAAGTACGGCTGGGAGAACCCGGACTGGGCCAAGTCGTCGAAGTACGAGCCCTGGCACTGGGAGTACGTCCCCGCCCGCGACAGCATCAAGGGCTGAGACTCCTCCGCCACTGCTCAACGCACGCACCGCGCTCGTTGTTTGAGGCCAGGTCGTTGTCGACGCATTCTGGCGTCGCGGACGTGGGCAGCTGACTGCCCGGCGCAACTCACCGTCGGCGCAGGGCGCGGGCGTAGCGCCGTCGGTAGAAGACCTGCGCCATCCGCACGAGGGGCTCGCCGAGGCGCCAGGTCCCCATTCCGGCCCGTGAGGCCGAGCGGAGGACGAGGAAGACCCGGTCGTCGGGGAGATGGACGAGAAGGAACGACTCCTCGCCGGTGATCGGGTGGCCGGGCTTCGTGCCGTAGGTGAAGCCGCGAACGTCGTCTGCGTCGATGACGGCGAGCACCTGCGAGGGTTCCGGCAGACGGAACGGACCCAGACACACCCGGATCGTCGGCTCCTGTCCCGCGGCCACCCGGACGCCTGCGGGATCGATGTCGAAGCCGCTGCGGGTTTTGACCTCCCAATGGAGCAGCTCCTCGGCGCAGCGCTCGAACGTGACCCGCCCGTGACCGACGAACGATGCGGCCTCATAGGTGCGGTGGTCGGCGGGACGGTCGAACCACCTCGGCGAGTGCGGTCGGGTCAGCAGTGCGGAGTCGTCGGTGCTCGGCGAAGTCATCTCCCCAACCTATCGAAGGGGTGTGCGGAGCGGCGTTCGGCAGTAGAGTGCGAGGGGACGGCCGTCGACGATCGAATGTCCGATAAGGAACTTGATGTCGGCCGTCGGCCTGACCACGCCATCGGATCGAAGGGGGACCCTCATGCGCACACTCACCGGCATCGACGAGGTCGAGGCGGCCGTCGGCACGGAACTCGGGACGTCGGAATGGCTGACCGTCGACCAGGACATGATCACCGCGTTCGCCGACGCCACAGACGACCACCAGTGGATCCACCTCGATGAGGAGCGCGCGGCCGCCGGGCCGTTCGGCGCGACGATCGCCCACGGCTTCTACACGCTCTCACTCCTGCCGAAGTTCTCCGCCGAGATCTTCGCGATCGAGGGAGTGTCGATGAAGATCAACTACGGGCTCAACAAGGTCCGCTTCCCGCAGCCCGTCCTCGTCGACTCCCGGCTGCGCGACACCGCCACCCTCACCGAGGTGACGCGCAGCCCGAAGGGCACGCAGCTGATCATCAGGCACGTCATCGAGATCGAGGGCCAGGAGAGGCCGGCCTGCATCGCGGAGATGGTCAGCCTCCTCGTCGAGTGAGGCGACGCGTCGAGCGAGCCTCCACGCCAAGCCATATGACGCGACGCGTCAGGCGCGGGGTGCTCAGCTGGGACGGTACTCGTCGAGCATCTGGGCGACGCGGATGTAGCCGAGATGAGAGTAGGCCTGGGGATGGTTGCCCAGGTGCATCTCGGCGACGGGATCGTACTCCTCGGGCAGCAGACCGGTGGGCCCGAGCAGATTGTCGAGCTGCCGGAAGAGATCCCACGCATCGTCGATGCGACCGACCTTGATGAACGCCTCGATGAGCCACGTCGTGCAGATGTGGAACCCGCCCTCGAGACCGGGCAGACCGTCATCGTAGCGGTAGCGGAAGACCGTGGGCCCGACGCGCAGCTCCCGTTCGATGGCGTCGACGGTCGCGATGAACCGCGGGTCATCGGCCTCGAGCAGACCGCTCAGACCCACGAACAGACCCGCCGCGTCGAGATCCGGCTCCCCGTAGGCGACGGTGAAGGCACCGACCTCCTCGTTGAAGCCGTGGGTGAGGATGTCGCTCTTGATCTCCTCGCGCAGCTGACGCCACGCCCCCGGCAGCTGCTTGTCGAAGCGCTCGGCGATGCGCAGGGCGCGGTCGACGGTCACCCAGCACATCACGCGCGTGTAGACGTTGTGCTTGGGCGCACGCCGGGCCTCCCAGATGCCGTGATCGGCTTCGAACCAGCGTCGGCTCACCGCTTCGACCATCTGGGTCGTCAGCGTCCAGTAGGCGTCGGGCAGCTCGCCGAGGCGCTCGGTGAGTTCGTCGAGGAGCTCGGTGACCGGCCCGAAGACGTCGAGCTGGACCTGGTGCTCAGCGGCGTTGCCGACTCGCACCGGGCGCGACCCGGCGTATCCGGGCAGATGCGCGAGCACCGCCTCGGTGGTCAGTGCCGAACCGTCGACGGCGTAGAGCGGGTGGAGCTGTTCGGGGGCGACCGTGTGGGAGAGGATCCCGGTCAGCCACGAGAGGAACCCTTCCGCCTCGGCGGTCGATCCGAGGGCCAGCAGCGCCCGCGCTGTCATCGATCCGTCGCGCAGCCACGTGTAGCGGTAGTCCCAGTTGCGGACGCCGCCGATGCCCTCGGGCAGGGAGGTCGTCGGGGCGGCGAGGATGCCGCCGGTGGGCTCGTGGCAGAGTGCGCGCAGGGTGATCGCCGACCGGATGACCTCCTCGCGGTGATGGCCGGGGATGGCGAGCGTGCTCGCCCAGTTGCGCCAGAAGTTCAGCGCCCGATCCCGGACATGGCCCTCTCCGCCCTCGGCGATGAACCGGGCGTCGCCGGTGCCCGACCCGCACGCGAGGACGAGGACGACCTGGCCGCCGGGGAAGTCCGAGGGCACCACGACCGCCTCGGCGGTCTGGGACTGTCCCGACTCGACGATCTCGAAGTCGACGCCGGGGGCGAAGAGCCGGATCGGCTCCGAGGTGCCGAGCACGCGCACCCCGTCGCGGATCGGCGCGAGCCTGGTCGGCACGGTGGCGTAGTCGAGTCGCGGGGCGAAGCGGATCCGTGCGGGCGCGTCGCCGGTGAGGACGCGAACGACGATCGTGTCGTCGCTCGCGCCGTCGACCGGCGCGAGGTAGTCGATGCAGCTGAGCCCCGGCCACCGGGTCTCGAGCAGCGTCGAATGCGTGAGGTAGCGCTGGGTGAGCGGGTCGACGCCGGACTCGGCGCCCACGGCGAAGTAGCCGGCGGCCGCGGACCCGAGGATCTCGGAGAACATCGACGACGAGTGCGGCAACGGGTGGGGCATCCAGCAGATGCTGCCGCCCGGGTCGACGAGGGCCGTGGACTGCCCGTTGCCGAGCATGCTGTGACGCTGGATCGGGATCGCCTCGCGCCCGAACAGCCACGACTTGCGCAGCTCGTAGATCGCGGCGAGGACGACGGAGACGACGTCGGGCGAATCGATGCGGAACTCCGCGTGGGTCTCCGTCCCGTCGTCGCCGACCTTGAGACCGAGGTCGAAGTCGCCGAGGATCTCGAGGGCGAGCTCGTCGGAGCGGTCATCGCCGATGAAGACGACGACCTCGGCGCCCGTCTCCGCGCGCAGATTCGCCAAGGCCTCGGCCTTCGACGAGGGCACGACGGAGAGGTCGACGACCTGCTTGCCCCGGGTCGGGAAGATCTCGTGCTTCTCCACGAGCGCGGCGATGCCGTCCTCGACCTTCTGCCGGGCATCGTCGTCGAGGCCGCGCAGGTGGACTGCCGCACCCGCCGTCTTGTGCTCGATCACCTCGGCGGGCAGGGTGTCGACGAGATCGCGGCGGAAGGCCGCGAGTGCCGTCCGCTGCCGCGGTTCGAGCGCCCGGTGCACCTCGCTGTCGGTCTCGCCGCCGTGGGAGCCGAAGAGGTGGACCTCGCGCGGCAGCCGTGACATCGCCGCGAGGTCCCGGAGGCTGCGCCCGGAGATGACGCCCGCCGAGGTCGACGGCAGCAGGGCGAGCGCGCGGAGCGAGTCGACCGAGCTCTCGAGCGGGTACGCCTCGGCGGGATTGGCGACGATCGGCGCGATCGTGCCGTCGTAGTCGGTGGCGATGAGCAGCGACGGTGACCGTGAGACCTGGAAGAGGCGCCGGAACAGCTCATCGGGCAGGGCGCGACTGGCTTCGGCGAGATCGCCGAGGAGGCCCGACGACGACACGGACGCCGAGATCGGAGTCAGGGGGGACACATGGCCGTAGTCGTTCTCGACAGTGCTCATCTCACCTCAGGCTTCGGGTCGGAGGTCGGGTGTCGGTCGGTGGTGCGGATTATTCGGCTGCGGTGTCGTGCGCGTCGTCGGCGGCATCCGTGCTGCGGGCTGCCTGTCTGCCCTTGCTGATGCGCGAGTACCCGCCGATGATGAAGATCACTCCTGCGATGAGCGAGGCGGCTCCTGTGAAGCCGATGATGGCCAGTGCCTGGAAGTCGGTGCCGAACATGAGGATGATGCCGAGAAGGATGTGGACGGCGGCGGAGATGAGGAAGTCCGAGGCCATCGGGTGGTGGACGAGCTTGCGGTAGTTCCACAGCTCGATGAGCCCGTGGAGGGCGGCCCAGATGCTCAGGGCGGCGCGCACCTCGGCGGGCTGGTCGGCCATGAAGAGGAAGACGATCGCCGGGATCGTGATGATCGCCTGACCGAAGATCGCGGTGCGCACGGACAGCGGCGAGCGCAGCGCCTGGTAGACGAGGGCGAGCGCGAGCAACGCGAGGTAGCCGATGCTGAGCAGATCGACGATGTCGACGCCGAGGGACAGCTGCATCGGATTGGCCGCATCGCGCGGCCAGAACACGGTGGCGAAGCCGAAGAGGACACCGAGGATGCCGCGGACGATCATCGGCGCGCCCATCGTCCGGGCCTCGGCGAGCAGCTCCGAGGCGGGGGCGACGGGTTCGGTGCGGGATTCTTCAGTACTCATCACCCGTCCAGTTTAGGTCTCCGACCCCACCGAGTCCCAGCGGCTGATGATTTTACTCTTTACGTAATTACGTACTTCGCGTATTCTCGAGTTATGAGCACCTCGTCATCCGATTCCGCGCACCTCCCGGCGACAGGGAGCACCGCCCTCGAGGCTCGCCTCGGGGCCCTCGAAGCGCGGGTGGCTGAGCTCGAAAGCACACGGGAGTTCGAAGGCTCCCGGGCGGGGGAACCGGCCACGGCGAGCAACGGTGAGCAGGCGGACGATGGTGAGCGCCCGCGATCCGGGGAGCGCCCGAGCACTCGTGAGCAGGCACGTTCCGGAGAGCTCCCGAGCACTCGTGAGCAGGCGAGCACGCGCAGCACCGCGGCACCCCGCTTCTCTGCGGGCGGGCCCGATGACGACACGTTCTGGGTCCTCAACGGACTCGTCGACCGCCTCGGCGAGGACGCCGGCGTCACCTACGCCGGTCAGGTCACGCCGCCGGGCACCGATTCCCCGGTCGCATGGCAGATGGGGTTGACCGCGGCAGGGTTCGACGAGATCGATTTCGCACAGGCCGCACCAGCACTGTCGGCGTTCAGTCATCCCGTCCGGCTCGCGCTCCTCCAGGCGATCTACACGGGCACGACGACCGTCGCCGAACTCAGTGCCGACGACCGCTTCGGCACCACCGGCCAGATCTATCACCACCTCAAGGCGCTGGCCGCCGCCGGCTGGCTCGAGAACTTCCCGCGCGGGCACTGGCGAGTGCCCGCTCAGAAGGTCATCCCGCTCCTCACCCTCATCCTCATCGGAACCCAATGACCCCACCGGCGGCGATCATGGCGCCGCACACATCCTGACGTGCCTTCGGCACCACGACCAGCCGTCTCATCGACCGATCGTCAATCCGGCCAGTCGCCGGACCGACCACCCGCACCACCGACCACCGAACTCACCTGATCACCACTGCACCGGCCAGGCACTCGCTCGACCCGTCTCATCGCCTCTGCATCGCATCACCTCAATCACCCGATAACAGGAGTTGCCATGACTGTGACATCCGCCACTGACACGGACACCCGGCGGTCGCCTCGGCGCCGGGCAATCGCCATCACCGCGGCCGTTCTCACGGCGGTCGTCGCCGTCCTCCTCACCCCTCTCCCCCGCGGATTCCAGGGCGACGCCACCGGCGACGAAGCGCTCATGGAGGCCACCGCGGCCGCACTCGGCAGCGGGCACTGGCAGCACGTCGCCGTCGCGAAGGTCGACGGGGACACCGTGACGACGGCAGGCACGGGTGCCGACGCGACCACGGAGTTCGAGATCGGCTCCCTGACGAAGACCTTCACCGCCGCCCTCTTCGCCGACGCGATGGACCGGGGTGAGGTGACCGCGGAGACCCGCCTCGGCGAGATCTGGCCCCAGCTCGAGGGACCAGTCGCCGAGGTGACGCTGTCCTCACTCGCGATGCAGCGTTCCGGACTGCCCCGGGTCGAGCCGGCGCCGAGCGTCGGTGATGCGGTCGCGTCGGTCTTCGCGACCTACCTCCACCGGGATCCGTACCGCGGCAGCGTCGACGACCTCATCCGCACCCTCGGCGACACCGACGTCAGCGATACGACCCCGGAGTACTCGAACTTCGGGTTCGCGGTCCTCGGGCAGTCGCTCGCGAAGGTGACCGGCCTGAGCTACCGCAAACTCGTGGAGCAGCGGATCACGCAGCCGCTGGGGATGACGCGGACCTTTGTGCCCACCTCGGCGACGGGACTCTCGCACGGGTACACGGCATCGGGACTGCCGGCCGCCCCGTGGACCCTCGGCGCATCCGCTCCGGCGGGGGCGATCCGGTCGACCGCGGGCGACATGGCGATCTGGCTGCGCGCCACGATGGAGGGCACCGCGCCGGGAGCCGCCGCAGCCCTGCCGCGGGCCGATTTCGACGCGGCCGACCGCATCGGCTTCGCGTGGATGACGACGACAGGGCGTACCCCCGCCGTCACCTGGCACAACGGCGGCACCGGCGGGTACAGCTCGTTCCTCGGCTTCACTGCGGACGCAGGCACGGGGATCGTCGTCCTCGCCGACTCCGCGATCCCCGTCGACGGCGCCATCGACCTCATCTCCACTGAGTCGGACTCCGCCGCGCCCACGCCCACCGGGACCGCCTCGGCCGGGTCCCACTTCACGAAGTCCGCCGAGGTGGGGGCCGCCTCGGCACGACCCTTCCCCGACCCCGCCGCCCCAGCTACCGCACCTCGTTCCGCCCGGACCGAAGGAGAACGCTCATGAGTGCAGCCCTCGTCTCAACGATCGTCACGACCCTCGTCCTCGCGTACGCCGCATGGACCGCGCTGGCCGCCACCCGACGGGCGCAATCGCGCCGCCAGCTGCTCGCGGGCCTCCTCCCGGCCGTCGCGTTCGTCCTGCTCATCCGTCTCATCGGGGCGTTCGGGGGATGGACGGACGCCGCCCTCTGGGTATGGCTTGCCGCGATGGTCGCCTGCGTCTGGGCGGCGTTCCGCGCCGCCTCGGTGTGGCCGGACCTGCCGTGGAGCGCTGCCGATCCGAAGGTCGCACGCGGTGAGATGCCGCGCCTGATCATCGGAGCGGCGTTCGCCGCCGCCATCGCCGGAGCACTCGTCCTCCCGGGCCTGTTCCTGGGGTGAGTGCCATCGGTCGCGACGCTGGGCACCAACCGACGACCGCCGATATGAGCACCGACAACCGCCGTTCAGAGCACCGACATCCGCCGATCAGAGAACTCGAGAGACGACACGCAAGAGAACACCTCAAGGAGAATGCATCATGGTCAATCGACAGCTCCCGCGTCCGAACGCATCATCGTGGACGACCGCCGTCATCGCAGCGATCCTCGGCGGGATCGTGGGATTCCTGCTCTTCGATCCGCTCTTCGCGGTCCCGTTCGCCGTCATGGGCTTCCTCGTCGGCATGGGAGGCGCTTACAGCGTCCAGTCGGCGAAGAAGCCCAACGACCGTCCCGACTCCCCCGGCGACTGAGGACGGGCGCGTCACCGTTCAGCGACGGCGCCGCGGCCACAGCTGCTGGGCCGAGAGGTTCATGCGCTCGGCTGAGATGTTCACGCGCGGGGCTGAGAAGGTGAGCCGCTGCGTTGTGCGGACGCGCTACTGCGCGGAGAGGTTGAGGGTTCCGTCGGAGTCGGTGACCTGGTAGGTCGCCAGCGCTTCGGTCGCCGGACCGGAGAGCACTTCGCCGCTTGTCGCCGAGTAGCGCGAGGAGTGGCACGGGCAGACGATCTCGGTCTCGGTCACGGTGCGGACCTGGCACCCCTGATGGGTGCACACGGAGGAGAAGGCATGGAACTCCCCCTCCTTGGGCTGGGTGACGACATAGGCCTCGTCGATGACGATGCCCGACCCAACGGGCACGTCGCTCGCCGGCACGGTCGCATCCGGCGGTGCCGAGGCCGAGGACCCCGAACCGGATCCCGAATCGTCGGGGCTGCACGCCGAGGTGAGTCCGACGACCGCGGCTGTGCCGACAGCTCCCGCGGAGGTGATCATCGTGCGCCTGTTCGGTTCCATGCAGCTCTCCTCAGCTCGCCGGTGGGTCTCCCCATCCAGCCTATCGCGGCCCCCGCTCCGGCCCTGAACGTTCGCGTCAGGGTCGTCCACTAGGCTGGGCGCATGACCGCCCCAGCCACGACCTCCGCCCTCGACGTCCTCCACGATGTCTTCGGCTACGAGGACTTCCGCGGCCAGCAGGCGGCGATCGTCGACCAGCTCATCTCCGGCGGTGATGCCGTCGTGCTCATGCCCACCGGCGGCGGCAAATCGCTCTGCTATCAGATCCCCGCGCTCGTGCGCGAGGGCACCGGGATCGTCATCTCCCCGCTCATCGCCCTCATGGCCGATCAGGTCGCAGCGCTCGACAACCTCGGCGTGCGGGCCGCCTACCTCAACTCCACCCTCGACATCGACGAAGCGCAGGACGTCGAGCGCCGCCTCCTCGACGGGGAGCTCGACCTCCTCTACCTCGCCCCCGAACGCCTCGTCCTCCCGCGGACGATGCAGCTGCTCGAGAGGGCGGACATCTCCCTCTTCGCGATCGACGAAGCGCACTGCGTCTCCCAGTGGGGTCACGACTTCCGCAGCGACTACCTCGGCCTCGGAGTGCTCGCCGACCGCTTCCCCGCAGTCCCCCGCATCGCACTGACCGCGACGGCGACCCCGGCCACGCACGCCGAGCTCACCGAACGGCTGCAACTGCGCAACGCCGAGCACTTCGTCGCGAGCTTCGACCGCCCCAACATCACGTACCGCATCGAGCCGAAGGCCTCGGCCCGCTCCCAGCTCATCAGCTTCATCACCACCGAACACCCCGGCGACTCCGGGATCGTCTACTGCCTGTCCCGGCGCGGGGTCGAACAGCTCGCCGAGGCGCTCGTGGCCCGCGGAATCCCCGCCCTCCCGTACCACGCAGGTCTGCCCGCCGAGGTGCGCGCCGAGCACCAGGCCCGCTTCCTCCGCGAGGACGGCCTCGTCATGGTCGCGACGATCGCCTTCGGCATGGGCATCGACAAACCCGACGTCCGCTTCGTCGCCCACCTCGACCTGCCCCGCAGCGTCGAAGGCTACTACCAGGAGACCGGACGGGCCGGACGCGACGGCCTGCCCGCGGATGCGTGGATGGTCTACGGCCTCGGCGACGTCGTCTCCCAACGCCGCCTCATCGAATCCGGGGAGGGCGACCAGGCCCACAAACGCCGGGTGATGGCCCACCTCGACTCAATGCTCGCGCTGTGCGAGACCGTCGACTGCCGCCGCGTCCAACTGCTGCGCTACTTCGACGAGGAGTCCGCTCCGTGCGGCAACTGCGACACGTGCCTGACGCCCCCGGCGACATGGGACGCGACCGTGGCCGTGCAGAAGCTGCTCTCGACGGTCATCCGCCTCGACCGCGAACGCGGCCAGCGCTTCGGCTCCGGCCAGGTCATCGACGTCCTCCGCGGCAACGCCAACGACCGCTCGCGGGCGTCTGACCATGAGAGCCTCAGCGTGTGGGGCGTCGGCGCCGACCTGTCCGAGGGCGAATGGAAGGCCGTGATCCGACAGAGCCTGGCCCGCGGACTCCTCGAATCCCACGGCGACTACGGCGTGCTCGTCCTCGGGCCCGCCGCCGACGCGGTGCTGCGAGGGCAGACCGAGGTGTCGATGCGCGTCGATCCGGTGAAGAAGTCCGGTGGCTCGCGCTCAGGATCGAAGCGCCGAGGCGGTCCCG
This sequence comes from Brevibacterium sp. NPDC056726, assembly GCF_042790515.1. Classification (NCBI taxonomy): domain Bacteria; kingdom Bacillati; phylum Actinomycetota; class Actinomycetes; order Micrococcales; family Brevibacteriaceae; genus Brevibacterium; species Brevibacterium sp. NPDC056726. Next base: position 313,124 of record NZ_JBHTYZ010000005.1, on the reverse strand, counting down.
AGGTCTCGCTCGACCCCGCCGACTCCGCCCTGTTCGAGGCCCTGCGGTCCTGGCGCGCGGGACAGGCGAAGGAACAGAGCGTGCCCGCCTACGTCATCTTCCCCGACGCGACGATCTACGGCATCGTCGAGGCCAAACCGACATCGCTTGAGAGCCTCGGCCAGGTCAGCGGTGTCGGACTGAAGAAGCTCGAACGGTACGGCGACGCTGTGCTCGAGGTCCTCGCGGCTCACAGAGGCTGATCGGCCGTCGCCTCCGTCTGCGCGAACGCCTCCGGTCCCGCCTCGGCGGCAGCCGGGTCCATCCACATGAACTCGAGGATGTTCCCGTCCGGATCGGTCATGCTGATGCCATACATGAACCCGTGATCCGTCGGTGGGCGGTTCTCTCCGCCGCCGGCCTCGAGGATCGCAGTGCGCATTGCATCGACATCGGCCCGGGACTCCCGGGAGAGCGCGGTCATCACCTGCGCCACGGAGTGCGGATCGGCGATCGGCTTGTCGGTGAAGGACTGCAGGAATTCTTTGGTGAGGATCATGAAGAAGATCGCGTCGTCCCACTTCACGCACGCGGCGTTGTCGTCGGAGAACTCGGGGACGATCTGCGTGCCGAGCGCCGAGTAGAAGGCCTTCGCGCGTTCGAGGTCGAGGGTGGGGAGATTGACGAAGATCTGGGACATGACTGCTCCTTCGCAGTGAGGTGATCGCGTGGGTGCGGTGCCGCACCTCATCCTCACCGGTCACCGACGCCGAGTCAACGGTCACGGCTGCGTGGTTCTGGCTCGGCGGGCAGCGGCTCGGACGACCGCGCCAGCAGCGTGTACGTCGGACGGCTGCCCGGCTCCGCCTCGGTGGGCTCACCGGACCCGCCGGGCTCACCCGCGGTGATGGCCGAAGACGAGGCTCGTCTGCGTGTGCGCGATCGTCGTGTCCGAGAGATGCTCCTCGATGAACGTGTGGAGACCGCGGGGGTTGCTCGCGGCGATATGGACGAGGAGGTCGCGCTCACCGGAGACCTGAAAGACCTCGAGGGTCTCGGGCACGTCGAGCAGGCGAGCGATGACGGAGGCGATCGCGGCGCGTCCGACCGGTGTCATCCGCACGGAGACCATTCCGAATACCGTGAGACCGAGCGCCTCCCAGTCGATGTCGGCGTGGAAGCCCTTGATGACCCCGCGCCGGCGCAGAGCGCTCACCCGACCCGAGCACGTCGAGGGCGCGAGTCCCACCCGCTCGGCAAGATCCTTGTTCGAGATCCGGGCATCGGCGCTGAGCTCGCGGAGGATCGCGAGGTCGGTCGCGGCCAGGGGAGCACCCGGTTCGGCACGGTGATCGGCGATGAGACTCGAATGATTCACCGTTCTCCTTGAGGTTTTCCGTCGATCGTTCACTTCCGCATCGATCTTCTCGCATCTTTGGCACGATGGGAAGGCGACCCCACGAATCACCGTCGTCGCCCGACTGTGACGGACCTGCGAAGGAAGGACCCTCGATGACCGAGATCGACCGCGCCGCCTGCGAACGCCACGACGCCGCTGACCCACTGCGCGGCTTCCGCGACGACTTCATCATCGACGAGGGCACGATCTACCTCGACGGCAATTCGCTGGGCGCACGTCCGCGCGGAGCTGCCGAGCGGGCGCAGGAGGTCATCGCCGAGGAATGGGGCACCGGCCTCATCCGCTCGTGGAACACCGCGGGGTGGTTCGAGATGCCGGCCGCACTCGGCGAGAAGGTCTCCGGCCTCGTCGGCGGCGGTGCCGGAAGCACGGTCGTCACGGATACGACGTCGATCAATCTCTTCAAGGCCGCCTCGGCGGCGCTGCGCATCCAGCGCGAGGATGCCCCCGACCGCCGGATCATCCTCACCCAGAGGGAGAACTTCCCCTCCGACATCTACATGCTCCAGGGCCTCGCCGAGCAGCTCGACGACGGGTACGAGGTGCGCCTCGTCGACGATGCCGAGGTGACCGCAGGCTTCCCGCAGTCGATGAGCGACGAGGTGGCCCTCGTCGTCCTCACCCACGTCAACTACCGCACCGGACGGCTCTTCGACATGCGGTCGACGACCGAGGCGATCCATGCCGGCGGCGCCCTGGCGATCTGGGATCTGTGCCATTCGGCCGGCGCCCTGCCCATCGACCTCGCCGGCGACGGCGCCGACATGGCCGTCGGATGCACGTACAAGTTCCTCAACGGCGGCCCCGGGTCCCCGGCCTTCATCTGGGTGTCCGAGGACCTGCATAACCGGTTCGCCCAGCCGCTGTCGGGGTGGTGGAGTCACGCGAAGCCGTTCGAGATGAGCCCGGACTACGCCCCCGCCGATGGGATCCGCCGCTTCCTCACCGGCACGCAGGGCATCGTGTCGATGTCCGTCGCCGAGGTGGGGCTCGACGTGGCCGCGCGCGCGGACATGAGCGCGGTGCGGGCGAAGTCGCTTGCGCTCAGCGACCTCTTCATCGACCTCGTCGAGCAGCGCTTGGCCGCTCATCCGGTCGAGATCGTCACCCCGCGCGACCATGCGCACCGCGGTTCACAGGTCTCGATCGCCCATGAGGAGGGATTCGCGATCATGAGCGCGCTCATCGACCGCGGCATCATCGGCGACTACCGCGAGCCGTCGATCCTCCGCTTCGGCCTCACCCCGCTCTACCTCGGCTTCACCGACGTGTGGGACACCGTCGAAGCGCTGCGCGACATCCTCGACAACCGCCTGTGGGACACCCCCGAATACCAGGTTCGCGGCGCGGTCACCTGAGGCGATGAGCCTCGGATCTCACCAGCCTTCCGGGCGCTCGGCAACTCAGTGCTCGGCAATAGAGCGCTCGGCCACTCTGCGCTGGGCTCCTCAGCGTCGGGAGTACTGGACCACTTCGGCGTAGACGCCGAAGAACGGCTCGCCGGCGGAGTTCGTCGCCCTCGTCGCGGAAAGCGTCCGCAGCAGACGGCCGGTGCGCTCCCCGGTGATCGGGTCGAGATCGATGACTGCGCAGCGCGGCACCGGTCCCCCGATCCGCACCCGCAGCCCGTCGACCGCCCCTCGAACGGTCATCACCCGCCCCAGCCACGTCTCCTCGACGAACGGCTCGTCGGTCGCGACGAGAAGCGTCGCCCGGAAGCGGTGGAAGAGATCGGCCACCGCAGCATGCCCGGCTGCCCCGGTGCCGTTCTCCTCCGCACTGTCCGCCACCGCGGCGATCGAGGCGGTGGCGACGATCGTCAGCGGCTGTCCGAAGACGATCGCTCCGCGCGGGGCCCGAGCCAAGCGCACCGCCTGTCCGAGGTGATCGGAGAGCAGCTCGCTGTGGGCGCCAGTGGTCAGAGCGAGTTCGACGGAACGTCCCCAGTAATCGCAGGTCAGCGTCTCACCGGAGAGTTCAGGCGCTTCGGCGACCGTGGTGCCGTCGGGCAGCGTCACCGAAAGCTGAGAACCCTGCAGGCGCGCGACGACGGAGAGCAGCGACGGATGCTGCACGGTCCGCAGAACCCGCCCGCGGACGGCATCGATGAGACAGAAGCGACGATCGCCGAGCGGACCGTGCGCATCGAACTCGGCGTCCGGTTGGACGCTGTGCCGAGTTCCCTTGATCGGAGTGAACGCGACAGCGCGGGTCTCGATCACCTCGGCGCTCTCCTCTCTGCCCTATCGCGCCGGCCGGACGGGGCCGACTCCACCAGCCGGACGGGCCGACCGTGGGGACAACCCAGCATTCCATCTCGCGAGCGCCCGCGTCCCACACTAGGGGATCGTTCACGTCGCGCAGCCACCGCCACTAGGCTGGTGCACGGACGCACATCTGCGCACACAGCGCACCTGACCAAGGAGTCTGCTCATGCCGAAGATCACGATCGGCCTCGGAATCGTCCTCATCGTCCTCGGAGTCATCGCGTGGTTCGCCACCGCCATGGCCAGCGTGACCGCGCTCATCCCCGCGTTCCTCGGTCTCGTCATCGCGATCTGCGGTGTCATCGGCATCCGCCGCCCGAAGATCGGGATCCACATCGCGCTCGTCGTCGCCCTCCTCGGCGTCATCGGCACGTTCATGAACGTCCTGCAGCTCGGCGCCCTCTTCGCCGGCACCGCCGAGCGCCCGGCCGCCGTCATCGTCAGCACGATCACGTTCGTCCTCCTCATCATCTACATCATCCTCGGCATCCGCTCGTTCATCGCGGCCCGCCGCAGTCCCTCCGCCAACCTCGGCTGAGTTCGGGAACCGCCCTTGACCGGCGAGCCGAACTGGCAGATCATCGAAGGGATCGAGGAGGATCACATGACTGCTGACTCAGCATCCACCCCCGCTCCCGCCCGTCCCGCGGACCGGCCGGACTCCGCTCTGATCGTCATCGACGTGCAGAACGGCGTGATGGCCGAATCGTGGAAGGCCCCCGAGGTGATCGACACGATCTCGGGTCTCGTGGACCGGGCGCGCGATGCCGGCACCGAGGTGGTGTGGGTCCGGCACAGCTCGGACGAAATGCCGGTCGACTCCCCGCAGTGGCAGATCGTCGACGCGCTCGCTCCCGCCGACGGTGAGGCGATCGTCGAGAAGACCCACGGCAACACCTTCGAGGACACCGACTTCGAGGACGTGCTGGCCAGCCGCGACATCGGCCACCTCGTCGTCACCGGCGCACAGTCGGATGCGTGCGTGCGCTCGACGATCCACGGCGGGTTCTCGCGCGGCTACGACGTCACCCTCGTCTCCGACGCGCACACCACCGAGGACCTCACCGCGTGGGGCGCGCCAGAGCCGGAGATGGTCGTCTCCCACACGAACCTCTACTGGGGATTCGAATCGGGACCCGGTCGCACCGCCTCGGTGAAGGAATCCGCCGACATCGACTTCGGCACCCGGTGACACGGCGCGACCCCGCCTGACCGGCGGCCGGCGAGGGAATGGATCGTCGACTGCCTCTGCCTCTGCCTCTGCCTCTGCCTCTGCCTCTGCCATGATGGGACCATGAGCGAAGACAAGCGCAGCATCGAACTGACCCGCATCGCCCCCAACCACTACCGCGCCACTGCCCCCAACGGCGCAAGCATCGAATTCGGTCGCGGTGAAGGGCTCATGACCCCCGTCGAACTGCTGCTGGCGGCGGTGGCCGGATGCTCGTCGATCGACGTCGACACCGTGACGAGCCGTCACACCGACGCTGAGCGGTTCGACGTCCGGGCGAGCGCCGACAAGATCGTCGAGGACGGTGCCAACCGGCTCGAGAACGTCCACCTCGACTTCGACCTCGCGTTCCCCGACGACGAGGCGGGCCGCCGTGCGGATGCGCAGATCGAGAAGCTCGTCGGGCTCTCCCACGACAAGTACTGCACGGTCTCGCGCACCGTCGAGCACGCGACTCCCGTGAGCTACAGCGTCCGCCGCGACTGACCTGCGCCGGCGCGTGCCCGCCTCAGCTCGCGAGGAGGCGCTTCTTCTCGACCTCGATGTCGAAGTCGGCCGGCGGCCACTGCGGGTCGATGCGCTCGAGGGCATCGAGGATGAGGCGCTGCACGGCCAGGCGGGCGTACCACTTGCGGTTCGCGGGAACGACGTGCCAGGGCGCGACCTCGGTCGAGGTGCGGTCGAAGACATCCTGGTAGGCCTGCATGTACTCGGGCCAGAGGAGGCGTTCGTCGACGTCGCCGGTGTTGTACTTCCAGTACTTGTCGGGCCGGTCGAGGCGCTCGAGGAGGCGGTCGCGCTGCTCGTCGGGCGAGATGTGGAGCATGACCTTGATGACGATGACGCCCGCCGCGGCGAGTTCGGCCTCGAAGTCGTTGATCGCCTGGTAGCGGCGTTCGATCTCCTCGGCGTCGGCGAGCTCGCGGACCTTGCCGATGAGCACGTCCTCATAGTGCGAGCGGTCGAAGACGCCGATCATCCCCGGCCCCGGCACATGCGGACGGATGCGCCAGAGGAAGTCGTGCTCGAGCTCCTCGTCGGTGGGCTTCTTGAACGCCGCGAGTTCGACGCCCTGCGGGTCGACGGAGCCGACGACGTGACGGACGATCCCGCCCTTGCCCGCCGTGTCCATCGCCTGGAGCACGAGGAGCACGGCCGGGCCCGTCTCCGCGTCGTGATGGGCGGCGAACAGGCGTTCCTGCAGGTCATCGAGCTGCGCTGCGGTCGCCGCGAGCTCCTTCTGACCGGCCTTCTTATCGCCCTCGTAGCCGGGGGTCGCCTCCGGATCGACATCGGCGAGGCGGAAGCCCTCGTGCACGCGCAGAAGGGGCTGGGGATCTTCGGTCCAATGGCTGCTCATGCGTTCATCTTCGCAGGTGGGCAACCGGCCGTCCACAATCCCCGTCCCCGGCGACCCGACGAACCCTGGGCGAGACCGCATCCCATCGCCTACCCTGGAATCACCGCAGCGGGAGGGGCGCCCCATGGAAGACGAACTGCTCATCGTCGAAGAGCTCATGCTCCTGCTCCTGGCCGACGACGGCAGCGCGATCGCCGGTTCGAAGGTCCTCCACTGCGTCCTGCCCGGCGCCGTCCTCGCCGAGCTCGCGCTCACCGGCCGCCTCGAGGTCCATTCCCATCGCCGGGTCGGCGGCACCCTCATCCATGCGAAGCGCACGACCCCCGACCCGCAGATCGATCCGATCCTCGCCGAGGCGCTGCGGGCGATGGGCACGCGCGAGCACTCCGCGTACGGCCTCATCTCGGGCCTCGAGCTCGACGTCCGCCAGCCCGTGCTCGACCGCTTGGCGGCGAAGGGCATCATCCTCCGCGAGACGAAGAAGGTCCTCGGCGTGCTCCCGACGACCCGGTGGCCGACGCTCGATGTGCGCGCCGAGGCGGACCTCCGCGACCGTGTCACCGCCGTCCTCGACGACGGCCGGCTTCCGGATGCGCGCACCGCTGCGATCATCGCGCTCATCTCCGCGGCACAGGTCTACGTCCAGCTCCAGCCGCGGATGCCCTGGAACGCCGAGGTGGCCACCCGACTCAAGGAGATCGAACGCGGACAGGTCAGCGCCGCCGACGCGGCACCGGAATCCCAGGAGATCATCGAGGAGATCGCCAGGGCCGTGCTCGCCATGACGTCGTCGGCCTCCTCGGCGCCGATCCTCTGACCGCATCAGCGGCCGAGTCCGGGACGACCGGCCCAGCGACCGCGCAGGTCAACGGCACCGCCCCTCCGTCCGCAGCATGTCCTCCGCCACCGCGGGCTCAGTCGGGGCGGCGGAAGACCGCGGGCAGGCGCTTGCGCCGCGACTGCCCGTCCCTGGCGCGCAGCGACCACTGCCGCATCGGCTGCGGCACCCGCCACTGCAGTCTCCACGCGAGCATCCTGAACCCGAAGGCGAAGGCCGCGATGAGCACCGAGGTGACCCCGCCGAGGAGACCGATCCGATCGGCGAGGATCGTCAGCCCCGAACCGAAGAGGGCGGGAATGAGGTAGAGGTCGGTGCCGCGGAAGATCGCGGGATCCTCGTTCGCGACGACATCGCGCAGGAGTCCGCCACCGCACGCGGTCAGCGCGCCCATGAGGAGCGCGACGGGCGCCTGGGCGCCGGCCTCGAGCGCGATCGCCGTGCCCGTGAGGCTGAAGAGCCCCATGCCGAGGGCGTCGAAGACGATGATCCAGATCCGCGCGCGCAGCGTGCGCTGCCCGATGAGGTAGATGAGCAGGGTCGCGAGCAGCGGCGGGGCGAGGTAGATCGGGTGGGCGAGCGCATTGGGCACGCGGTCGAGGAGGATGTCGCGGATCATGCCGCCGCCGATTCCCGCGAGCAGACCGAGGACGAGGCCGCCGGTGATGTCGTAGCCGCGGCGCGCCGCGAGCAGCACACCGGAGATCGCGAAGACGAATGTGCCGAGGAGGTCGAGCACCAGCAGCACGGTCTCCGTGAATGACATGACCTCTCCTCTGCTCTCCCAATCACTGTCGCCCCCACTGTAATGCGGGCCGAACGCTCCGCATTCCGCCCCCGACGCACTCGGCCTGCGTGAGCCCCCGCCGCGCTGGCGTCAGACCACGTCCCGCCTGTGCACTACCGTGTGCCGCTAGGGTGAGACCATGTCCGAACCCACTGTCGTCCTCATCCACGGCGCGTTCGCGAACTCGCTGACGTTCGCCCCGCTCCAGGCCGAACTCGCCGCCCGCGGGGTCCGCTCGGCCGCGCTCGACCTGCCGGGCCACGGCTTCTCCGCCGTCATCCCCGACGGGTATCAGCCCCCGCAGGATCTCGGGGCGCTGGCGACTGCCCCGAGTGCGATGGCCGGGGTGAGCCTGGCCGACAACGTCGCCCACCTCGCCGAGGCGATCGGCCGCCTCCGCGAGACCGGACCCGTCATCGCCCTCGCCCACAGCCGAGGCGGAATCGCCCTGACCGCCCTGGGCAACGCGCACCCCGAGCTGGTCGACCACCTCGTCTACACCTCGGCGTGGGCCCCGGTCGACCTCGAGGCCGCCGCCTACAACGCCGAACCGGAGATGTCCGACGTCGATGCCGGTGTCCTCGCGTTCCTCCTCGTCGGCGATCCGGGGCAGCTCGGTGCGCTGCGCTGCAACTTCCGCGGCGCCACCGGCGAACAGCTCGCCTCGCTCAAGGCCCTCTTCTGCGCCGACGCCACGGCCGATGAGTTCCTCACGTTCGTCGGCACGTTCCAGCCCGACGAGAACCTCGACGCCGGCGGCCCGGACGACCGCGCCCAGGCGGGCACCTGGGGGACGATTCCGCGGACGTTCATCCGCCTCGGCGAGGATCGGTCGATTCCCCTGCCGATGCAGGACCGCCTCATCCGGGAAGGCGATGCCCTCACCCCGGACAATCCCTACCGGGTGATCACGCTGAACTCCTCGCACCTGCGGTGGCTCATCCGTCCCGCCGAGGCGGCCGAGGCCATCGCCGGCATCGTCGCCGAGGTGCGCGCCCGGTAGCACGCGACCGTGCGCCCCCGCTCATCGCGGCGATGCGCTCGTCTGTCCCGGCTGCGGTGCCTCAGCTGAGCTGGAAGTTGTCGGGGTTCTTGTAGTCCTCGATCTCGACGACCGGGGTGCCCATCCCCTTGAGGAGCTTCGAGATGGGGCAGCGGGCGTGGGCGCGGGCGGCGTACTTCTCCGCATCCGCGTCGGAGACTCCCTCGACGGAGATGAAGGCGCGGGGCACGAAGTAGAAGCCGCCGGACTTCTCCTTGTGGAGGTCGACCTCACAGCGCACCCGTGACAGGGCGTCGACCTCGTTGACGGCGAGGACGACCTTGAGGGTCTCGCCGAGGCAGGTGCTCCACGCCATCGCGAGGAACTGCTCCGGGTTGCTGCCGAGCTCCGTGTGCGAGGTCGGGGCGGTGGCGAGAGTCGGACCGTCTTCGACGCGCACTTCTCCCGACGTGCCGCCGAGGTTCTCCACCCGAGCGGTGTAGATCGGTGCGTTGGGGCCTTTGGGTTCGTCGTCCGAGTCGGCGGGGCGCGCCTGCGGCTCGGCGTATCCGGGATTCTCAGTCATCAATCCATGCTACGACAGCAGGGAGACGCCCGGCTGAACGTTTCGCGAATTGCGGACGCGCGGCCGGACCATCTGCCGGTCCCTCGGCTCCGAATCCCCCACATGAGACTCCGTCTGCGCTCCATCCTCGTCGGCGTCGCCGCGACGCTTTTCCTCTTCGGCCTCGCCGACCTCGTCGCCCGGCTCATCGGGCCGACCTCGGCGCCGCTGCTCGTCCTCGGGCAGGCGATCATCCCGCTCACCCCGACGAGCGTCATCAAACCCGTCATCGCGCTCTTCGGCGCCAATGACAAGATCGTCCTCGTCGCCACCGTCGCGCTCGGCGCCCTCATCCTCGGCGCCCTCATCGGCTGGCTCGGCGGGACGCGACCACGGGTGGCGCTGGCCGCGTTCATCGTCGCCGGCCTCGTGCCCGCCGGAGCCGTCCTCACCCGGACGGGGTCGACGCTCATCGACGTCGTCCCCACCCTCGTCGGGCTGGTCGCCGGGGTCGCAGTGCTGTGGGTCGGCCTGCGCTGGGCCGCACAAGCCACGGCGGCACAAGCCACGGGAGCACAGGCACAGGCATCGACCCCTGCCGCCCGCACCCCGCTGCTCACCCGGGACTCCCCCGCCGACCGCGCACAGCGGGCCGGTTCACGGCGGCGCTTCCTCGCGCTCACCGGGATCGCGGCGGCCGTCGGCGCCGTCGGGGTGGCGACGGGTCAATCGATTGTCGCCCTGACCAGGGAGGCGGCCGCCTCGGCGGCGAACCTCGTCCTCCCCCGCGCCGCCCGGACGGCGGGACCGATCCCCGCGGGGGCGAGCCTCGACGTCGAGGGCATCCGCCCGTTCGTCACCGCGCAGAAGGACTTCTACCGCATCGACACCGTCCTCGCCCCACCGACGATCGACCCGCAGGACTGGTCGCTGACGATCCGCGGGATGGTCGACCAGGAGGTGACGATCACGATGGACGAGCTCCTCGCGCTGCCCCTGCAGGAGCAGCACACGACGCTGACGTGCGTCTCGAACCCCGTCGGCGGGGACCTCGTCGGCAATGCCACGTGGTTGGGCTACCCCGTCCGGGAGCTGCTGCGCCGTGCGGGGCCGAGCCCGGACGCCGACATGGTGCTCTCCCACTCCCATGACGGTTTCACCGCGTCGACGCCGCTCGAGGCGATGCTCGATGACCGGGACGCGCTGCTCGCCGTCGGCATGAACGGCGAGCCGCTCACCCCCGTGCACGGCTTCCCCGCCCGACTCGTCGTCGCCGGTCTCTACGGCTTCGTGTCGGCGACGAAGTGGGTGACCGAACTCGAGGTCACCCGATTCGACGAGAAGGAGGCGTACTGGACGCAGCGCGGATGGGACGCGAAGGCACCGATCCTCGTCGCGTCCCGCATCGATGTGCCCCGGCCCCTGGCGAAGCTCCCCGCCGGCACCATCACCGTCGGCGGCAGCGCCTGGGCGCAGACCCGCGGCATCGACCGCGTCGAGGTGCGCCTCGACAACGGCGACTGGACGGAGGCCGAACTCGGCGCCGAGGCGACCGTCGACACATGGCGGCAGTGGCGGGCCGAGTTCGACGACGTCCGGTCCGGCCTCCACAGCGTCACGGTGCGCGCCGTCGACAAGGACGGCACCGTCCAGACCGCTGAGCGCCGCGAAGCCATCCCGAACTCCGCGACCGGTCACCACCGCATCCAGTTCACCGTCGAGTGAGCCGGCCGTGCCGGGGATTCGCCCGAACGCGCAGTCCCGCTGCGCACCCGCATTCCTCCCCCGTCACCTCGGTGTTCTCTGCCTCCGAATACGGGATCCGGCGAAGAGGAACTGGAAAAAGACGAGAAAAACCCGTCCGATCACCCATCCGGATTCGCAGTCGCTGCGAACCCCCAGTAACACAGCAGGACACACCAGGCTGTGTCGACCAGAGCACGACCGTGAAAACGGAGAAACAAGGAGTAGAACGATGAAAACACTGCGCACTCGCACTGCCACCCTCCTCTCGGCCGGTGCAATCGGCATCCTCGCACTGTCGGGCTGCGGAAGCTCCGGCGGCGACACGGAGTCGGGCGGCTCGGAGACCCAGTCGAGCGAATCCTCCGAGAGCTCCGCTCCGGCTTCGGATTCGTCGGCCATGGCCGGTGAAGAGCTCGTCGGACCCGGCTGCGCGGCCTACGCCGAGCAGAACCCCGACGGTGCCGGCTCGGTCGAGGGCATGGCCCAGGACCCGGTGGCCACGGCCGCCTCGAACAACCCGATGCTCTCGACCCTGACCTCGGCCGTCTCGGGCGAGCTCAACCCCGATGTCAACCTCGTCGACACTCTCAACGGTGACGAGTTCACGGTGATCGCACCGACGAACGAGGCCTTCGAGAAGATCCCGAAGGAGGACCTCGACGCGGTGGCGGGCAACGCCGATGAGCTGACGAAGGTGCTCACCTACCACGTCATCCCCGGCCAGCTCTCACCGGACGAGGTTGCCGGTGACCAGGAGACCGTCGAGGGCTCGACCGTGACGATCGCCGGCAGCGGCGACGACCTCACGTTCGGCGACGCGAAGCTCGTGTGCGGCGGCGTGAAGACCGCGAACGCGACCGTCTACATGGTCGACAGCGTGCTCATGCCCCCGCAGTGATCGGGAACCGCTGAGGCGGCGTGCTGCCAGGGGCCTGGCTCGAGTGGTCTCGGGCCGGTCCCTGGCAGCATGCTTTCTCGGCAGCACGCGATCCCGGCACTCCCCTCGACCCCCCGTTCCGCTGGCTCGGTCACCGTCGTCCCCGCACAACCCGACCTGAGGTGAGCACCACCTCGGCGAGGATGACATGATGTAATCATGACTTCCCATGATCCCGGGGCATCGCCGCCCGGTCGGACGATGCGGGCAGACGGTGAGGCGCACGCGCAGACGGACCCCTGTGGGCAGCTGCTCATCCAGGTGGCCGCCGGTGACCGTCGCGCCTTCGAAGAGCTCTTCGCCACGCAGTCGACCATCCTCATGGCGGTGATCGTGCGGATCGTGATGAGCCGATCGCTCGCCGAGGAGGTGCTCCAGGAGTGCTTCGCCGAAGTGTGGGCGAGGGCCGGCAGCTTCGATCCGCAGCGCGGCAGCGGGCGGGCATGGCTCGTGACGATGGCACGGCGACGCGGCATCGACTGCGTCCGCAGCGTCCAGTCCTCCCGCGACCGGGACGTCGCCGACGGACTGCGGTCCGCGGCCGAGGTCGGTGAGCAGGTCGAGCAGACCGTCATCGACAGGGCGGAGTCCGACCGCACCGTCGCCGCCCTCAAGCTCCTGCCCGACGATCAGGCGAGACCGATCGTCATGGCCTTCTATCAGGGAATGACCCATGCGCAGATCTCCGAGACTCTCCAGGTCCCGTTGGGCACGATCAAATCGAGAATCCGAGACGGCATGAGGAAGATGCGCGAAGAATTGGAGGCGAGCCGATGAGCGCCGATCGTGACTACCTGGCCGCCGGCTTGGCGCTGGGCGGACTGAGCGACGATGAGCTCGTCGAGGCGCAGGCGCTGGCCGACACCGACCCCGAGTTCCAGGCCGAAGTCGCCGCCTACGGTGAGACCGCCGCCTTCATGGCCGCCTCCGACGCTCCGGCAGCCGTGAGCGAGGAGACGAAGAACGCGATCCTCTCCCTGCCCGACCACCTTGCCCAGGAGAATGCGGCACCGGACACCGGGTTCGCCGAGGCGGGAGACCGTACCGCGGCCGCTGACTCCGATTCCTCCCCCAGCTCTCAGCCCGGCGGCGCGGCGTCTCGAGCCGAGGAGCCCATCGACCTCGCCGCACGACGGCGGAAGCGGAGCTGGCTGCCCTGGGCGGCCGCAGCCGCCGCTCTCATCGTCGTCTGCGGATTCGGCATCAGCGCCTGGCAGATGCAGCAACGGCAGAACGAACTCGAGGCGACCCTGGCAGAGACGCAGCAGCGACTCGATGAGACGGCGCGGCTCATGGACGCCCCGGACCTGAGGACGACGACGGCCGATCTCGCCGCGGGCGGTTCGGTCACCGTCGTCTCCTCCGAGACCGAACAGCTCATCCATGTGACGTCGCGCGATGTCACCCCGGCCGAAGGCACATCCCTGCAGATGTGGGTGATCGGCGACGACGGGCCGAAGAGCGTGGGCCTCATGGTCGGCGACGCCGAGAACATCGACGGCAGCGACTTCGCCGCAGGCAATCTCTTCGGCATCACCGTCGAACCCGAAGGCGGCTCCCCGCAGCCGACGACCGATCCCGTCGTCGCCGTCGAGCTCTGAGGGCTGAGGCCGCGGTCGCTGTCGTGGTTCAGCGCGCCGTCAGGCGTTCGAGGTCGACCGCGCCCTGCGGGACTTCGCGGAAGGAGCCGCGGACCAGCGCCGCCAGAGCGGTCGCATACGTCGACCGCAGCCGTTCCTCGCTGCGACCGGCGACGATCCTCGCCACGGCACTGCGCGCGAGCAGCAGAGCCGCCTCGGCGATCGCTGAGGTCCCACCGGCGATGACCGGCGCGAGACCCCACACCTCGGCCACCGACGCATAGACCGCTTGGAGCCGGGCCGCATCCTCGGTGTCGATGCGGTCGAGCAGCTCCTGGATCTCGGGCGTCGGCGCGTCGAGCGCCACCGCCTGGAACCGGACGAAGGCTCGCCACCGATCCGAGCTCAGCAGCAGATCGAGCTCTTCCTCCGCGGCGCGCGCGATGAAGCGCGCGGCGCTGTCGACCCGTGACGCGGACCCCGTGGGTGCCTCACCGAGCACCTCGCGAGCAAGGGCGAGCGCCCGCTGCTCATCGAGCGTCGCCATCGCATGACCCGCGAGGCACTGCTCGAGCGCAAACGTTCCGAAGGCCGATCTGCCCGGCCAGATGCGATAGGCGGAGGCGCGCGAGACGCCGGCGGATTCGAGGATGCGCTCCATCGGAATCTCGGGCCACACCGCGATGCCGTGATGGGCGACGTAGTCGACGATCGCCTCGGCGACCAGTGTGCGAGTCTCCTCGACCGATCGGTGAGCGCGCGGCATGCGATCCTCCTTGACATGAGACATAGTGTCTCTTTAATCTAGCATCACGCGATTGATACATAATGTCTCAATCATGTCTCCCGACCTCGGAGGTCATCATGACTCGGACCCGCACCGTCGCGCTCATCGGCGGAATCGCCAGCGCAGCGGCGATCGCTGCGACGATCGTCTCGGCCGGACAGATCCGCCCCGCACTTCTCAGCTCCTACCGATACCCCACCTCATCCGGGGTCAGCCTCGAGGAGGCGTCGTCACTGACACTGACCTACCTCTTCGCGATCGCCGGCACCGGACTGCTCGTCGCACTCGCCTTCCTCGCCGTGCGCCCTCTCGAGCGGTCGCGCTTCGGCTGGTGGTCGGCCGCTGTGCTGACGACCCTCGGGCTCGCAGTCGCCGCCTACAACGTCACCCAGATCGAGATCCCGCCGGCAGTGCGCATCGCGTTCTTCCTCCCACCGCTCGCCGGGGCCCTATGGCTCGTCGTCTCTCGCCGCGACTCACGGGAGTGAGCACTGCTCCTCCCCCGTGCGGCGGAGGCGAATCAGCTCTCCGAGGGATGTCCCCGGCGACCTCCCTCTGACTAAGCTGGAGGAATGGCAGAGCCGATCACCGCCGCGGAGAGGCGACCGCGAGCCCGCGACTGGTACCTCGTGGCCGCGCTCGGCATCGGCTCGGCCGTCTTCGCCGCCCTCTACAACGCCGGCGGTTTCTGGCCGTTCAAGGTTCCCCTGTGGGCGTCCTGCCTGGCCTCCCTCATCGTGCCCCTGCCCCTGGTCTTCCGGCGCACGCATCCGAGCCTCGTCGCGTGGGTGGTCTCCGCCCTCTACATCGCCGCCCAGTTCCTGGGAATGATGGAGCCGGGCGTCTCGCAGATCACCCTCTTCCTCGCCGTCTATTCGATCGGGGCCTGGCAGAGCAATCGCCAGGCCGCGTTCATGTCGCGGCTCCTGCTCTGCATCGCGATCTTCGCCTCGATCATCGGCGCTGCCGTCGTTCAGCTCTCCGGCCTCGGTGAGCTCACCGTCCTGCAGTACGCGGCGAACTCCGGCATCACGTTCCTCATCAACCTCCTCTTCTTCGGCGGGGCATGGGTGTTCGGCGACCGCGCCTGGACCCAGCGGCACCTCGTCGGCGAACTCCGCGCCGCCAACGACGAGGTGCGACGGCAGGAGCAGCAGCTCGCCGACCAGGCGCTCGACCTCGAGCGCGTCCGCATCGCCCGCGAGCTCCACGACGGCGTCGCCCATCACATCGCGGGAGTCGGCATCCACGCCGCGGCCGCCCGGCGCAGTCTGGAGAGGAACCCCGACCGCGCCCGGGAGTCGCTGCAGACCATCGAGGCCTCGACCCGGGAGACCGTCGACGAACTCCGCACCCTCGTCTACACCCTGCGCGACACGAGCTCCGCGAGCGCTGCGGCGAACCGGACGAGCGGCACCCCCGGACTCGCCGACCTGACTGACCTCTATGCCGACGCCCGCCGCAGCGGGCAGCACCTCGACGTCGCGACGTACGGGACACCGCATCCGCTCACCGCCATCACCGAGCTCTCGGTCTACCGGGTGATCCAGGAATCCCTGACGAACTCCAAGCGCTACGCGGGTCCCGGCGCCGAGGTGGTGGTGCGCCTCCGCTACGGCCCGAGCGACCTCGAGGTCGAGATCAGCGACTCCTCCCCGACCGGCGAGCGCGCCGGGCAGTCATCCGGCACGGGGCTCGGCATCGTCGGGATGCGCGAGCGGATGAGCGCCCTCGGCGGCACCCTCGACGCGGGCCCGAAGTCACGCGGCGGCTGGCTCGTCCGCGCCCGCATCCCGTACACGCGCCCGGAGACGGAGCCGACACCCACGACGGCGGCAACGGCACCCGAGCCCGCGTCATCGACGGCGACGCCAGTGAATTCTTCGACACCGATGGCAGACCAAATGCCTGCGGCCGAGACCACGGGCAGCGCCGCCTCGGCGCACGCATCCCCGGAATCCACCGCACCGTCAGGGACACCCGCACCTCCGAGCGCAAAGGCACGGCACGCATGATCAGAGTCCTCCTCGTCGACGACCAGTCGATGGTCCGCACCGGCTTCCGCACGATCCTCGAATCCGAGGACGGGATCGCCGTCGTCGGCGAAGCCCAGAACGGGCAGATCGCGATCGACCGCGCCATCGAGCTCACACCCGACGTCATCTGCATGGACGTCCAGATGCCGGTGATGGACGGCCTCGCCGCCACCGCGGAGATCGTCCGGCGCGACACCGGCAGCGCCGTCCTCATGCTCACGACCTTCGATCGCGACGACTTCCTCTTCGAAGCGCTCGCCGCAGGAGCCGGCGGCTTCCTCCTCAAGACCGCCGAGGCCGAACAGCTCATCGACGCCGTCAAGGCCCTGGCCAGCGGGGACGGCCTGCTCTCCCCGGAGGTCACGCGCCGTGTCATCGAACGCTCGGTGAGTTCCCCGGCCGCATCCGCGCAGCCCTCGCCCGCGCTCGATCTCCTCACCGAACGCGAACGGGAGGTCCTCCGCCTCCTCGCCACGGGCCTGAGCAATGCCGAGATCGCCGGTCAGCTCCACCTCGGCGAGGCCACGGTGAAGACGCACGTGTCGAACCTGCTCGCCAAACTCGGCATCCGCGACCGCACGCACGCTGTCATCTGGGCGTATGAGAATGGTGTCGTCCGCGTCGGGGAGTCCGCGCCGACGACGTGACCCCGCCCAGTCGACCGCACTGAGGATCCGACCGCCCCGGCAACCGCGCCGAGGATCCGACCGCACTGATATCCGCCCCGACGACCCGACCACCTCGGCGCTTCTCCCACGGGCGCCTCCTCCGACAGGGCACCTCACCCCACGGACGGAGCAGGGCGCTGCTGTCCACAGCGCCGCTGCCTCCACGTCCATTGGGGATGGATCACGAGCACTGCTCATGAGGGGTGAGCGGATGGTATGCCACCGCTCGTTACGTAGCGTAACGGAATGATAAAGAACCGGCAACCCCACCCCTCTCCTCTGCTACAGTCAGAGCGAATTCTGCGACCGCACGACCGATGTGAAGGATGATCGACATCAGCACCAATCGATTCTCCGGTCGGCCACGCGACGATTCGATCGACCTCAGCATCCTCGATGCCGCGGCGCAGATCATCATCGAACAGGGCTACGGCTCCGCGACCATCGCAGCGATCGTCGCCGCCGCCGGGACGAGCAAACCCGCGTTCTATCGCCGCTTCGCCAGTGTCGCGGACCTCATCCCCGCCCTCGTCGATCGGCGGCACCCGCTCGACACCCCGGAGCCCACCGGCACTCTCGCCGGCGACCTCCGCGCCTTCCAATCCCAGCAGGCGGCGATCTTCAACGATCCGTTCGTCCGCGCGGCGATGCCCGCGTGGCTCGCTCACATGCACGACGGCCCCGCCGAGGCGGCCGATGCCTTCGTCAAGGGCTTCCTCCCGCAGCGGATGGCGGTGCTCACCGAGATCCTCGACCGCGCGGCCGTGCGCGACGCGATCGTCGTCGATGCCGTCGACCTCGATGCCCTCATGGAGACCTTCGTCGGCGCGTTCCTCATGCGCTCGCTCATCCCCCACTCCCCGCCGTTGGACGACGTCGACATCGACCGCTCCGTCAACCTCGCCTGCCTCCTCATCGAGCAGGCCCAACCCGAACCGCCTGAGCCGCGGGACTGACCGGTTCGCCGCACCGCAGGGCGACTGTTCCCCCGGCAGCAGGAGGCGGATCTCGCCCGTTCGGCTGAGCCGCGGGCACCGTGTCCCCGCATAGCGTGGAGACATGATCACGCTAGAGAACATCGCACGCAGCTTCGGCGACAAGCAGGTCCTCCACGACCTCTCGTTCACCATCGGCGACGGTCGGATGACCGGTTTCGTCGGTGCGAACGGCTCGGGCAAGACGACGACGATGCGGATCCTCCTCGGCGTCCTCGCCGCCGATGCCGGTCGCATCACCGTCGACGGCCGGCCGATCACCGCCGCCGACCGCAGCACCATCGGGTACATGCCCGAGGAGCGCGGGCTCTACCCGAAGATGCCGATCATCGATCAGCTCGTCTACCTCGCCCGCTTCCACGGCCTCAGCCGGCATTCGGCGAAGCGCCGCGGCCTCGAACTCCTCGAGCGGCTCGACCTGGGCGGCAAGCCGACGGACACGCTCGAATCCGTCAGCCTCGGCAACCAGCAGAAGGTGCAGATCGCCGCAGCCCTCATCCACCGCCCCCGCGCGCTCGTCCTCGACGAGCCGTTCTCCGGTCTCGATCCGATCGCCGTCGAACGCACCCTCGACGTGCTCACCGACTTCGCCGACACCGGCGCCCCCGTCCTCTTCTCGAGTCATCAGCTCGACCTCGTCGAACGCCTCGTCGACGATCTCGTCATCATCAACCAGGGCCGCCTCGTCGCGACCGGCACCGCCGACGAGCTGCGCCGTCAGCGCAGCCGTCCGGAGTGGATCCTCGAGGCCGATGCGGATCTCGCATGGGTCCGGGACCTTCCCGACATCGCCGTCGCCGAGTTCGACGGCACGTGGGTGCGGTTCTCCGCCCCTGACGGGGATGCCGCCGAGGCGGTCCTCCGGCAGGCGATGGCCCTGTCGTCCGTGCGCGCGTTCGCCCCCCATTCCGTTCCCCTCAACCGTCTCTTCCAGGAGGTCACGCAGGCATGAGCGCACACCAGCCCATTCCCGGAACTCATCTCTCGACACCGGTGACGACGACCCGGGCGAGCTTCGCCACGGCGATCGGCCTCGTCATCGAACGCGAGATCATGGTCCGGCTGAGGTCGAAGGCCTTCGTCGTCTCCACTCTGCTCGGCGTCATCCTCTTCGGCACGGTCGTCGCCGTCTCCGGGTCGCTGCCCTCGCTGTTCGCCTCGACGGACAAGGTGGCGGTCACCTCGGCGGATTCCGTGGCCGGCATCGACGGCATCGAACCGGTCGTCGTCGGCAGCACCGAGGAGGCCGAGGAGCTCGTGCGCAGCGAAGAGGTCTCCGCGGCCGTCGTCGACTCCGCCGACTCGCCGACCGGGACGACGATCATCGCCCTGCGGGCGGCGCCCGAGTCGCTGAGCGGTGCGCTCAGCCTCACCCCGACCGTCGACATCCTCGACCCGAATGCCCCGGATCCGGCGCTCACGCGCTTCATCGGGCTCGGCCTCGGGCTGATCTTCCTCTCCTCGGCGATGACGTTCGGGATGACGATCGCCTCATCGGTCGTCGAGGAGAAGCAGTCGCGGATCGTCGAGATCCTGCTCGCCTCCACCTCGGCGCGGGCGATCATGTTCGGCAAGGTCATCGCGTGCTCGGTGCTCGCGTTCGCGCAGGTCGCGCTCACCGCGGTCGCGGTGCTCGTCGGCGCCGCGATCAGCGGCAACGACCTCGTCCTCGGTCGTCTCGCCGACCCGATCGCGTGGTTCATCCCCCTCTTCGTCGTCGGCTTCGTCATGATCGCCGCGCTCTACGCGGCCGCCGCGTCGATGGTCTCGCGGTCGGAGGACCTCGGGTCGACGAGCACGCCGATCATGATGCTCATCCTCCTGCCCTACATGGGCGTCGTCCTCTTCTCCGACAACGAGGCGATCATGGCGGTGCTCAGCTACATTCCGTTCTCCGCGGCCGTCGCGGTCCCGATGCGGGTGTTCATGGGCACGACCGCCTGGTGGGAGCCGCTCGTGTCCCTGGCGATTCTCTCCCTGACGACGGTGCTCGCCCTGCTGCTGGCCACCCGGATCTTCGAGCAGTCGATCCTGAAGTCGGGACCGAAGGTGTCGTGGAAGCAGGCGCTCGGCCGGGCGTGAGCGGATCGGGCCGAGTGACGGACTGGACCCCACATGGGTCCGGCCGGTCATGACCGTGCGACCGGTCGTCCGCATGGTGGTCATGTGACAGGGCAATTCACGCGCCCTTCATCCCGGATCAATCCAGTCTGCGAGTTCCCTGAGTAGGTTGGAATGGCAGATCCGCGCAATCGCGCACCACGATCCGAAAGGACACCATGGCCAGGAGAACTCTGCGTCTCGCAGCAGCAACCGGCGCGCTCAGCCTCGCACTCTTCGGCGTCGCCGCCCCCGCCTCGGCGGCCGGCATCGACGAACCCGGCGGTGCCCGCCAGCTCGACGGCGACATGACCGACTCGATCCGGAAATCGATCGAGGACGCCGGGGCGAAGAACGTGATCCTCCTCATCGGAGACGGCATGGGCGATTCGGAGATCACCGTCGCCCGCAACTATGCCGAGGGCGCGAACGGCCGCTTCTCCGGCATCGACGAACTGCCGCTGACCGGCAGCTACACGACGTACGCGGTCGACCAGGAGACCGGCAAGCCCAACTACGTCACCGACTCCGCGGCGAGCGCCACCGGCTGGGCCTCGGGCGTGAAGACGTACAACGGCGCGCTCGGCATCGACCGCAAC
Organism: Brevibacterium sp. NPDC056726; assembly: GCF_042790515.1. Classification (NCBI taxonomy): domain Bacteria; kingdom Bacillati; phylum Actinomycetota; class Actinomycetes; order Micrococcales; family Brevibacteriaceae; genus Brevibacterium; species Brevibacterium sp. NPDC056726. The sequence goes on along the minus strand of NZ_JBHTYZ010000005.1, from coordinate 292,247 downwards.
GGCACCCCGGAGAAGACCCTCGTCGAGATCGCCCGGGCGAACGGCCTGAAGACCGGAAACGTCTCGACCTCTGAGATCCAGGATGCGACTCCGGCCGCGCAGGCCTCCCACATCTCCGCCCGCGGCTGCTACGGCCCCGAGGAGACGAGCCAGGACTGCTCCGAGGCCGCCCTCGAGAACGGCGGGCTCGGGTCGATCAGCGAGCAGATCCTCGACACGCGCGCCGATGTCACCCTCGGCGGCGGCTCGGCCTCCTTCGAGCAGACCGCGAAGGCCGGCGACTGGGAGGGCAAGACCCTGCGTCAGCAGGCCGAGGAGCGAGGCTACCAGCTCGTCGACGACGCATCCTCACTCGATTCGGTGACCGAGGCGAACCAGGACGCCCCCGTCCTCGGCCTCTTCTCCGAGGGCAACTTCCCCGTCCGCTGGGAAGGCCCGCTGGCCACCCGCACCGGCGGCAGCGAACCGGCCGCGCAGTGCACCGACAACCCCGAGCGCACCTCCGCCGTGCCCAGCCTCGAGGCGCTGACGACGAAGGCCGTCGACCTCCTCGACAACGACAAGGGCTTCTTCCTCCAGGTCGAGGGCGCGAGCATCGACAAGCAGAACCACGCGGCGAACCCGTGCGGTCAGATCGGTGAGACCGTCGACCTCAACGAGGCCGTCACCGCGGCCCTCGACTTCGCGAAGCAGGACGGTGAGACGCTCGTCATCACGACCGCCGACCACGCTCACACGAGCCAGATCGTCGAGACGGGATCGACGACGCCGGGCCTGAGCCGCACGCTGGAGACGAAGGACGGCAGCCCGATGACCGTCGCGTACGGCACCGCCGAAGAGGGCAACTCGCAGAGCCACACCGGCTCGCAGGTGCGCATCGCCGCCTTCGGCCCCGGTGCCGCGAACGTCGTCGGACTCACCGACCAGACGGACACGCACTTCACGATCCTCGACGGGCTCGGCCTCGACCCCGACGCCGAGGTGCCCGGCGACCCGGGTGACGACCCCGCCGGTTCCGATGACTCGAGCGGCACCTCCGAGGGATCCGCGGACGCCGGTGGGGACGAGTCGAACGGCTCGGCCGATGCCGGCGGTGCGGACGCCGGTGGCGATGAGTCGAACGGGAACTCCGATGAGAACGGCGCCGGTGGCGCCGGTGGTGGCAACAGCGGCTCGGGCGGCGGTGAGGGCAACGGCTCCTCCGGCGGCGACCAGGGCCCCGGACTCGCCGGCAAGGGCGGAGGCACCCTCCCGCGCACCGGTGTCGAGATCGGTGCGGCGATCTTCTTCGGCGTCGCGGCGATCATCGGCGGCACCGCCCTCGTCCGCTACGCCCAGCGCCGCAAGCTCATCAACATCTGAGCAGCGGGCCGCGCTGACGCGAGCAGCACTGGCGCCGAGTCCGGCCTGAGCTGATTCGGCTCACGCCTCTGCAGGCGGCACGGTCATCGGCCAGCGGCACGGGTTCCCCACCGTGCTGAGGGTCGACGACCGTGCCGTTCGCGTTCCCGCCCCGCGGCGCCCCCAGTGCGCACCTTGACCCGGGGGTGGCGGCGTGGTTCGGTAGACGACATGACCGACCCTGCGCTCACCGTCCGCACCGCACGGCTGCGCCTGCGCACCTACCGGCCCTCCGACGCCGAGGCGCTGCTGCCGATCTACGCGCGCGAGGACGTCTCGCGGTTCCTTCTCTGCGACCCCTGGACCGCCGAGGTGGCGCGGACCGAGATCGGCAAGCGGATCCCCCGCACGGGGCTGGGCGGGGAGGCGAAGGCACTCGCCCTCGTCATCGAGACCGACGACGATCATGAGGATTTCGCGGGCTCGACCGTCATCGGCGACATCGCGATCTGGCTCGACTCCGCGGACGAGACGAAGGCGGAGATCGGCTGGGTGCTCAACCCTGCCGCCGGCGGCCACGGCTTCGCCTCCGAGGCGGCGCTCGCCGTGCTCAACCATGCCTTCGACGACGCGCAGCTGCGCCGGGTCGTTGCGCAGATGGATGCCCGGAACACCGCCTCGGCGAAGCTGGCCGAGCGCATCGGCATGACACGCGAAGCCCACCTGCGCAGCGACTGGTGGTCGAAGGGCGAATGGACGGACACTCTCGTCTTCGGGATGCTCGCCTCCGACCGCAAACGGGCCTGAGCGCGCAGCTGCGGAGTCAGCGCCTGCTGAGCACACCGCTGCGGAGTTGTGCGCTTACGGGGTCCGGCGGCGCAGCGTGAGCGAGCCGACGATGATCGCACCGACGATCCAGCAGCCGATGAAGAGGATCCGCAGCCACACCCAGTCGGCGTCCTCGGAACCCGTGGCGACGGCGGTGAGCGCGTCGATCGCGTGCGACAGCGGCAGCCAGTCGCCGATCGTCTCGAGCACCTCGGGCAGCCGATCCCGGGCGAGGAAGATCCCGCCGAGGAGGATCTGCGGGAAGACGAGCACGGGCATGAACTGGACGACCTGGAACTCGGTGCGCGCGAAGGCACTGGCCAGCAGGCCGAGCGCGGTGCCGAGGAGGGCATCGGCGATCGCGACGACGAAGAGCAGGACCATCGACCCCTCGATCTCGAGTCCGCACACCCAGATCGCGTAGGTTCCGGCGATCGCCGTCTGCACGATCGCGAGCAGTCCGAACGCGAGTGTGTAGCCGAGGATGAAGTCGCCTTTGCCGAGCGGCATCGACAGCAGCCGTTCCAGCGTCCCGCTGCGACGCTCGCGCAGGGTGGAGATGCTCGTGACGAGGAACATGACGATGAACGGGAAGAGCGCGAGCATCGCCGGGCCGATGTCGGCGAAGACCTCGGTCTCGTCGAAGATCCACGCGACGAGGCCGATGAGGAGGCTCGGCACGACGAGGAGGAGCGCGATCGTGCGCGGGTCGTGGCCGATCTGGAGGAGGACGCGACCGGCGGTGGCGAGCGTGCGCCGGGCAGTCATCGCGTGCCTCCGTCCGGACCTGCGCCGAGGAGGCGGTGGCCTCCCGTGCGATCGCGTTCGATGATCGTGAGGAAGGCGTCCTCGGCGGTCTCCGCTCCCGTCGCGTCGAGGAGCTCGGGTGGGGTGGTGTCGGCGATGATGCGGCCGTCGCGCATGAGGAGGAGCCGATCGCACCGGGTCGCCTCGTCCATGACGTGGCTCGAGACGAGGATCGTCGCCCCGTCGTCGACGAGCCGGCGGAAGATGTCCCAGAGGTCGGCGCGGAGGACGGGGTCGAGGCCGACGGTCGGTTCGTCGAGGATGAGGAGGTCGGGGGTGCCGAGCATCGCCGCGGCGAGGGAGACGCGGTTGGCCTGCCCGCCCGAGAGCGTGCGCGCCAGCTGACGCGTCTGCCCGGTCAGGCCCGTGCGCTCGATGACGCGGGCGGCATCCGCGGCCGGAGCGCCGACGATCCGCGCGAAGTAGCGGAGGTTCTGCTCGACGGTGAGGTCGTCGTAGATGCTCGCCTGCTGGGTCATGTAGCCCACCCGGTGGCGCAGCGCCCGCGTCCCGGCGGGCCGACCGAGCACGGTGACGGTGCCGCCGCGGGTGATCTGCATGCCGACGATCGCGCGCATGAGCGTCGTCTTGCCGCTGCCGCTGGGCCCGAGCAGTCCGACGATCGCGCCGCTCGGCACGTCGAGATCGAGCCGGTCGAGGACCGTGGTGCGTCCGCGCCGGACCGTGAGGCCGCGGGTCTCGATGACATTATTCATCATACGATGAATTAGACGCCTCTTCGACGGAGGCGTCAAGGGGAATCTCTCCGGAATCGACGGGATCGGGCGAGCGCGAGATGCCTTCCGCGACGGCGCCCTGCTTGCCGGACGGCCGGGGGAGGGTCAGTCGCGGGGACGGTCGTCGCCCGGGTCCGGGTCGCTGACCTGCGTGTTCCCGTCGATGTGCCGCTGCACGGACAGCGAGGTCCGGGCGATGACCTCCGGCAGCGGCGCCGAGGCGAGCGGTTCGAGGGCGACGACGTGGCGGATGATGAGCACGCCGGCCATCTGACTGAGCACGAGCGAGGACCGCAGCTCCGCCTCGGCGGATTCGATGCCCTCCGCGGTGAGCTTGCCGGTGATCGCCGACCCGAGCTCCCGGACCATGAACTGCCGCAGCAGGCTGCCGGCCGCGGACCCGCCGATGACGGATTTGAGCAGGGTGATGCCGATCGGCCTGATCCTCGGGTCCTCCCAGGCGGTGAGCACCGTGCTGGCGATCGATTCGCCGAGGCGGTCGAGCGGGGCGTCGAGCGCGCGCCGGACGATCCGGTCGAGGCGCACGGGCAGTCGCACCGCCTCGGCGAAGAGGGCCGCCTTCGACTCGAAGTAGTGGTGGACGAGCGCCGGATCGACTCCGGCACGGCGGGCGATGCCGCGCATCGACGTCGCATCGTACCCGCGGTCGGAGAACTCGTCGGCCGCGGCCTTCGCGATCGCCTGGCGAGCGTCGCCGCGCGAGGACTTCGGCGGACGGCCGCGGCGGCGCGGTGCAGGATCGGACACGATACTCAGCTTAGTCGCCTGCCGGGAGCCGGGACGCGGGGTCGGCTCAGACAGCGCGAGCGGCTGCCCAAAGGTCTGCACTTCGGTCCGTCGGCGCGGACAAAGGTGTTCGAAACGCGCCTCTGTCTGGTCGGGAGCACTCAGGTCCGGGCCCTAGCGTGGAAGTGGCAGAAGTCGCTGGAGAAAGGCACACATGTTCAGGCAGTCGTCGAAGCTGGCCAATGTCCTCTATGACATTCGGGGTCCTGTCCTCGAAGAGGCAGAGGCGATGGAGGCCGCGGGACACACGATCCTCAAGCTCAACATCGGCAACCCTGCACCGTTCGGCTTCGAAGCGCCTGAGACGATCGTCCAGGACATCGTCGGCCACCTGCCCGTCGCGCAGGGGTACTCGGAGTCGCGGGGCATCCTCTCCGGGCGGCGAGCCGTCGTCCAGCACTACGAGTCGAAGGGGATCACGAACCTCGGCACGCGGGAGGTCTTCCTCGGCAACGGGGTGAGCGAGCTCATCACGCTCTCTCTGCAGGCCCTGTGCAATCCCGGCGACGAGATCCTCGTGCCCAGTCCCGACTACCCGCTGTGGACCGCCTCGGTGGCGCTGTCCGGCGGCACCCCGAAGCACTACCTGTGCGACGACGAGAACGGCTGGCTGCCCGACCTCGAGGATCTCGAGTCGAAGATCACCGAGCGCACCCGCGGCATCGTCGTCATCAACCCGAACAACCCCACCGGTGCGGTCTACCCGCGGGAGACGCTGGCCGCGATCGCCGACATCGCCCGCCGTCACCACCTCATCGTCTTCGCCGACGAGATCTACGAGAAGATCACCTACAACGGCGTCGAGATGGTCAACATGGCGACCCTGACCGGCGACGATGTGCTGTGCCTGACCTACTCGGGGCTGTCGAAGGCCTACCGGATCGCCGGCTACCGGGCGGGGTGGCTCGCGATCACCGGACCGCTGTCCGAGGCGAAGAGCTACATCGAGGGCATCACCCTGCTCGCGAACATGCGGATGTGCGCGAACGTGCCCGCCCAGCACGCGATTCAGGCGGCACTCGGCGGCAAGCAGTCGATCGAGGATCTCGTCCTGCCGACCGGCCGCCTCGGCGAGCAGATGACCGTCGCCCATGAGGGCCTCAACTCGATCGACGGTGTCAGCGCCGAACGCGCCGACGGGGCGCTCTATCTCTTCGCGAAGCTCGACACCGAGAGGTTCGGGATCACCGACGACGAGCAATTCGCTCTCGACCTGCTGCGCGAGCAGAAGATCCTCGTCTCGCACGGCACCGCTTTCAACTGGTCGCGGCCCGATCACTTCCGTCTCGTCACGCTGCCGTCGGTCGACGTCCTCACCGAGTCGATCGACCGCCTCGGCGAATTCCTCTCCGGGTACCGGCAGCACGCGCCGACGACGTGCGAGCTGCCGATCGTCCGCGAGGTGGAGGGGGCCGCCGGGTAGATTTGGTCGTGTGACCGCACCCCGCCGAGACCGCGCCCCGCGCTGGCGCCGACCGCTTCCTCTCACGGCGATCGCCGTCGTCGTCGCTGTCCTCGCGGTGGCCGTCTGGTGGTTCGCGTGGGTGCCGAACACCCGGCCCGCGCTCGAGCCCGGGGAGGTCCACGCGATCGACGTCTCCAACCACCAGGGCGTCATCGACTGGAGGGCAGTCGCCTCCGACGACATCGCCGCGGCGATGATCAAGGCCACGGAGGGCAACGACTACGTCGACCCCCGATTCACAGCGAACTGGACGGATTCCGCGACCGCCGGCGTGCGCCGCGGCGCCTATCACTTCTTCACCCTCTGCTCCCCCGGTGCCGAGCAGGCCGAGAACTTCCTCGCCGCCGCCCCACCCGAACCCGAGGCGCTGGCGCCGGCGATCGACCTCGAACTCATCGGCGCCTGTGAGGAGCGGCCCCCGCAGCACGAGGTCGACGCCGAACTCGAGGACTTTCGGCGGATCGTCGAGGACGCGTGGGGCCGGGAGCTCCTCGTCTATGCGCGCGGCTCCTTCACCTCCGACTACTCGATCGGGACGCTGGCCGACCGCCCGCAGTGGGTGACGAACTTCTTCGTCCGGCCCGGCGGCGAGTGGACGATGTGGCAGGTCCACTACTTCGCGAACGTCGCGGGCATCGACGGGCAGGTCGACCTCGACGTCCTCCGAGTGACCGAGCAGGCCCACGCCCCGCAGTCCTCGCAGGCCTCGCAGGCCTCGGGCTGAGGGATCCGCGCGGGCCTCGGGCTGAGGGATCCGCGCGGGCCTCCGCTGCGCGGGTCGATTCTCCGGCTGAGGGGCTCGATCCTCCGGCTGCGCGGGTCGATTCTCCGGCTGAGGGGCTTGATCCTCCAGTTGCGCGGGTGGGACAGCGTGCTGAGCGGGGAGAATCCTGTCGCAGCACGGCGCTGCACCCCCAACCACCCCAACCACCGACGCAGTGGCACGGCACATACACGGTGAACCGACAGTTACGCCCCGACCCGACGCCTCCAGTGCCCGCGTCGTCGTTCTCCGGACGCAGAGTGTCGATGATCGAGTCCGAAATCGACACTCTGCGTCCGGAAGTCTCTGCGCCTTGGGTGGCACCGGGACTGGCACCGACTTCAGGTCGCACGCGGCGCGGAGAGTCGTCTGCGTCGCATCGCCGAGTCGCGGGGCGCGTCGATAGTTGAGCAATGTGCGCCGCGTTCATGGCGACTGCGCGCCGGATTCATGGTGATCTGGACGCGAATTTCACCATGGACCTGGCGCAGAACACGGGGATCGCCATGGATGCGGCGCAGAACCGGCGCCTTGCCGTCACCCGCCCCACACCGCGCCGCGAGCACGCGCGGTGCGCAGCGCTGTTAGCCTCGCGGTGCGCACTGCAGCTCGCCCCGCGGTGCGCACCGCAGTTCGCCCCGTCACACGCATCTGCGACTCACTCACCCGCTTCGTCTGCCGCCTCACCCCGTCACAGAAGTTCATAGTGTAGTAATTCACTCAACTTAATGAGTATTGTGTGGGAGGCACGTGAAACTGCTCAACAATCTCACTCAGCTTCGCACAACGGAAAGGCGGCCACCATGAGGCAGCTCATCGTCTTAGGCATCGTCGGGCTCATCGCCCAGCTCATCGACGGATCCCTCGGCATGGCGTACGGCGTGACGTCGACGACCCTGCTGCTGGCCACCGGCATCGCCCCGGCGACCGCCTCGGCGGCCGTGCACTTCTCCGAGATCGGCACCTCGCTCGTCTCCGGCATCTCCCACCACAAGTTCGGCAACGTCGACTGGCGCACCGTCCTCATCCTCGCCGTCCCCGGCTTCGTCGGCGCCTTCGCCGGCGCGACGTTCCTCGCCGGACTCAACGGCGACGCCGCCACCCCGTGGATCTCCGGTCTGCTGCTCGCTCTCGGCGTCTACGTCATCTGGCGCTTCCTCGCCCTCGGCGGCGCCCGCCCGACGTTCAAGGGCCGCCCCGGCAAGGGTCTGCTCGTTCCCATCGGGCTCGTCGGCGGCGCACTCGACGCGATCGGCGGCGGAGGCTGGGGCCCGGTCGGCACGACGACTCTCCTGTCCTCGGGACGCCTCGAGCCCCGCAAGGTCGTCGGCTCGATCGACACGAGCGAATTCGTCGTCGCCGTCGGCGGGTCGCTCGGCTTCCTCTTCGCCCTCGGCTCCCAGGGCATCGAGTGGTCGATCGCGGGCGCTCTGCTCGTCGGCGGCATCATCGCCGCACCCTTCGCGGCGTGGCTCGTGAAGATCCTCCCGGCCAAGGTCCTCGCGATCGCCGCAGGCGGCATCATCATCCTCACGAATGCTCGGACGATCTCCCTGGCCCTCGGTGCGTCGACCCCCGTGGTCTCGACGATCCTCGCTGCGCTCGCACTCGGGTGGATCTCCCTGCTCATCCACGTCGTCCGGCTCGAGCGCAGGACCCGACGCGCAGAGGCCGCTGCCGAACCCGTCGGCGCCGAGGCCTGAGACCACACCCGCCGACCCCACCCCGAGGTCGGCCGGGCGCGGATCAGCCGGGCGCGGATCAGTCAGGCTCAGTTCAGCCAGGCTCAGTTCAGCCAGGCACGGGCCAACCAGCCTCGGACTAGCCAGGCACGGGCCAACCAGCCTCGGACTAGCCAGGCACGGGCCAGCCAGGCACGGGCCAGCCAGCCACGGGTCACGGACAGCCTCGCGGGTCAGCACGACCCGCGAGGCTGCAGTGTCCGCGCCAACCTGAAACAGCCCGACACCAGCGCACTGCGCCCGTCATTCTCCACACCCTCAGACGGCACGACGGGGTGCTACCGAACCGCGGTGCGCGGTAGCATATCGGGATGCGGGTCACGACGAAATCCGACTACGCCCTGCGCGCGCTCATCGAGATCGCGGGCGCTGTTGACGGCGATCCCATCAGCGCCGACGAGCTCGGACGCCGGCAGGACATACCCAAAGGCTTCCTCCAGTCGATCCTCGCCGACCTGCGTCGCGCGGGGATCCTCGTCTCCGTCCGCGGGAAGTCCGGAGGGTGGCGGTTCTCCCGCCCAGCCGCCGAGGTGACCGCCGCCGATGTCATCCGCGCCGTCGACGGCCCTCTCGTCTCCATCTACGGCCAGCGGCCCGAGGCCGTCGAATACGACGACGCCGCCGAATGCCTCCAACAGGTGTGGGTCGCCGCCCGCTTCGCCCTGCGCGATGTCCTCGAGAAGGTGACGATGGCCGACCTCGCGGTCAAGACCCTGCCCCCGGAGATCACGGACAGAGTCGCGATCGAAGACGCCTGGCAGCCGCACTGAGATCCACCTCGCCGAGGCGGTCCGACCGGGCAGCGCTGGAGACCGCAGGCTGCACTCCACACAGCCTGCCTGCCTACCGCCAGACCGCGGTGACGGTGCGGACGTCGGCGACCACCTCGGCGACGGCAGCCGAATGGGCGGCGACGATCGGATCGTGCCGCGCGGACTTCTGCCGCGGGCCGAGCTGCGGTGCCCGGGAGACGAGGAGGACGTCCCGGCGGGCGGCCGACAGGGGCATCGGCACGACCTCGATCTCGGGGTCGGTGGGCAGTGACGACTCGGGGATCATCGCGATCGCCAGGCCCGCGGCGATCATCCTGTTGATCGCCGCGTAGTCGTCCATCCGCATCCCCACCCGGGGTTCGAAGCCCGCGGCCAGGCAGAACGCTCGGATCACCTCGTCGATGGCGTCACCGGGGTCGATGCTGAACGCCCACGACTGCGTGACGAGCGCCGCGAAGTCGGGCAGCCCGTGCGGATCGATCGGCACCGGTCCCACGGCCTTGGGCACGCAGAGGAAGAGCTGCTCGGAGTAGAGCTTCTTCGCCGTGAGGCTCGGCGGGATCCACACCTTGTCGACGTCGGTGGAGACGAGGAGCGCGAGGTCGAGGTCGCCGGCCTCGAGCCGGGAGACGAGCTTCGCATGCTCGTCCATCGTGACGTCGAGCGCAGCCCCGAGCACCGTGGCCGACGCATCATCGGCGACCAGCCACCGCGGCCGCTTCTGCAGCTCGTGGTGAAGCAGCGGGATGACACGCGCGCCGACCGTGGGCACGGCCCCGATCTTCACCGGCACCGCCTGCGAATCCCGCCACAGCGCCACCTCGTCGACGAGGCGGTCGGCGAGACCGAGGATCTCCACCGCCCGAGTGACGACGAGGCTGCCGACGGTCGTCGGATGCGAACCGCGGGGGGTGCGCTCGATGAGGGTCGCCCCGAGCGTGCGTTCGAGATTCGCGAGGTGATGGTTGACGGTCGGCTGGCTCCAGTCGAGCCGCGTCGCCGCTGCCGCGACCGATCCGGCATCGGCGACGGCGCGGAGCGCGACGAGCCCGCGAGTGTCCAGAACTTCCATAGCTCTCCCTCGATGAGTTCAATACTGTCTATAGAGTAGGCGAGGAAACTTGCTATTCTCCCCAAGGCCCTCATTCCCTACCCTGAAGGCATGACCGTGCACCAGGACTCCGCCGTGCCCGCGACCCCCCACGAGGATGGTCGCGCGCGCACTCACGCCCCGTACGCCGACGCTCTCGCGAAGGCCGCCGCCCGCAATCCCCTGCTTCTCCAGACTCCCGGTCACGGCGGCAACGGTGACGGCATCTCCGCAGGTCAGGCCGACTTCTTCGGCGAGAACGTGCTCGCCCTCGACATCCCGCCGCTCTTCGATGGCATCGACCTCGGCGTCGACACCCCGAAGGACGAGGCCCTCGAGCTCGCCGCCGAGGCATGGGGAGCCCGCCGCACGTGGTTCCTCACCAACGGCTCCTCACAGGGCAACCGGATGGCGGCGCTGGCCATCGGCACCCTCGGCTCGGGCGTCGTCACGCAGCGCAGCGCCCATTCGAGCTTCATCGACGGCATCGTCCTCGCCGGAATCAATCCGCGCTTCGTCTCGCCCAACGTCGATGAGGTCAACGGCATCGCCCACGGCGTCACCCCCGATTCGCTGCGCCACGCGATCCGCAGCCACCCGGAGACGGTCACGGCCGTCTACCTCGTCACCCCGAGCTACTTCGGTGCGGTCGCGGACGTCGCAGCCCTCGCCGAGGTGGCCCACGAGGCCGGCGCGATCCTCATCGTCGACGCGGCCTGGGGTGCGCACTTCGGCTTCCACCCCGACCTTCCTGCCTCCCCGGTCACGCTCGGCGCCGACGTCGTCATCATGAGCACCCACAAGCTCGCCGGCTCGTTCACGCAGTCCGCGCTCCTCCACCTCGGCGACACCGAGTTCGCCGACCGCCTCGAACCGGCACTCGCCCGCGCGTTCATGATGACGGCCTCGACGAGCGAGAACGCGCACCTCATGGCCTCGATCGACATCGCCCGCCGCGATCTCGTCAACTCCCAGGACGCGATCGCGGAGTCGCTCACGAACATCCGGCACGCCCGCGCCCAGATCGAGGGGTCGGGGCACTACCGGCTGCTCTCGGCCGACTTCCTCAGCTCCCCGGACGTCGTCGACATCGACCCGTTCCGCCTGCCCATCGACATCACCGCGACCGGCTTCGACGGGCACACCGTCCGCAAGCGCCTGGCCGAGGACTTCGGGATCTTCGCCGAGATGGCCACGGCCACGACCCTCGTCGCGCTCATCGGACTCGGCAAGTCCCCGGACATCAGCCGTCTCCTCGACGCCCTCGAGCAGCTGCGCCTGGAGAACGCCGAGGCAGACGTCCTCGCCGAGGCGGACGCTGAGGTCGTCGGGACGATCGAGCAGGGTGCGGCACCCGCGTCCGCCGACGACGCTCCGGTCGAGATCCCGCCGCTGCCGACGGCAGGCGACCTCGTCATGCTTCCGCGCGACGCGTTCTTCGCTGAGTCCGAGGTCGTCTCCGCCGCCGAGGCGGCCGGCCGGATCAGCGTGAGCTCGCTGGCCGCGTATCCTCCCGGCATTCCCAACGTCCTGCCCGGCGAGGAGATCACCCAGGAGACGATCGACTTCCTGCAGGCGGTCGCAGCCAGCCCTTCGGGACACGTGCGCGGCAGCGTCGACCCCGAGCTCGCGAACTTCCGGGTCGTCGTTCCCTCGCACACTCACGAGAACTGACGGCAACCACAGATTCACGAGGTCTGACGCCGACAGCATCCACCACATTGACGGCGCGCACGCCGGGGCGGGAGTCCCTGAGTGCGCGCCGTCGTCGTCGACCGCGCGACCACCTCGGCGGAAGAGCCTTCCCACTCTTCGGGAGCCGGAACCGCGGCAGGATTCCCTGACGGAATCATCCGTTTCGCGATGTGACCCCCGTCACGATTCGCACGTGAATAGGATCACGGCGATCTCCGCGGCGCCACAGCGCCGCTTGCCGCATGAGAGCACCGAAGCGCGGGTGCGAAATCCGCATCGGGCGGCCGGTGCTGTGCGTGATCTGGTTCACAATTGCTGTTGACAGTGCTTGCGCCCAGCGCAAAGATGAACTCCATTGCCTTGACGCCGCCGGCCGCTGCCGCGGCGTTTTCATCTCAGTCAACGTGAGGAATCAGCAATGACATCCGGCCACACCGAACCGAGCGCGGAGAGCAGAAAGCCCTTCCGCATCAAGCGGCGGTCGACGAAGAAGAAGCGCTTGGAAGCCGACGACTGCATCGTCGTCGAGCCGAAGTCCATCCGCACCGCGATCGGCGGCACGACCGTCGGCAACTTCATGGAATGGTTCGACTTCGGCGTCTACGGCTACCTCGCCGTGACGATGACCGCCGTCTTCACCGAGGGCATGGATCCGCAGATGGGACTGCTCGTCACGCTGCTCGGATTCGCCGTGTCCTTCCTCGTCCGCCCGCTCGGCGGCATGGTGCTCGGACCGCTCGGTGACAAGATCGGGCGCCAGAAGGTCCTCTTCTTCACCATGGCGACGATGGCGACGGCCACCGCACTCATCGGCGTGCTGCCCACAGCCGCACAGGTCGGCCTGTGGGTGATCATCCCCCTCTACATCCTCAAGATGATCCAGGGCTTCTCCACCGGCGGCGAGTACGCCGGTGCCACCACCTACGTCTCCGAGTTCGCCCCCGACAAGTCCCGCGGCTACTGGGCCGCCTGGCTCGACGTCGGCTCCTACCTCGGCTTCGCCGCCGGTGCCGGCACGGTGGCCATCACGAGCGTGGTGACCACGAGCATCTGGGGCGAGACCGCGATGGTCGACGGCGGTTGGAGGATCCCGTTCCTCGTCGCCATCCCGCTCGGCGTCGTCGCCATCTGGTTCCGCTTGAAGATCCCGGAGACTCCCGGCTTCGAGGCCGCCCAGGAGGAGGGCCTGGTGACGAAGAGCGCGGACGACCCGTTCGCCCGCCACGGCCTCATCGGCGTCATCCGCCACTTCTGGAAGGAGATCCTCATCGGCATCGCCATCGTCGCGGGTTCGCAGACGGTGGGCTACGCGCTGACGAGCTTCATGCCGACCTACCTCGAGGAGACGGTCAAGGTCTCGAACATCCAGGCCGCCGTCGTCACCATCCCGGTGCTCGTCATCATGTCGATCTGCCTGCCGCTCATCGGTCGGCTCTCCGACAAGCTCGGCCGCCGGTTCGTCTTCGGGCTGGCCGCAGGCATGACGATCGTCCTCATCGTTCCCGCCTTCGCCGTCATGCAGATCGGCGAGATGTGGGCGGTGACGATCGCACTGTTCATGGTCGCGCTGCCCGCGGCGTTCTACATCGCGTGCCTCGCCTCGACCCTGCCGGCGCTGTTCCCGACGGCGTCGCGCTACGGCGCGATGGGCCTGACGTTCAACCTCGGCGTCTCGCTGTTCGGCGGCACGACGCCGCTGTTCAGCCAGGCACTCATCGACCTCACCGGGAACTCGTACATGCCGGCCTTCTACATCATGTTCTTCTCGGTCATCGCGCTCGTCGCCGTGTTCTTCATGCGCGAATCCGCGCACCGGCCGCTGCTCGGGTCGTTCCCGACGGTGTCCTCGCATGAAGAGGCCGTCGAGCTCGCCAAGGGTCAGGACGAGAATCCCGACATCGACCCCGAGACCATGCCGATCGGCGCCGGGAAGTGACACAGTCCGAGCAAGTGATCTGACCTGAGGCGACGCGGCTGCGTCTGAACCGACTTCGCCGCCCTGACCAGTCACGACGAACCGGCATCGAGCATCGCCCCTTCCGCGCAGTGAGCGCGGGAGGGGCGATGTCGTCTGCTGAGAGGTCCAGCGGTGCCGTTCACTCCGAGGCATCCGAGACGGAGGCCTCGGTGCGTCTGAAGAAGTAGAGGTTGCGGGTGACGAGGTCGGCGACCGCGTCGGGCCGGTTCGCTTCGATGAGGTCGACGATGTCGATGAGCTCCTTCGCCGAGGTGACCGCGACGTTCCCGACAGACCGTGAGCTGCCGGATCCGGTCACCGAGGCGCTCGTACTGTCCGCCGCGGCGTCGGCTTTAGCCCCTGCACCGGTGGATCCCGCTCCCGAAGTCGCTTGGGCTTCGGCTCCGCCACCCGCACCGCTGGATTCCGCGCTGCCGGTTTCCGCATCACTGGGTCCTGCGTCGACGGTCGAGAGATGGCCGATCCGGGACTGGTCGCGCAGCCGCAGGCTGATCTCCGCGGCACGGCGTCCGAGGCCGAACGCGAGGAGCGACTCGTGGAACCGGCGGTCATGGGTATAGAACGCGACGAGGTCGCCGGCAACGGCCGCGGCCACCGTCGCCTCGGCATGGGTGCGCAGTCGGCGCAGCTCGTCGCGGATCGCATCGCCCGTCCCCGTGGGGACTCCGTCTCTCATCCCCGTGGGAACGGTGTCACCCGCACCGCCACCGCTTCTCCTGTCGGCGCCCTCGAGGTCGACGGCCGCAGAACCGCCAGCACCGGCAGCCGACCCCGCACCGCCCGTCCCCGTGGGGACGTCGTCATCCAATTCGCCAGCGCCCACAGCAGACCCGGGCCCCGCCTCGGCGAGCCGATCGCACAGCTGCCGCACCGCCGGCACGGCGAGGAGGACGCGGATGCGGATGATCTCCTCGAGGTCGGCCTCGGTGATCGGGACGAGGCGGAAGCCGCGGTTGGGCACCGCCTCGACGGTGCCTTCGGTGACGAGCGCCATCATCGCCTCACGCACCGGACTGAGCGAGATGCCGAGCTGCTTCGCGAGCCCGGCGGCCGAATAGATCCGATCCTCGGCGAGCTCACCCGTGGCGATCGCGTCGCGGATGATCGAGAGCGCATGCTCGCGCAGCGAGGGCTGCTTCGCTCGGTCCATGCCATCTCCCCCTGCCGGAACTCTCGACCTCCCCTGCCAGAACTATTGACAGCATAGCCCGGAGAATCCACGATGGAAGACAGGTAGTCGGTAATCGATTACCTGACAATCAGTACCGGCCCGACAAGCCGTACCGGCACCGCAACCAGTCCCGCACCGCAATCCGCTCCAGCACCGCGAACCACGACCCCGACAACCCATACCAGCCCGACAATCCGTTCCAGCCCGGTAACCCCGCTCCGGCTCCGGAACCCGTTCCTGCGATGGAGGAGGAATGGACGACCCGCTGCTCCAGCCGTACGACCTCGGCGGACTCACCCTGCGCAACCGCATCGTCTCGACCTCGCACGAGCCCGCCTACACCGAGAACGGCATGCCGACGGACCGCTACCGCCTCTACCACCGGGAGAAGGCGCGCGGCGGTGTCGGGCTGACGATGATCGGCGGGTCCGCGATCGTGTCGAAGGACTCGCCGGCCGCGTTCGGCAACATCGACCTGACGACCGACGAGGTGATCCCCTGGCTGCGCGCGATCGCCGAGGACTGCCACGCCGAGGGTGCCGCGGTGATGATCCAGGCGACGCATCTGGGGATGCGCTCGTCGAACTTCGCCGGGGACTGGCTGCCGCTCGTCTCGCCGTCACGGACCAGGGAGGCCGCGCACCGGTCGTTCACGAAGGCCCTCGAGGACTTCGACATGGACCGCATCGTCGCCGACTTCGCGGCCGCGGCCGCCCGGGTCGCCGCTGCCGGGTTCGACGGCCTCGAGATCATGCACGCCGGTCACCTCCTCGACTCCTTCCTCGCGTCCTGGCTCAACGAGCGCAGCGACGAGTGGGGCGGCGACCTCGACGCGCTCATGCGCTTCCCGCTGCGCGTCATCGACGCCGTCACCGCCGCCGTGCCCGCGGGCTTCCTCGTGGGCATCCGGATGGCCGTCGACGAACTCCGCGACGACGGCATGCGCGAGGACCGGGCGACCGATGTGCTCGAGACCTACGCCGCCCACGGCCTCGGATTCCTCAATCTCAACGTCGGCACGATCTCCTCCGATCGGGTCCTCGCCGAGGCGATCCCCGGGATGGGCACGCCCTCGGCACCGTGGCTCGAGACGTGCCGCCGGATCCGCAAGGCCATCGACATCCCCGTCCTCCACGCCGCCCGCATTGCCGACGTCCCGACCGCGCGCTACGCGATCGAGGACGGCTGCCTCGACCTCGTCGGGATGACCCGGGCACAGCTGGCCGACCCCTACCTCGTCGCCAAGATCACCGAGCACCGCGAGGACGACATCCGCCCGTGCGTGGGCGCGAACATGTGCCTCGACAGCATCTACACGTCCGGATCGGCGACGTGCATCCACAATCCCGCGACCGGCCGCGAGGCGGATCTGCCGCAGGAGGTGCCCGCGGATTCCGTCGCCGAGGCGAAGCACGTCGTCATCGTCGGCGCCGGTCCCGCCGGCCTCGAGGCCGCCCGCGTCGCCGCGGTCCGCGGGCATCGGGTCACCCTGCTCGAAGCCGATTCCGCGCCCGGCGGTCAGGTCCGCATCGCCGCCCGGTCCGAGCGTCGTCGCGACCTCATCGGGATCGTCGACTGGCGGGTCGAGCAGTGCCGCAAGCACGGCGTCGATCTGCGCCTCAACACCTATGCCGACGCCGAGGCGGTACTGGCGCTCGCCCCCGACGTCGTCATCGTCGCGACCGGCGGCATCCCCGACTCCGGTGACCTCGCCGCGTTCGACGTGTGGGACGTCATGGACGATCACCTCCGCGGTCGACAGCGCGTCATCGTCTTCGACGACCACGGGGCGTACCCGGCCCTCGACGCCGTCGAACGGCTCGCCCGCGCCGGCCAGCACGTCACCTATGTCAGCCCGGAGCGGACGATCGGCATCGACGTCGGGTCGATGAACTCCCCGGCCTACCTGCGGACGTTCTCCGAATGCGGGGTCGAGGTCCGCCTCGGCGAGCGCCTGACGACGACGCAGCCGCACGGCACCGGGGTGCGAGCGGTCCTCACCAGCGAATACTCGGACCTCGAAACGGAGATCGAGACGGATGCCGTCGTCGTCGATCACGGGACGCTGCCCAACGATGAGATCTACCTCGAGCTGCGCGACCGGGCGTCCAATCGCGGGGAGATCGACCTCGATGCGTGGGTGCGCGGGCAGCCGCAGCCGGATCCATCCGCCGAGGCGACCGGCTCGTTCGCGCTCTACCGGATCGGTGACGCGGTCGCCTCCCGCAACGTCCATGCCGCCGTGCTCGAGGGCCTGCGGGTCGGGATGGGGGTGGGTCGATGAGCAGGACGGACGACCACCGGGGAGGGCCGCGCGACATGGGCACCGTGACGACGGTCGACTATCACACGGCCGGTGAGCCGTTCCGGATCGTCCCGGAGCCCCCGGTCGACATCCCCGGGACCACCGTCGCCGACCGGCGGGCATTCGCGACCCGCTCGGCCGAGGTCGACGGGCTGCGGCAGCTCCTCTGCTTCGAACCGCGCGGGCACGCCGATATGTACGGCGGCTTCCTCGTCCCACCCGAAGACGACGGCGCCGACTTCGGCGTGCTCTTCTGGCACAAGGACGGATTCTCCACCGCGTGCGGGCACGGCACGATGGCTCTGGGCGTCTGGGCGGTCGAGTCGGGACTCATTCAGGCCGACGATTCCGGGATCACCGAGGTCGTCATCGACGTCCCCTCGGGCAGGGTCCGGGCGGCGGTGCACACGGACGAGACGGGCGGGGTCACCTCGGTCGACTTCGTCAATGTGCCGAGCCGCCTCGTCGCCACCGGCCTCCCGGTGACGACAGCACGGGGAGAGGCCGCCGTCGATCTCGCATGGGGCGGGGCGCTCTACGCACTCGTCGACGGGGACGCGTTGGGGATCGCGGTCGAGCCGGACCGCCTCGGCGAGCTCATCGCCCTCGGGAGGGAGGTCAAGGCCGCTCTCGCCGGGCATCCGGCCACCGCGCACCCGAGCGATGACCGCCTCAGCGGTGTCTACGGGACGATCATCGTCAACCGGCTCGGCACCAGCGTCGATGGTGAGGTCTGGCAGCGCAATGTCACGGTCTTCGCCGACGGTCAGGTCGACCGCTCGCCCTGCGGGTCGGGCACGGCCGCGCGCATCGCGGCGCTGAGCGCGACGGGCGAACTCGACTCGGGGCAGACGCTGCTCCACGAATCGATCGTCGGCACGCGGTTCCGGGCCAGGGTCCTCGCCGAACTCGAGGGCAGTGACGACCACGGGGACAGAGTGGGCACTGGGGGCGCTGACGGTCTCGGGGACAGTGGAAACGGCTGGGCCTCTGCCGACAGTGTCGTCCCGCTCGTCACGGGCACCGCACACCGGGTCGCGACGTGCACCTTCGAGGTCGACCCGCGGGACGATCTCGTACCGGGATTCGTGCTGCGCTGATCACCGCTCGATGACGAGGTCGCTGAGCGGCGTCGAGCAGCACGGCAGGAACCTGCCGGCGGCGATCTCCTTCGGACGGATCCCCCCGGAGTGGCGCATGTCGACCTCGCCGCTGACGAGTGTCGACTTGCACGTCCCGCACATTCCCGCTCCGCACGACGAAGGGACGGGCAGGCCGGCGGCGGCAGCGGCCTCGAGGACGGTGGTGGCGGCATCGCAGGCGACCCGCGTGCCGTTCGACGCGAAGTCGATCGCGAACGTCGCGCCAGGCACCGGGACGACCGACTGCTCGGCCCGGTGCCTGGCCACCCGGTCTGCGGGCGCGGTGCCGAAGACGAACGACTCCTCGTGCACTCTCCGGGCACCCACCGCGGCGAGAAGCGGGCGAACGGTGTCCATGTACGGAGCCGGGCCGCACACGAAGGTCTCGCGATCGCAGGCATCGGGGGCCGCCTCGGCGAGGATCTCCCGGCCGATCCGCCCGCGCGGGCCCGTCCATCTCTCCTCGGCCGCGTCCCGGGAGCAGTGCGCGACGACGCGGACTCCGGGGACGGTGGCGAGCTGGTCGAGCTCGGTCCGGAAGACGATGTCCTCAGGCGTCGAGGCGCTGTGGATGAGGACGATGTCGACGGGATCCGGCAACTGGTTGGCCAGGAGTGCGCGGATCATCGACATGATCGGGGTGGTCCCCGAGCCCGCACAGACGAAGAGGTGCTTGTCAGCAGGGTGGAAGCTGGTGCTGAAGAGGCCGTAGGGGCCGTCGACGTGGAGGGTGTCGCCGATGCGGAGAACGTCGTGGAGATGCGTCGAGACCGCACCGCCGGGCACGCGCTTGACGGTGAGGGTGAACGTGTTCGTGCCGAACGGCGCCGAGGAGATCGAGTAGCAGCGCTCGAGACCGAGCTCGGGCACGCGCACCGTGAGGTACTGCCCGGGTTCGAAGTCTGCGGAGGCCAGCCACGGTGCGCGGAGTTCGATCGTGATGATGTCGTGGGTGACCCGGGTGATCCCGACGCATTCGGCGAGACCGGTGATCCCCTCGGCCTCACCGGCCATCGTCGCGGACGGCACCGTTGCCGTCAGCACGCCGCTCACTGCGACGGCAGCTGTGGCTGCCGTGGCGGCCGAGGATGCGGGGACCGCCGCACCCGCACCCCGCGCCGGCACGCGGAACGTCGCCTTGCTCGCCGCCGCCCCTGGCCGCGGGCCTGCCTCGATGGGAAACGGTGACCGGATGTATCTCATCGCCCGTCCATCCTCTCCCGGTGTGCCGTGAGCCTCTCGATGTACCACGTGCAGAACTCGTCGAGGTGCGCCTCGGTGGGGGCGTAGGGTCCCGGCAGGTACGCCGGGGACGACACCCCGAGCTGCCCGCGCTCGCAGAACGTCGCGTCCTGTTCGTTCGTCTTCATCCACACCGTCGTGAGGTTCTCCAGGTCGTAGTCGACGCCCTCGACCGCCTCGGCGTCGACGAGCCACGTCGTGCGCACGAGCGTCCGATCCGCGGCGAGGGGGACGAGGCTGAAGGTGACGATGTGATCGCCCATCGCGTGGAACCACATGTTCGGCTGGATGTGGAGGGAGGCGCGTCCGAGGGTGAAGGTGTCGAGGTCGCCGAGCAGCTTCGCCGAGGCGGCCGATCCGTCCATCGTGTACGACTCACCCTTCCCGTCGAGGGCTGCCCGTTCGATGCGGAATCCGGTGGGGCGTCCGCTGAGGTCTTCGACGAGGGCGTAAGGCACGCCGTTGCGGTCGCAGTTGTCGTGGAGTCGGCGCTCGGCATCGAGGAAGCGCTGGTAGGCGGGTTGCAGCCGGGCCGGGATCTCGTCGGCGGCGTATCCGTAGGTGGGGAAGAAGGTGCAGGTGAGCTCCGGGTGGCCGGCTTCGCAGTGGTAGCACTCGCGGTTGTTCTCCATGACGAGCTTCCAGTTCGAGTCCTCGATGAGGTCGACCTGGGCTGCGACCTTCGCCCCGGCGATGTCGTGGGGTGCGATGTAGGGGGCGATGACGTCGGCGACCTCGGCGATGTCGTCCGGGGGCGGTCCGAGGCAGATGAAGATCAGTCCCGCGATGATTCGGACATTGACCGGACGCAGGGAGAAGCACGCGGGGTCGAAGCCCGGTGCCTGCACACCGGCGGAGATGAGCTCGCCGCCGGGGGTGTAGGTCCACTGGTGGTAGCTGCAGACGATGTTGCCCACCGACCCGGACAGGTCGTTGAGCAGCCGGGTGCCGCGGTGGCGGCAGACATTGTGGTGGGCCCGGATCGCGTCATCGTCGTCGCGGATGATGATGACCGAGTACGTGCCCACGTCGATCGTCACGTAGTCGCCGGGTTCGGGCACCTCGGCGACGGTGCCGACGAAGATCCACGTCGAGGCGAAGATCGCTTCGACGTCGCGGGCGAAGAACTCGGGGCTGGTGTAGAACGGGGCCTCGAGGGACCAGCCGGGGCGACGCTCGTCGATGAGCCGGTCGAGCGCGCCCGGTGCGCTGAGGTCGGCGGGCGGTGCGCTGAGGTCGGAGACCGAACTGCTGAATTGGGCAGCCGGCCCTCCGGGGTGGGGGCCTGGCCCACCGGGGTGGGCGGGCGCGGCGACGTGGTCGGTCGGGGCAGCCGTTGCGGACCGGGTCCGCGGAGCCATCGTCATCTCTGCACCTGCCTTTCACCTTCTGCCGCATCGTGCTCGCCTCGGCCAGTCGGGTGATCGCCTCCGCCGACGCTCCACCACACCGGGGATCGGCCGCCTCAGCGGTCGGCGTCCCCTGTACCGCCGGGGATGCGGCCGGCGGCCCCCTGCGGCTGGCGGTGAGGCGTCTGCCGAGCATCCGACATCTCGCTGTGACTCCAGTGTCGAGGCGGCAGAAGACGAAGAAAAGCGAATCATTTCGCGGATGGTCGTGAAAGAATATTGCATGATCGATCGTCGCCTCCACGTCCTCCGCGTCCTCGCCGAGGTCGGCACCGTCACGGCTGCCGCCGAGCGCCTCGGCTTCACTCCCTCGGCGATCTCGCACCAGCTGAGAACCCTGTCGAAGGACCTCGGAGTCACCGTGCTCGAACAGCACGGCCGCACCCTCGTGCTCACGCCGGCCGGTCACCTGCTCCTCGAGCGCACGCAGGAGCTGTTCACCCGGTGGGAGGAGATCCGCGGGGAGCTCTCTGAGGCAGGGCACGCCGTCAGCCAGCGGGTCCTGCGGCTGTGCGGCTTCTCGACGGCCGCGGCGAGCCTGCTGCCGCTCACCGCCGAGCGCATCATGGCGTCGCATCCCGGTGCCGGGGCGCGGATCATCGAAGCCGATCCGCAGGAGTGCTTCGACCTGCTCCTCGCCGACCAGGCCGACATCGCCGTCGTCGTCGCGACCGATCCGCTGCCGCCGCGCAGCGATGCCCGGTTCGAGCAGTCCGCGCTCTTCACCGACCGTCTCGATCTCCTCGTCCCCGGCCATCATCGCCTCGCCGGACGCGAGTCGGTGGCTCTCGGCGAGGCGGCCGAGGAGAAGTGGATCCTCGATCGGCCCGGCACGCCCTACCACCGCCTCGTGCGCACCGCCTGCGCCGCCGCGGGCTTCGTCCCCGAGGTCGCCCATGAGTCCCATGAATGGGAGACGGGCGCCGCGCTCGTCTCGGCCTCGCTCGGCGTCGCGCTCGTCCCCCGCCTCGCTCACCTGCCCGAGGGCTATGACGCCGTGCGCGTGCCGCTGCGCGGGGATCCCGTCCCGGCCCGGAAGATCCTCACCGGGATCCGCAGCGGGTCGGCGGGGCAGCCGCTCATCGCCGCAGCGCTCACTGTCCTCACCGAGGCGGCTGACGCCGTCGCCCGACGCACGACGTGAGGATCCATCGCTCAATGCTCACGCGTGGCACCCGGGGTGCGACTCTGCGATGGCGGCCGGCACGACAGTGCGGCCCGACTCACGGACAGTGCTTCGCCCTGTGGTCGGCATCACCTAGCCTGGTGGTGACCGCCCCTGCCACCCGGTGCTCCGCTCCGTCGGATGTCCGCACACCCGATGGCCCGCAGCACCGTCGCAGCGCGAGGGGTCCGCAGTGAGGAAGGACGTGACGATGAACGATGTGACCTACCTCGACGCCGACGCGGTGGTCGCGGCCCTCACCCCCGCCGAGGCGGTCGCCGCCCTCCGCGAGGCACTGGCCGGGGATTTCGATCCGGCCGATGACATTCCGCGCACGATCGCCGACATCAGCGCCGGCAACATGATCTTCATGCCCTCCGAGCTCGGCGCATGGGTCGGGGTCAAGCTCGTCGGCGTCTCGGTCGACAATCCCGACCACGGCCTGCCGCGCATCCAGGGGCAGTACCTCATGTATGCGGCCGAAACGCTGCAGCTGCGCACGGTCATCGACGGTGCGGCGCTGACGACCCTGCGCACGCCGGCGGTGTCGGTGGCGGCGGTCGAACCGGCGCTGTCCCGGTTCACCGGTCCCGTGCGCGTCGTCGTCTTCGGGGCGGGCCCGCAGGGCGTCGGACACGTCGACACCCTGCGCGAGGTCCTCGACGTCGATCTCGCCGATGTCGCGTTCGTCGTCCGGCATCCCGACCGTGTCACCGCCGGGGTCCGTGAGCGCGGGCGTGTCATCGCAGCGACCACCGCCGAGGCGAACGCCGCCCTGCGGGAGGCCGACATCGTCGTCACGGCGACGACGGCGAGCAGCCCGCTCTTCGACGGTGACCTCGTCCGTGAGGGTGCGATCGTCATGGCGTGCGGTTCGCACGACCCGCACGCCAGGGAGCTGCCGGCGTCGCTGTTCTCCCGCTCGGCGGTCGTCGTCGAGGATGTCGGCACCGCGCTGCGCGAATGCGGGGACGTCGTGCTCGCGATCACCGACGGCGCACTCGACGCGGAGACTCTCATCACGATGAAGCAGCTGAGCACCGGCGAGGTCGTCGTCGACGACGATCGGACGCTGATCTTCAAGGGGTCGGGGATGTCGTGGGAGGATCTCGCGGTGGCCGCGAGGCTCACCGAGGAGGCATCAGCCGCCTCGGCGGGGTGAACCGCCTCGGCGGGGTGAACCGCCTCGGCGGGGTGAGCCCGAACTCAGGCCCAGTCCTGCATGGGACGCGGTGACCAGTCGTCGAACCACGGGCGCGCCCGGTGCTTCGCGGGTTTGTGCGCGGCGTCGCCGGAGAGCTCTCCGGCCGCGTCGAACGAGGTGCGGTAGCCGGAGTACTGTCCGCCGGACTGCGCCTCGACGGAGCCGTCGACGATCGAGAAGATGAGGCTGTCGAGCTGCTGGAGGAGGACGTCGGAGCCGTAGTCGCAGAAGTCGCAGCCGCAGTCGGGCACGCGGGCCAGGGACACCGCGGGATCGCCGAGGGCGATGACGACGTTCGCGACGAGGTCGACGCCGTGGTCATCGGGGACGTAGTCGTTGAAGCCGATGACGAGTTCGGGGTTGTCGGGGACTCCGCTGGTGAGCACCTCGGCGTGATCGGCGGATGCGAGGAACGGATCATCGGTCGCCCAGTCGACGTCGGCGGTCTCCCGTGCGCTGCCTCCCCGCCGGCGCAGGACGTTGATCCATGCGCGGGCCCGGGCGTGGACGATGTCGAACTTCGCGTGGTCGGTGACGTCGGCCTGATCGTCGGGGCCGTTGACCCTGCCCCATTCGAAGTCGGGATTGCGGTGAGGGTCGTCCCACCTCGGCGTGTCGGCTCCGGTGATGAGGAATTCGTCCTCGACCTCGCGGAACATCTCAGCGGCCCGATCGGACACCGGCATCGTCGCGATCGCATGGTTCCACCGCTGGTCAGAGCGGTCATCGAAGGATCGGGCAAGGTTGGTTCTCAGCTCTTGCCACCAGAAAGTCATGGTCCGATCTTAGTCCGGGTTCCGCGTCGGACCGGCGGGGCCTCGGCCGAGGTGGTTCCTCAGTCCTGCAGACGCGTCGTGCCCTCATACCCTCCTGAGGTATTCAGCTGCTTCGCGTAGCAGTTGTCGGGACCGAGACCGTTGGACGAACACCACGACAGCGCGTCCTCGGGATCGTCATAGCCGATGCCGACGATCGTCACCCAGAAATCATCTTCTTTGAAACTCGCGAAATCCCCCGACCACACCAGTTGTACGCGCGGATATTCCTTTCGCATCTGCTCGTGTTCGGCGAGAATGTCCTTCGGCTCCCACGTCTTCCCCTCCGCTTCGAGTCCGACTTTCTTCGAGCTCAGCTGGGGCACCCATTTGCCGTCGAGGTCGGCGATGACGGTCTTCCGATCCGTGGTGACGATCTGGTCGAGCGCCTGCTTCGGGTCGGCGGGAAGCGTGGGGGACGACTCCGGATCGTCGCTCGGTGCAGCGTCCTCGCTCGGCCCGGCGCTCGGAGCCGTCGAGGCGTCCTCGCCGGCCGGTGCCGTCGTCGCTGCGACAGTGGAGTCCTCGTCACCGTCCCGGTTGAGGAACATCATGGCGCCGAATCCGATCGCGGCCGCGGCGATGACCGCGAGCACGACGACGGCGGCGATGAGTCCCTTGCTGCGCCGAGGCGGCTGACCGGCGGGTGCGGCGCCGGCGGGGATGTTTCCGGGCGGCGGCTGGTTCGGGCCCGGTGGACTCGGCGGTGGCTGCGGGAATGTTGCGCCGGGTGGAGTTCCGGGCCAGGCCGCAGCGTTGGACGGCGGCGTTGCCGCGTTCGCGGGCGGGGCTCCTGGTGTTCCGGTCGCCGCGGACTGCGAGCGCGGGGGCCGCGCGGGGTTCTGCTCGGCGATGTAGGGCGTGTTCGGTTCCCCGCCGCCGCGGCCCCAGCCCGTATCGGCGCTCTGGCCCCAACCGATGTCGGTGCGTCCGGCGTCAGCGCTTCCGGTGTTGGCGCCGTGACCCCAGCCGGTGTCGGACTGCCGACCCCATCCCGAGTCGCCGTTCTGGTTCCACGCATTGTCGGCACGAGGATTCTCCGCTCGAGCGCTGCCCGCCGAATCATCGCGCGGCCATTCGTCGCCGTTGCCCTGGGGCGGTTTCGTGCTCATCGGCAGCTCCAGATCACTTGTCGGTCGAAAAGTTCTCTTCTCGGAAACTTCAATCGCCATTCTCAGCCTAATATAAGGGCATCACTACAACTGAATGGATCGGTGGAAACATCGATCTGCAGGGAAACCGCAGTCAGACCAGCGGCCACGTCAAGCGCACTGCAGCGACCGGTGTGCGAGAGCAGTCGGAGGACTCCCCATGAGCAGAACGCCCACATCTCCCCCATCCGGGCACGACGACGAGTCCGACCGTCGCCCGACCCCCGAGGACTCGAACAGCAAGCCCGGCTCCGCCTCTGCCGCCAAGGGCACCGGGAGGGCCAAGGGAACCGGCGAGGTCAAGGGCACCGGGGAGAAGAAGACTGCCGACGGCACCAAGGACACAGAACCGGCGAAGTCGACCAAAGGTGCCAAGGGAACCGGCGCGGCAAAATGGGCCGACAAGGTCAGTGCCGACAGGGCAGCGAAGCCGACCGACGGGGTCAAGGGCACTGCTGACACGACGGCGGCCAGCCAGGTCAATGGCACGGGCACAGCGAAGTCGACCAACGAAGCCCCGGCCGCCCAGTCACCAGAGGGCGGCAGGGCGAGCGCCTCTGCCACGCCTGATGCAACTGCCAGGCCTGCCGCTGACTCGCCGAATGCCGCGGACACTGACACGGCCTCCGGAACCGATGACCTCGGCGGCGAGGCGGACGTCCCTGTGAAGCCGGGAGCTCCACCGACCAATTCCGCTCCTGACTCCACCGAGGCGACGGCGCAGTATCCGCGCTTCTCTCCGGAGGCCGCAGCGGCGGCCTCCGCAGCCGGAGCCGATTCCGGCGCTGCAACGAAGCAGGCCGCCGATCCCTATGCGTCACCGGACACGCCGTCGACGACGCCAGGAGTGCAAGCTCCCACACCGGGCACACAGCCTCAGCGACCCGGAACACAGCCTCCGGTGTCGGGTGCAGCCGACGGCGCCTCAACTGCGGCGGACTCAGCAAGCTCACCGGCTGGATCGCCCTACCCGGGCCAGCCCTCTCCGCAACCGGGCCAGCCGTACGCCCAGCAGAACCAGCCCGCTGCCCAGCAGGGCTCGCCGTACCCAAACCAGGGCTCGCCCTACCCGGGCCAGCCCTCTCCGCAGCCGGGCCTGCCGTACGCCCAGCAGGGCTCGCCCTATCCCGGTCAGAGCCACCTCGGTGCTCCGAGACCGTCATCGCGCTACACCGCTCCGCTCTCCCAGGGTGCGACGTGGCGGGCGATCCTCCTCCCGCCGGGAATCGCCCTCGCCGCGGGCATCGTCGTTGCGATCATCCTTGCCGCGATCGCCGGTTCGATGTCCGACCTCGACTCATTCACCGAGTACACGGGCATGAGCACCGACAAGATCGGCTACGCGCTCCCCTTCGTCCTCCTCGCCCTGGCACTGTTCGGCTCGGCGGCCGTGCGGTTCGAGTTCCAATCCGACGGATTCGCCGCGGCCAGTGGAGACATCATCCTCTCCGGCGCCCCGCTCATCATCACCGCAGTCGTCCTCGGCACGCTGTGGTGGTTCACCCGGTGGAGCGAGCTGCGTTCCCCCTCCCCCAATCGGGGGTCGACCTGGATCCGCATCGGCATCTCGGCCCTCGCCTTCACCGCCGTGCTCTTCGTCCTCCAGCTCATCTTCGCCGCCCGCTACTCGCTCATGGAAGGCAGTCAGGGCGCCACCCTCGAGTTCTCCGCGGTCACCCCGCGATCGTTCTTCCTTCCACTCCTCGTCGTCATCGCCGTGAGCATGTGGGGTCGCATCGCCGGTCATTTCAAGGGCACCGAGGCGGTCGGAGCGCGATTCCTCCGCTGGGTCGTCCCCGCCGCGCTCGTCGCCTGGATCCACCTCATCGTCATGGTCGCGATCATGTCCGTCGTCGCCCTCTTCGTCCTGCCTCTCGGGCTCGACCTTCCCGGGCAGCTCGTCCCCCTGACCTTCGTCAACATGGGCCTCGTCCTCACACTGCTCGTCCACCTCGGCGGCCTCACCGCCTCGATGACCGGCGTGTTCGGCATGGAGTCCGGAGGCTTCTCGGAGACGCTGACGATCTTCAGCGACGATGTGCCGGGGCAGCTGTGGCTGGGGCTGATCGCGGTCGTCCTCGCGGTGCTCGCGGCCTCCCTCGT
This sequence comes from Brevibacterium sp. NPDC056726, assembly GCF_042790515.1. NCBI lineage: Bacteria > Bacillati > Actinomycetota > Actinomycetes > Micrococcales > Brevibacteriaceae > Brevibacterium > Brevibacterium sp. NPDC056726. The sequence continues at coordinate 264,514 of NZ_JBHTYZ010000005.1, read as the reverse complement.
CGCCACGGTCACGCGGCGTCCGTACTGGACCGCGCAGGGCCCCGATCCCCGGCAGTGGAGCACCGCATGGCGGATCCCCCTCGCATTCGCCGTGGTGTGGGGGCTGCTCTCGGTTCTCGCGCTGCCTCTGCGCGCGGCTGTGCAGGGCTCGGCACAGGCGACGGAGGTGTTCGGCGGCATGGGCGCGGCTGAGGCCGGCATCGGCGTGCTGGCCTGGTCGTTCCTCATCTTCGCTCTCTGGGGCGGTCTCATCGAGGTGGTCTCGCGCACCCTCGGGCCGAGGCTGGCGCTGACGATGCCCGGAGTCGCGAAGTTCCTCGCCGGGCGCGCGATTCATCCGCACTGGGGACACGCCCTCGGGATGAGCGAACCGCGCTATCCGCTCATCCACCCCGATGCCGTCGCCGGCGGATCGACTCCGCCCCCGCCGCCACCGGTGGCACCCGGGTACGCGGCGCCGGGCGGTGACGCGGGTGCGCCCGGACAGTCGGGCGCGGCTTCCCCGGGAACTGCCGGCACGTCCAGCCCAGCCGGTCATTCCGGTTCTGTCGCCCCGTCCGATTCCGCCGGATCTGCTGGCCCGGTCGCATCGGCTGGATACGTCGGATCCGCGGGCGGCCCGGGGTCCGGTGGCAGCAATCCCGGAGATGCGCAGTCCGCCGCGCCGACCACCTCGGCGTCGGGATCACAACCGGCAGGGGAGTCCCCTGCCCACCCCATCGCAGGGTCCTCCCCCGGCCGTCCCACCGTGGGACAGGACGCGTCTGCGCCCTACTCGTCTGCGCCCTACACGGCAGCGGCGGGCCCCTATACGACAGGGAACGCTGCGTCGGCATCGAGTCAGCAGCCGACCGCCCAGCAGTGGAACAGCAGTGCGGCCCCGCCGTCCGTTCCTCCGGCCGGATATCCCGCGGCCCCGCCGGCCAAGCCCTTCAACCGCAGGAAGGCGACGCTCGTCGGAGTGATCAGCGGCGCGGCGGTCCTCGTCCTCGTGGCGGGTCTGATCGTCGTCACGCAGGTCAACGGCGGAATGTTCGGCCCGGAGGCCACCGTCGAGAAGTATCTGCAGCGCCTCGCCGACGGTGACGCTGAAGGTGCTCTCGAGATCGCCGATGTCGACGTGCCCGCCGAGCAGCGGCAGCTGCTGACGAACGACATCCTCGGCGGCGCCAAGGCACTGCCGACCGACATCTCGGTCGCCGATGCCGATGTCGCCGATGATCAGGCGCTCGTGTCGGCGACGTTCGACCTCGGCGGGAGCAAGAGCACGACCGAGTTCTCGCTGGTGAAGTCGGGCAAGACCGCGGTCTTCTTCGACGAGTGGACGCTGCAGTCGCCGGAGCTCGCGCCCCTGACGGTGGACACGCCGGGGCTGAGCACGGTCAAGGTCAACGGGATCGACGTCGACACGACCGACTCGGCGCTCTCCCTGCCGGCGTTCCCCGCCCTCTACACCGTCGGGTTGGCGGAGAAGAGCGATCTCGTCTCTGCGGATCCGATCGAGGCCCGCACCTTCTTCGGCGGCAGCGTCGAGGACCAGGACCTCGATGGGGGCGATCCCGCGCTGCTCGCACCGGAGCCGACGGACGCGTTCCGCAGCGAGGTCGACAAGCAGGTCAAGACGCTCGTCGACAGCTGCGCGAAGAAGACCGTGGCTCAGCCCGACGGCTGCCCGTTCGGCTCGTACAGCGCCGAGAGCTTCGATGCCACGGATCTCAAGTGGTCGATCTCGTCGTATCCGACCGTCACGGTGTCCGACCCGTCGTCCGATCCGTACTACTACGACGGCGGAATGGGGGCCGGACCCAACGGCGGCCCGTCGTGGGCGATCACGACGGTCTCCGAGGGTGAGGCGCTGGTGACGGGCAGCTACGACTCGTTCTTCGACGACGGCGGGGCATTCGATGACACGGTGATCTTCTCCGTCGACGGCGTCGCTGAGATCGTCGACGGAAAGGTCGTCATCACCATCAGCGACGGCTACGACTTCTAGGACGACTCGTTGCTGCCGGAATGCTCGACACTCATCATGGTCGGTCGCTGCGGGAGGGAGCGCATCGATGACACCGGTCGGGATCGCTTCCGGTCGGGATCACATCCGATTCTCATCGTTCTCGGCCCCGGCCAGCTCCGGTCCTGAGCTCAGCCGGATCAGTTCTTGTCGATGTCCTCGGCTCGGTCGAGCACCTCGGCGAGATCGTTGAGCCATGCCGCATACCCGTCGTAGGTGAAGGCGCGCTTGTCATCCCAGGTGCCGGTCTGCCCGGCCTTGACCGTCGGCAGGCTGAGGTAGATCGGATTCGTCTCGAAGTCGGCCGAGGCGTCGTGGACGAGGAGGACATCGGCGGAGTAATCGCTGATCTTCTCCCACGAGACCTCGGCCCACGAGCTGTCGGCGCCGGGGTCGGGTCCCACGAGGGTCACGCCGTCGTCGGCGAGCATCCGGGCGATGCCGAGGTCCTTCGCGGTGTAGATGATGTCGGCATTGAAGTTCGCGAGGAGCACCGTGAGCCAGTCCTTGTCGGCGGTGACGTCGCGGATGCGCTGCCGTGCCGCATCGAAGTCGCGGCGCTGTGCGGTGATCTCCGCGGAGTCGGTGTCTGCACCGATCGCCTGGGCGACGGCGGCGTACTGGCCGAACATGTCGTCGGGCGTCTGGTCCTGGAGCTTGATCGGGACGAATGGGACGAGCGAGGTGACCTGCTCCCTGAGCTTGTCATCCCACCAGGTCCAGCCGTCGCCGGTCTCGTTGCCGTAGGCGACGACGATGTCGGGCCTTGTCGCGGCCAGCGCCTCGGTGTCGAGCTCCATGTCGGTGCCGACGATCTCGACGCCTGTGGTGTCGAACGACTTCCCCGGGGACTCGTTCTGCCCGAATCCGAAGACCGCGACGGGTGTGATGCCGTACGGCGCGAGCGCGGCCGCGGAGTAGAAGTCCATCGCGATGCGCTCAGCTGGTCTGTCGAGTGAGACGGTGACGCCGTCGTAGCCGGCGGGCGAGTACGAGAAGTTCTTGGCGGACGATTGAGCGGTCCCGGACTCGGATGCCTCGGTGGAGCAGGCGACGAGGGCGAGCGGAGCGAGAGCGGTGAGAGCCAGGAGCTGACGTCGGCGCATGACGACCTTTCGAGAGGGAACGGGAACGAGATCACCGTAGCATCATTGTGGAGAGGCTAACCTAACAAAGATGTTATGCTCGTCGAGTACCAGCCGGATCGCTCCTGCCTGTGCAGGAGGCAGAGGAGAACACGTGTCACGAGCATCCATCGGCGCTTTCGAGGCCACCGTCATCGGCATCGAGGACCTGAGCCCCTCATTCCGCCGCATCACCTTCGGCGGCGACGACTTGGCGGATTTCGGCACCGACGGGCACCCGCGTGATCTGCGGTTCAAGCTCATCATCCCGCCGGGCGGACTGAGCGCTCCGGAGTTCGACCTCCTCGGTTTCTTCGCCGAGCAGGTCGAGGCCGGGAACCCGTGGTACCAGGCGTGGCTGCAGGTCGATGAGGATGTCCGCGGAGCGATGCGCACGTACACCGTCCGCGAGTGGCGCAGCGATGCCCGAGAACTCGTCGTCGACATGGTGCTCCACATCGATGACGACGGCCATTCGGGTCCGGCGGCGACCTGGGCCAAGAACGCTGAGATCGGCCACCGACTGCACATCATCGGGCCGTCCCGTCACCACCAGGGCGCGTACGGCGGCATCGAGTTCGACTGCGGCGACGCCGATCAGATCCTGCTCGCCGGTGACGAGACCGCTGTCCCGGCCATCGCCTCGATCCTCGATTCCCTCAAGGACGCGACCGTCAGCGGCAGGGCTGTCATCGAGGTTCCGAGCGCTGACGACATTCTCGATCTCACGGCGCCCGAGGGCTTCGAGGTCGAATGGCTGCCGCGCGGCGACGCGGACTTCGGCGCGCTTCTCGAGCCGGCAGTGCGGGAGGCCGTGCGTGCAGAGAACAAGGCCCTCGCCGAGGTGGGGGCGTCGGTGTCCGCAGGAGGCGGAGTCGAACTCGAGGATGTCGACATCGACGAGGAGATCCTCTGGGACACGCCTACCCGGCTCACACAGGCTGCGCAGAGCAGTTCGAGTGACACCGAGCGCGGCTCCCGCCCGTTCTATGCGTGGATCGCCGGCGAGGCCGGACCGGTCAAACGACTGCGCCGCTACCTTGTGCAGGAGGTCGGCGTCGACCGCAAACAGGTCGCGTTCATGGGCTACTGGCGACAGGGCAAGGCCGAGGGCTGAGCACCCGGCGACCGGACCGACTGCACCGATCTGAGAATCTGCGGACCGATAGCGCAGCCGGCGCCGACCAGGCAGAGGACGCCGCCGACTGCTGCCAGGGGCGGCGGAACCTCGGCGAGAACAATCCAGGCAAGGACGACGACGATCGCCGGCACGAGCAGACTCGACGAACTCAGCAGGCCGGCAGGGAGCACGCGGATCGCATAACCCCACAGGTTGAACGCGATGGCCGTGGGCACAATGCCCAGGTAGATCACTTGGAGAGTGATGTCGATGGGGGCTGCGGCGACCTCGGTGAGGAGGCTCGGGGTGAAGATCAGGCAGGCGAGGGTGCCGGCGAGAATGCCCAACCACGTCACGGTCACCGAATCCTCGCCGGAGAGGAAGTGCTTCTGCAGGAGCACGCACGCGGCGTAGAGGAGCGCCGCTGAAAGGCTCAGCACAAGACCGCCGATGGTGAAGACTCCGGTGAAGCTCGCGACCGTGATGAGCACGATTCCCGCCAGGGAGACGAAGATGCCGACGAGCAGACGCCACGGCAGCCCCTCACCGAGGACGATGCCGGCGAAAACCTCGATGATGAGCGGGGCGATGTTGACGATCATCGAGGCGGTCCCAGCATCGATCGAATGCTCAGCGGCATTGAGGACGACGACGTAGGCGGCGAACCACGCCACTCCCCAGAGTGCGACGATGAACCATACTCTCGGCGACGAGGGGATGCGGGGCCTGCGGAAGACCATCCAGAGTGAGAGGACCACGGCTGCCGCGATGCAGCGCAGCAGCGCCATCGCGCCCGGGCTGAAATGAGCAGCGGCATCGCGGATGACGACGAATGACGACGCCCAGAACACCATGGTGAGCAATGCGGCGATCCACGGCAACGCAGGAATCCTGTCACTCAGGGACGGTCGCCGTTCAATTCGATTCATTCGCTCTGTTGGACGGTCGGCGTCAGGATTGTGTCTCATAACCTCGATCATTCCGTCTGCGACTGTCCATGAAAAGCGCACACTATTGCACAACTGTGCGCGCTCTCAATACGATCCGAGAATGCACTCGGTGTCGCATCTCCAGTCATTCAAGTCCGTCGCGGTCACGGGTTCAGTGCGGTCGGCCGCTCAGCACCTCGGCCTGTCGCCGTCTGCCGTCAGCCATCATCTCAAGCTTCTCGAGAAGCAGACCGGCCTCACTCTCTTCACGAGACGTGGGCGCAGACTGGGCTTGACGGATACCGGTTCGGCCATCCTCGCTGACATTGACGCCGTGCTCGAATCGACGAGCCGTTTGCAGCAGCGAATCTCTGAGCTGCAGGAGAGCCGCGTCGATCGGCTCTCGATCGCATACTTCGCTTCGGCAGGCACTCGTTGGCTTCCCGAGCTTGTCGCCTACCTCGAGCACCGTTATCCCCATACTGCCGTTCAGCTCAACCTCGCCGAAGGACCATGGACCGAACTCGAATCCGACATCCAGGTCATGATCGCCGAATCCCCGGAGCTCAGCCTTCCCTCCGGGGTCGACAGCAGCTTCCTCATCGAAGATCCGTACGTTGCAGCAGTACCCGAAGACCACCCAATGGCCGCAGCAGACTCGATTTCCCTCAGCGACCTCGCCCAGCTGCCATGGATCGACAACGACACCGGGGGCGGCCCATGCCGGACGATCCTCTTCGACGCATGCGCGCGAGCAGGGGTCCCGGTCCACTTCAAGCACGAGGCCCACAGTTTCCCCACGGCTCTGCATATGGTCAGCCGCGGACTGGGTGTGACGGTTCTTCCCCGCCTCGGAATTGATCCGCTGCCCGCCGGGGTGGCGGTCGTTCCCTTGGCCGATCCCGTTCCGACTCGTTATATCCATGCCATCAGCGATCCCGGGCATCCTCAGCAGGCCCTTCTCGCCGATGCCATCGCGGCTCTGCGCGATCTGGCCAGCGACGACGCAGAACTGGTGCCGGAAAGCCGCAGATGAATAGTCACAGATGAATGAATGTTCACAGATGAATGGTCTGATCGAGGCCGGTTCAATCATCCGAAACGCCGGTACCCGGACTGATCTGAGTCGCTCGGCCCCTCGAGTTGCGATTCCACCGCAATCGACTGTGTGAAGGCAGAGTGGTCCCCTGGCCCGGTCAGCACGGTGGTCGACTCGACCCGTTCGCACCCGACCCGCCCCCACCGGCATCATCAAGGCCGCCCGTGTCGGCGAGGTCGTCGAAGAGAGTGCTCATGATGTCCTCGGCAAGGAACCGGGGATGGAAGATCGGTTCCCGGGCAGGATCGACCGATGCCGGTGGCACCCACGCCGGGCGCCCATTGGTCATCATCCGCATCTCCCACTCCGACCGGTCCATCAGATGATGATGAGCACTGCACGCCAGTGCCAGATTATTGATCTCCGTGCGCCCTCCCCGGGCATGCGGGATCACATGATTGGCATCACACCACCCCGGAGGGGCATCACAGCCCGGGAACGTACACCCCTTGTCACGGGCCGTGACCACTGCGATCTGCTGCTTGTTGGCAAACCTCTTCTCCGTGAGTACCTGCACCGTCTTCGCCTTCTGTGACACCAGATGGAAGAACACCTGCCCGTTCAACCCGCGGGTCTGCAGTTCACTGATCGGGATCGGCGTCTCAACACCGGTGGTGCCCTCCCCGGTGCCGTGGGCCAGGTCCTCAGCCGTCGCAGTTACGACGAGCGCGTAGGGGGTCCCGGCCCCGGCCTGGTCCATGCTGATCCGCGAGACCAGAGTCGCGAACCGTTCATAGATCCACGCCCTCGCCGTGGGCTGCTCAGCAGTCAGATCGACCCGGGACCCGTCAGCACGCACCCCGACACCCACAAGGAACTCACTGTCCTCCGGCGTACCCGGAATCTCACCGGGACTAGTGTTGCTAGTGCCGGCTGCGCCGGTAGAAGTGGTGGTGCTGCCGTCGAAGTTAGTGTTCTGCGGACCGCCAGCGCCGTTGGCATCAGATGAGCCGTCAGGGTTCGTCATTCCGTTGACGCGCGAACCGTTGGGGTCGGCAGTGCCGTTGGGGCCCGAACCGTGCCCGGCGGCTACCTGGCCAACCGTCGGTAGCGGTGCGTCGAACCGGTCACCACGCAACACGGAATCGACAACGTCGAACAGAGACTCCTGACCGTCAATCACGGTGTCATTCCCAGCGTGAACTCCACCGCCATCGGCGGCCGCATCGAAGACACCATCACCAGGATTCCCGCAGGCATCCGAACCATCGGCGTCGGCGCCGGTGGGTACTCCGAAGGCATTACTGTCACTGACGGTGGGGCTGGTGTCCTGGTCTGGGGTGGATTCGGTCGCGGATTTGATCCGTGAGGTCAGCAACCCGTTCAACGCCGCCCCCGCCACGGGGTCGAGGAGACCATTGAGCACCCAGTCACCATTGCGTTTGGGTCGCATCGTCACCGCATAGTCACTGCGCGGTGTCTCCTCGACCGGTTTCTTCCCATCCGGGTCGATATACCCCAGCATCCGGTTAAAGATCGCACGAATATCAGTGACTCGAACCGTCGGAGCATAGCCGACGAGACGTTTTTCCACATCCGCCCGCTGCTCCGGGCTCACCCAGTCGGGGAGGGCGGCCAGGCAGTCATCAATGGTCTTCGCCTGCCCTGCCGACAACGCACCCGCGTGGAGGGCTTCGGAGACTTCGGGACACAAGGGTTTCAGCGCCTGCCCGGCCAGATCCACCCGCCCACCGAGGTTCTTGGCCATCTCGGCCCGCCGATGGGCTTCTGTCCGGGTGAGGTTGAGTCGGTCCTGGATGAGGGACTTCGTGTCCTTCGCCCCCGTCTCCGCCGGTGTCCCCACCCGGTCATAGACGGACAGGGCGAGAATCGACAGAGCTTCCGAGACCCGAGAAAGGGCTTCGGCACCGTCGACGAGGAGGAGTGCCTCGTCGGGGCCCATGGGTTTGTCGAAGGACCGCAGTTGGGCATCGAGAGCCATGAGCGTGGTGATGCCGGTGGTGACTTCCGGGGCGAACGCGGACAGGTCCGCCCACGCGGTGCCGGTGAAGAGAGGGTGCCTGCTCACCCAGGCGGGCACGTCGGTGTCCCCGTCCAACGCGGCAGCGGCCGCAGCGATCTCAGCGATCTCGTCGTCGACGGAATCGTGTTCCTCACCCGAGGGTGTCGATGGATCACTGGCGGCATCAGTGGTGTGGGGGCTGGCTGACTCGTGTGCGGCATCGTCGTCGACGGTGTCGAAGTAGGTGCTCTCCGGCTCGGGGCTGTGGTCTTCGGCGGGTGGGGTGGGGGTGAGGGCGGTGAAGGTGTCGGCGAGGGGGTTTCCGGTGAGGTCGATGCCGGCGTTGGTGAGCTGATCGAACAGGGATTCGGTATCCGGGGTGTCACCAGTGGATGGGGAGGATTCCGGCGTCGAGGACTCGCCCGTGTGCGCACCTGCGGCGTCGTTGCCGGGGGTGGGGTGCTTGCGGTTCGGGGTGAGAGTCATGGTGTCCAGGGGTCCATTCGCCATTGTCCATGTCGTGTGACCTATTATACACCGTTGCGGTGCGTGTCAAGATGTTTCTTTGTTTTTTGTTCGACTATTTTCCAAGTGTTCTAGGTTCTTCGATTCATAGCGCAAGTTGTGTTGTCTACGTGCCGATGCGTGTCCCGACATCGGTGTCGGGTTGGGTTCGTATGTGTTCCAGGGTGGGTCAACGCTACAGGCCGCTGCTGACACGACCCGAGTACTCGCGCACATACCGTAGACGACCCTGCAGTGCCCAAAGCCGAAGTACGTGTGCATCACAGGCTCATCTTCTGCATCCGGCACGCAGACCTCCACGCGGGCACCCAACCCACCAGTCCCCCGCCTCCGCTCAGAGACCGCCGAGCATCTTCCCCGGATTGAGGATCCCGAGCGGATCGAGCGCGTTCTTCACCGCGAGCTGCATCCTCTGCGCCCCAGCGTCGAGCTCCTCGCCCAGCCAGTCCCTCTTCAGGTATCCGACGCCGTGCTCGCCGGTGATCGTCCCACCGAGCTCGAGGCCGATGCGCATGATCTCCCCGAAGACCTCGAGCGCCTTCGCGGTCTCCGCCTCGTCGGCGGCATCGAAGAACACCGACGGGTGCGTGTTCCCGTCTCCCGCATGCGCGACGAGCGAGATCGTCAGCCCCGACGACTCCCGCAGCGCGTCGAGTCGGTCGCAGAACTCCGGCATCGCCGCCCGCGGCAGACACACGTCGTCGAGCAGCTGGCCCCCGCCATGCGCACCGGCGAACTTCTCGTACGCCGGCTGGATCATCCGCCGTGCGGCGATGAGGTCGGCGGAATCGGCGGGATCATCGGAGTACGCAACGTCGAGGGCACCGCACGCGTGGGCCACCTCGGCGAAATTCGCCATCATCGCCTCCGACTCAGCCGCCGCGAGATCGACCTGCATGATGAGCATCGACCCGGCCTCCCCGTCGAGGCCGAAGTCGCCGTATGCATTGAGCATGGTCAGGCTCGAACCGTCGAGGAACTCGAACAGGCTCGGCACTCCGCCGCCGGCCATGAAGTCGGCGACCGTCTGCAGGCCGCTGCGCTCATCGGGGAACGTCGCGACCGCGGTGAACGGGTCGGGCAGGGCGGGCACGAGCCGCAGGGTCGCCTCGACGATGACGCCGAGCGTGCCCTCGGACCCGATGAAGAGCTGCCGCATATCGAGCCCCGCGACGCCCTTCGCGGTCTGCGGACCGAGCACGCTCAGCGTCCCATCGGCGAGGACCACCGTGAGACTGCGGACATAATCCCTGGTCACGCCGTACTTCACGCAGCACAGGCCACCCGCGTTCGTCGCGATGTTCCCGCCGATCGACGAGATCCCCACCGACCCCGGATCCGGCGGGTACGACAGCCCGAACGGCGCGAGGTGGTCCTTGAGGTCCTGGTTGATGATCCCCGGCTGCACGGTGACCGTCCGCTCCGCCTCGCTGACGGCGACGACGTCATTCATCCGCGCCACGCTGAGCAGGATCGCCCCCGGTGAGGCGTTCGCGCCGCCCGAGATCCCCGAGCGCGCCCCCTGCGGGACGACCGGAATCCGATGTTCGGTGGCGAACCGCATGACCTCTTGGACGTCGCTCGCCGAGGTGGCCCTGACCAGGGCGATCGCGCCCTCGGCCGGGCAGAACAGGGCTTCGTCCCGGGCGTGGGCGGCGATGATGTCGGGGTCCGTCGTGAGCACCCCTTCGCCGAGGCGGGACGCGAGCTCGGCCAGGGGCGGGACAGCGACCCTGCGGGAATCACCCGCCGAGGCATTCCCGTCGGCATCCCCGACCGCAGCGCCTGCCGTTCCCATCGTGGGCTCCCCCGCACCCGTGCTTCCGGCCACTGGCGTCGCTGAATTCTGCTCGGTCATCGTCTCGGTCCCTTCACGCGGATGGCGGCCGGCGCCGCCCGTCTTCCCCGTCATCGTCGCATCATCGGCCGTCATCTCGCCGAGGTGGTCCGACGGCAAGTACGGCTCTGTCGTCACCGGAGGGCATCGCGCCATAACCACGAGCCATTCCATTGTCAGAGGCGACCCCGTCCCACCCACCTCGTCACCGGAGGGCATCGCGTCGTCACCGCAGGCAGACCTCGTCGTCACAGAGGCTACCCCGCCACCACCACAGGTCGCCTCCGTCGCCACCGGAAGTCACCGGGGTTCTGAGGAGCCGCCTCGGCGAGCTATGGTCCGCTCACCCTATCGGGCACCGGTGCTGCCCTGAGGACGAGGGTGACGATTCCGGCGGCGACCATCGCCGCGCCGACGACCCACATTCCGGCGTTCTGGGCGCCGGTGAGCTCGGCGAGCCAGCCGGTGATGTACGGGGCGAAGAATCCGGCCGAATTGCCGAGCGAATTGATGAGCGCGAGCCCGGCGGCCGCTCCCGCGCCCGCGAGGAACGTCTGCGGCAGCGGCCAGAACGTCGGCAGCGCCGCGCAGATCGACATCGCCGTGACGGTGACCGCGATCATCGTCGTGAACGGGGAGCTGAGGTAGAGGGCGATGGGGATCGAGATGCCGCCGATGAAGAGCGGGATCGCGACGTGCCACACCCGCTCGCCCGTGCGATCGCCGTGCCGGGACCAGAAGAACATCGACAGCGCCCCGAAGACGTAGGGGATGGCGGTGATGAAGCCGATCTCGACGATCGAGTACTCGGTGCCGAAGGTCTCCTGGAAGCCGGCGATGATCGTCGGAAGGAAGAAGCTGAGCGCGTAGAGACCGTAGACCATGCCGAAGTAGACGAATGACAGCGCCCACACGCGCGGCTGGAGCAGCGAGCGGCGGACCGGGTAGTGGAAGGTCTCGGCCTTGCTGTTCTCCTCGGAGTCCATCCGCGCCTGCAGCCATTCCCGCTCCTCCGGTTCGAGCCACTGCGCATCCCGCGGTCGGTCGGTGAGGTAGAAGAGGCACACGATGCCGAGGATGATCGCGGGCACCCCCTCGATGATGAACATGAACCGCCACCCGGCGAAGTCCTCGAACAGCGCATTGCCGCTCGAGATCAGCCACGACGAGAGCGGGGAGCCGACGACCGAGGAGAGCGGGATCGCGAGCATGAACAGTGCCGTCGCCCGCGCCCGCATCGTCGTCGGGAACCAGTACGTGAGGTAGAGGATGATGCCGGGGAAGAATCCCGCCTCGGCGACGCCGAGGAGGAACCGCAGCGCGTAGAGCCAGAACGCATTGGGTACGAACGCCATGAGCGCGGCGACGAGACCCCAGCTGATGAGGATGCGCGCGAGCCATCGCCGGGCCCCGAAGCGGTGGAGCGCGAGATTCGAGGGCACCTCGAGCAGGAGGTAGCCGAAGAAGAAGATGCCCGCGGCGAATCCGAACTGCGTGGCGCTGAGGGCGAGGTCCTCGGTCATGCCGCCGGGGCCGGCGATGCCGATGTTCGTACGGTCGAGGTAGTTGATGAAGTACATCGCGATGATGAACGGGATGAGTCGGACGATGACCTTGCGCATCGTCCGCTTCTCCAGCGCGGCCTCGGCGGTGGTGGGGGAAGCGTTCGCCGAGGTGGGGCCCGGGTTTCTCCGGTGACCAGGATCGTTCGCCGAGGTGGGGCCCGGGTGCGCGGCCGCACCGTCCCCGGTTCCGGGCTGGTTCGCATCGGTTGCCATGTGATCTCCTCTGATCAGGCGTTGCCGGCTGGTGCGCGGTGTTCACGAGCCGGAGAGTCCCATCGCCCGCGCGGTTGCGCACGTCATCGTCGCCGGCGACACCCACATTGGAGACATCGATCCGTGACGCACTCCGGAATGTGGGATCACATTACGCCCGGACCGGTCTCGCGCCTAGGGTTTCGCCGATGTGGTGCCGATTACCGGGACACGGCCGGCTACAGAGGGCAGGCGGCCGTGAGTCCTCACACCGCCACCCGGAGGTGAGTCGTCACCCGACTGCCCGACGGTGAATCCCACCCTGCTGCCCGATTCCAAGTCGCCGCCGCCTACGATGAACCCAACGACCACCGCCGGAGAAGAAGCAGGTGAGATGGCATGCGACCGATGACTGACCTCGACACCGAGACATTGCGCGAGTACTACCGCAACTTCTCCCGCATCGAGGCGGCCGGGACCTCACCGATCTACACGGCGTGGGCGGCAGGGGTCGCCGACGATGACCGGATTCTCGCCCTCCTCCTTGATCTCCCGCGGCCGAAACGTCAGGCGAATCTGCTCTTCGGCGCGGCCAGGCATCTCGGCTCCGGCGAGGGCGACTATGCCGAGCTGCGGCGGTGGCTGCTCGACCACTGGGACGAGACCCGCGCGCTCATGCTCGCCCGCTCGACCCAGACGAACGAGGCCGGGCGCTGTGCCGTGCTGCTGCCGGCGCTCGCGCAGATCAGCGGCCCGCTCTCGCTCATCGAAGTCGGTGCTTCGGCCGGGCTGTGCCTCTACCCGGACCGCTACAGCTACACCTACCGCACGGGTGCCAGTCCGCGCCCGGACGAGCGCGAACCCTCCGGCGCCGACTCCGACGCCGCGCAGAACGCGCGCGAGCCTTCTGGCGCCGCGCAGGACGATCCCAGGGACGGCGAGGCCCGGACAGTCGCCGCTGGGGAATCCACGGCCGCGGAACCCGCTGTCACCCACCTCGATCCCGTCGACGGGCCGAGCACCGTCGACCTGACCTGTGACATCGCGGGGGTTCTGCCGCCGACCCGGCTTCCCGAGGTCATCTGGCGCGCGGGCATCGATCTCAATCCGCTCGACATCACCGACCTCGATGAGCGGGCCTGGCTGCGTTCCCTCATCTGGCCCGAGCACACCGTGCGGCGCGACCGGCTCGAGGCCGCTGCGGCCATCGCCGCCGCGGACCCGCCGAGACTCGTCACCGGCGACCTCACGACGACCGTCGCGGGACTCATCGCCGAGGCACCCGCGGAATCACAGGTCGTCGTGTTCCACAGCGCAGTCCTCGCCTACGTCGACCCGGAGAGCCGGGACGAGTTCGTCGCGATCATGCGGGCCCACCCCGACGTCGTGTGGCTGAGCAACGAGGGCGAGCACGTGCTGCCGGACATCGGCGCACAGCTGGCCGACCACGGCGTCGACGGTGCGGACGGACGCTTCGTCCTCGCCGTCGACGGCGTCGCCACAGCCCTCACCGGCCCTCACGGTCAGAGCTACGAGGCGCTGCCGTCTCCCTGACTCGTGTCGACCATCCACGGGACACCGAACTGGTCGACGCAGGCGCCGAAACCCGGGGACCAGAACGTCGGCCCGAGCGGCATCTGCACCTGCCCGCCCGCCGAGAGCGCCTCGAAGACCTCCGTCGCCGCGTCGACATCGGGCGCGACGAAATTGAGCGCGACTCCGGTCATCGCGCCGCCGTCACCGGTCGGATCGTCGGCGCCCATGATGCGCGAGTCGCCGAAGGACAGTTCGGCGTGCATGACCGAATCCTCGCTCGCGCCGGGCATGCGCGCCTCCGGCGGCGCATCCTTCGACCGTGTGAGCGTCAGCTCACCGCCGAAGATGTCGCGGTACCGCTCGAACGCGGCAGCGCACTGACCGCCGCTGATGAAGACATGGGGAATGACTGGCATTGCTATCCACCTCGCATGATGAGTGATCGAACCTGCCGTGCCACCGCGTGGGCGACACTGCCCTGCGCGATGCCTCCAGTATGCGCTCGACCACTGACACAGTCACTCGATGCGCGCGACCCGGCGCACCGAACCCGGCACCGCCGACCCGGCACACCGAACCCGGCACCCTCGACCCCTCACGCCCACGCGACGACGAGGCGCGCCGCCTGCACCGGGATCGTCGGGTCGACGCCGGTCACCTCGGCGAAGCGGCGCAGACGGTTGGCCACGGTGTTGCGGTGACAGTAGAGGACGTCTGCGGTCCGACCGATGCTTCCGGAGTCCAGGTAGGCGCGCACGGCCTCGACGAGACGTTCGCGTTCGGCGATGCCGCACCCGGCGAGCGCGTCGTCGACGTCGGCGACGACCGACTTGCCGGTGGCGTTGAGGGCCCGGCCGGCCAGCCGGGCCCAGCCTCTGCTCCAGGTCATCGCCCCGGTCTCGCCCGGCTCGAAGACCTGGGCGAGGTCACGCGCGGTCAGCGCCGACCGGCGCAGCGACCCGAGTCCCGCTGCCGCGACCACCCCGACGCGCGCCTCGGCGAGGCGGTCCTCGATCTCGTCCGCCCGCAGGCCGCTCCCACCCGTCCGCGACTCATCGCCGCCACCGGTCCGACCGCTCTCAGCCCGACCGCTCTCCACCCGGCTCTCGCCCCGCCCGGCCGCCCCGCCGGGTCGCACTCCCTGGGCCCGGGTGAACGCGATGAGCACATCGCCGAGGTGGTGGGTGAACATCGTCCCCCCGGCGCGTTCGTGCGCGGAGACGATGACGCGCAGGGCGGGGGTGTCCTCGGCACCGGCGGCAGCGACGATGAGCGCGTCGTCGACCTCGAGGCCCAGCGCCGAGGCGATCGTTGCGAGCCGTTCGGCGGTCGGGTCGGCGTCCTGGAAGAGTCCCGCGATGACGCCCTGGCGGACCGAGGACTCCTCGGCGCGCATCCGCGCCTGCTCCGCCGTGTACGCCTGCTGGACTTGGACGATGTAGTCATCGACGGTGCTGAGGACGTCCCCGGTGTGGCGGATGACGAGTTCGGCGTCACTCGGTGCGGCGACCCTGGTGAGAGCCTCCCAGAGCACGGTGAAGTCGAGTCGGATCGCGGTCATCAGCGCTTCGAGCGGGATCCCGGCCCGGGCGCGGGAGACGCCGACATCGGTCGAGACGGCCACGGCACCGGTGAATCCGCCGGCGCGCAGTCCGTCGATGAGCGTGGCGAACGAATTCCGCCCGGTCCGCCGCAGCTCGGACAGCGGCAGCGGAGCCGGATCGTAGCCCGGCACGGCGGCGACCCTGGCGACGAAGGATTCGGTGAGCTCGTCGAGGTCGAGGGCGTCGAGAAGTTCGCCCCACCGGGCCTCATCCCCGGGCAGCGGGCGATCGTGAAGGGTGTGCGTCGCACTCATCGCCCCAGTTTAGACACGCGAGACTGTGCAGATGCACAATCCGCGGCGGTGAAACGGCGGCATTTCCTCGTGGAAACTCAGCGTTCTCCCTCGGTAGTGTCGTGAGTCACAGGAACGTCATCGCGGCGCCACCCGCGATAGCCGCGACCCACCGGTCGCACCCGACCGGCGCACCCGACGGAGATCACGCATGAGCAGCAAGCCCACCACCTCGGCGATCGAATACGACGCGACCCAGGAACTCAGCGTCAAGGACGCCAACAAGGTCGCCGTCGGCGCGCTCATCGGCACGGCGCTCGAATGGTATGACTTCTTCCTCTTCAGCGCCGCCGCCGCGCTGATCTTCAACGTCCAGTACTTCACCTCCGAGAACGCCACGGCCGCCGCGCTCGCGTCGTTCGCCACCTTCGGTGTGGGCCTTGCCGCGCGTCCGATCGGCGGAATCATCTTCGGTCGGATGGGCGACAGGATCGGGCGGCGGCGGGTGCTGATGATCACGATCGTCGGCATCGGCATCGTCACCGGACTCATCGGCATGCTGCCGACCTACGCGGCGATCGGGTTCGCCGCCCCGGTCCTCCTCGTCCTCCTGCGCATCGCCCAGGGTCTCTTCGTCGGCGGTGAATGGTCGGGGGCGATGACGCTCGTCGTCGAGAACGCCCCGCTCCACCTGCGCGCCCGCTACGCCGCGATCCCGCAGATCGGTTCGCCGATCGGCACGATCCTCTCCTCCGGCGGGTTCTTCGTCATGACGCTGCTGCTCTCGCAGGAGAACTTCAACTCGTGGGGCTGGCGCATCCCGTTCCTCGTCGCGATCCCGCTCCTCCTCGTCGCCGTCTACATCCGCAGCCGCCTCGAGGAGTCCCCGGTCTTCCGCCAGCTCGAGGAGACCGGTGAGGTCGAGAAGAGCCCGATCAGCACGACGCTGAAGAACAGCTGGAAGCAGATCATCGTCGGCATGGCCGCCGCGCTCCTCGGCGTCGGCGGGTTCTACCTCGTCACCGCGTTCTGCGTGTACTACGGCGTCACCATCCTCGGCTACGACGATTCGCTTCTCCTGCTCGGCAGCATGGTCGCCGCGTTCGTCGAGATCTTCATCCTCATCTGGGGCGGAATGCTCGGGGCGAAGTTCGGCGCCAGCCGCGTCATCCTCTGGGGCGGCATCCTCTCCGCGGTCGTCGCGGTGCCCGCGTTCCTCATGTTCTCCTCCGGCCAGCCGGTGCTCATCGTCATCGCGATGACCGTCGCCGTCGGCGCGCTCTCGTTCCCTT
Source organism: Brevibacterium sp. NPDC056726 (assembly GCF_042790515.1). Classification (NCBI taxonomy): domain Bacteria; kingdom Bacillati; phylum Actinomycetota; class Actinomycetes; order Micrococcales; family Brevibacteriaceae; genus Brevibacterium; species Brevibacterium sp. NPDC056726. The sequence continues at coordinate 247,484 of NZ_JBHTYZ010000005.1, read as the reverse complement.
ACGCCGCCTCGGGCACCGTGCTCACCGGCCTCTTCCCCGCGACCACCCGCTACACGGGAGTGGGCATGGCGCAGAATGCGGCGGGCATGCTCTCGGGCTTCATCCCGCTGCTCGCCACCGGCTTCGTCGCCTCGGCCGGCGACCACTGGTGGCCGGCGGCGGCGATGCTCGTCTTCCTCTCCCTCTTCACCGCGTTCGCCGGAGCCATCGCGCCGCGGCTGAGCGTCGCCCTCCCCGGCTTCAAGCACTGACCACACCCCACGCGCACAGAAGGACCCCTCGATGAACGACACGACCACCTCGGCGCCGGAGAACCTGCCTGACCGGGCCGACCGCGACGCCGACTTCCTCGCCGACTGGGCCGTCCACTCCCGCTTCGGAGCCGTGCCAGGCACGAACGGTGTCGACCGGCAGGCGGCGAGCCCCGCCGACGGCGAGCAGCGCGCATGGTTCGCGCGGCTGCTTCAGGAACACGGGTTCGTCGTCGAGCGGGACGCGATCGGCAATCAGTTCGGGCTGCTCGAACTCGTGCCCGGCGCCCCCTACGTCCTCACCGGCTCCCACCTCGATTCGCAGCCGACAGCCGGGCGCTTCGACGGGGCGTACGGGGTGATGGCGAGCGCGCACGCCGCCTTCGCCGTCGCCGAGGAGCTGCGCGCCGACCCGAGCCGGGCGCGGTTCAACCTCGCCGTCGTCAACTGGTTCAACGAGGAGGGCTCCCGCTTCAAACCGTCGATGATGGGCAGCAACGTCTTCACCGGCAAGGCCGACCTCGAGGCGGCGCTGACGACGACCGACCCGCAGGGCATCACCGTCGCCGAGGCGCTCGATGCCCTCGGCGAACGCGGCGGCTTCACGGCCCCGCCGATCGCGTCCTATGCCGAGATCCACGTCCAACAGGGCCGCAGCATGGAGGAGGACGGCGTGACGATCGGGCTCGTGGGCGCGACGTGGGCCGCCCACAAGTTCGAATTCCGGGTCCACGGCGCGCAGGCGCACAGCGGCTCGACGCTCATGGCCGATCGCCGGGATGCCCTGCTCGGTGCGGCCCGGCTCGTCGTCGCCGCCCGCGACCTCGTCGACGAGTTCGAGCCCGGTGCGCTGCACACCGCGTGCGGCGAGCTCACCGTCTACCCGAACTCCCCGGTCGTCGTCGCGAGCGACGTCGAGCTGCTCATCGACCTGCGCTCCCCCAGCGCCGAGGTGATCGCCGCCGCCCATGCCTCGCTCATGTCCACTGTCGCGACGGTCGCCGAGGAGGTCGGCGTCGACATCGAGATCACCGCGGAGCACAGCTGGGATCAGAACCCGTACCCGGCCGAGGGCGTCGAGCTCGCCCGCGCGGTCGCCGATGACCTCGGGCTCACCTCGGCGCCGGTGATGACGGTGGCCGGCCACGACTCGACGAATATGAAAGACACCGTGCCCACCGTCATGCTCTTCGTCCCCAGCGTCGGCGGGGTCTCCCACAGCCTCGAGGAATTCACGAAGGACGAGGACCTTCTCTCCGGCCTCCATCACCTCACCGAGGTGGTCCGGCGGTTGGCGTCGGGGGCGCTCGCGGGGTAAGGGGCCGTGCATTCGTCTGCAAAAAGTCGATATGTCCTCGACTAGTTGAGCGCATGTCGACTTTCGGCAGACACGACGGCGCGTGTCGCCTCGCCGAGCGTTCATCTTCCCCTCAGCTTCCGGTTCACTCGACCGATTAGCCTGAGGCCATGACCGACCGCCCGCAGACCGGCCTTCCGCACACCCGCCTCGGCGCGCTCGACGTCCCTCGGATGGGGCTCGGCTGCATGGGCATGACGATGGTCTACGGCCGCGGCGATCCCGCCGGCGGGGTCGCGACGATCCGGCATGCCCTCGACCGGGGCGTCACCCTGCTCGACACCGCCGACATGTACGCGAACGGCGCGAACGAAGAGCTCGTGGCCCGCGCGATCGCCGGGCGTCGCGATGAGGCGATCATCGCGACGAAGTGCGGGATCACGACGCTGCCGGTCGTCGGCCTGCCTCGCGGGGTCAAGGGCGACCCGGCCTACATCCGCACCAGCGCCGAGGCGTCTCTGCGTCGTCTCGGCACCGACGTCATCGACCTCTACTATCTCCACCGCATCGATCCGACCGTCCCCATCGCGGAGTCGGTGGGGGCGATGGCCGAGCTCGTCGACCGCGGTCTCGTGCGCGAGATCGGGCTCTCGGAGGTCGGGGCGGCCGATCTGCGCACAGCGCATGCCACGCATCCGATCGCCGCGATCGAGATGGAGTGGTCGATCGTCTCCCGCGAACTCGAGGACGATGTCGTGCCGGTGGCGAGGGAGCTCGGCATCGGGATCGTCGCGTACTCGCCGATCAGCCGGGGCATGCTCTCCGGCGACGCGGCCGCGCTCAAACCGGGGCTGCTCGACTTCCGCCGCTTCCTGCCGCGGTGGTCGCGAAGGAACCGCGAGCACAACGCGCAGCTCGTCGACACGATCCGGGGAATCGCCGCCCGCAACCGCGCGACCCCGGCCCAGGTCGCACTCGCCTGGCTCCTGCGCCGCGGCGACGACGTCGTGCCGATCCCGGGAACGAGCAAGCCGCATCGACTCGATGAGAACCTCGGAGCGTTCGCGCTCGATCTCCCACCGGGGGACCTCACCATCCTCGACGGGCTCACCGCCGCCGGCGCGCGCTACCGAGACGGGGGCGCAGGAGTGTGAGCGGCCGCAGGGGCCTTCCCTACCGCACGACCTCACGATGCGAGCCGTCGAGGCGCCTCGTCCAGCCGCGGCCATCGAGGTGCTCGAGGAGCGGGATGACGACCCGCCGCGTCGTGCCGAGCGCCTGCCTAGCCTGACTCGTCGTGAACGGCTGAGCGAGACCGGCGAGCAGACGCATCGCCTGCGCCGGGGTGCGCGGTGAGACGACGACACCATCGCCGAGGCGGAGCACCCTCCCCGCCTTCTCTGCGACCGCGAGCTCCCGCGCTCCCAGGCGCAGCGCCCGCAGATCGTCCGCCTCCGGCGCATCGAACGGATCGGCCGCGAGGCGACGTTCGAGTGCGGCGACCCCGGCCTCGGCGGGACCGAGATCGGCTGTGTGACCCGGTGGGCGCACCATACCGTCAGCGGTCTCGAGACCGGCCCGCCCGATGGTCGTCGCCACGAGCGCTCCACCGCCGTCCGGCAGCGGCGGATCCGTGCGTCGCAGCGCCTCGATGACGACCTTGACCGGCACGCCCGCCGCCATCGGCTGCGCGGCCAGCTGTCTCGACACAGTCTCGCGTGCCGCCGTCACCCACGCCTCGAGTGTTGGAGTGTGGACGAGCCACCCGTCCAGGGCCTCGACACCGGCCGGCAGGGTCGCACCGGCGCCACCGCCCGCGTCGGCCGCACCGGCCACACCGCTCGCATCGATGGACGAGGCCGACCCCGCACCCACCACCCCGAACCGTGCGAGCACCGCGCGCTCGACGGCTCCCCGGCGGGCCACCTCGGCGAGGACATCCCCGGTCACCGGCCGGTCGGCGAGCTCAGCGGCCCGACGCACCCCGTCGCCGCGTCGTCCCAGCTCAGGCGGATCGACGTCGAGGACGACGACGCCGGCGAAGACGTTGCGGCTGCCGGGATTGCGCAGCACGACCCGGTCGCCGAGCTCGAGCGGCAGGGGCCGGTCGAGGGTGAGCCGGGCGTGGTCGGCGTCGAAGGGCCGCAGGCGCACGGGCACGGCCGCGGTGCCGATGTGGAGCATGAGCTCATGGACGCCGTCGTCGAGGGGCTCACCCATCGTGCGGCGGACGTCGACGACCGTGACGATCGGCCACGCATCGGGCGTGATGAGGGCGTCACCGCGGTGGATGTCGTCGGCGGAGACGTCTCGGAGGTTGACGGCGACGCGGGCGGCCGGGGTGACGACCTCGGCGGAGGACTCCCGGCTCTGCATCCCGCGGATCCCCGTGCGGGCCGACGTCGACGCCCCGACGAGCTCCATGCGCTGCCCCACCCGCAGGGTTCCCGCGGTCAGCGTGCCGGTGACGACGGTGCCCGCCCCGGTGATCGAGAACGCGCGGTCGAGCCACAGCCGCACGCGCGCAGCGGGGTCGGGGGCCGGGGCCGCTGCGGTCACCTCGTCGAGGCGGGCGACGAGGTCGTCCATCCCCTCCCCCGTCGTCGCCGAGACCGTGACGATCGGCGCCTCGGCGAGCGGTGTGCCCTGCAGCTGGGTCCTCACCTGGGCTTCCGTCGCAGCTATGGTGTCAGGCGCGAGGTCCGCGCGGGTGATGACGACGAGGCCGCGGTCGATCCCGAGCGCCGTGATCGCATCCCGGTGATCGCTCGACTGGGCCTGCCACCCCTTGTCCGCGGCGATGACGAAGCAGACGATCGGCGCGGGCCCGACCCCGGCGAGCATGTTGGACAGGAACCGCTCATGCCCGGGAACGTCGACGAACGCGACCTCCCGGCCCGAGGGCAGCGTCGTCCACGCGAACCCGAGATCGATCGTCAGCCCGCGCCTGCGCTCTTCTTCCCACCGGTCCGGTTCCATCCCGGTCAGCGCTTTGACCAGGGTCGACTTTCCGTGATCGACGTGCCCGGCGGTGGCGACGACGAACATCAGGAACCCTCGCCGAGGCGGTCCGACGCAGTCCTGATCGCCGCGGCGACTGCGTCGTCGGCGGCTTCCGGCACGCACCGCAGGTCGATGAGGCACACGCCCTGGTGGACCCGGGCGACGACGGCGGGATCGCCTGCGCGCAGGGGGGCGGCGAGTGCCTCGGGCATCTCGAGCGCCCATCCGGGCAGGGGCACCCCGGGGGCTCCCCCGCCGCCGACGCGACCGTCGTGGGCGACGACGGATCCGCCGACCGCCTCGGCGAGGGTCTCCGTGCGCTCCCGCAGCCGGTCGAGGTCGATGTGGAGGGCATCGTGGACGGGGTTGCCGCGCCCGGCGATCGTCGCCTCGAGCGCGGCGAGCGTGAGCTTGTCGGTGCGCATCGCGCGGGCCAGCGGGTGGGTGGCGATGCGCTCGATGGCCGCGGTGGACCCGAGGAGGATCCCGGCCTGCGGCCCGCCGAGGAGCTTGTCGCCGGAGACGATGACGACGTCGGCGCCGGCGCGCAGGGCCGTGTCGATGTCGGGTTCGTCGGGCAGTGCCGGATCGGGGGTGAGCAGCCCGCTGCCGAGGTCAGCGATGAGCGGGAGGTCGTGCTCGTCGGCGAGCGTGCGCAGCTGCGGCAGGGTCGCCTCGGCGGTGAATCCGGTGAGACGGAAGTTGCTCGTATGGACCTTGAGCAGGCTCGCCGTCGCCGGGGTGAGCGCGGCAGCGTAGTCGGCGAGGTGGGTGCGGTTCGTCGTGCCGACCTCGCGCAGCCGCATGCCGGTGGTGACCATGAGGTCGGGGAGGCGGAAGCCGGCACCGATCTCGACGAGCTCGCCGCGGCTGACGACGATCTCATCAGGCGTGACGGGTCGGGCGGCCGCGGCCGTGCCGCTCCGCCGTTCAGTCGAATGGCTTCCCGGTTCGGCCGAGTCGCTTCCCCGCAGGGCCGTGACGGCGAGGAGGAGGGCGGCGGCGCCGTTGTTGACGACGAGGGCGTCCTCGGCGGCCGGGCAGGCCCGCAGCAGGGCCTGCTTCGCGCCGACGCCGCGTTTGCTCCGCTTGCCGGACTCGAGGTCGAGTTCGACGTCGACATAGCCTGCGGCATCGGCGATCGCCTGTTGCGCTCCTGGTGAGAGCGGTGCGCGGCCGAGGTTCGTGTGGACGATGATGCCCGTGGCGTTGAGCACCGGGGTGAGCGAGGAGGCACCCTGGTCGGTCACGGCCGCGATGACGGTGGGGGTCACCTCGGCGACGGGGAGCTCCCCGCTGCGCGCGCGGGACTGGGCATCGGCGATGACCGCGCGGATGACCGATTCGCCGAGGCGGTCGCGGGCGGCCTCGACCTCGGGAAGGGCGAGGAGACGGTCGGTGCGCGGAATGCTCCGGCGGGGGTCGGGCTCGACCATGGCTGCCTCCTCCTCGGTGCGTGCACGACCGTGCTCGGGCCGGTGCGGGCGTGTGGCGGAGGCGGACGGGAATCGAACCCGCCAGACCGAGATGCTCGGTCTCACCGGTTTTGAAGACCGGGGGGCCCACCAGGACGCCAGACGCCTCCGGATCGAACTCTACCCTGTGCTCCGGACACCGCTGACCGCGCCCTCGCACCCCTGCGGCGGTGACCTCGGAGGCACCCCGCACGGCGGTCGGACTACCACGTGCCTTGCCGTTGACGCACGGGACGACCCCGCATAGCGTGGTCACCACGGATGACGCCGCTGACGCGGCGGTGTCCCGGAACCGACAACCGCTGCTGAAGGCAGGTCCCATGCGCGCCGAACTGTTCGTCCCGCCCATCGCCTTTCATGCCGAGGGACCCGTGTGGTGGCCCGACGACGGGTCCCAGGCGGCGAATTCCCTGCGCTACGTCGATATGCTCGCCGGGCGGGTCCTCACCGCGCACGGCGCACCCGGCACCCGCAGCCAGACCGGCAGCGGCAGCCCGAGCGGTACCGCGGGCAGCAGCGCGTCCGCCGGCGCCCCGAACGGCGGGACGACGAGTGACGAGGTGACCGTCCTCGATGTGCCCGGACCCGTCGCCGCATGCCTGCGCCCCCGAATGTCCGGCGGCATCGCGGTGCTCACCGAGCACGGACTCAGCGTCTCCGACGACCCGACCGGCGGCGACTGGACGACGGTCGCCGAACTCGTCTCCGACCCCGAGGTCCGCCTCAACGAAGGCGGCTGCGACCCGACGGGACGGTTCCTCGCCGGCACGATGCGCTACGACCAAGGAGACGGCGGGGCGACCCTCTTCCAGATCAGCGGCGACGGCGCCGTGTCCACCGTCTTCGACGACGTGACGATCTCCAACGGCATCGCCTGGGCCTCATCCGGTGACCGCGCCTACTACAACGACACCCCCACCCGCAGCACGTGGGTCCTCGACTGGGATGAGGAGTCGGGGCTGACGAACCCCCGCCGCCTCTTCACCCTCGACTCCGACGACCCGGCGGGCGGTCCCGACGGACTCTGCCTCGACGCCGAGGACAATGTGTGGACGGCGATCTACGGCGGTTCCCGCGTCGAATGCCGCGACGCGACCGGCACACTCCTCGAGGTCATCGAGCTGCCCGTCACCAACGTCACGGCGTGCACCTTCGGCGGTCCCGACCTGCGCACCCTCTTCATCACGACGAGCCAGGAGGGGCTGACCCCGGGCGCCCAGCCCGAGGCCGGAGCCGTCTTCGCCGCGACCCCCGGGGCCACGGGAGTGCCGGTGGCACCCTTCGACGGCTGAGCCCACCGCCCCCGGCGCGAGCCCACGGACGGGAACAGCACCCCACCACCTCGGCGCCCCCATCCCACCGAACTGACCAGCACGGACACCCACCTGAGAGGACCATGATGAGAGCACTGAGCGTCGAACCGGGCACGGCCGATTCCCTCGCCGTCACCGAGGCGGCTCTTCCGGAGCCTGCGGCCGACGAACTCCTCGTCACCGGCCTGGCGATCGGGGTCTGCGGCACCGACCGGGAGCTCAACGGCGGGCAGTACGGGTGGGCGCCGCCCGGTCAGGAGCGGCTCATCATCGGCCATGAGTCCCTCGGCCGGGTCGAGGCCGTGCCCGACGGCTCCGACTTCGCCGTCGGCGACCTCATCGCCGGGGTCGTCCGCCGTCCCGATCCGGTGCCGTGCCCGGCGTGCGCGCACGGCGAGTTCGACATGTGCCGCAACGGCGAGTACACCGAACGCGGCATCAAGGAGCTCAACGGCTTCGGGTCCGAGCAGTGGGTCGTCAAAGAGGACTTCGCGATCCGCCTCGACCCCGCGCTCGGACAGACCGGTGTCCTCATGGAGCCGACCTCGGTCGTCGCGAAGGCCTGGGACGAGGTCTACGAGGTCGGCGGGCGCGCGTTCTTCGATCCGCAGACCGCGGTCATCATCGGCGGGGGCACGATCGGTCTCCTGACCGCCCTCCTCGGGCGTCAGCGCGGGCTCGAGGTCCATGTCGTCAACTCCTCGCAGAAGCCGAACAAGGAGAAGCTCGTGCGGGAGCTCGGCGGGCACTTCCACGTCGGCGACTTGCCGCAGATCCTCGCCGAGGTGCAGCCCGACATCGTCCTCGACACCACGGGCGACTCCCGGACGCTCGCCGACATCCTCGATGCCGTCACCCCCTACCAGGTCATCTGCCTGCTCGGGATGCACGATCCGCAGGGCGCGACCGAGCTCGACCTCGCGACGATCGGCAAGCAGATCGTCCTCGACAATGTCGCGATCGTCGGGTCCGTCAACGCCAACGTCGAGCACTGGCGGCAGGCCGCCGAGGCGCTGGCGGCGGCCGATCCGCAGTGGCTGTCCGCGCTCATCACCCGGACCGTGCCGCTGACCCGCGCCCTCGACGCCTTCGACCACGAACCCGGGGACATCAAGGTCGTCATCGACCTGCAGAGCTGAACCGAACGCGCCCCACCCCACCGGCGCACCGCCTTACCACCGGCGCACCAGCAGCCATCCCCTCACCCGCACCTTGGGAGATCAACCCATGAACACCTCGGCGTCGTCGGATGCGACGAAGAACTGGTCGCTGCGCTGTCGAGTCATCCGGGCGCTCTACGCGCTCATCGGCGTCGTCCTCATCGGTCTCGGGGCCGCGATCCTGCAGACCGGCGGGGTCGGCGTCGACCCCTACACCGCCCTCAACATCGGGATCAGCGAGAGGATCGGGTGGAGCCTCGGGGCGTACCAGCTGCTGAGCAACGCGATCCTCTTCATCCCCGTCCTCATCTTCGCGCGCAGGTACATCGGCGTCGGCACGCTCATCAACATGACGCTCACCGGGTTCTTCATCCAGGTGTTCGCGAGCCTGCTCGACCCGCTCGCCGTCGCCCCCGACGATCACGCGATGGCCGCCCTGTTCTTCGCGATCGGGATCATCGTCTTCGCGTTCGGGGCCAGCGGGTACATCTCCGCAGGGGTCGGCACCGCACCCTACGATGCGATAGCGCCGATCATCGTCGACCGCACCGGCTGGAAGTACCAGCGCGTGCGCGTCCCCCAGGACCTCATCGTCCTCGTCGGTGCCCTTCTCGTCTCCGGGCCCGTGGGCGTGGGGACGATCATGACGGCGTTCTTCGTCGGCCCGCTCATCGCGTTCTTCTCCGCCCACGTCAACGAACCCCTCGTCGACCGGCTGACGCGGGGGCTCGGGCGCACCGACTCCCACCCCGAGGCCGGGGCTCCGGGAGACCCGACGAAACTGCTGTGACCTCGCCGAGGCGGGGCCTGGTCCCCGCCGGGTCCGGCAGTCACGGACGGGTGAGTCCCCGTTGCGAGGCCGGGGTGGCCCTCACTCGATGCCGAGGCAGCCCCTATTCGATGCCGAGGCGGGCGAAGGCGTTGCGGAAGATCGTGAGATCGCCGAGGCCCGGCAGCTTCTGCACGCGCTTGTCGAGCTTGTCGACCTCTTCGCTCTGGCCGCGGAAGAGATAGGACATCACGTGCTTGACCTCGGCGTCGTCCATCATGCCCGAGCCCACCGGCTTCCACAGCTTCCCCAGCGCAAGCTGCACGATCCGCTGCGCCCGCGGGTTGTCCTCGAGGCGCTCCCGGGCCTGGGTCGAGTAGAAGGCGACGTGCCGCGTCTCCTGCTTGGCGATGCGCTCGAGCAGCGGTGAGAGCACGGGGTGGTCCTGCATCGCCGCCATCCGCCGGTAGCCGGCTGTCGCCGACAGCTCATTGGCCGCGCCCCACGCCATGTGGACGGCGATGAAGTCGGAGCCGACCATGTTCGCCAGCAGCGACTGCTTCGCCGGGCCGAGCGCGAGCTTCCAGCCGAGTCCTGCGCGCTTGGCCTTGATCTCGTCGTAGTCGACGTGGATGCCGTGCTTCTCGAGCACGGCGGCGAGCGCCTCACCGTGCCAGAACTCCTCCCGGTTCCACATCGTCATGAACGCCGCCGGTGCGTCCTCCCGATGGGAGGGAGTGACGAGCAGCTCCCGGACGAAGCACGTCGTGTGGTACTCGACATCGCACATGTAGCGCACCGACCGCAGCGTGTCGCGGTCCAGCGGCATCTCGTCGAACACATCGAGATCGAGGTCGGACCACTTGACCGCCTCGGACGTCTCGGCGTAGTTGTCGAAGTCAAACGCCATGCTCACTCCTCACTCGAGATATCGGCGCCGAGGCGCTCGGACCGTCCGCTCGCCGCGCGGTGCGCAGGGCCGCCCGCACCTGGGTCACCGACGGCTGCGGGTCCCCGGGCAGCAGCCGGCCGATGACGGCATCGGAATCGCTGAGCTCCTGCCGGGCTAAGCTGCCGGTGAACAGACTCGACAGGGCGACCGCCTCGTCGGGGTCGGGCACGCCGACGATCCGCAGCGGCGCCCACGGCCTGGCGACGTGGAGACGCGCGGTGAGCGCTTCGGCACGGGACCGGGTGATGCGGGCGATCGCCTCGGTGCGGAAGAACCGCACGATCTCATCCCGCCGGTCGACCACCTCGGCGAGGACCCGGGCGGCCTCCCCCGTCAGGCGCGGCAGCAGTGCCCGCTCCGCGGCCTGCAGCGCACCCTCCTGGATGGCCAGCCGGGCCATGTGACCGGCGGTGATGGGCTCCTTGACGGCTCCGCCGAGGACGGGCGCGACGATCGGCAGGGCACGTTCGACCCAGATGCCGCGCAGCGTCGACGACAGGGAGCGCGGGGTGCGCGGCGAACGGCGAGCGTCTGCGGCGTCGAGGATCTCGCGCAGCGCCCGGGCCAGCCAGTACCGCTCGTAGCCCCACGCGGTGACGAAGGCGGTGATCCGCGCCTCGTTGGCCGTCCACGAGGCGAGCATCGCCCGCGTCTCGGCCAGCGCGGAGTTCTCCAGGCGCCAGAGGAACCCGAGGTCACGGGCCGCCTCGGCGGGCAGGTCGAGATGCGCGGCATCGACCGCGATCCGACCACGAGCCGCCGCGAGGTAGCCCGGGACGTCGAAGTCGGTGACGAGGACCGTCGGATGCGCGGCGTCGGAGAACAGCCGACCGTTGACGTGGCCCGGCGGATGGTCGCTGGTCACCATTCGAGCACCTTCCATCGCTTCTTCAGGGCCAGTCCGTAGAGGCCCAGGTCAGGGGTGACGGCGATCGGTTCGCCGACGAGTTCGAGCCACGCCGCATCGGCGAGCGAGTCCCCGTAGCCGGTCGACTTCCCGAGGTCGGCGCCGATCCCGCTCGCGTACTTGCGCAGCCAGTTCGCGCGGGCCTCGTCGACGAGCGGCGGCGTCGCGAGGTAGCCGGAGAGGACCCCGGCGTCGGTGACGTCCATGCGGGTGGCGACGACCTCGTCGAAGAGATCGGCCAGCGGTTCGACGAGGACCTCGAGGGCCCCGGTGACGAGCACGGTGCGGTGCCCGGCCGCGCGATGCTCATCGATGAGGGTGCGCGCCTGCGGACGGATCGAGCTGCGGATGCGCTCCCCGAGACCGCCGGCGATGACCTCGCGCAGCTGCTCGATGCGGAACCCCTTGTAGCGGCGGTTGACCATGCGGATGAGCTCCGAGCGGTCGCGGGACTCCGCCCGCAGCAGGCCCGGAACGATCCCCGCGATGCCGGCGAGCGCGGCCGGCCAGCGGTGGGGCGGCTGGGTCGCGCGGACCACGGCCGCGTACTGCCGGACGATGTTCGTCGAGATCACCGTGCCGTCGAGGTCGAAGACGGCGAGGGCGTCCGAGGCCGGGGCGATCGGGGCCGGACTCGCCTGCCGGGCGGTGGTGCGCCCGCGCTTGCGGGCATAGCTGCGGGTGAGCTCCGTGACCGCGGGCAGGTGGATGTCCTTGAAGTACCGGTCCCAGTCGATCTCGGTGACGTCGAAGCTCCTGGCGTGACCGGGCGGCAGCGCCGCCTGCAGGGCACGGGTCGCGGCGTCGTCGAAGACCATCTCCGTCTTCGTGTACTGGCGGTAGAGGTCGGCGAACTGGCGCAGCGAGCGCAGCCCGGAGTCGATGCGGCTCAGTCGCGCCGCCCACTGCCGGGTCCGGCGGGATGACGGGAGGCGGTCGACGATGCTGCGACCCGCCCGGGAGCTCAGTTCCTTCAGGCGGATCCGCTGCTCGATGAGCTCGGAGTTCGGGAAGCTCCACTCCGGCACCGGGGTGGGCTCGCCGTCGGGATCGGGCAGCGGACGGTCGAGGAAGTACTCGCGCACCGTGCGCACCATCTGGTGGAACGGGAGCGGATTGCTCGTCCCGGACACGACGTGGAAGTACTCCGGTTCCCGTGCGAGTCCGTCACCGTGAGCGGCATCCGCGTCACCGGGGTCACCATCCCGGTCGACGAGAGCGAGGATGACGTTGACGACGAAGTCGACGGGGATGATGTCGAGCACGGAGTCCGCGTGACCGGGGAACTCGGAGAGACTGCCGTTCGCGTAGGCCATGATGAGCGGGTCGGCGACCTTGAAGCCGTCGATCCACCCGGGATGCGGGTGCCGCAGCGCCGATTCGATGATCGAGGGTCGGACGAAGGAGACGCGATGGCCGGTGTCGGCCCACTCCTCCTCGGCGACCCGTTCGGCCATCGCCTTCGTGAACGTGTAGACGTCGGTCCACCCCAGCGACTCGGCGCGGGTGCGGCCGAAGTCGACGAGGCGGCTGGCGACGTGGGCCTCGCGCGCGGCCTCCGCGGCGGCGGCGACGGCCTTCGGTCCCATCCGCGAGCTCTGTGCGCGGGCCTGCCGGAGGAATCCGCGCAGGCTCTCCGGGGTCCGCGATTCGGCATCGACGCGCTCGCGCGCGAGCTCGGCGGCCGCGGACTCGGCGCGGTGGTCGACGGCGTGGCTGAGTCGGCGCTCCTGGGCCACGCCCTTCGAGATCCCGCCGACGTACGCGGTGGAGACGTGGATGACGTGCGGGTCCTGACCGGAGTCGAGCAGCGCCCGGTAGAGGTTCTCGACCCCGCCGACGTTCGTCCGGAACGCCTCGTCGATGGGCGCGTCGAAGGACACGCTCGAGGCGGAGTGGATGACGATGTCGATCGGCTCCGGCAGCGACGGCAGGTCGGTGAGGTCACCCTCGAGGACCTCGACTCTCGTCCGCACCGCCTCGGCGACGACATCGTCCCCGACCCTGGCGCTCCACTCGGCGAAGACGGGCTTGGTCAGCAGCCTCTCCACCCGGTCCCGGCCCGTCTGCGTCCCGCGGGGACGGACGAGGACGGTGACGGTGTCCTCCGGTCGGCTCTCGAGGAGAGCCTGGAGGACCGCCTGACCGAGGAATCCGGTCGCACCGGTGAGGAGAATGCGGCTCGGTGTCATGTGCTGCCTATCGGGGTGTGAGGAAACGGTATCGGAGTCTGATTCGGAGTCGCGGCCGAATCGGATGGGACCACGGGCGAAGTCATCGCGCAGTCACCAGCGAGTATGACCCGCGTCACTGTATCGTGACAAGTATGCATGTTGCTCTCATCACCGGAGGCACCGCCGGCATCGGCGCCGCGTTCGCGCGCGCATTCGCCGCTCGCGGGGTCGACCTCGTGCTCGTCGCCCGGAATCGCGACCGGCTCGAGGAGTTCGCCGCGGATCTGCGCGCCGGCACCGGGGTCGCCGTCGAGACCATCGTCGCCGACCTCTCCGACCGGGAGGCGCAGGCCGAGGTCGCCGCGCGCATCGAGGCCCCGGGGTCGCGGCCGCCGATCGACATCCTCGTCAGCAATGCCGGGTTCTCCGTCCGCTCGAGCCTGCTCGACCCCGACCTGCGGCAGCATGATCGGGGCTTCGAGGTCATGCAGCGGGCGGTGCTCGTCCTCGGCGGTGCGGCCGCCCGGGCGATGGCGCTGCGCGGGCGCGGCTGGATCATCAACGTGTGCTCGGTGAGCGCCGGGCTCACCCAGAACAACTACACCGCGATCAAGGCGTGGACGCAGAACTACTCCGAGTCGCTGTCGGTGCAGACGGCCGGGACGGGAGTGACCGTCACCGCTCTCGTGCCCGGATGGGTGCGCACCGAATTCCATGCGCGCGCCGGCATCGCCGGCACCTCGATCCCCGATCTCCTCTGGCTCGATGCCGACGACCTCGTCGAGGAGTGTCTGCGCGATGTCGCCCGCGGCCGCACCGTGAGCGTCCCCCAGCTGCGGTGGAAGGTCATCGTCGCAGCGCTGCGCGCGGCTCCTCGTCCCGTCATCCACCGGCTCTCCGCCCTGCTCACCTCGCGGCGGAATGAGGAGGAATGAGGGCATGAGCCGGCGGGATCCGTCGGGTCAGGAGCCGCAGTCGGGTCCGGGACCGCAGTCGCCGGGGCCGCCGTCGGGGGACCGGAGGAATTCTCCCGCCGAGGCGGCATCCAGAACCGCGGTCGGCTCCGAACAGCGGGTGATGACCTCCGAAACGTCACCACCTCGCACGCCGGTGTCGACGGCGAAGCACCGCTCCCGACTCCGTGCGCTGCTGCGCGCTCTCCTCCAGCGCGTCCTCTTCCGCGCCCTCGTCGTCTCGACGATCTCTCCGACGGTGCGGATCGAGCCGCGGGTCCGGGGGCTGACCGAGGGCTTCCTCGTCATCGCGAACCACACCTCGCATCTCGACGCTCCGCTCATCGCCCAGAGCCTGCCCCACCGGCAGGCGCGCTTCCTCTCCACCGGCGTCGCCTACGACTACTTCTTCACCGCCTGGCACAAGCGGCTCTTCGTCCGCAGCCTCTTCAACGCCTTCCCGGTCTACCGGGAGGGCTCGCGCGGCAGCTCCGAGGTGCCGCGGGCGCTGCTGCGCGCCGGCGTCCCCGTCCTCCTCTTCCCCGAGGGCGGTCGGCAGCAGGGCCGCGTCATCGCCGATTTCAAGGTCGGTGCCGTCAAGCTCGCCGTCGATGCCGGTGTCCCGATCGTTCCGGCCGCCGTCGTCGGCGGGTTCGAGGCGATGCCCAAGGGAGCGAACTGGCCGGTGCCGGGCAGGCCGCCGGTGCGCATCGTCTTCGGCGAGCCCGTCATCCCCCGGCCCGGGGAATCCCTGCCGGCGCTCACCGCCCGCGTCCAGAGCCTCGTCGAGGAGCTCTTCGACTCCGGAGCCGACGCGATCGGGGTGCCCCGCCTCGCGCACCGGCATGAGAAGCTCGCCCCCGGTGAGGAGCCGCGCACTCCCACCCATGCCCCGGAGCCGGACAAGCAGACCACGCAGCACCATTGGACGACCGCCCCGAGCCCCCGCCGTCATCGGCCACAGGCTCGGGGCCGCCTCGGCGAAAGCACGGATGAGAGGATGAGGAATTGAGCACACCGGTCAGAGCGGAGGACGTCAGGCGGCATCGCTGGTGGGGCTGGGGCGCCGACGGCGTCGAGTTCCGCTGGGAGACGAAGCCGGCGTTCGCGGCGATCGCGAAGGAGAAGGTCGGGCTCGACCTGTGGAACGCCCCGCGCCCGCGCACTCCGGACCTCGCCGACGTCGACGCGCCCGCGTCCCGGATGCCCGCTGACCTCCTCGCCTCCCTCGCCAAGGCGGTCGGAGCCGACAACGTCAGCACCGATGACGGGCTGCGCATCGTCCACTCGTTCGGTCGCTCCCTGCCCGACCTCTACCGGGTGCGGAACGGGATCATGCCGCGGCTCACCGATGTCGTCGTCCACCCCGGCAGCGAGGACGAGGTCACAGCCGTCCTCGACATCGTCCTCGCTCACGACCTCGTCCTCATCCCCTACGGCGGCGGGTCGTGCATCTCCGGATCGGTCACCCCGGATCCGGCGGAGACCCGCCCCATCGTCTCGCTCAACCTCGGACGGATGCGCCGGGTCCTCGACGTCGACGAGTACTCGGGGCTGGCCCGGGTCGAGGCCGGCGCCTACGGTCCCGACCTCGAAGAGCAGCTCAACCTCCGCGGTTGGACGATGGGGCACTTCCCCGACTCGTTCAGCTATTCGACCCTCGGCGGCTGGGCGGCGACCCGGTCGTCGGGGATGCAGTCGGACAGGTACGGCGACATCGAGGACATCGTGCGGGGGATGCGCGTCGTCCATCCCCGCGGAGTCGTCGTGAGCAAGCCGATCCCCGGTCGGGACTCCGGCCCGTCGGTCCACGAGATGATCCTCGGCAGTGAGGGCCGCCTCGGCGTCATCACCGAATGCACGGTCCAGATCCACCGCCGGCCCGAGGTCAGGGAGGTCGTCGCGTACCTCTACCCGGATTGGGCGTCAGGCGTCGAGGCGATGCACGACATCGCGCGCTCCGAGGTCAGCCCCACTTTCACCCGGCTCTCCGACGGGCCCGAGACGCGCTTCAGCCTCGCCATGGTCTCGCAGCCGACCTCGGTGAAGTCCAAGGTCAGCGCCCGTGGTCAGGATGCCCTGTTCGCGTATCTGCGCGCCCGCGGCTGGGACACGACGGAGGGGATGTGCCTGTCCTACGTCTGCTTCGAGGGGTCGAAGGAGCACGTCGCGCGTGAGCGGGCCGAGGTCAAGCGGATCGTCTCGGGTCGCGGCGGGATCAGCCTCGGCACCGGACCGGGAGCGATCTACGACCAGAAGAAGTTCGACACCCCCTACCTGCGCGATTTCCTCCTCAACTACAGGGTCTTCGGCGATGTCTGCGAGACCGGGGTGAGCTGGGCGAACCTCAAGACGATGCACGCCCGCGTCCACGAGCGCTTCGAACAGGTGCGCCGGGCGCAGGGCGGGCCGGGCTTCATGTTCTGCCACATGTCCCACAGCTACCACGGCGGGGCGTGCCTCTACTTCACGTTCGCCGTCCCCTACACCCGCGAGGACACCGCGCTGACGGAGTACCAGTTCGTCAAGGACGCCGTGCAGCAGGAGTTCATCGACTCCGGCGGCGGGCTCTCCCACCATCACGGGGTCGGCACCGAGCACCGGCCGTGGATCGTCGACGACATCACCCCCGCCGGGGCGTTCATCGTCGACTCCCTCTTCCGCGCGACCGATCCCGGTCGGAATCTCAACCCCGGCAAGATCGTCGCCGAGGCGGACGTCGAGTCCCCGGCCGGTGTTTCGTCCCCGGTGGATGACGGCGCGGTTCCCGCTGTCCAGCGTGACCGGAGCACCGATCCGACGCCGTGAGGCCAGTGCTAGGCTCGCGCACATGGACACCTCGGAGACGCTCGAGACCGCACAGTACCGCCTCACCGGGTTCGCCCACGGCGGCGGCTGTGCGTGCAAGATCCCGCCCGGTGAGCTCGAGGACGCGGTCCGCGGACTGACCGGGCAGACGCACCCCGAGGTCATCGTCGGTCTCGATGACGGCGACGACGCCTCGGCGGTGCGCATCCGCGAGGATCTCGCGGTCCTCTCCACCGCGGACTTCTTCACCCCCGTCGTCGACGACGCCTACGACTGGGGGCGGATCGCGGCGGCCAACGCGCTCTCCGACATCTACGCGATGGGCGGGACCCCGGTCACGGCGATCAACCTCGTCGGGTGGCCGCGGGAGACGCTGCCCATGGAGCTGCTCACCGAGGTGCTGCGCGGCGGTCTCGACGTCGCCGGGCAGGCGAACTGCCCCGTCGCCGGCGGTCATTCGATCGACGATCCCGAACCGAAGTACGGGATGGCCGTGACCGGCATCGCCCATCCCGATGCGATCATGCGCAACGACGCCGCCGAGGCGGGACTGCCGATCACTCTGACCAAGCCGATCGGGGTGGGGGTTCTCAACAATCGTCACAAGCAGACCGGGGAGGTCTTCGACGAGGCGATCGCGACGATGACGCAGCTCAATGCGGACGCCTCGCGGGCGGCCGTGGCCGCCGGCATCCGTGCGGCCACCGACGTCACCGGCTTCGGACTGCTCGGCCACCTGTTCAAGATGGGCCGGGCCTCCGGGGTCGGTGCGGTCATCGACGCGGCTGCGGTGCCCCGCCTCGGCGGGGTCGACGAGTCGATCGCCGCAGGATTCGTCTCCGGCGGCACCCGGCGCAACCTCGACTGGGTGCGGCCGCACCTGACCACTGATGACACCGTCACCGAGGCGGACCTCCTCCTGCTCGCGGATGCGCAGACCTCCGGCGGCCTCCTCGTCGTCGGGGAGCTGCCGGGTCACCCGGTGATCGGGGAGACCGTCGCCGGGTCCGGCATCCGCATCCGCTGAACCTGTTCAGCTCACCCGCGCCTCGATGCCCGCGATGAGGAGATCGAGCCCGCGATCGTAGACGAGTCGGTTGCGCTCCGTGCCGGTCGGATGGCGGGCGGCGAGTGCGGCGAGCGGGGAATCCGGGTCTCCGGGCGCGAAGATCTGATTCGGGGACAGGGCGTCGAGGGCGACCCCGAACGCGAACGCATCGAGGACTTCGAGCGTGGTGAGCAGCTCGTCCTCGGGCAGGCCGGCGCGGCGGAGGATCTCAAGGAGCGCCTCATAGAGTCGCAGGGTCTCGGGTTCGTCGATCGTCACGCCGAGGAGATGGATCATCACGCGCGGATGGTCGGCGTAGAGGCGCCAGAGGGATCCGACGCCGGCTCGCAGCGAGTCCTGCCACCCCGCATCGGCGAGGGTGACGAGGTCGTAGTCGCCGTTGAGGACCTCGCGCATCGCATGGACGATCCCGTCGCGTCCGTCGACGTGGTGGTAGAGCGAGGAGAGGGAGACGCCGAGGCGCTTCGCGAGCGGCTGGATCCTCAGCTCCTCACCGGCATCGAGCATCTCGATGGCGGCGAGCGCGATCTTCTCCCGGCTCAGCAGCGGGGACGTCGGTCGGGCCATGACGCACGCTCCTCCTTCTCGCGACTCTGCGACTTCTCACCTCGGGGACTTCTATGTCCTGCCGCGATGCGATTGACAAGCTCTCGAACCGGCAGGCACCATTCTAGGTAACCGAAAACTTTTCGTTTAGTCAATGAGTGCCGTTCCCCGCACTCCGACTCCGGCAAAGGGGCCACCACATGAGCACTGCACCCGCACCCGCTGACGATCCCCGCGTCCCGCTCGGACTGCGCAACGGCGCGGCGGTCTTCCTCGTCGCCCTCGCCGGACTCATGCTCGCCAACCTCGCCCCGCTCGTCATGGCTGTGCTCGAAGATGTGGGCTTCGACGTCATCGCCTCCGGCAACATCCTCACGTGGGCACTGCTCGCCTCGGCGCTCGTCGGCCTGGGCACCTCGCGCCCGGCGGCCGGACGCCACCGCCGCACGATCGCCGTGGTCGGACTCGTCATCGCCATCATCGGGTTCCTCGCCGCGGCGTTCATCGGCAGTCCCACGATCATCGTCGCCGGACTCATCGCCGGTGGCGCCGGAGTGGGCGCGGCGATCTCGACCTCGGGGGCTGCGATCGCGGCGATCGAGAACCCCAACCGGGTGAGCGCGACGAGCGGCGTCGTCAATCGCCTCCTCGTCATGGTCGTCCTCGGGGTCATCCCCGCGATCGGCCTCGCCCAGATCACGGTGTTCGGGGCGCTCGCGCTGCTGTCGGCCCTCAGCCTCGCCGTGACGATCTGGCTGCCGGCCACCCCCGACTACTCCTCGGCGGTCATCGCCGCCGAGTCCCCCGCCGGCACCCGTGCGCCCCGCAAGGTCGTGCTCGCCGGCATCGGCATCCTCATCGTCTTCCCCCTCTGGGGCACGAGCGAGGACTCCGTGTGGACGCTCGCTCCGGTCCTCGGCGACTCCGTCGGGCTGAGCGAGCAGTCTCTCGGCTTCGCCCTCAGCGCCGCCGCCGGGTGCGGGGCCGCGGCGATGCTCATCGTCATGCTCCTCGGCACCCGGATCGGACGGGCGGTGCCGCTGGCCGTCGCGCTCATCCTCGGCGGGGTGGCGAAGATCTGGATCGGCATGACGACCGATCCGCAGACCCTGGCCGTGCTCATCGTCGTCGTCAACACGATCTACGCGTTCGCGTTCGTCCTCTTCATCGCCACCGCCGCCGGTCTCGACGCCCGCGGCTACTGGTCGGGTCCCCTCGTCGGGGCCTACATCGTCGGGTCGAGCTTCGCTCCCCTCCTGGGCGCATGGGTCATCGACACTGTCGGCATCCCCGCCTTCGGGCTCATCATGGGCATCGTCAGCTTCGTCGTCGTCATCCCCACGGTGCTCATCGCCCGCGTCTCGACGAGCGTCGAACGCACCCTGACCCACCTCGGCGAGGATTCACCGACACCGCCCGCGGATCCGTCGACCTCGGGCACCCCCACCGAGGCGACCGCCACCACGACCGACTCCTCTACCGCCGCTGACGCCTCCGACACCGCGACGGACTCCCTTGCCGGTTCCACTGGCGGACGGGACTCCGTCACCGACGACTCCCCTACCGACTCCACCGAAAGGACATCATGACCACCGTCCTCACCAACGCCACAGTCTTCACCGGCATCGCGGACGCCCCGCTCCACGAGGCCGTCGCCTTTGAGGCGGGACGGATCCTCGCCGTCGGTGACGCGGACACCGTCCGTGCGATCGCCGGTGAGGGCGCCGAGGTGGTCGACCTCGACGGTGCGCTCGTGTCCCCGGGGTTCGTCGAGGCGCATACGCATCTGGCGATGCTCGGGCAGACCCTGGACAAGGTGCAGCTGCGCGACGCCGGGAGTCTGAGTGAGATCCAGGAGCGGCTGCGTGCGGCCCGCAGCGCGCAGCCGGAGGCGGCGTACCTCCTCGGCGCGAGTTGGATGTTCGACGCCGTTCCCGGTGGTCAGCCGACGGCGGCGATGATCGACGAGGTCATCGCCGACATTCCCGTCATCCTCGACTCGAACGACGTCCATTCCTCCTGGGTCAACACTGCGGCGCTCGAGGCGATGGGCATCACGGCGGAGACGCCGAATCCGCCCGGTGGGGAGATCGTCCGCGACGCCGACGGGCAGGCGACGGGGTTCATGCTCGAGACCGCGGCGATCGAGTACGTGTGGTCCTACCTCGATGAGATCACGACGGCCGCGGATCGTGATCGGTTCCTCGACACGGCGTTCGCGGCGTACCTGGCCAACGGGGTGACCGCGGCGACCGACATGGCGCTCGGCGAGCCTGAGCTCGCCGCCGTCGTCCGCCTGCTCGAGCGCGACGGCCGCCTGCCGTTCCCCGTCACTGCCCATTGGCTCCTCCGCCCCACTGGCGATCCCGAGCGGGATCTCGCCCAGGTCGCGCGAGCGGTCGAGGTGCGCGACCAGGTGGCGTCGCTGGACGGCTCCGAGTGGTTCCGCCTGGCCGGGGTGAAGTTCATCCTCGACGGCGTCATCGATGCGTGCACCGCGGCGATGCGGGCACCGTATGCGAACGGGACGAACGCCGAGGCGATCTGGTCGTTTCAGACCGCCGCACCGGTGGCCGTGGCCGCCGATGCCGCCGGCCTGCAGCTGGCGATGCACGCGATCGGCGACCATGCGAGCGAGATCGCGCTCGACCTCGTCGAGGAATGCGTGCGGGCGAACGGTCCGCGACTGCGCAGTCCGCGCATCGAGCATCTCGAGTCCGTCACGGATGACACGATCCGCCGCATGGCCGCGCTCGGCGTCGTCGCGTCGCTCCAGCCGGTCCATTGCGACCCGGCGATCATGGACAACTGGATGACGATGCTCGGCGACGACCGCGCGGAGTCGGGCTTCCCCTGGCAGAAGTTCCGCGACGCGGGGGTGCGGATCGCGCTCGGCACCGATGCGCCCACCGCTCCCCTCGAGGCGGCGCACAATCTCTTCATCGCGCTGACGACACGGTCGGCGCTCAGCCCGGGACCTGCCGCCTATCACCCTGAGCGGGCGTTCACCCCAGGTCAGGCCCTTGAGGGGCTGACCTTCGCGGGAGCGCTGGCGGGCGAGTTCGGTGACGGGATCGGGCGGATCGTGTCCGGTGGGCGCGCGAATCTCGTCGTCCTCGACGTCAACCCGTTCACCG
This sequence comes from Brevibacterium sp. NPDC056726, assembly GCF_042790515.1. Taxonomy (NCBI): domain Bacteria; kingdom Bacillati; phylum Actinomycetota; class Actinomycetes; order Micrococcales; family Brevibacteriaceae; genus Brevibacterium; species Brevibacterium sp. NPDC056726. The sequence continues at coordinate 225,670 of NZ_JBHTYZ010000005.1, read as the reverse complement.
GCGACCCGGACGACCTCCTCGGGGCGACGGTCCTGCGGACCTACGTCGACGGAGAACTCGTCGCCGGCAGCGCGGCGTCGACGCGCGAGTAGCTCTCGAAGGGCGCGCAGCCTCCGCAGCACGCCCGGCGTCGCAGGCACAGAGGCACCCGGCGGCAACCCCGCACCCGGAGCTGCACACACACCGCGTGCATGGGTGGTGTGTGGAGCCGAGGGTTGTGCGTACGCAGCTCCGCGGAGGAACTCACGCCCCGAGGTGGGAGTCGCCTTCCACGTAGGAACAGCGGCTGCGGGTAGTGTTCGCGCCCAGAGACTGCGCGCCCGACGGGCAACCCCGCACGCGGAGCTTCACGCACACCGCGTGCACGAGTGGTGTGTGAAGCCGAGGGTTGTGCGTGCGCAGCTGCGCGGAGGAAATCGCGCGCCGAGGTGGGTGTCGCCCTCCGCGTTGTAGCTACGGCTGCGGGTAGTGTTCGCGCCCAGAGACTGCGCGCCCGACGGCAACCCCGCACGCGGAGCTTCACACACACCGCGTGCACGGGTGGTGTGTGGAGCCGAGGGTTGTGCGTACGCAGCCGCGTGGAGGAAATCGCGCGCCGAGGTGGGTGTCGCCCTCCGCGTAGCAGCTGCGGCTGCGGGTAGTGTTCGCGGCAAGGGACGGCGCGCCCAGCGGTCTCGGATGCGGCGCACCTGAGCAGGACAGAAAGTTGACGCAGACACCGGGCACGCGGCCTGGAGACCTTCAAGTCGGCTGCACGCACCGACACCCTGCGGGGCGGCGCACCGCCCCGCGGCCGGCTACCAGCCGGTGGTGATCGAGTCGTCGGTGATGCCCTGGGCGCGGCGCTCCTCGAGGCGGGCGCGCTGCGGTTCGATGACGTAGCGCGGGTCCTTCGTCGAATCGATGCCGGCTTCGAGCATCCCGAAGCGGGTGTACGCCGAGGCTGCCGCCAGTGCCGTGCCGCTGACCACGGACAATGTCCGCAGCAGCGCGCGGGTCTTCCAGCTGCGTCCCGCCTTGTTCGCCGCGACGGTGGCAGCGCCGGAGGCGACCGCACGTCCGGCGACGCCCTTGGCCACGGCCTGCGCGGCACCCGATGCCGTGAGACCGGCGACGCCGGTGGCCGCCGTCTTCGCGACGCCCTTGACCCCGCGCAGCGCCTTGTCGCCGGTGCGGGAGCCGAGCTTCTTCGCGAAGATCCGCGCCCCCACCTCGACGACGGCCGCGCCGATCGCTCCGGCGATGAGGAGCTTCTCGGCACGGTGGAGCTTGTGGCCGGGTTCGCCCTCCTCCATCGGCTCGACCTCGACGGGGTGCATGCCCTTCTTCATCCGCGACATCGCATAGAGGTCGCCGGCCGAGCCCATGAGCGCGAGCAGACGCGCCGGTTCGGCTTCGCGCACGGGTGAGAGCGCCATCGCGGCACCGCCGGCGGCCAGCGACGCCGAGGACACGAAGACGAACGGCAGCCCGTTGCGGCCCGCGGCATTCCACGTCGGCACCGCCGTGTCGCCGAGGAGGACCGCCGTGTACGCGGCCAGCGGAGTCGCGAAGAGAGCGGACTCGAGGGCCGCGGGCAGCTCGAGTGCGTGGAGGACCTTGCGCAGCGGTCCCAGCGGCAGGATCTCCTTCGTCAGCCGGTCGACCTCGATGACCGAGGTGACGCCGGCACCGACGCCGAAGCCCGAGAGGATCCACGTGCCGAGGCTCATCGGGGAGGACACCTTGACCACGCGCATCATGTTGATGAAGCGCTCGGGGCGACCGAGGTCCTTGACGAGCGCCGCGCCGCCGAGGGCCGTCGCGCCGATCGCGGTGAGACGGGTGGCCGTGCGCATGCCGGGCCGGTCGCTCAGCTGAGCGCCGAGGCCGAGCAGCGTCGACCCGCCGGCGAGCCCGCCGAGGAAGAGGTAGAGCGAGATCTCATGACCCCATGGCGGCGGCTTGACGATCGGGCGACCGTAGTACGAGGTGAACTCGACGTCCTCGACCATCGGCATCTCGCGTCCGCCGTCGGCACCGCGGTTCTGCCAGCCCCCGCCGGAGCCACCGGAGCCCCGACCTCCGGAGCCACCGGAGCCGGACCCGGATCCCCCGCGACCGCCTCGGCGACGCTTCTTCCGCCCGCCTTCTGGCTCGGGGGGACGGTACGAATCGTAAACGGATGAGCTCATGAACGCTTGCTCCCGAGGAAGGACAGGCCGGCCGCGGCGATCATGCCGAGGGCGGCGATGCCGGCGGTGGCGAACATCGCGGGCAGGTCCTTCGTCGCGACCCGGGGATCCGGCGGCAGGCCGTAGACCTCGGGTTCGTCGAGGAGGAGGAAGACCGAGCCGGTGCCGCCGACCCCGTCGTTCGGGTTCGCCCCGTAGAGGCGCGCCTCGGTGAGTCCCTTCGCGTGGAGATCGGCGACCCGCTCATGGGCCTGGGCGACCATGTCCTCGCGGTCGCCGAACTTGATCGACGTCGTCGGGCACGTCTGCGCGCAGGCCGGGGTCTGGCCCTCGACGAGGCGGTCGTAGCAGAGCGTGCACTTGTTCGCCGTGTGCATGTTCGGGATGTCCGCGGTGTCGAGCGGGTACTCCTCTCCGCCGCGATCCGTGGGCGGTCGGATCGTGCCGTCGTCACGGCGTTCGATGACGCCGAACGGGCAGCCGGCCACGCACGTGCCGCAGCCGTTGCAGACATCGGCCTGGACGACGACGGTGTCGAACTCGGTGCGGAAGAGCGCACCGGTCGGGCACACGTCGAGGCAGCCGGCGTGCGTGCAGTGCTTGCACACGTCGGAGGACATCAGCCAGCGGAAGTCCGCGGTGTCCGGCGGGGTCGTGTCGACACCGTCGAAGTCGACGGGGTCGAGCGCGCCGGGGGCGAGGAGGTCGACGTCGAGCTGCGGTGACGACGGCAGTCCGCCGCCCACCGGCTGCGGACCCGCGGTCTCGTCGGTGCGCGGCCGGATCGAGGGCATGCCGAGGTTGACGAGCTTGCGCCCGGACTCCCTGGCCGCTTCGATCTGCTCCTTGCCCTGTTCGACGAACGCGACGTGGCGCCACGTGTTCGCGCCGAGCTCACCGGTGTTGTCATACGACATCCCGAGGATCTCGAAGTTCCCGTCCTGCGGGTTGTGGTTCCACTCCTTGCACGCGACCTCGCAGGCCTTGCAGCCGATGCAGATCGAGGTATCGGTGAAGAATCCCTTGCGATTCTGCGTCGTGTCATGCCAATGGCCGTCCGCGACGGTGCCGGAATCCAGCGTCGGTGCCGACATCAGTTCTCCTCCTCTTCCTCTTCTGCTCTCCTGCGCGCGTTCTTCTCGTACTCCCACGCGTTCGCGGGCTGTTCGGGATCGACCGGCTGGTACGGCTTGCCGTCGGCGTCGTAGCCGAAGTGCGGGTCGCCGTCGGTCGGGTCCCCGTCGACGGCGTAGTTCGCGTCGACCCGCTTGTCCGGCTGCTCGCCGCCGGACTCGCGATCGCCGGCATCCTCGGGCGCGCCGCTGTCGCCGGCTCCGCTGCCTGCGGAGTCCCCGGAATCCGTGGGTGCGCTGTAGCCCTTCGCCGAGGCGGTTCCGGAGTCCTGGGATTCGTCGGCTCCGTACGTGCGACCGGGGGTGACACCGACCGCGGAGTCGCCTCCGCGCTCGTTGTGCCCGCCCGTGTGCGCCGGGGAGCTCGCCTCGGCGGCGCGGTCGACGACCTCGGGCGGGACCGTGACGAGTTCGTTGCCCGACTCGGGGGTGAGACCGGCCTCGCGCTGGTACTTCTCGACGAAGTCGACGAGCTCGGGCCCGCGCGGCCGCCTGCCCGGCAGGGCGGTGCCGGCGACGTACTTGCCGTTCTGGATGAAGACGTTGGGGTCCATCGTCACGCCGAGGAGGTCGTTGGCCGAATCGCCGTCGACCCACGCGCCCTTGCCGCCGACGCCCCAGTGGTAGGGCAGGCCGATCTGGTGGACCCACTTGCCGCCGATCTTCAAAGGCGTCATCCGCTCGGTGATGAGGACGCGGGCCTCGATCGCCGCCCGGGGGGAGACGAGGGTCGCCCAGCCGTAGGGTTCGAGTCCGACCTCTTCGGCGAGCTCCGGTGAGACCTCGCAGAACATCTCGGGTTGGAGCTCCGAGAGGTAGGACAGCCAGCGGGACATGCCGCCGGCCGTGTGGTGCTCGGTGAGCCGGTAGGTCGTGAACACGTACGGGTAGACCTCGGAACCGGGGAACCCGGCACCCGGGGCCGACAGGTTGTCCTCCCGGCGCATGATCTTGCGCAGCGGATTGTTCTGCTGCGTGTAGAGCGGGTTGCCGATCGTCGATTCCTGCGGTTCGTAGTGCGTGGGCAGGGGTCCGTCGACCATGCCGCCGGGGGCGAAGAGCCAGCCCTTGCCGTCGGCCTGCATGATGAACGGGTCGTCGCCGTCGAGTTGGCTCGGACCGCCGAAGGGCACATCGGAGTGTGCTTCGGGGTTGAGCTCGACGGGGAAGTCGGGTTCGTCGGCGCCGACCCAGCGGGCCTTGTCCGTGTCCCACCACACGAGCTTCTTCCGCTCCGACCACGGCTTGCCCTCGGGGTCGGCCGAGGCGCGGTTGTAGAGGATCCGGCGGTTCGCCGGCCACGCCCATGCCCATTCGGAGGCGATCTCGTCCTGCTCGGTGCGCGGTTTGCGCCGGGCGGCCATGTTGACGCCGCCGGAGTAGATGCCGGTGTAGATCCAGCAGCCGCCGGCGGTCGTGCCGTCATCGCGCATCTGGGTGTAGACGTCGAGCGGCTGCCCGTCCTTCTCCCCGCCGACGTAGTAGCCGTTGACTTCGGCGAGGACCGCTTCGGGATCGACCTCGCCGTCCTCGTCGAGCGGGTAGTCCCACGTCAGGTCGAGGAGCGGGCGATCGCGCGGATCGTCGGAGTCGGCGAGCTTCGCGCGGATGCGCTTGCCGAGCTCGTAGAAGAACTCGAGTTCGCTCTGCGCCTCACCCGGCGGGTTGACCGCCTTGTGCCGCCACTGGACGAGGCGCTGCGTCTGGGTGAACGTGCCCGCCTTCTCCGTGTGGTTGGCCGCGGGCATGAAGAAGACCTCGGTGTCGATGTCCTCGGTGCGCAGCTCACCGGTCTCGATCTCCGGGCCGTCCTTCCACCAGGTGGCGGATTCGATGAGGCTGAAGTCGCGGACGACGAGCCATTTGAGGTGGCTCATCGCCATCCGCTGCATGCGCCCGTTCGCCGACCCCACGGCCGGGTTCTGGCCGAGGAGGAAGTACCCGTCGACGCCGTCGTTGAGCATCCGCACCTGCGTCTGGTAGGTGCCGTGGGCGCCGTTGATCCGCGGCAGGTAGTCGAACGCGAAGTCGTTCTCCCGCGTCGCCGCGTCACCCCACCAGGCCTTGAGCAGGTTCGTCGCGTAGCTGCGGCCGTTGGCCCAGTAGCCCTTGTGGGTCTCGGGCGTGCCGACGGCGGCGACGTAGTCGTCGAACGTGTCGTGGACGCCGGCGCTCGGCATCGGCAGGTACCCGGGCAGGAGGTTGAACAGCGTCGGGATGTCCGTCGATCCCTGGATCGTCGCGTGTCCGCGCAGCGCCATGATGCCGCCGCCGGGGCGACCCATGTTGCCGAGCAGGAGCTGGAGGATCGAGGCGGTGCGGATGAATTGCGCGCCGAGGCTGTGCTGCGTCCACCCGACCGCGTAGGCGAAGCACGTGGTCCGTTCGCGACCGGAGTTCGTCGTGATCGATTCGAGGAGGTATTCGAAGTCCGACTCCGAGATCCCGCACGATTCGGCGACCATCTCCGCGGTGTAGCGCGAGTAGTGGCGCTTGAGTATCTGGAAGACGCTGCGCGGGTCGGTGAGGTTGGGGTCGCGCAGGGCGACGCCGGCCTCATCGGTCTGGTACGACCACGTCGAGTTGTCATACGAGTTCGTCGCCGGATCGTAGCCGGAGAACAGTCCGTCGAGGTCCTCGGGGTCGAGGTAGTTGTCGCTGATGAGGTTCGTCGCGTTCGTGTACGACCGGACGTACTCCTCGAAGTAGAGGCCGTCGGTCAGCACCCGGTTGATGAGCGCGCCGAGGAGGACGATGTCCGAGCCCGCCCGGATCGGGACGTGCTTGTCGGCCACCGCCGTGGTCCGGGTGAACCGCGGATCGACGTGGATGATCCGGGCACCGCGGGCCTTGGCCTCAGTCACCCATTGGAAGCCCACCGGGTGGCATTCGGCCATGTTCGACCCCTGGATGACGATGCAGTCGGCATTCGCCATGTCCTGGACGGGTTGTGTGGCGCCGCCGCGCCCGAACGAGGTTCCCAGACTGGGAACCGTGGCGGAGTGTCATATGCGGGCCTGGTTCTCGATCTGTATCGCGCCGGCGGCGGTGAAGAGCTTCTTCGCGAAGTAGTTCTCCTCGTTGTCGATGGTCGCCCCGCCGAGGCTGGCGATGCCCATCGTGCGCCGCAGGGGGTGGCCTTGGTCGTCGAAGTCCTCCCAGTGGTTGCGGCGGGCTTCGAGGAACCGGTCGGCGACCATGTCGATCGCCGTGTTCAGGTCGAGCTTCTGCCAGTCCTTGGCCTTCGGGGCGCGGTAGAGGACCTCGGTCTGCCGGGAGGGGTTGTTGACGAGCTGTTCGCTCGCCGCGCCCTTCGGGCAGAGGCGCCCGCGTGAGATCGGCGAGTCGGGGTCTCCCTCGATGCCGACGACCTTGTCGTCCTTGACGAAGATCCGCTGTCCGCAGCCGACGGCGCAGTACGGGCAGACGGACTGGACGACCTTGTCGGACGTCGTCGTCCGCGGGACCATGTTGCGCGTGTGCTCTGACACCACGGACTCGCCGCGTCCGGTCGGATCGGACGAACGGAACTGCCGCAGCACCGGCCACTCGAGAAAGCTGAACCGTGCCATGGCGTCATCATACCCCCGCACTCTCTACGGCGTGTAGTGAAGAATGCCTAAACTTTCCTTGCCACGAGAATGCCGTCGTCGAGCTCGGTTTCCGTGCCATCAGGCCCGGTCACAGGCCGATTCCGCGTCTCGGCGAGAACACACTCCCATGGTCGACTTCCGCCGGCGGTCAGCAGTGTGAAGTCCTCCTCGGGAGTGCTGAAGTCGCCGTCGAGCCCGTGCTCGTGCCCTGCTTCCCCATGCTCTGAATCCTCGCGGGCTGCCCAGGGCGGAACCGTGGCGTGGGAGATGAGGATGAGCGTCTCGCCGGGACTGACCAGCTCGCCGAGGTGGCGCATGAGGTCCGCACGGGTGTCGGGCAGGCGGGTGTGGAGGAAGCACCCGGTGACGAGGTCGTAGGCGCCGCGGTGGTCGTCTGCGGCGGCCCAGTCGACGAGGTTGGCGACGGCGAAGTCCGCGTCCGCTCCTGCCGTCTCCGCGGCGACCCGGGAGCGGGTGATCGCGGTCGGGGAGAGGTCGATGCCGGCGGCCTGCCAGCCTCGACCGGCGAGCCAGATGGCGTCGGCGCCCTCACCGGAGCCGACGTCGAGACTGCGACCTGGGGTGAGGTCGAGGTCGGTGACGACGTCGACGAGGGCGACGTTGGGACGGCCCGACCAGACCGCCTCGGCGCCGGAGTAGCGGTTCTCCCACTCCTCGACGGAACCGGGCACCTGACCGGACTCGGATGCCTGCCCGGTCTCAGGTGCATGCCCGGACTCGGGTGCCGTGTCGGGGGCGGACACGGACGCGGCCCGGGCATCTGGCCCGGGCCGGTCGGTGCGGCTGTGGTGCTCGGTCACTGTCCCTGACCGGGCGCGCCCTCGGCGGTGGAGTCGGCACCGTCGCCGGCTTCGCGCTTGGCGATCTCGGCGCGGACCTCGTCCATGTCGAGGTCGTTGACGGCGGTGATGACCTGCTCGAGCTGCGGGGCGGCGAGCGCACCGGGCTGAGCGAAGACGACGATGCCGTCGCGGAACGCGACGAGGGTGGGAATCGAGGTGACGTTGAAGAGGCCGGCGAGCTGCTGCTGGTCCTCGGTGTCGATCTTGCCGAAGGCGATGTCGGGATACTGGGTCGAGGCCTGCTCGAAGACCGGGGCGAACTGGCGGCACGGGCCGCACCATTCTGCCCAGAAGTCCAGCAGGACGACGGAGTTGTCGGTGATGGTCTGCTCGAAGTTGTCCTGGGTGATCTCGATCGTAGACATTCGGGCAGTCTAACGACGATTCCTCCACTTTGCCTGCATGTTTCCCTGTCGTCCCGCGCAGCGGGACCCAGGGTCCTCCGCGGCGCAGCGCTGCCGCCTATCCGGCGGGGTCGACGGGTCTGAGGGCCGTGCCCGAGGCGATCTGCGTGGCGAGGACGGCGGTGAGCGCGCCGGCGAGCATGAGGGAGGCGAGGACGACGATCTGGAACTGGGCGGCCTCGAGCGGGGAGGCGCCGCCGAAGAGCGCGCCGACGAAGGCGCCGGGCAGGGTGACGAGGCCGGTGTTCTTCGTCTGGTCGAGGTTGGGCAGGAGGGCCTCGCGGACCGCGATCTGCCGCAGGCGCTTCGTCGCCCGGCGCGGATGCGCTCCCACGGCCAGCCACGCTTCGACCTCACCCCAGCCGCCGCGCAGTTCGCCGTCGTAGCGGCGCATCGCGAGCGTGGCCGCCGTCATCGCATTGCCGGAGACGATGCCGGCGATCGCGATGACCCGCTCGAACTGGAGATCGACGAGACCGAGGGCGAGGACGAGTCCGAGCGTGACGAGGGTGCCGACGACGACGCCGACGACGGCTCCGAGCGGCCCGCGCGGAACTTCGCGGGCCCGGCGCAGCGAGGTCAGCGAGGCGGTCGTGAGCATGAGGCCGATGAACGCCGCGACCGCCCACCACGCGGTGAGCGCACCGGAGAGGAGGAGGGCGACGAGGGCGAGCTGGACGACGGCGCGCACGATCGCGACGACGGGCAGCCAGCCGAGCCCCACCTCGGCGATGCGGAGGATCGTGACCGTGAGGACGACGAGAACGGCGATGCCGGCCAGGAAGGGGAGAACCTCGGGGAGCGTCACCGTCTCAGTGTAGGGCTGAGGCGAGACCCCACGGCCGAATTCGGGCAGGGATCATTGCATCCGATTCGACGCCGGACCGGGACGAATCTCTGATAGACTGGCACCATCGCTTCAACTCCCTCCCTCTTCATTTCGTTCGCGTCCTGTGTCGACGCGTCCCCCAGGTTTTCGTCGGTTCCGCAGCGCACTCGCCTGTGCTCCGACGGGAAGATCACACCTTTGGGCCACCGAGCGATCGGCCCCCGCCGTTCGCAGAGCGGCCGACTGTGTGTGACAAGCCGGATCCACGTCGGATCCGACCATCAAGACCGCTCCGGCGGTCGCAGCTGAATAAGGAAACAAGGAATATGACCACAGGTACCGTGAAATGGTTCAACGCGGAAAAGGGCTACGGATTCATCCAGCCTGACGACGGTTCGGCCGATGTGTTCACGCACTTCTCCGCCATCGAATCGACCGGTTACCGCGAGCTCACCGAGGGCCAGAACGTCGAATTCGAGTCCGAGATGGGACAGAAGGGCCTCCAGGCCACGAGCGTTCGCCCCCTCTGAGCTCAGAGCCCAGAGACTTCTCACCGCGACTGACGCCGCACTGGCGTCGACGGCGGTGAACTGATCGGCAGCGGCCGGTGACAGTGATGACCACTGTCACCGGCCGCTTCGCATTCATCCGGGTACGTGAGCCGCCGCGCTTCTCACAAAGTGGAAACATCCTATTGCCAGGCGGAAAAACTGTGATCTAAGATTCTTCGTACTTGCCTATGGCGAGTTCAAGGTCGAACTTGGGCTATCTACCGGGCGCTGCAGAAAGGACTGGTAGCCCCGTGTTGGATCGCCTCAACGCCTATTCGTCGACCGTGGAATCTCCCGACCGGTGGGCCGTTGCCACCGTCATCGCCGTCTCCGGGTCCGTCCCCCGCCCCATCGGCACGTCGATGGCCGTCCGCGACGACACCCTGACCATCGGATCGATCTCCGGCGGCTGCGTCGAATCGGCGATCGTCGACGCCGCCCTCACCGCGATCACCGGCCAGCGGTCGCTGGTCTGCGAGTTCGGCTTCAGCGACGAGTCCGGACTCTCCGTCGGCCTCATGTGCGGCGGCGACATCAGCGTCCTCATCGAACCGCTCACCTCCCTCGCCGAGGCGGTCACCAGTCTCATCGACTCCGACCGCGACGACGCCGGTGCCCTCATCCGCGAGATCCCCCTCGACGTCGCGATGCGCGGCGGCGAACTCGTCGCACCCGAGCCGCGGGCGGTCCGCGCGCCGCTGCCACCCGTGACGCTCGGCCCCGGCGATCCCCTGCCCCAGGCCTTCGCCGAGGCGGTCGGCACCGCCGCTGCCCCCGTCGCGGAGATCGTGCGCCGCGGCGGCTGCGGGATCGTCGCGGTCCGCGACGAGACCCGACCCGACTGCCCGACCGTGCGCCGGCTCTTCGTCGAATCCCGCCGCCCCCGCGCCCGCGTCCTCATCTACGGCGCCAACGACTTCTCGACCGCGATCGCCCAGGCCGCCTCCTTCCTCGGCCTCCACGTCACGGTCTGCGACGCCCGTCCCGTCTTCGCGACCCGGGCCCGCCACCCCGGCGCGCACGAGGTCGTCGTCGACCGTCCCGGCGAGCACTTCGCCCGCGAGTGCGCGGCCGGCCGCGTCGACTCGCGCACCGCGGTCATCGTGCTCACCCACGACCCGCGCTTCGACCTGCCGGTCCTCGACCGCGCCCTGCGGATGGATCTCGCCTACGTCGGGGCGATGGGGTCGCGGACGACCCACGAGAGGCGAGCGCAGGAACTCGTCCACGGGGGCCTGCCGCAGACCGCGTTCGACGCGCTCCACTCCCCGATCGGCCTCGACATCGGCGCCCGCACCCCGCAGGAGGTCGCCGTCGCCGTCCTCGCCGAACTCATCGCCGTGACGACGGGCCGGGCCACCTCGGCGGGCATCCCCGAACTGCGCCACACGAGCGGACCGATCCACGGGTCCCGCGGCAGCGACAGTGCTGCACCCAACTCCGACCACGGGGCACCCAGCGCCGGCCCACCAGCACCCGGCCCCGACCCCACGACACCCCCACGGGAGGAACCCGCGGCACCCCCGCATCCCCTGCACCGCCTCGGCACTGCGCTCACCCGAGGGGAGGCGATGATCTCATGGATATGAGCTGCGTCGACGAGGTGCTCACCTGCGCCGATCCCGAACGGTGGCAGCCCGGTGACAGCTGGCTGGCCGGGGGCACCGTGCTCTTCTCCTACGGCACCGACATCACCCAGGGCCCGCCGCGGCGCCTGCTCGACATCACCGAGTCCGGCTGGACGCCGACGCTGTGGCGCTGCGACGCCGCCGGTGAGCCCGTCGAGCTCGAGATCGCCGCGACCTGCCTGATCAAGGACATCTTCGAGTTCCGCACGAGCGGTCCGCGCGTGCCCGGCCACGGCGATCGGGCGCTGCCCGGCCTCGATCTCTTCGCCCCGGCGTGCGACTCCTTCGTCGCATCGTGGAAGATCTGGAACGCCTCGACGATCGGCGGCAACGTCGCCACGGGACTGCCCGCCGGCCCGATGATCTCCCTCCTCTCCGGCCTCGACGCCGTCGCCCTCCTGTGGGGTCCGCGCGGGTCGCTGCGGGCCCTGCCCGTGGCCGAACTCGTCGTCGGGGAGGCGCAGACGACGCTCGAGCCCGGGGAGCTCATCCGCAGCTTCCACATCCCGATCGCGGCGCTCACGCAGCCGTGCGCGTTCCGCCGCATCTCCCTGACCGAACGCGGACGCACCGCGGCACTGATCATCGGCCGCCGCCTCGGCGCGGGAGCCCTGCGCTTGGCGATCACCGGGTCGACCCGTCGCCCGCACATCATCGACCTCGGCCCGGACGCCGCGCATGCGGCGACGCATGAGGGACTGCAAGCGGCGATCGACGAGGCGGTCGCCGGGGTCTGGCACGACGACATCCACGGCACCCCGCAGTGGCGGGAGGCGATGACGCACCGCCTCGGCGCGGAGATCCTCACCGAACTGCTCGACCCTGCCGAACCGCACCCGCGCTTCGCCGCGCGCACGACCGGAGACATCACGATGACGAGGAGCACGCGATGACGACGACCGCACACACCCCACCCGCCACCGCGCCAAAGAGGCCGTCGGCCACCGTCGACGGACGCACCGTCGCCGTCTCACCCGAACCCGGCCAGTGCCTGCGCACATGGCTGCGGGAGCAGGGGTCGACCGGGGTGAAGAAGGGCTGCGACGGCGGCGACTGCGGAGCGTGCACCGTCATCGTCGACGACGAGGCGATCCACTCGTGCCTCTATCCCGCCCACCGGATCGCCGGGAAGTCGGTGACGACGATCCAGGGACTCGGCACCCCGGAGGACCTGCACCCGGTGCAGGAGAACTTCCTCGCCGCCGGCGGCTTCCAGTGCGGGTTCTGCACCGCGGGAATGATCTGCACCGTCGCCGCGATGACCGAGGCCGACAAGAAGGACCTGCCGCGCAGTCTCAAGGGCAACGTGTGCCGGTGCACCGGCTACCGGACGATCGAGGATGCCGTGGCCGGCCACCGCAACGTCGACCCCGGATTCCGCGGCATCGGGGCGAACACCGGGGCGCTCGCCGGCCCCGGCGTCGTCACCGGCACCGTCCGGTACACGATGGACATGCAGCCCGACGAGCTGCCCGCACCCCTGCTCCACGGCGCGCTCGTCCACGCGACCCGGGCGCACGCGCGGATCCTCGCCATCGACACGGCGCGGGCGCTCGCCGAACCGGGCGTCATCGCCGTCCTCACCCACGAGGATGCCCCGGCCAAACGGTTCTCGACCGCACAGCACGAGATCGTCGAGGACGACCCCAAGGACACCCGCGTCTTCGACGACGTCGTCCGGTACTACGGACAGCGCGTCGCCGTCGTCGTCGCCGAGACCCAACGGGCGGCCGAACGCGGGGTCCGCCTCGTCGACATCGAATACGAGGACCTGCCGGCGGTCTTCGACGTCGAACTCGCCGACGCCCCCGACGCCCCGGCGATCCACCCCGACGCCGGACCGGACGCGGGCATCGCCCGCCCCGGTGACAACGTCCTCGCCGAGGTCCACCACGAGATCGGCGACGTCGAGGCCGCACTCGCCGCCTCGGCGGTCACCCACGAGGCGACGTACCGCACCCAGCGCCTCTCGCACATGGCGCTCGAGACCCACGGGGCGATCGCGTGGACCGACGACGAAGGCCGATTCGTCGTCCGCAGCAGCACGCAGGTGCCGTTCCTCGTCCGCCGGGCGCTGAGCGAGATCTTCGACCTCGACCCGGATCGGGTGCGGGTCTACTGCGAGCGCGTGGGCGGCGGATTCGGCGGGAAGCAGGAGGTGCTCTGCGAGGACGTCGCCCTGCTCGCATCGATGGCCACCGGTCGGCCCGTGCGCCTCGAGCTCTCCCGCAAGGAGGTCTTCACCGCCACCACCGTCCGCCATCCCTTCCGGATGCGGATGCGCGCCGGCGCCGACGAGACCGGGACGCTGACAGCACTCGCCGTCGACGTCCGGTCGAACACCGGCGCCTACGGCAATCACGGTCCCGGCGTCCTCTTCCACGGGGTCGGGGAGTCGGTGGCCGTCTACAACGCACCGCACAAGAAGGTCGACGCGATGGTCCTCTACACGAACACGATGCCCTCGGGAGCGTTCCGCGGCTACGGGCTGAGCCAGATGATCTTCGCCGTCGAGTCGACGATCACCGCCTTGGCCGACAAGCTCGGCATCGACGAACTCGAGATGCGCCGGAAGAACATCATCGGACCCGCCGACCCCATGCTCAGCGCCCACGACGAACCCGAGGAGGACCTCCTCATCGGCAGCTACGGTCTCGACCAGTGCATCGACCTCGTCAGCTCCGCCCTCGACCGGGGCCGCACCCGCTGGGCCGAGCACGTCGCCGCCGGGCACGGGGAGGACCTCGGCGAGGAGTGGAACATCGGCGAAGGGCACGCGATCGCGATGATCGCCACCGCCCCACCGCGCGGCCACATCGCCCACGCTCACATCACCCTCGGTGAGGGCGGAACGTACGAGCTGCGGGTGGGCACCGCGGAGTTCGGCAACGGCACCTCGACCGTCCACGCGCAGCTCGCCTCGACCCTGCTCGGCACGACGACGGACCGGATCACGCTCCGGCAGTCCGACTCCGATGTCGTCGAACACGACACGGGGGCCTTCGGGTCGACGGGCACGACGATCGCCGGGAAGGCCAACGATCTCGCGACGAAGGACCTCATCGCGCGCCTGCAGGCACTGGCGGCGCCCCACCTCGGCGCCCGGCCCGAGGAGGTCGAGATCGCCGGTGACTTTGCGTGCGTGCGCGTCCCGGCCGACCTCAATGCCCGCTTCGCCCAGGTCGTCGGACCCGCCGGCGGCAGGCGCGCGGTCCACCTCGATGAGCTCCTGCGCGAGTCGCTTGCGACCACCGGGGAGGCCCCGACGGGGTCGGGCTACTGGGGCGGGGAGCCGCGGTCGGTGGCGTTCAACGTCCACGGGTTCCGGGTCGCGGTGAACATGAGCACCGGTGAGGTCCGGATCCTCCAGTCCGTCCACGCCGCCGACGCGGGCGTCGTGATGAACCCCCACCAGTGCCGCGGACAGGTCGAGGGCGGGGTCGCCCAGGCGATCGGGGCCGCCCTCTACGAGCGCATCATCGTCGACGAGGAGACCGGCAGGCCCGTCACCGACATCCTCCGCCAGTACAAGGCCCCGAACTTCGCCGACATCCCCCGCACCGAGGTCCACTTCGCCGACACCCATGACGCCGTCGGACCGCAGGGGGCGAAGTCGATGAGCGAGTCCCCGTTCAATCCGGTCGCTCCCGCACTCGCCAACGCGATCCGCCATGCCACCGGCGTCCACTTCACGACGACCCCTCTGACGAGGGATGCCATCTATGCGGGACTCGCCGAGGCGGGGGTGCTGCAGCGATGAGCGCGACCGTGCCGCACGCGCGCAGGCCCACGACGTCGGGTTCCGGGAGGTCGGCGATGACGGGCCGGGGTGTGGCCCTCATCCTCGCCGCCGGGTCCGGGCACCGGCTCGGGCTCGGCCCGAAGGCGCTGCTGCCGTGGGAGGACTCGGTCCTCGTCGTCCGGGCCGTGAAGGTGGCCGTCGCCGCCGGGCTGAGGCCCGTCGTCACCGCCGGTCCCGGTCGCGGAGAGATCGAAGCCCACCTCGCCGAGGCGGGGCTCGGGGACGTCGCCGTCATCGACGTGCCCGACGCCGAGGTGGGGATGTCCGCATCGTGGCGGGCCGGGATCGCGGCGATCGGTCGGGAGCCGGGGACCACCTCGGCGACCCCGGTCCTCGTCATGCTCGTCGACCAGCCCGGGATCGGTCGGGCGGTCCTCGACCGACTGATCGGCGCGTTCGATCCCGGGCGCATCGCCCGCGCGGCCTGGTTGGGGTTCCCCGGCCACCCCGTGCTCCTGCCGCTCGACCATGCGCGGGCCGCCGTCCGGCGAGCGTGCGGCGACGAAGCGGGACGGGCGTGGCTGCGGGGGCACGCCCACCTCGTCGACCTCGTCGAGTGCTCGGACCTCGGGGACGCCTCCGACATCGACACCCCCGACGATCTGCGGGCATGGCGGGAACGGGAGCCGACGAACCGGTAGCGTGGGAGACCAGACCATCCACCCACCAACGCCGAGGCGGTGCGCCGATGACCGAAGCTTCCCACGACCCGATCCCCGCCGGTGACAGCGGGACCGGGGTCGCCGTTCCCACGACCGTCGTCTTCGACCTCGGTCAGGTCCTCGTCGGATGGGACCAGTCCGGGCCGCTGGCCGACCGGATGAGCCGGGCCGAATGGGACGCCTTCGCCGCCGAAGCCGACTTCGCCGCCCTCAACGTCTCCGCCGACAACGGGGCGACGATCGCCGAGGTGGTGGAGCGGGCGAGCGCGACCGATCCCCGCCACGGGGAGATCGTCGCGACGTACTACGAGCGGTTCGACCGGTCGCTGACCGGTCCGATCCCCGGCATGGCCGAGATCGTCGCCGACCTGGGAGCCGAAGGCGTGCGGCTCCTCGGCCTGTCGAACTGGTCGGCCGAGACCGTCCACTTCGCGCCCGTCGCGGCACCGGCGATCAGCGAGCTCGAGGACATCGTCGTCTCCGGGCGGGAGAAGCTCATCAAACCCGACCCCGCGATCTTCCGCCTCCTCCTCGACCGCTTCGACCTCGATCCTGCGCGCACGGTGTTCGTCGACGACCTCGCGGCCAATGTCGAGGCGGCGCGCGGCCTCGGGCTCATCGGCATCGTCTTCACCGGTGCTCAGGACCTGCGGGCCGACCTCGAGCGGCTCGGCCTCCTCGGCGCCCGCAGCAGCACGTGAGTCGACCGGCTATCCAAGGTCGACGCCCTTCGCCGTCGCGAGCGCCTGGAGCTTCTCGCGGTCGTCGGTCTGCACGCACACCGTCGCCCGCAGCCCTTCGCTCTCGCGTCGCAGCAGGTAGTGCGCGACACTGTCGGTGAGCGGCTCCCCCGCGTCGTCGACGAAGTCCCAGCGCACCTGGACCATGACGAGGTCAGGGGTGAGATGATCCTCGCCGAGGAGGTCGTACCCGACCGAGGCGAGCCCGAGCTGCCGGTAGAGCGGGTAGGACTGCTCGAGCCCCGCGGCCATCGCCTCCCGCGATTCGAGCACCCCGGAGAACGCATCGTCGACGATCATTCCCGGCATCGACCACAGACGGCTCGCCGCCTCGGCGTCGAATTCGCTCAGCGAGCGCGCGTACTCATCGAGGTAGGCGGTGATCTCGGTCGTCTCGATCGTCATGTCCCCACCGTACCTGCGGTGAACAGGTTCACTCCAGTGCCTTCCGGGCGGCCTTGAGCGCGATCCTCCGGGGCAGCAGACCGGCACCGGCGGCGAGCACCTTGTTGCCGAACCCCGAGATGACGCTGCGCGGCTGACGGTGCTCGAGTGCGGCGAAGGCGACCGCGACGACCTGTTCGGGGGTGTCGAAGCGTCCCGTGCCGGCGAAGTCGCTGCCGGCCACGGCGAAGAACTCCGTGTTCGTCGGACCGGGGCTGAGCGCCAGCACCCTCAGCGGAACCGACCGCGTCTCCTCGGCGATCGCCTCGGTGAGGGAGAGGACGTAGGCCTTCGTCGCACCGTACGCGGCCATCCCGGGCGTGGGCTGGTAGGCCGCGGTGCTCGCGATGTTGACGAGCACCCCGGTCAGCTGCGGCAGCAGCGCGCGGGTCAGCCGGGTCAGTGCCACGACGTTGACGGCGAGCATCTCATCGATCCGCTCGGGGGCGGTGTCGGCGAAGGGTTCGGCGATGCCGAACCCGGCGTTGTTGACGAGCGAGTCGACCGCGATGCCCCCGGTGGTGAGATCCGAGAGGAGCCCGTCGACCCCTGCCGCCTCGGCGAGATCATGGACGAGAACATGGGCGGTGATGCGGTGGGCGGTCTCGAGCTCTCGGGCGAGCTCCTCGAGCCGGTCACGGCGGCGGGCGACGAGGACGAGATCGGCACCGCGGGCGGCGAACTGTCGGGCGAACTCCGCCCCGAGGCCCGAGCTCGCGCCGGTGATGAGGACGGTGGTGCCGCGGACGTCGAGTGCGTGCCGACTCACGCCGTCGGCCCCGGTGCCGCGCGTCGGCCGTCGACGTCGGCGATGATCCGGGAGGCGAGCGCCTCGGCGGACGCGGGATTCTGCCCCGAGTAGAGGCTGCCGTCGACGACGATGTGGGGACGCAGCGGAACCACGCCCTTCTCGTAGTGGATCCCGGCGTCCTTGACGGCGTCCTCGAGGAGCCACTTGGCCTTCCACGCGAAGGCGTTGAGACGTTCCTCGACGTTGGACAGTCCCGTCATCGTCCGTCCGGCGAAGGCGTTCGACCCGTCCTCGTTCTTCGCCGCGAGCACGGCGACCGGCGCATGGCAGAGGAGGGCGAGCGGCCTGCCGGAGTCGAGGCGCCGCTTAAGGAGTGCGCCGGAGACCGGATCGACCGCGAGGTCCTCCATCGGGCCGTGCCCTCCGGGGTAGAAGACGACGTCGTAGTCGGCCTCGTCGACGGTGTCGAGGGCGACGGGATGGTCGAGGGCGTCCTTGATCGAGTCGAGGTAGGCGCGGATCTCCCGGCGCTTCTTCGGTCGACCCCCGGCGATGCCGAGGCTGAGCTCGTCGAGCGTCGGAGGCACTCCCCCGGGCGTGGCCACGGTGATGTCCCACCCGGCCTCGGAGAAGAGACGGTAGGGTTCGGCGACCTCCTCGGCCCAGTAGCCGGTGGGATGGACGGTACCGTCCTCAAGCGTCCATCCGGTGGCGGCGGTGATGACGAAGAGAACCGATGTCATGAGGGGACCTTTCCTAGAACGACGAGGACGCTGTGGGGAGGACGCTTCGATTGCTAAAGTTAACAGTGTCCACACTGAAAAATTACGGGGGAGGATCGACTGTGTCAACAGCGTCCGCGGAGAAGCCGCGGCATCATCATGGCAACCTGCGCCACGCGCTCATCACCGCCGGCGTCGAGATGCTCGAGACGGGCGAGGCCTTCTCCCTGCGCGCCGTGGCCCGCCGGGTCGGCGTCTCCCAGGCCGCGCCGTATCGCCACTTCGAAAGCAAGCAGGACCTCGAAGCCGCGATGGCCGCCGACGGCTTCGCCGAGCTCCAGACCTCACTCGAAGCCGTCGTCGGCGAGCACGGGGAGGGCGACACCCCGCTCGTCGAGCTCGCGCTCACCTACATCCACTTCGCCGAGGCGCATCCCGCCCTCTACGCACTGATGTTCGGCCAGGAGCTCAGCACCGTCGACGAGGTCAGGGTCGCCTGCGCGGCCGTCTTCGCCCGCATCCAGGAGGTCGCGATCGCCACCCACCCGCAGCGGGACCCGCACGGACTCGCCACCGCCGGCTGGGCACTCGCCCACGGACTGGCGACCCTCCACATCGACGGCACCCTCGGGGCCAACGACGACGTCGACTTCGACACCCGCGTCCGCGCCGCCTTCGCCGCCCTGCTCACCGACTGAGACCCACGCAGCGCCGCTGAGACCGGGAACACACCCGGAGGTCGGGAATGAATCCCCGCATCGCCATGTTGACACTGTTAACTTCGTCAGCCTACTCTCAGTTCGAGAGTCCGGAATCAGATGTGGAGTGAGAAACATGACCGAGACGAACACCGCCCCGACCACCGAAGTCACCTTGGGCTCGCGCACCCTCCAGGTGCCCGCGGGCGGTCTCTTCGACCGCTATCGCATGCAGCCCGACCTCGACGAGGTCGCCCGCGACCCCCGCGTGACCAGCGTCGACTTCTTCCGCAATCAGCCCAAGGTCGAGGTGGAGTCGCGCATCGGGCGCACGTTCACCCCGAACTTCTACTACGCGATGTCGAGCGCGCGCCTGACGATGCTCGCGCCGATGAGCGCGCTGCGCGACCGGCTGCCCGCACCGCTCGATCCGCTCGAAGCCGTTCCCGGCTTCGGTCTCGCCTCGGTGCTGCTGTTCCGCTACGACGTCGCCGACATCGACTTCTACACCGAGGCGGCCGTCGGCATCGCGGTCAAACCGCCCCACCACGGTCCGCTGGGGGCGATCGACCTGCTCGCGGCGCTGAAGAACAACCACCTCGACTCCTATGTGCTCTCCCTGCCCGTCAACACCGAGATCGCCCAGGTCCGCGGGCACGACGGCTACGGTTTCCCCAAGTGGGTGACCGACATCGATGTCGACATCACCGCGCAGTCCGTGACCGGACGGGTGCTCAACGACTCCGGCGGCACCGATTTCGAACTCCGGGCCCTGACTCCCCGGCAGAAGCGGCACCGGTCGGGCACCGCGGTGTCCTCCCTGACGTCGTATACGCATTTCGACGGAGGATGGCATGCGACGTTCAACCAGACGAACGCCCTCGTCTCGGGAACCGCGCTGTTCCCGCGCCATGTCGAGACCCGCCTCGGCGAGGGACGGATCTCCGATGACATCCGCTCGCTGCGTCCGACGCGGACCCTGATGTTCGATGTCATGACCCACGGTCAGGCGGCTCTCCACATGCCGCGCGTCATCTCGCTCGACTGACGACGTTCATGTCACTGACCTACACTCCCAGCCAATCGCTCCATTCCCGACACACGACCACAGAAGGGCAGACCATCGTGTCCACATTGACCGCGGATGCGCGGATCACTCCGAGGATCACCGCCGACCGACTCGCGGCGCTGAGCCGCCGCGTGCGGGTCGCCGACCCCGACGCCACGCAGGACGTCACCAATGCGATGACCGGTGAGGTGCTCGGCACTGTTCCGCACGCCACCCCGGCCGATGTCGTCGCCGCGGCCGCACGGGCCCGCAGCGTCCAGAAGGAGTGGGCCGCCCGTCCGATTCGGGAACGGGCGGAGGTGCTCATGCGCTTCCACGACCTCGTGCTGCGCCACCAGGACGAAGTCCTCGACCTCATCCAGCTGGAGAACGGCAAGGCCCGCCGGCATGCGTTCGAGGAGATCATGGATGTCGCGTTGAACGCCCGCTACTACGCGCACACGGCGGAGAGGTACCTGCGACCCAAGCGCCGTCAGGGTGCGCAGCTGGCGCTGACGAAGGTGTGGGAGCTCCATCATCCGAAGGGCGTCGTCGGCATCATCTCGCCGTGGAACTATCCGCTGACGCTCGGCATCAGCGATGCCCTGCCGGCGATCATCGCCGGCAATGCGGTGGTCACGAAGCCGGATGCGCAGACGCCGTTCGCTGCACTGTGGGCCGTGGAGATGCTCGAGCGGGCGGGCATGCAGCCCGGTCTCGTCGAGGTCGTCACCGGGTCTGGCGCCGAACTCGGTCTGCCGATCATCGAGAACTCCGACTTCCTCATGTTCACCGGGTCGACCGCTGTGGGACGGACGGTGGCCGCCCAGGCCGGGGAGAACCTCATCGATGCGTCGATGGAGCTCGGCGGGAAGAACGCCCTGCTCGTCCTCGACGATGCCGACGTCGACAAGGCCGTGTCCGGGGCGATCCGGGCGAGCTTCTCCAACACCGGGCAGCTGTGCATCTCGATGGAGCGCATCTATGTCCCCGACGTCCTCTGGGACGACTTCACTGCGAAGTTCGCCGCCGCTGCCCGGGCGATGACGCTGACCGCCGGGATCGACTACTCCGCGGACATGGGCTCGCTCGTCTCGCAGAAGCAGCTCGAGACGGTGATGCGCCATGTCGATGATGCGCGGGACAAGGGCGCCACGGTGCTCGCCGGCGGTCGGCGCCGTCCCGAGCTCGGCCCCTACTTCTACGAGCCGACGATCCTCACCGATGTCGACGAGTCGATGGAGGTCTACGCGCACGAGACCTTCGGTCCGGTCGTCAGCCTCTACCGGGTCGCCGACGAGGAGGAGGCGATCGCGAGAGCCAATGACAGCGACTACGGCCTCAACTTCAGCGTGTGGACCTCCGACGAGGACCGCGGAGTCCGCGTCGCCTCCCGGCTCGAGGCCGGCACCGTCAACGTCAACGACGCGTACGCCGCGGCGTGGGGGTCGATGGATGCCCCGATGGGCGGCATGAAGGCCTCCGGCCTCGGCCGGCGGCACGGGGAGCACGGCATCCTCAAGTACACCGAGTCGCAGACGATCGCCGCCTCGCGGCTGTTGCCCGTCGGTGTGCCGGACAACGTCGATCCTGCGCGTTACGCGCGCATCGTCACCGGCGCGCTGCGCGTGCTCAAGCGGATACCGGGTGTGAAGTGAACCCGACCAGCGAACGCAGAGACGGAATGCAGACCATTCTCGGTGCAGGTGGGCCGATCGCCGACGAACTCGCCCGCGCCCTCCATCGCGACTTCACTCAGGACATCCGGCTCGTCAGCCGGCACCCGAAGCAGGTCAACGGCACGGATGAGCTGGTCGCCGCCGACCTCATGGACCCGGCGTCGACCGAGCGTGCTGTCGCGGGCAGCGCGATCGCCTATCTCACGGTGGGTCTGCCGATGGATTCGGCCCTGTGGGAGGAGAAGTTCCCGACGATGATGCGCAATGTCATCGATGCGTGCATGGCCCATGGGACGAAGCTCGTCTTCTTCGACAACACGTACATGTATCCGGGCACCCCGACCCCGCAGATCGAGTCGACGGGATTCGCCCCCGGTGGCCGCAAGGGGCGGGTGCGGGCGGAGATCGTCACGATGCTCCTCGATGCGATGGCCGCCGGTCAGATCGACGCGCTCATCGGTCGGGCCCCGGAGTTCTACGGGCCGGGGAAGACGAAGAGCTGGTCGAACATGCTCGTATTCGACCGGATCAGGGCGGGCAAGCGTCCGCTCGTGCCGGTGAGTGCGACGACGAAGCGATCGCTGATCTGGACGCCGGATGCCAGTCGGGCGCTGGCGCTGCTCGGCAACACCCCCGACGCGTACGGGCAGACCTGGCATCTGCCGATCGACGAGCATCGCCGCACGTACCGTGAGCTCATCGCGATCGCCTCCGAGATCACCGGGCGGAAGATCGGCTACACCGTGCTCCCGCTGTGGGTGTTCAAGTTGGGCAGCCGGTTCAATCCGATGCTCGCCGAGGCGGCCGAACTCCTTCCCCGGTACCGCGGGGACAACATCTTCGACACGTCGAAGTTCGCCTCCCGCTTCCCTGACTTCGCTGTGACGACCTACCGGCAGGGCATCGCCGACATCCTCGGCCAGTGAGTCCCGCGGCGCCCGCACCGTACGCGGTGCGGGCGCCGTACGTCGATCAGACCCTCTCTTCCTTCCCCATGAGGGCGTCGTAGCACGCCGCCGTCTGGTGCTTGAGCGCTCTGGCGACCGCGGCGACGGCGGGACGGCGCATGGAGTCGGGCCGCAGCACCATCCAGTACGGGAGGTGTTCGGTGAGGTCGTCCGGGAGAAGTCTGACGAGGTCGGCATGCCGGTCGGCCATGAAACAGGGCAGGAACCCGATGCCGGCGCCGGCACGCGTGGCTTCGACATGGACGAAGACATTCGTCGAGGTCACACCGTCTTTCATCGACGGGACGAGGCGCCGGGGTGCGTCAAGGTCGTCGACCTGGAGCATCGAGTCGACGAAGTACACGAGCTGGTGCTCCATGAGCGCGTCAACCGTCGTCGGGGTGCCGTGGTCGGCGAGGTAGTCCCGCGCGGCGTACATTCCCAGCGCATAGTCGCCGAGGTGGACCGCCTCGGCGCGATGGACCTGCGGTTTGCCGACGACGACTTCGATGTCGAGGCCGGACCGCTGCTGCAGGGCCTGCCGTGTCACCGTGATGATCTCGACGCTCAGACCTGGATGGGTCCGCCGCAGCGCCGCGACGGCCGGTGAGGCCACATAGGCGCTGAATCCGTCCGTCGCCGACATCCGCACGACACCGCTGACGGGATCGGGAGTCTCGCCCGACTCACCGAGGCTGCCGACCGCGAGCTCGACCTGCTCGGCGACGCGCACCGCCTCGGCGCCGAGCTCCGTGAGCTCCCATCCGCTGCCGGACCGGGCGAGCACCCGGCCGCCGAGTGCCTTCTCCAAGGCCGCGATCCGTCGTGAGATCGTCGTGTGGTTGACCCCGAGCGCATGGGCCGCCGTCGCGAACTTCGCCGAGCGGGAGACCGCGAGCAGCACGAGCAGATCGTTCGGGGTCGTGTCCATGCCTGCCATCGTACAAAGCGACGTGAGGGCACCGATCCGGGCAGGCTCGCTCCTGTGGCGGGAAACCTACTGCGGCATGTTGACGAACCGGGACTTCGCGCCCTGGAAGGCCACGGCGATGTCACCGGTCGGTCCGGCTCGGTGCTTGGCGACGATGATGTCGGCCTCGCCGGCGCGTTCGTGCTCCTTGTCGTACATGTCCTCACGGTGGATGAGGAGGACCATGTCGGCGTCCTGCTCGATCGATCCGGATTCGCGGAGATCGGAGATCATCGGTCGCTTGTCGGTGCGCTGCTCGCTGCCGCGGTTGAGCTGGGAGAGCGCGATGACGGGCACCTCGAGCTCTTTGGCCAGCAGCTTGAGCGAGCGGGAGAACTCCGAGACCTCCTGCTGGCGGGATTCGACGCGCTTGCCCGAGCTCATGAGCTGGAGGTAGTCGACGCAGACCATCTTGAGGTCGTGCTGCTGTTTGAGCCGGCGGCACTTCGCGCGGATCTCCGTGAGCGCCATGTTCGGCGAATCGTCGACGAAGAGCGGCGAGTCGTTGATGCGCGCCTCGGTGGCGGCGAGGTTCGTCCAGTCGTGGGGGCTGAGCTCACCGCGGCGCAGGTTCTGCAGCGGGATCTCCGACTCTGCGGAGAGGAGCCTCATGACGAGCTCGTTCTTGCCCATCTCGAGGGAGAAGAAGACCGCGGCCTGCTTGTGATGGATCGCTGCCGAGCGGATGAAGTCGAGGGCGAGCGTCGACTTGCCGACACCGGGTCGGGCGGCGATGACGATCATCTGCCCCGGGTGGAGGCCGTTGGTCAGCTGATCGAACTCCGTGAACCCGGTCGGCACCCCGGCGGTCTGCCCGTCGGTGTCGCCGTTGCGCTCGATCTCGGCTGCCACCTCGCCGAGGATGTCGGCGAGGATGACGTAATCCTCCGTCGTGTGCTTCTCCGTGACCTGATAGATCTCGGCCTGCGCGTTGTTGACGACGGCGTCGGTGTCGCCCTCGGCGTCGTAGCCCATCTGCACGATCCGGGTGCCGGCCTCGACGAGGCGGCGCAGCACCGCGCGCTCGCGGACGATCGTCGCATAGTATCCGGCGTTCGCGGCGGTGGGGACCGAGGAGATGAGCGTGTGGAGGTAGGCAGGTCCGCCGATCCGGGAGAGATCGCCGGACTTCGTCAGGTAGTTCGCGACCGTGACCGAGTCGGCGGGTTCGCCGCGGGAGTAGAGGTCTAGGATCGCCTCGTAGATCGTCTCGTGCGCGGGCTTGTAGAAGTCATCACGCGACATCGATTCGACGCAGTCGGCGATGGCGTCCTTCGACAGGAGCATGGCACCCAGGACGCTCTCCTCGGCTTCGATATCCTGCGGAGGAGTTCTGAGTCCGTCGTACCCCAGATCGCTGCTCACTCCCACGTCTCCTCCTCTGTGCCTACGCCTGCCCGGCCCGGGTGCAGTGCCATCCCACTTTACCCGTGCCGCGCGCGGACCCGACAGCGATTCACGTCACCGCCGGTGCCGCCCCGATCTCGCCGAGGCGGCGCAGCGGCCCAGCGTCACAGCCGTGCCCGGCCGGCGGTGGCGACCGCGGCGAGAATCGGCTTCGCCACCTGGAGTCCCTGCCTGATGACGACGATACCGACGACCACTGACACGAGGATCGTGAGGAACGTGACGGGCTTCATCACCAGGGCCGCCCCGGCCAGCGGGAGCACGAGGACGAGTCCCAGACCGCCGGCGAGCAGCGACACCCAGATGACGGGACCGAGGACCGCGCGCACCATCCCCGCGTGCATCGTGTCGACGTCCATGCCTGCGGCATAGAGGTCGGAGAAGGTGTCGGCCCGGTCGTAGACGTCGGCGACCTGGTTGATGAGCGCGGAGACCGCGATGAGGACGATCGAGATCCCCATGACGAGCAGCACGCCGGTGAACAGGTCCTGGTAGAGGGTGAGGTGCTCCTGCGGCATGTCGACGCTCGGGTCGTCGGAGATGTCCGTGGCGAACTGCATGAGCGCGATGCCCGTGCCGCCGACGGCCGCGACGAACGCCGTCATCGCGACCCCGGAGACGCGGCGCCAGAACCGCTTCGGCTCATCGGAGACGAGCCGGGCGGCGATGAGCCGGGCCGGCGTCAGCGCGCGCTTGCCCGCCAGGTGGGCGAACCAGCGGACGAAGAGCCCGCCGAGGAGGTCGACGACGATGAGGCCGATGACGAAGACCGCGAGCATCGCCGAGATCATCACCCCCATCCCCAGGCTCGCCGACTTCGACAGGCTGACGACGACCGGGAGGACGAGGATCGCGACGATGACCGCGATGACCCGGGCGACGGGGAACTTCCGCTCGAGCGACTTCGTCCGGACTCCCAGCGGGGAGATCGCGACCTTCCGCAGCCCCAGCAGCGCCGAGACGACGCAGACGAGGATGAGGAAGACGACGACCGCGGCGAGCAGGAGCGGGGGCATGAGCATGTTCGCGTACCCGATCGGCTGCCCGAGGAAGTGGATGTGACTCACCGGCCACGCGAGCCCCAGGTAGCCGAGGACGCCTGCGACGATGCCGATGACGGCGGGCACGAGCGGTTCGGCCACGGCGATCGCGATGATCGACGAGCGCTGGGCGCCGAGCAGGGACATCGTCGAGAGCCGCTCGTCCTGCCGCCTGGCCGACAGCGTCGCCGAGGCGGAGGCCAGGGTGCTCGCGGGGATGACGAGGAGGATCGTGGCAAGTCCCGCGAAGAACTTGTAGGCGACATCGAGTCCTTGGGTGTTCGGATCGGTGCTCGGCGGGATCTGGAAGAACATCCAAGCCCCGGCGGCGACGGTGAGGAACAGCGTCGCGCAGGCGAAGAACGAGCTCATGACGAGCAGCGAGCTCGGTGCCGTCACGGTCTTGCGACCGAGGACGAGGGGGACGATGCTGGCGGGTGCGGACATCACTGACTCCTGATCGAGGCGGGGCCTCAGGCGGTCACCGCGGTGACGCGCCGGACGAGCGGACGGGTGAACTGCAGTCCCAGCCACACCATCGCGATGCCGCCGAGGAGGACGGAGGCGACGACGGCGATGGTCATCGGATCACCGAGGTCGTTCGCCGAGGCCATGGCGATCGCGAGAAGTCCGCCGAGGACGAGCGAGACGAGGGTGACAAGCACGATCGGGGACATCACGGCGCGCACGGTGACCCCGTGCATCATCGCCGGTGACATGCCGGCGGCGTGGAGCTCCCGGTAGGTCGAGGCGCGGTCGAGGATGTCCGCGGCCTGATTGATCGTCGCGGACACGACGATGAGGACGAAGGCGATCGCCAGGGTGAGGATGAGGCCGGTGAAGACGTCGTCGCCGGTGTACTGCAGCGGTCCCATGAGCTCGCGTTCGGCCGCGCTCATCTCGTCGCCGCTGCCGCGCATCATCGCCGCCCCGGTGCCGCCGACGACGGCGATGAACGTGATGAGGGCGAGCCCGGCGACCCTCCGCCAGTACTGTGCGGGGGCGTCGGCGATCATCGCCGCGGAGAGCATGCCGGCCGGGCGCCGCGCCGTCTTGCCGCTCATCCAGGCGTGGACCCGCATGACGAGGACGCCGAGGACGTTGATGAGGAGGAGGGCGACGCCGATCGTGAGGATGCTCGCGATGATCGCGGTGCGCTGCGACTGTCCGTCCTGGAGGGAGAAGACGAGGGCGGCGACCATGCCGATGGCGAGGACGACGACGGCGATGATGCGCAGGAGGGGGAACTTCCGCCCGAGCGACCGCGTCCGCACGCCGAGGGGCGAGACGATGACCTTCCGCAGACCGACCAGTGCGGCGAGGAGGCAGATGAGGAGGAGAGCGGCGACGACCCCGGCGAGCAGCCAGAGGGGCATGAGGAGGGCGGAGTAGCCCAGCGGCACGCCGGTGAAGACGATGAGGCTCAGCGGGTAGGCGAGAGCGAGGTATCCGACGATGCCGGCGAGGATCCCGGCGGCAGCGGGGATGAAGGGTTCGGCGACCGCGACGAGCCGGACGGTGCCCTTCGAGGCGCCGAGGAGGGAGAGCGTGGAGAGGCGCTCATCCTGGCGTCGGGCGCTGAGCTTCGCCGAGGCGACGCCGAGGCTGATCGCCGGCACGACGAGGAAGACCGTGGCGAGGATCGCGAGCATCCGGTAGAGGTCGACCACCTCGGCGTAGCGGGGCACATCGGGGCGGTCGTTGAACGCCCACGCACCGGCGGCGACGGTGAGGAAGAGGGTGGAGCAGGCGAAGAACGCGATCGCGACGAGGCGCGCGGTCGGGGACGTGAACGTCTGCTTCGACAGGACGAGTGGGAGGACCTTCATGATCGGCCTCACCCGTTGTTCGCCGCATACTGCGCGGCGGAGTCGGAGACGATGCGGCCGTCGGCGAGGCGGACGACGCGGGAGCAGCGGGCGGCGACGTTCTCGTCGTGGGTGACGACGACGAGCGTCGAACCGCGCCCGGTCGTCGAGGCGAGCAGTTCGGAGAGGACCTCGGTCGAGGTGCGGGAGTCGAGCGCGCCGGTCGGCTCGTCGGCGAAGGTGACGACGGGCTGGGTGACCTGCGAGCGGGCGATGGCCACGCGCTGGGCCTGTCCGCCGGAGAGCTGGCCGATGCGCTTGGTGAGGTGCTCGGCGAGGCCGAGGCGCTGGAGCCACGCACGAGCGTGCCTCGTCGCCTCGGCGCGGTTCATTCCGGCGAGCATCGCGGCGAGCGCGACGTTGTCCTCGGCGGAGAGCTCGGGCAGGAGCAGACCCTGTTGGAAGACGAACCCGAAGACCTCCCGGCGCAGCGCGGTGCGGCCGGCCTCCTTGAGCGAGGTGATGTCCGCGGCGGCGCTGCGGTCGGTGGGCAGGAGACGGATGTGGCCCTCGTCGGGACGGAGGATGCCGGCGAGGCAGTGGAGCAGGGTCGTCTTGCCGGAACCGGAGGGTCCCATGATCGCCAGGGACTCGCCGAGGCCGATCGTGAGGTCGACGCCGGCAAGGGCGTAGGTCTGGTTGTAGTGCTTGGTGACAGAGGAGGCCGTGATGATCGCAGGCATGTGTGTTGTGGTCATGACTCAATGCTTTCGCAGGCCGCTGCCAGCGGCCATGCAGTCCTCCCACGACTGGCGCGAGGAAAACCCGAGAGTCGCGGAGGGAAATCGCGACCGAATGTGACCTGCGTCCATTGACATGCAAGTCAGTACTTGCCTATGGTGTCGGTGTGGCCGACCTCTTCAAGGCGATCGCCGACCCGACCAGGCGGACGATCCTCGACGAACTCGCCGAACGCGATGATCAGACTCTCTTCGAGATCTGCTCGCGTCTGGCCAATCGGCATGGTCTCGGGCTCTCACGCCAAGCGGTGTCCCAACACCTCGAGGTGCTCGAATCCGCCGGTCTCGTCGTCACCCGCCGCGAGGGGCGCTACAAGTACCACACACTCGATCCCGCGCCGCTGCGCACAGCGTTCGATCGCTGGACCGGCGGGACGCGAGACGCCCGACCACCGGACACCGACCCACCCGCATCACCCCAGGCACCGCCTGAGTAAGGAGACACCGTCATGAAGGCCCAGTGGATCAGCATTCCCGTTGACGACCAGGCGCGCGCGCTCGACTTCTACACCGACAAGCTCGGATTCCGGCTGAAGTTCGACGTTCCCGTCGGAGACGCGCGGTGGCTCACCGTCGTCTCGCCCGAGGATCCGGAGGGAGTGGAGATCGTCCTCGAACCGAAGGGTCATCCGGCGGCCGGGGACTACACGGCAGCGCTCATGGCCGACGGGATCCCGATCAACCAGTTCGCCGTCGACGACGTCGAGGCCGAATACCAGCGCCTCAGCGCCCTCGGAGTAGAGTTCACACAGAAGCCCTTGTCGATGGGACCGATCACCACCGCGGTTCTCAACGACACGGTGGGCAATCTCGTTCAGCTCATTCACCAGGAGGACTGACCGCGGTTCCGCGTGCCCGGCGCCGGCCCGACGACCCGGGCAGGCGCGGTGGTCGCGCCGACCGCTGCACGGCCATGAAGAGGATCGCCGAGTACATCCGCGGGACCCTGCGTCTCGAACCCACCGACGACGATCGGCGGGCACCGCTCAGGGTCGGTCTCGGCGTGGCGATTCCCTCCCTCGTCCTCCTTCTCCTCGGGTACGAGCAGTTCATCATCTACGCGGTCTTCGGGGCGTTCTGCGGGATGTACGGTCGCGGTGAGGCGCACCAGCTGCGCCTCATCCACCAGCTGCAGGCCGCAGTGCTGCTGCTCTCGGGTGTCGTCATCGGCGTCATGCTCGCGATGCTCGACACCCCGGTCTTCGCCCTCATCGCGATCGAGGCGTTCTTCGCCGCCGTCGGGTCGATCATCGCCGACCGCGCGCGGATGCGTCCGGGGGGACCGTTCTTCGGCATCTTCGCCCTCGGGGCGTGCGCCTCGGTCGAACCGCTCGCACCGCCGTGGATCCCCATCGGGATCAGCGTCCTCGCGGCGGCCTTCGCGATCACCCTGGGCTTCCTCGGATGGTTCCGCACGCGGACGTGGCGGGCGGGGTCCCGACGGATGATCACCCCGTTCCGCGGTCCCCACGCTCTCGCCATGCTCAGGCATGCGGCCACGTATGCGGTGGCGGTCGCCTCGGCGGGTCTCATCGGGGTGCTCATCGGTCTCGACCATGCGTACTGGGCGATGGCGTCGGCAGCGGTGCCCCTGGCCGCCGCGGAGCTGCCGGGCCGCATCGCCCGCGGCGTGCACCGGGTGCTCGGGACGTTCTCCGGGCTCATCGTCACCGCGCTCATCCTCTGGCCGGACCCGTCACCGCTGTGGCTGGCGATCCCGGTCATCCTCCTGCAGTTCCCCACCGAGTACCTGATGATGCGCAACTACGGGTTCGCGCTGACGTTCTTCACACCGATGATCCTACTCATGACGCAGCTCGCGCATCCGATCCCGCGGTCGACGCTCATCATCGACCGCGGGGTCGAGACGCTGCTCGGGGCCGTCGTCGGCATCGCCGTCGTCCTCGTCGTCGGGTACGTCGGCAGGCGCCGGGCGCGGACGCGCGGTGACACGGGCGGCCGCGCCGAGGCGTGAGGTGACCCCTCACCCGGGTATGAGGACGATGACCGTGTGGAGGAGGATGCCGACGAGGGCGCCGATGACGGTGCCGTTGATGCGGATGTACTGGAGGTCGCGGCCGACGTAGAGCTCGATGCGGTCGGCGGCCTCCTTCGCGTCCCAGCGTTCGATGGTGTCGGAGATGACGCTGGCGATCTCGGGTCCGAAGCTCTCGGCGAGGTCGCCGGCGGTCGTGGCCACGCGGTCGTCGATCGTCTCAGCGAACTCCGTGTCCGTCTGGAGGCGCTGGGCGAATTCTCCGATGAGGTCGGCGATGCGGCCGCGCACTTCACCGTCGGGTTCGATGATCGCCTCGCGCAGGAGCTGCTTGAGCGAGGTCCAGATCTCGAGGACGGAGTCGACGACGCCGTCCTGGGTGAGGAGGTCGTTGATGATGTCCTCGGCCTTGTCGGCCAGCGGGGTGTCGGTCGACAGGTCGGTGGAGAGGTCGACGAGCCACGCGTCGAGGGCCTGGCGGGCCTTGTGGTAAGGGTTGTCGCGGACGTCGACGAGCCAGCCGAGGATCTCGCGCTGCAGGCGGTTCGCGAGCTGTTCGTTGACGAAGTCGGGCACCCACGACGGGGCGCGGTTGTGGACGATCTCGTCGATGACCTGCGGGTTGTCGCTCAGCCATGTGTACGCCTCGGCGACGACGAGGTCGACGAGCTTGTGGTGGGCGCCGTCGAGGACGATCTGGCGCAGCAGCTTGCCGAGCACCGGAGACTTCCGGGTGGCGATGAGGCGCGGGAGGATGACGTTCTTCGTCAGGGCGACGATCGACTTGTCGTCGATGCGGGAGAGGACGTATTCGAGACCGGCGGCGGCCCGGTCGACGACGAGGTCGCGGTTGGCGGCCTTGCTCAGCCACTCGCCGGCGCGCTGTGCGACGTGGGCGGAGCGGATCTTCGTCGACACCGCCTCGGCGTGGAGGAAGTTCGCTGCGACGAAGGCGGAGAGGCTCGCTCCCAGAGCGTCCTTCTTCCGGGGGATGATCGCGGTGTGCGGGATCGGCAGGCCCAGGGGATGCCGGAAGAGGGCGGTGACGGCGAACCAGTCGGCGATCGCGCCGATCATCGCGGCCTCGGCGCCGCGGGCGACGAATCCCCAGACGCCGGACAGATCGGTGAAGAGGTTCGTGGCGAGGAAGATGAGGGTCGCGAGGATGAGCAGTGAGAGCGCCAGCGTGCGCATCTTCCGCAGGCCCCTGGCCCGTTCCCGGTCCTCGGGTGTGAGTTCGTTCGGGCCGTCGAAGCGCGGCACCGGCTCGGTTCTCTCGATCGTCATTGTTACCCCCTGGGCACTGACTTTAGCGAACCTCGGCGCAGGTTCGATGCCGACCGGCTGGACTGCGCCTGGGAACGCGCCCTGCCGCGTGCAGCCCCTGTGAGTGCTGCGGCCGGCCGGAGTACCGTGGAGGCATGATCCGAGCACTGACCGACCTCGAGAGGGACACAGCGCTCCTCCTCGTCTTCGACGAGGGCGTTCCGAGTTGCCTCGAGCCGGCCCCGCTCAACGAAAGCGTCGTCTGCACCCGGTTCCCCCCGGCTGAGCGCATCGGCTTCTGAAGGAGATCGACATGGCACACGAATTCTCCGTCGGCGATCACGTCGGGTGGAACTCCGAGGCCGGCGAGGTCTCCGGCCACATCATCAGGGTCCACACCTCGGACTTCGACTACAAGGGCCACACCCACCGCGCCTCGGAGGCCGACCCGCAGTACGAGATCAGGAGCGACAGGACCGATCACATCGCCGCGCACAAGGGCAGCGCGCTCCGCCTCATCGACGACGAATGACCGCCGACGAGCCGGACCGGGAGATCGCCCACCAGCCCGCCCGCGGCGGGCCCGCCTCGGTGCCGGACTTCCTCACGATCGGCCATTCGAACCGCTCCCTGAAGGAGTTCATCGACCTGCTCCGCGACTCCGGCGCCGAGGTGGTCGTCGACGTCCGCAAGCTGCCCGGGTCGAACGCGAATCCGCAGTTCAACGAGGATGTGCTCGGCGATGCGCTGGCCGCGGTCGGCATCGAGCTGCGCCGGCTCGACGGTCTCACCGGGCGGCGACCCGTCAGCCGGGACGTGCCGTTTGAGGTCAACGCGTGGTGGGAGAACCGCAGCTTCCACAACTATGCCGATCACGCCCTCGGCGCGGAGTTCGCCGCCGACATCGCCGTGCTGCTGGACTGGGGCGATGAGCGGCGGTGCGCGGTGATGTGCTCGGAAGCCGTGTGGTGGCGCTGTCATCGGCGCATCATCGCCGACTATCTGCTCGCGCATGACCGTGAGGTTCTCCATGTCCTCGGTCCCGGTCAGACCGCCGAGGCGGAGCTCAGTTCCGGTGC
The DNA here is from genome assembly GCF_042790515.1 of Brevibacterium sp. NPDC056726. NCBI lineage: Bacteria > Bacillati > Actinomycetota > Actinomycetes > Micrococcales > Brevibacteriaceae > Brevibacterium > Brevibacterium sp. NPDC056726. Next base: position 192,636 of record NZ_JBHTYZ010000005.1, on the reverse strand, counting down.
CGTCATCGAGGGCGAGCCCGGTGGCAGCGCCGGATCCATGCCCGCGGATGATCGCGGGGACTCCGCCGACGTCCGCATCACCTACCCGGAGCAGTGAGACACCCCCGCACCTCCGCACACAACCCTTGACCCCGCTTGCGAGGTGGATCCCGCTCGAGATCGTGCCGGAAATCGAGCGGGATCCACCTCCGGAAATCCGTCCGCACTCAAAACGCGGCGGCTGTCCGAACCGGCATTGCGGGTTGATCGCGCGGCTAAGATGCGCAGATGGAGCCTTTCGAGAACCGTGCACGGGCCGAATCCTTCGGTTCGGTCGCCGAGACCTATGATCGCGTCCGTCCGCGGTATCCGGGCGCTCTCCTCACTGAGGTGCTCGGCGAATTCCCTGCTGACGTCCGGCCGACGCGTGTGCTCGATGTCGGAGCAGGCACTGGAATATTCTCAGCACAGCTCACAGCTTCGGGTTGTGAGGTGACTGCGGTCGAACCCGACCCCGAGATGGCGGAGGTCGCCCGAAGCAAAGGGTGCCAGGTCGAAGTCTCCACATTCGAGTCCTGGGACGCTGGCGACAGGACGTTCGATCTTGTCACGTTCGGGCAATCGTTCCATTGGGTGGATCCGGCAACCGCGTTGCCGAAAATCCGACAGATTCTCCGTCCGGAAGGTCGACTCGCCCTGATGTGGAATCGAATCGAGCCCGTTGACGGCCGCGCAGCGGAGATTGCCGGCGTCTACGAACAATTCCTTCCCCGTGCCGTTCCGGAACCAGAACCAGACGATGCCTCTCATCCAGATGTCGCCCGGCTCGAGGCTCACGACTTCGAGGTCCGCGAGATCACTTGCGACGAACCGCGGTGGTATGCGGCTCACGAGTGGCTCTCGATGGTCTCCACACACTCTGACCAGCTGACCATGTCGCAGGAAAGTCGATGTGAAATGCGGCGCGCGCTGGCCGAGGCCGTCGGAACCGCCGATCTGCAGACGCGCAATCGCGCGCTGCTTTTGCTGGCTTCCCCTAGCCCTCGGTGACCGCGACTTCCACTGACAACCGCATCACCTACCCGGAGCGATGAGACACCCCTGGGCGGCACACACAACCCTTGGCCCTGCTTGCCAGGTGGATCCCGCTCGAGATCGAGCCGGAAATCGAGCGGGATCCACCTCCGGAAGCCCAGCCACAGTCAGCGCGCGCAGTCTGAACCGACGACCCCGTGGCTCCGGCCGTGCGCACCCCGGCCATGCGTCCGCACCGCAGCCCTGCCGACCGCGGTCGCGCTCTCAGTTCGAGAAGACCCCGACGACGAGGTTGATCGCCGTGGCGAGGATGACGGCGTTGAAGACGTAGGACAGGAGGCTGTGGCGCAGGACGACGGCGCGGATCTGCGTATCGGAGACCGAGGTGTCGGTGACGCCGAAGGTCATGCCCACCGCGTAGCCGAAGTAGAGGAAGTCCTTGTAGTTGGGCACGCGGTCGGAGTTGAAGTCGATGCCGCCGGGAGTGCCGTCCCCGAAGTACATGTAGGCGTAGCGGGCGCTGTAGAGGATCTGCAGGCCGGCCCACGACATGAAGACGCCGAGGAGGGCGATCGCGGCTTCCCAGTTGCCGGCCTGCGATCCGCCGACGACCTGGAGAAGGACGATGCCGCCGAGGCCGCAGAGCTGGGCGATCGTGATGACCACCTCGTCGAGGACGGGGTTGAAGTCCTCGCGGCTCGCGTTCGACTTCGTCTCCTCCGACGACATCGGCCACAGGGCGGCGGTCCCGACGAGCACGAAGAACGTCGTCGCCGTGGAGATGCCGACGAGGAAGCCGTCGCCCGTGGTGGTGAAGGCGCCGACGATCCAGCCCACGACGACGCCGATGACGATGGACGCGATGAGACGACCCGTCGCGCTGATGAGGAACTGCTTCATCGGTGGGTGCTCCGTTCGAGTGAGGTCGCAGAGGGACGGTCCGATAATGCCGGTTGAGGCAATGCGGCTTACGAGAACACTCTGCCACAACACAGCCGGATCTCACCCGTCTCACAGCCAGCCAATTCGTCGGGCCGACGGCAGTGACGGCCCCGGACTCAGCCGCGCACCGGCCCGGAATCGACGATCGGCCGCCTTGGTATTCTGGTCGCATGGCTGATGTGCTGGGTACCGACCTCTGCACCTCGACCGACCGTGCGTGGAGGGTGCTGGGAAAGCGCTGGAGCGGGCTCATCATCGACCTGCTCCTCCAGGGTCCCGCCCGCTTCAGCGAGTTGGAGCGCGGCGTCGAGGGCCTGTCGAACAAGGTCCTCGGCGAACGGCTGCGCGAGCTCGAAGCCCTCGGACTCGTCGAACGCCAAGTCGACACCGGCCCCCCGATCACCGTGACCTACGCGCTCACGCCGCGCGGACTCCGTTTGCGCCCGGCCTTCGATGCCCTCCGCACCTGGGCGCAGGAGATGGACGCCGATCCCGACGAGCCCTGAGGGCTCAGCGCCCTCAGCGCCAGTCCACGGTCGAGACCTCACGACGGTCCAGACCTCACGACGACGGAGCACCCCGAAGATGACGGAGCGGCTGGTCATCCGACCGGCCGCTCCCTCACGTCAGCGAGCCAACCCTTGCTTCAGGGCGACAGATCGCACCTTCCTCACTTCATGGAGTCAGCAGTCTCCTGCGTGCGCTCGACCTCCTGGGCCTTCGCGTAGCTTTCGATGAGCAGCTGGTACTCGGGGAAGATCTGCGTGTAGGCCTGTGCCCATTCGCCGCTGTCCTCACGATTCCACGTGTGCTGCAGCTCGGACGCCACGGCCGCGACATCGATCGGCACGACGCCGGCCTGGACGATGCGCGCCAGGGTGATCTCCTCCGCCATCTTCGAGTAGGTGCCCGAGGTGTCGACGACCGCGAAGACCTGGAAGCCGTCGGCGACGGCGCTGATCGCCGGGAAGGCCATGCACACACTGGTGATGGTGCCGGCGATGATGAGCTGCTTCCTGCCCGTGGCCTTGACGGCCGCGACGAAGTCCGGGTTCTCCCACGCGTTGATCTCGCCCTTGCGCCCGACGTACTGCGCATGGGGTGCGTTCTCGTGGATCTCCGGGATCAGCGGACCGTTGGGGCCCTGCGGCACCGAGGCGGTCGTGATGACCGGGATGTCAGCGAGCGAGGCGATCTTCGCCAGCGCGGCCGCATGACGGCGCAAGGTAGTCATGGGCATGTCCTTGACCGTCTGGAAGAGTCCGCTCTGATGGTCGATCATGAGCAGGACGGCATTCTCGGGATCGATGACGGGACGAGCGCCGTTGAAGTTCGCGGGACCGATGTCGGTCATGGTGTTCCTTTCTCCTGGGGTTACTTTTTGTCACCCCGTTATAGATTGAAACCATGATCGCCCGAGAATATTCCCTGCCCGTGAATGCGCGAACGCCGGGTGCCCCCTTACGGGAGCACCCGGCGCTCGTCGTGTCAGGACTCAGCTGACCCGGAGCAGAATCACCCGACACCAGCGGTCCGACCCGCACACAGCGAGCGCGGACCGCCGGCAGCGGACTCAGCCGCGGTCGGTCAGGCCTTGCCGATGACGTCGAACTTGGCGTTCGCGGTGATGTCGTCGTTGACGCGCACGACAGCGGTGTAGCTGCCGGGCGTCTTGACATGACCGGTGAGCGCGACCTGACGACGATCGAAGTCGTGTCCGGTTGCGGTCTGGAGCGCCTCGGCGACCAGGGCGGGGGTGACGGCGCCGAAGAGGCGACCGTTCTTTCCGGCCTTGAGCTCGATGCGGGCGCTCGTCGTCTCGAGCTGCTCCTTGACGCGGACAGCTTCGTCGTGATCGGCGATCTGCTTGGCCTGGCGGGCCTTGCGGAGGGCGACGATCTGCTTCTCCGCACCCTGGGTCCACGGGGTGGCCCAGCCGCGGGGAACGAGCAGGTTGCGCGCGTAACCGGCGCGCACGTCGACGATGTCGCCGGCGGCACCGAGGCCGTCGACTTCCTGGGTGAGAATCACTTTGCGGTTAGGCATGTCTGTTCTCCTCCGATCAGCGAGCAGAGCTCGAGTAGGGCAGGAGTGCCATCTCGCGGGCGTTCTTCACGGCCTTCGCGATGACGCGCTGTTCCTGCACGGTCACGCCGGTGACGCGACGTGCACGGATCTTGCCACGGTCAGAAATGAACTTGCGGAGCGTTGCGGTGTCCTTGTAGTTGATGTTCGCCGCTTCGCCCTTTTTGAGCGGATTCGCCTTCTTCTTGATAGGCTTCCGGATCTCTGGCTTTGCCATGAGTATCTCCTGTGTGAGAAATGTCTGTGCGTGGATCAGAACGGCGGTTCGTCGGCGCCGGGGTTGCCCCAGCCGCCGTTGTCGTTCTGCGGACTCGATGATGCCCACGGGTCGTTGCCCGGACCGTTGTTCCCCTGGTTGTAGCCGCCCTGGCGCTGGCCACCCTGCTGCTGGTTGCCCTGCTGCGGGTTGTTGCCCCAGCCCGACGACTGCTGCTGGTAGCCGCCCTGCTGGCCGCCACCCTGCTGGTTGCCGCCGTAGCCGCCACCACCGGAGAATCCGCCTCCGCCGCGTTCGTTCTTCGAGACCTGGGCGGTGGCACGGCGCAGGCTGGGGCCGACTTCGTCGACGTCCAGCTCCATGACCGTGCGCTTCTCGCCTTCCTTGGTCTCGAACGAGCGCGACTTCAGTCGGCCCTGCACGATGACCCGTGTGCCCCGCTGCAGCGATTCGGCGACGTTCTCTCCCATTTCACGCCAGACCGAGCAGCGCAGGAACAGGGTCTCCCCGTCCTTGAACTCGTTGGACTGACGATCGAAGATGCGCGGCGTCGAGGCCACGGTGAAGTTCGCGACTGCAGCACCGTTGGGTGTGAAGCGCAGTTCGGGATCGCTTGTCAGGTTCCCGACGACCGTGATGACTGTTTCGCCTGCCATTGAATGCTCCTGTCAGCGAGGTCGCGTGACGCTTACTTGGCGTCCGGGCGGAGGATCTTGGTGCGCAGAACGGACTCGTTGAGTCCGAGCTGGCGATCGAGTTCCTTGGTCGTGGCCGGCTCCGCGTGGAAATCAACCACGACGTAGTAGCCCTCGGACTTCTTCTGGATCTCGTAGGCGAAGCGCCGACGTCCCCAGATGTCCACGTTGTCGACGGTTCCCTTCTCGGCCGGGACAACCTTGATCAGGTTGTTCACGGTGTCAGCCAACGTCCGCTCTTCGAGGTCGTTGTCGAGAATGAGCATGAGCTCGTAATGACGCATGTGTCACCCACCTCCTCTGGTCTCAGCGGCCATGGTCGGTCCATGGCAGGAGGGTAAATGCGTTGCCGTTCCGCCTTCGCACCGGTGTGCGAAATGAGAACAGACCTCACTATTCTACGGGACGTCCCCGCAGGCTGTCATGTCGATGGTCCGTGCCCTGGCTTACGCTCTGCCGGTTGATCTCCGCGCCGAGGCGGCTCCCCGTTCCCGGCGACCGCGGGCTCCGGCCGGGGATCGTTCGCGTCGCTGCGCCGAGGCGGCTGAGGGTCGCGCAGCCGCCCGCGGATGCGCCGCCGGTGGAGGTTCTCCCCGGCGAAGACGATGACCATGATGAGGACGAAGAGCCGGAGCAGGGCGAAGAGCGCGATGAACGAGGGTTCGAGGGCTTTGTCCGGCTCGCTCGCGGCGATGTCGCCGAGCTGGATCGCGACGGCGAAGACCGCCTCGACGAGCGCCCAGGCGATGAGCACCCACCAGCGGGAGACGGCGAGGGCGAGGAACGGCAGGATCCACAGCGAATCCCACGGCATGAGCCCGGGGGCGAACACGAGCGCCGAACCGATGAGCAGGCACGCGGCCACCGCGGGATCGATGCCGCGCCGGGCGACGACGACCATCGCCGCGCCGACGGCGAGGACCGCGAGTCCGCTGACGACGATCCACACCATCGCCCACGTCTCCGCGTTCCCGATGCGGGCCATGAGCAGGATCGAGGCGAACGAGCCGCCGTCGATCGCGTCGGTCGTCCAGTGGACGATCCGGCTGAGCGCGGTGCCGTCGGCGATGAGGAGGAGCGCCGAGGTGATCGTCGCGGTTGCGATCATCATCAGCGGGCTGCGCGGGGCGAGCCGCCCGGCCGGGTGGAGCCCGGAGAGGGTGAGGGCGGCGAGGACGAGGAGGGCGAGCGGGTTGATGAACGTGGCGATGCCGAGCAGGATCCCCGCCAGCCACGGCTGCGGTGTCACCGGTGCGGGGGCGACGACGAGGACGACCGCCCAGAGGCTGAGCGCCAGGGCGAGCGGGTCGAGCGTCGAGCCGAGGGTGAAGAGGATCGCCGGTGAGGCGAAGACCGCGACGAGCCAGGCCCGCTGCCGGGCGAGGATGAGGAGGGCGACACCGCTCGCTGCGACGGCGAACACGTTGATGAGGAGGACGAACGTCATGAACACGGAGACGTCGTCGGTGACGAGCCGGAAGAGACCGACGAGGCGGGCGTCGATGACGGAGAGGTCGGCGAGTCCGCCGTCGGCCCGGCCCACCGCCTGCGGGTTGAGCTGACCGAGGAACGATGCGGAGAGGGGACCGGCGCACATCCTCGCCGCGGCGCTCGGCTGCTGGTAGCCCGAGCTCAGGCACGGCGCCTGGAGGGCGAGCGCGAGGAACGTCGTCACCCCGAGGACGCCGGCGAGGACATAGGCCTGAGTGCGCCGGTACACCGCCGAGGCGACACCGCGGTGAATGCCGTCCGGACCGCCGAGCAGGGGCTCGGCGATCCGGGTGGCGTGGTTCGAAGGCATATTCAGAGGTTACCGGTCACGGCTTCCCCGAGCGGAATCATCCGCCCGGTGCGACCGGCGCGCGAGTGGAGCCGCCGTTTCCGCTCCCGCCGCTGGAGCCGTTGCCGCCGCCGGTGTCGCCACCGGAACCGCCGCCTCCGCCGTCACCGGAGCCTCCACCGCCACCGGAGCCTCCGCCGTCGCGGGAGCCGCCTCCGCCGGTGCTCGTGCCACCGCCGTCTTCGTTGCCCTGGTTACCGCCGCCGGTCGACGACCCGGTGTCGTTTCCGGTGTCTCCGGTGTCCTTCGAGCCTTCGCTGTCCTTCGACCCGTCGGCGGACTCGTTGGAGTCGGACGACGAATCGGCGTCCTTCTCCTTGTCCTTCTCCGAGTCCTTGTTCTCGTCGTCGGCAGGCTTCTTCGTCGGTTCGTCGACCGGCGCCTTCTTCTTCGTGTCCTCACCGTCGTCCTTCGGCTGCGGACGCGGGGCCGGAGGAGCGTTCGTGTTGACGGGCTTCTTCACCTCGGGCAGGGTTCCGCGCTTCGGGAACTTCTCGACCTCGGTGCCCTCGAGGGCGGCCTTCATGTAGTCGGTCCACACCTGGATCGGGAACGATCCGCCCGTGACCTCGCCGCGACCGCCGTAGGGTCCGATCGGAACCGACTTGCCGTCGACCTCACGGTAGAGGACGACCGAGGTCGCCAGCTGCGGGGTGTAGCCGGAGAACCAGGCGGACTTGTTCGACGTCGACGTACCGGTCTTGCCGGCGGCGGGACGGCCGAGGTTCTGCGCGTAGCTGCCCGAACCGCCGTTGACGACCTGGCTGAGCGCGTAGGTGGTCTCCGCGGCGACGGCCTTGTCGAAGACCCGCTCGCCCTCGGTGTCGGCCTTGTAGACCTCTTCGCCGTCCTTCGAGATCGACTCGATCGAGTGGGTCTCGTGGCGGACGCCGTTCGACGCGAACGTCGCGTATGCCGTCGCCATGTCGACGACCTTGACGCTCGGGGTGCCGAGCACGTTCGCGGCGTTCGGCGTGAGGTCGATCGTGCAGCTGGCTGTATCGCCTGAAGCCATCTGCTCCTTCGTGCAGTTGGGGCTCAGACCCGCCCGCTGCGCGACGTCGACGGTCTTGTCGGGACCGACCTGGACGTTGAGCGCGGCGTACGCGGTGTTGATCGAGGACTGTGTGGCCTTGAGCAGCGTCACCGGACCGTAGCTCGAGTTGCCGAAGTTGCTGACCTCCCACGGCGTGCCGTCGTTGTTCAGCGTCGTCGGGCTGCCGGGATAGCGGTCGGACAGGCGCACGCCGTTCTCGAAGCCGGCCACGAGAGCGAACGGCTTGAACGTCGAGCCCGCCTGCGCGTGACCCTGGGTCGAGGTGTTGAACGCCTGGTCGAGGTAGTTCTTGCCGCCGTAGAACGCCTCGATGCCACCGGTCTTCGGGTCGATCGAGACGAGTCCGGCCTGGAGTCCCTTCGGCTGGTTGCTCGGCAGCGACTCGATGGCCTTCTCGGCTTCCTTCATCCGGTCTTCGTCGAAGGTCGTGACGATGTTGTAGCCGCCGCGGTCGAGCTGCGACTCATCGATGTTGAGCTTGGCCATCGCCTCCTTGCGGACGTACTCCCACATGTAGCCCTTCTGGCCGCTCAGGGAGTCCTCCTTGCTCGGAGGCTGGACCTCGGGCATCTCGACCTGGTCGGCCTGCTCCTGGGTGATGAAGCCCTCGTCGACCATCGACTTGATGACGTAGTTGAAGCGGTCCTCGTAGGCACCCGGATCCTCTGCGGGGTCCGCGGCGCCGGGGCGCTGGATCATCGCGGCGAGCAGCGCTGACTCGCTGACGTCGAGGTCCTTCGCCGACTTGCCGAAGTAGTTCTGGCTGGCGACCTCGATGCCGTACGAGCGGCGGCCGAGGTAGATCGTGTTGAGGTAGTTCGCGAGGATCTCGTCCTTGCTCTGCTGCTGGTCGATCTTGAGCGCGATGAACATCTCCTTGACCTTGCGGTCGAGGGAGTGCTCGTTCGTGAGGTAGAAGTTCTTCACGTACTGCTGGGTGATCGTCGACCCGCCGCCCGCGTACTGGTTCGTCGCGACGCCGACGACGGCGCGGGAGAGACCCTTGACCGAGATGCCGCGGTTCTCATAGAAGGAGGTGTCCTCCGCGGCGATCGCCGCCTTCTGCATCGGCTCGGAGATCTCGTCGATCGGCACCGACTTGCGGTCCTCGATCTTGTAGTGGCCGATCGGCGTCTCGCCGTCGGCGTAGTAGATCGTCGACGTCTGCCCGGTGGCCTCGAGGTTCGGCTCGGGGATGTCGGTCGTCGCATAGCCGATGGCGAACGCGATGCATCCGAGGATGACGGCGCTGAGGCCGCCGACGACGAGGATGCGAAGACTCGGCAGGAAGCGCGTCCAGCCGCTCACGCCCGCACGCGGGTAGTTGAGCAGATTCTTCGCCGTCCTGCCTTTGGTGTTCGTGGGATTCTCAGCCTTGGCCATCCACAGTCCTCCAGGTCTTCTCCGTGCGCCGCAGCGGAGTCGCGACGGGGGTGGAAAAAGGGTCACAAATGGGTTTCAGTTTCGCACGCGTTCATTGGAACACCGTGAAAAATGCGGGATTACGCGCGCATTCAACTACTCTGCGGTAGAGCAGACAGCGTACCGCACCCCTGTTCACCTGGGGTTATACCTGCGTTTGCGTAAAGCAAACACTCAGACTGCGTGATTCCTCACATTCAGGCAGAGCGGCACCTCGGTGCCCATCCTATGGGGTCGTCCCCGGTGCCGCCGAATCCGCGATCCGCTCACCCCTTGAGGTCGAAGTCCGTGTCGGCGTATTCGGTCCCCTCGACGACCGGTTCGCCGCTGAAGGGGTGGAGCTGATCCTCCCGTGCCCGCAGCTCGACGCGGCGGATCTTGCCGGAGATCGTCTTGGGCAGCTCGGCGAACTCGAGGCGGCGGATCCGCTTGTACGGGGCGAGGTTGGCGCGGCAGTACGCGAGGATGTCCCGCGCGGTCTCCGCGTTCGCCTCGTATCCGCCGGTGAGCACCACGTAGGCCTTCGGCACGTTGAGCCGCACCGGATCCGGGGAGGGGACGACGGCCGCCTCGGCGACGGCGTCGTGCTCGATGAGCACGCTCTCGAGTTCGAACGGGGAGAGCCGGTAGTCGCTGGCCTTGAACACGTCGTCGGCGCGCCCGACGTAGGTGATGTAGCCGTCCTCGTCCCGCTCCGCGACGTCACCGGTGTGGTAGACGCCGCCGGCGAACGCCTCGGCGGTCTTCTCCGGATTGTTCCAGTATCCGGCCGTCAGCCCCAGGGGCGGAGGATCGAGGAGCAGGCAGATCTCGCCCTCGCTGCCCTCCTCGCCGGTCGCGGGATCGATGAGGACGACGTCGTACCCGGGCAGGACCTTGCCCATCGACCCGGACTTGAGCGGCTGGTCCGGCGAGTTGCCGATCTGCAGGGTCGTCTCGGTCTGTCCGTAGCCGTCGCGGATGAGCACGCCCCAGTCGCTCTTCACCCGGTCGATGACCTCGGGATTGAGGGGTTCGCCGGCCCCGAGCGCCTTCGTCGGCGGGGTCTTCAGCTGGGTGAGGTCGGCCTGGATGAGCATCCGCCACACGGTCGGCGGGGCGCAGAAGCTCGTCACGCCCACCCGGTCCATGGTCTCCATGAGGGCGTTGGCGTCGAAGCGGGAGTAGTTGTAGAGGAACACGCACGATTCGGCGATCCACGGGGTGAAGATGTTCGACCACGCGTGCTTGGCCCAGCCGGGCGAGGCGACGTTGAGATGGACGTCGCCGGGGGTCAGGCCCATCCAGTACATCGTCGAGAGGTGGCCGACGGGGTAGGAGACGTGGGTGTGGGCGACCATCTTCGCCTTCGACGTCGTCCCCGAGGTGAAGTAGAGGAGGAGCAGGTCGTCGGCCCGGGAGCGGCCGTGCGGGTCGAACTCGGTGCTCTCCTCATCGGCGTCGGCGTAGTCGTAGTCCTGCTGCCTGGTCGGCTCGCCGCCGACGACGATGCGGATGACCTCGGCGTCGACGTCGTCGAACTTCGCCGCGTCCTCGGGGCCGGCGACGACGAACTCCGCCTGCCCGCGCTCGACCCGGTCGTCGAGGTCGATCGGTCCGAGCTGCGTGGTCGTCGGCATGAGCACGGCGCCGAGCTTGATGCCGGCGAGCATCGTCTCCCAGAGCTCGACCTGATTGCCGAGCATGACCATGACGTGGTCGCCGCGCTTGACGCCTGCCCGCCGGAGGAAGTTCGCCACCTGGTTCGAGCGGGCCGCGAGCTCGGCGAAGCTCCACTTGCCCTCCGTGCCGTCCTGTTCGACGATCCACAGCGCGGGGTTGTCGTTGTCGACGGCGATCTGGTCGAACCAGTCGATGCCGAAGTTGAAGTGCGTGAACTGCGGCCACGCGAAGTCGGCCCGCGCGGCCTCGTAGTCGGTGCGCAGGTCGATCAGCCGGTCCCTGGCGCTGCGGAACTCGTCGGTCACGGTCATCACGGTCTCCTCGCGTGCTCGCTCACCGTCGCCTGTGACGACGGACACATGGTCTCGAGACCGAAGTTACCAGGTGCCCTCCCGCTGCGACACCGGCAGGGGTGGGGTGACCTGCGCTCTCATTCCGCGGGAGCGTTCTCCGCCCACCAGGCCCGCAGCTCCGCCTCGGCGCGCTCAGTCCCCAACGGCCCGTGCTCGAGACGCAGCTCGAGGAGGTGCTTGTACGCCTTCCCGACGAGCGGGGAGGGTTCGATGCCGAGGATCTCCATGATCTGCCGCCCGTCGAGGTCGGGGCGGATCGCAGCGAGCTCCTCCTGTGCGGCGAGCGCGGAGATCCGGTGCTCGAGATCGTCGTAGGCGAAGGCGAGCCGGTCGGCCTTCTTCCGGTTCCGCGTCGTGACGTCGGCGCGGGTGAGGATGTGGAGGCGGGTGAGCAGGGACCCGGCATCGGTGACGTAGCGGCGCACCGCGGCATCGGTCCAGCCGGCGTCGCCGTAGCCGTAGAAGCGCAGGTGGAGTTCGACGAGGCGGGCCACGGCCTTCGTCGTGTCCTTGTCGAAGCGCAGGGCCTTCATCCGCTTCGCGGTGAGCTTCGCGCCGACGACATCGTGATGGTAGAAGGTCACGGCCCCGCCGTTGACGAAGTTGCGCGTCGCGGGTTTGCCGACATCGTGCATGAGCGCGGCGAACCGGACGACGAAGTCGGGTTCGGGCAGGTGCTGCGGGTCGTCGGCGCTCATGTCCGCGCGTCGCTGCCGCGCCGCGTACTCTGCTTCGAGGTCGACGGCCTGCCGGAGCACGGTGAGGCTGTGCTGGTAGACGTCCTTGTGCCGGTGGTGCTCGTCGGTCTCGAGCCGCAGGCCGGAGACCTCGGGGAGCACATGGTCGGCGAGCCCGGTGCGCACGAGGAGATCGATGCCGGCGGCCGGGTCCGTGCCGGTGATGAGCTTGACGAGTTCGACCTGGATGCGCTCGGCGGAGATGATCGCGATCCGTCCCGCCATCGCCTCCATCGCCGCTTCGACCTCGGGGTCCGGGTCGAGGCCGAGCTGGGAGGTGAACCGGGCCGCCCGCATCATCCGCAGCGGGTCGTCGGAGAACGAGTCCTCGGCCGCCCCGGGGGTGCGGATGCGCCCGGCGAGGAGGTCGTCGAAGCCCTGGTGGGGGTCGACGAAGGTCTTCTCGGGCAGGCGGACGGCCATCGCCCCGATCGTGAAGTCGCGGCGGACGAGGTCGTCGTCGAGGCTGTCGCCGAACCGGACGACGGGTTTGCGCGATTCGGGCTCGTACGCCTCGGCTCGGTAGGTGGTGATCTCGATCTGGACGCCGGACTTCATCGCTCCGATCGTGCCGAAGTCGCGACCGATGTCCCAGTGGGCGTCGGCCCAGTCGGAGATGAGGGCGAGGATGTCGTCGGGCCGGGCGTCGGTGGTGAAGTCGAGATCGGGCATCGGCCGACCGAGAAGTGCGTCACGCACGGACCCGCCGACGAGGGCGAGTTCGAAGCCGGCGTCAGCGAAGCGGCGGCCGAGGGGCTCGAGGATGTCATCGAGGTCGTCGAGCCTGTCGTACAGCCGGACGTGCGCGCTCTGCGGATCCACCGAACTCCTTCTTCTCGATCGTCAGGTTCCCTGCCGGAGGCAACCTCCAGCCTACCGGGAGCGCGTCGGACGAAACTTCCAAGAATCGACCATTAAGGTAGGAGAATGACCACACCGATGCCCAAACCTGGACCCCGGGCATCCCGCCGCACGACGGTCGAGGAGACTTCCGCCGGGGGCATCGTCGTCGACTTCGCCAGCGATGATCTCAGTGTGGCCGTCATCGCCCGGCTCAATCGGGCGGGCAGACTCGAATGGTGCCTGCCCAAGGGCCATCTCGAGGGAGCGGAGACCGCCGCCGAGGCGGCCCGCCGTGAGGTCGAGGAGGAGACCGGGATCTCCGGCCAGGTCATCTGCCCGCTCGGCACCGTCGACTACTGGTTCACCGTCACCGGCATCCGGATCCACAAGCTCGTCCACCATTTCCTCCTGCGCGCAAGGTCGGGCACGCTCACCGTCGACAACGATCCCGATCAGGAGGCCGTCGACGCCGCCTGGGTGCCGTTCGACGACCTGCGATCGAAGCTGTCGTTCGCCAACGAGCGCCGCATCGTCGCCGCTGCTCGTCCCATGGTGCGCAGGTGGGAGCTGTGAGAGCGGTGTCCCGGTGGACCGCCGGATGAAGTCAGAGGACCTGTGATCACGCGCTTTCTCTTCGCGCTGCTGAGTGCGACCCTGCTGCTGGCAGGGTCGGTCTTCGCCTACCCGCTGACCGCCTCGGCGAGCCAGTCGGGCACCGCCTCACCGACGCGCTCGAGCGGCAGCGGGGCCGCCGACGGCGGTGACACCGACGGCGGGGAATCGGGAACCGGCGTCTCGATCGCCCTCACCGAGGTGACCCCCTGGCTCAACGGCAGCGGCACGCTCACGGTCCGCGGGACGGTGACGAACTCGACGGATGCCGCGATCTCCGACCCCACTCTGCGGTTGGGCATGTCGACGCGCAACCTCGACGCCGAATACCGCATCGAGGCGTGGAAGACCGACCCGTCGATGCACCGGGTCATCGCCGATCTCGACGACAACGGACCCGATGCGCGGAACCGCAGCTCCGCCGACAGCGACCCGGTCACCGCCGTCGATGCGACGTTCGCCGACCGGCTCAGCCCGGGCGCCACCGGCGAATTCACGATGACCGTGCCCGCCGACCAGCTCGGCCTGCCCCGGTCCTCGCCGAACACCTCGTGGGGCCCGCGCGGTCTCAGCGTCCAGCTCAGCGACACCTCGGGGGCGCTGGCGACCGGCGTCGCATTCACGACGTGGTACCCGGATCCGAAGTTCGATCAGACCCGGATCAGCTTCCTCGCCCCGGTGACGCTGCCCGGCTACACCGGCGACGGACTCATCAGCGCCGAGGAGCTCGATCGGGCCATCGCCGCCGACGGCCCGCTCACCGCGGTCAACGGAGTCCTCCAGACCCCCGGCGTCGCGATCGCCCTCGACCCGCGGATCATCGCCTCGTTCGAGGCTGCCGTCGCCGAACCGCCGCCGCCCGGCGACGACGGAGACCCCGCTGCCACCGAGGAGCCCTCGGCTCCGGCGACGGACGCCGGCACCGCGCCGCCCGAGGACGATCCGGGCGCGCAGAGCCCGGAAGAGGAGAGGGCGGCAGAAGAGCGTCGACAGCGGCTCGACACGTGGTACCGGGACTTCCTCGCAACCGCCGGCTCCCACACCGTCATCGCGCTGCCCTTCGGCGATCCCGATCAGGCCTCGCTGGCCGGCAGGGAGCTCGACGACCTCGGCCGGTTCGCGCAGGAGGAGAAGCGGCTCGTCAAGGACGTCCTGCCGAAGGCGCGGACCGACATCGGATGGCCGATCGCCGGGACGGCGACCCGCGCCGATCTCGCCGCGCTCTCGGCGGCCGGCAACAAGACGATCATCCTCGACGACGTCCAGCAGCCGCCGCTGTCGGGCATCCGGGAGAGCGCGCACTCGCAGACGCGGACGAACTCCGACGGCAGCGCGATGGTCGAAACGCTCATCAGCGACTCCGCTCTCACTGCCGCCAGTGCCGACGTCATCGCCGCCGACCGGCCGGCCGCGGCGATGAGCGAGCTCGTCGCGACGACCGCGGCGATCCAGTCCGAGGCCCCCAACCGGTCCCGCCACCTCCTCGTCCCGTTGCCGCGGACGACCGCCTCGGCGCAGTGGGAGCAGGTCGTCTCCACGGTCGCCGGCTCCCCGTGGGTCGACGCCGCCAACCTCGACAGCCTGCTCAGCAGCGACATCGAGCCGCGCGGACTGCTCCAGAAGGCGCAGGATCCCGAGCGGATCGCCACGAGCACGCTCGAAGGGCTCGCCGACATCCGTGCCCGGCAGACGCAGTTCAACAGCGTCTTCACCGATCCTGACGCCGCGAATCGCCGCACCGATCGTGCGCTGCTCGGCTGCACCTCGGTGGCGTGGACGCTCGGCGGGGACTCCGCGACGTGCCTCGACCAGGCGCAGCAGACGAGCCAGGCCCAGCTCGACAGCCTCTACCTCGAGAAGGGATCGTCGGTGCTCCTCGTCACCGGGGAGAAGACGACGATCCCCGTGACGATCGTCAACGACTCCGGCGCCGAGGCGACGCTCAAGCTCTCGATGAAACCGCAGACTCCGCAGCTGCGGGCGCAGACGACGGAGACCGTCGTCGTGCCCCCGGCGGAGACGATGCGCGTCGACGTGCCCGTCGAGGGGCTCGCCAATGCCGACGTGCCCACGCGCATCGAGATGATCTCCGAATCCGGGGTCGTCCTCCCGCAGAGCACCTCCCTGCTCGTGCGGGTGCGCGCGGACTGGGAGAACATCGGCACCGCGGTCGTCGGATTGGCGCTCGCGGCGGTGTTCGTGATCGGCTTGGTCAAGTCCGTGCGCCGCGGACGCAGGAAGATCCCGGAGCAGCAGCTGGCCGCAGCGGTCGCCCGGGCGAAGAACGACAACCCCGAGAGGAAGGGACAGTAAGTGGCGTCATTCTCCTCGCTCGCCCGCTCGTCGGCGATCATGACGGCAGGCACCCTGACCTCGCGGATCCTCGGCCTCGTCAAGGCCTCCCTGCTCGCGACCGCGATCGGCATCACCGCAGTGCAGGCCGACGCCTTCGACGTCGCGAACAAGGTCCCGAACACGCTCTACATGCTGCTCGCCGGCGGTGTCGTCAACGCCGTCCTCGTCCCGCAGCTCGTCCGTGCGGCCAAGCGCGACGACGGCGGCCAGGACTACACGAACCGCCTCCTCACCCTCTCGTTCCTCCTGCTGACGATCGTCACCGTCATCGCGACGCTCGCCGCGCCGATCCTCGTGTGGCTCTACTCCTCGGGATGGAGCCCCGAACAGCTGGCACTGGCCACGGCCTTCGCCTACTGGTGTCTGCCGCAGGTCTTCTTCTACGGGCTCTACACGCTGCTCGGCCAGGTGCTCAACTCGAAGTCGTCGTTCGGTCCCTACATGTGGGCCCCGGTGCTCAACAACGTCGTCGCGATCATCGGCCTGCTCATCTTCATCGTCGTCTTCGGCACGAACACCGCCTCCCCGCACACCCTCGACACGTGGACGCCGGACAAGATCGCCCTCCTCGGCGGGTCGGCAACGCTCGGCGTCGCGGCGCAGGCGCTCATCCTCATCTGGCCGCTCAAGCGCATCGGGTTCTCATACCGGCCGACCTTCGGATTCCGCGGAGTCGGCCTCGGCACCGCCGGCAAGGTCGCGTTCTGGACGTTCGCGGCGATGCTCGTCGGACAGCTCGGATTCCTCATCATCTCCCGGGTCGCCGCCGGCGCCTCGGTGCCGGGGGAAGGGAACGCGTCGAACGCGGCGTACACCAATGCCTACCTCGTCTTCATGCTTCCGCACTCGCTCATCGCGGTCTCCCTGGCCACCGCCCTCTTCACGTCGCTGAGCAGGAACGCCGCCGACCACGACACGGCAGCGGTGAAGTCGGACTTCTCAATGGGCGTGCGCACCGTCGGGCTCATCAACTCCTTCGCCGTCGCCGCCCTCGTCGTCCTCGCCTCGCCCGTGGCGATGATCATCGCCGGCTCCGGCCGGGAACAGGCGACGGCGGTCGGACTCGTCATCATCACGATGGTCTTCGGACTCATCCCGTTCAGTGCGAACTATCTCGCCCAGCGCGTCTTCTACGCCTACGAGGACGCGCGCACCCCGTTCTTCATCCAGCTGCCCCAGATCATCTTCCAGTCCCTTGCGGTGCTCTCGGCGTCGATCTTCCCGAAGTCCGTGACGGTGGCGATCATCGGCCTCGTCATGAGCCTCGGGTACCTGTTCGCGATGATCCTCTCGTTCGCGATCCTGCGCCGCCGCCTCGGCGACATCGACATCAGAGCGATCGCGAAGGCGCATGTGAAGTTCCTCATCGCGGCGCTCGCGGCCGGCCTCGCCGGATTCGGAATGCTCCTGCTCTTCCCCGACTTCGCCCTGGCCGGCCGATGGCAGGCCTTCGTCACCACGGCTGTCGTCGGATCGGTCATGCTCCTTGTCTACATCGGCGCCTGTTTTCTGCTCCGTGTCAGAGAGTTGCATTCGATTATTGGGCTCGCAGCTGGAAAACTGAAGAGATAGCCTGCCCAATCCCCGCCCCCGGAGGTGATCCCCCTGATCGATATCGAACCCGGCATGGTCGTAGCCGGTCGCTATGTCGTATCAACGGTCGACCGCCCCTGGCTCGAGGACAAGCCCGCTGTCGGCACGGTGTGCACGGCTCTCGATGCGATCCTCGATGAACCCGTCCTCATCCACGTCGCCGACGCCGAGGCCTCCTCCGACGTCCTCGAAGCCGCCCAGCGCGTCTCGATCCTCGGCGACCCCCGCATCGCCCCGACCCTCGACGTCGGGCATTCGAACGGCCTCGACTACGTCGTCTCCCAGCGCATCGCCGTCACCGCGCTCGGACAGATCCTGCCGAAGACCCCGTTGCCCGTCGACGCGGCGAAGGCGCTCATCGGGGAGATCGGCACGGTTCTCGTCACCTCGGCGCGGCGGGGACTCTTCCACATGTTCCTCCGGCCGAGCGTCGTCGGGATCACCTCGTCGGGCGGCATCCTCGTCTCCGGCATCGGCATCGACGCGGCCCTGGCGCTGGGCACCGGGGTCATCGACCCGGACGACTACACGCCGACGAAGGCCTCCCGGCAGGACGCCCTCGACCTCATCCGGCTCTTCTATGCGGCGGTGACCGGCTACTGGCCCGCCGAGGAGGGCATGAGCGGAGTGCCCGCGGCACCGCGGGAGAACTCGCGGATCGCCCGTGCGAAAGCGCTCAACCCCGAGGTGCCCGCAGAGCTCGACGACTTCATCAGCGGCGTGCTCACCGGGCAGGACCCCGGTCCGGGATCCGTCGCCGAGGTGCTCGGCTTCATCGACGAGTGGGACGCCGAGCTGCTCCGCTACGTCAACCGCACCCCGGCGGCCGAGAACGACAAGCTCTTCGACGCCTCACCGGCGAGCTTCGAGGAGGCCACGAGCCTGCCGACGGCGGGGACCCCGACGATCGGCGGAGCGACGACACCGGCGAGCGAGGACCAGGTCAAGGCCGCGCTCGTGCGCATCGGCATCACCCGGCCGGGGACGAGGGGACTCGCTGCCGGAGTCTCCGGTCGCACCACCGGACGATACGCCGATCGGATGCAGATGCGGAAGGCATCGAGCTTCCCGATCGGGGCCGAGCAGATCGACAATGCCGCGAAGGACTGGGACGAGTGGCAGCCGGAGCAGACCTACTCGGAGTACTCGGGCTACTCGGCCCACGAGTACGACGAGAACCTCACCTCGCCGATCCTCAACCGCGACGAGCCCGAACCGGACACTCAGGCCCTCGACATCGTCGCGATCGACGAGGAGGAGGACGAGAACGACACCCGCGTCATCATCGACGACGAGGACGACGGCTCGTGGTTCCTCGGGGGGATGTTCGAGACCTCGGAGCAGCAGCGCGAGCATCAGCTGCGCGAATACGAGCGTGAGCGCCGGATCTCGAAGGCCAAGGAGGAAGAGGCTCGCCGGCGTCTGGCAGCGCTCGAGGCGTCCTCGGCGGCCCGCCAGGAGGAGGCCAATGCCGCGACTCCGCCGAAGCAGATGCGCCGGCTCTCGCCGGAGACCGTCGACGAGCGCCCCACGGCAGCCGGCCTCGGGGCCGGTTCCGGCTCGGGCGGCGGCGGCTCCGGGTCCGGCGGCGGTTCGGGTGCCGCAGCGGCCGCAGGTGCGGGAGCCTCCGGCGCGGGCGGTTCACCTTCGAACAGTCGCACTGCCGTCGCCGGAGCGGCTGCGGGTGCCGGAGTGGCCGGTGCAGGTGCTGCCGCTGCAGGTGCCGGCGGCGCCGGTGCCCAGCCACCCGGAGGCACGGGCGCACAGTCACGTGCGGCCGGGGGGCGGGGCGGCAACGGCGGAGGCGCCGCGGCGAGCTCCCGGGCGGTCGCCGCTGATGAGGATCCGCAGGCGGCGAAGACGCGCACCCGCAAGCCCTTCGCACTGCTCGTCCTCGGTCTCCTCGTCATCGCCGCCGTCATCATCGGCATCATCGTCGTCAACCTCAACTCGGGCGGGGACGAGCCGACCGCCACACCCGCCTCGACGGCTCCGAGTCAGCCGGCCGAAGAGCAGCCCACGGAGGAGCCTCAGGCTGAGCCCCCGGTGATCGACAAGGTCACGGCGCTCGACCCGCAGGGCGATGACACGGAGAACGACGATCAGGCCAAGGACGTCATCAAGGGCGAGAAGGGGTCGTGGCGCACCGACCGGTACAACTCGGCGGAGTTCGGCAACCTCAAGGACGGCGTCGGCCTGCTCTTCGAGTTCGAGAAGACGGCACCCGTCAGTGAGGTCACCGTCGTCTCGTCGACGTCGGGCGGAGCGTTCGAGATCCTCAGCGGCGCAGACCCCGAGTCGGCGAAGAAGGTCGGCGAAGGGGAGTTCGACGATGCGAAGGGCGGCGTCACCGTCACCCTCGATGAGGGCGTCGACACCGACAGCCTCATCCTCTGGGTCACCGAGCTGCCCCGCGACGACGGCGGATACCGGGCCGTCATCAGCACCGTCGACATCGCCTAGCCACTCCGTCGGAGGACAACCGAACCCCGTCGGGCGGTCAGCACCGATCGACCGCCTCGGCGAGGAATAGTCACCGAGTATGCTCGGTTACCTAGAGAGCACCCAATCAGCGCCGCTGCGGCGCGACATGACAGAACACACAACAGGGACAGGGAACGCACATGACTGACACTCAACTCGTGATCATCGGGTCGGGACCGGCCGGGTACACGGCCGCGATCTACGCCGCCAGGGCCAACCTGTCTCCTGTGGTCATCGCGGGCTCGGTGACGGCCGGCGGCGAGCTCATGAACACCACGGACGTCGAGAACTACCCCGGCTTCCCGGCCGGCATCCAGGGCCCCGAGCTCATGGAGAACATGCGCGAGCAGGCGGAGCGGTTCGGGGCGCAGGTCGTCTACGACGATGTCGAGACGCTCAAGCTGCACCCCGGTGCCCATCAGATCGAGACCGCTCTCGGGTCCCGCTACACCGCGAAGGCCGTCATCCTCGCCACGGGATCGGCCTACCGCGAGCTGGGGCTGCCGAACGAGAAGAAGCTGTCGGGCCACGGTGTGAGCTGGTGCGCGACCTGCGACGGCTTCTTCTTCCGTGACCAGCACATCGCCGTCGTCGGCGGCGGCGACTCGGCGTTGGAAGAGGCGACGTTCCTCACCCGCTTCGCCTCGAAGGTCACGCTCATCCACCGCCGTCAGGAGCTGCGTGCGTCCCAGGCGATGCAGGATCGGGCGAAGGCCGACGAGAAGCTCGAGTACATGCTCGACACCGAGGTCGAGGCGATCCACGGCGAGGACGCGCTGACCGGGATCACCGTGCGCAACACGGAGACGGGAGAGACCTCCGAGCTGCCGGTGACCGGTCTGTTCGTCGCGATCGGCTCGGATCCGCGCACGAGCCTGTTCGCCGAGCAGCTGCCGCTGCGTCCCGATGGCTACCTCGAGGTCGAGGGCCGCTCGTCGAAGACCGCTGTCGAAGGCGTCTTCGCCGCCGGCGACGTCATCGACTCCGTCTACCGTCAGGCGATCACCGCTGCCGGGTCCGGCTGCGCCGCGGCCCTCGACGCGGAGAACTATCTCGCGGATCTCGACGCCTCCGATGTCCTCGAGGCCGAGGGTGACCACGAGGCCGCCGTCGAGGTGATGAACGCCTGAGCCGGTTTCCCTGAGGAGCCGACTTGCCTGAAGGACGGAAATCCCTAAGGGACCGAATTCCCTGAGGATCCGAGAATCCTCGGTCCAGCGGGCCGCGGCCTCGGGGAATGAAACCCGCGTGCACGCTGTTGCCGCTTATGACACTCACCAGCAGAAAGGGAGATCATGTCGACCGACGTCACTGACGCTACATTCGAAGACACCGTCCTCAAGTCGGACAAGCCCGTGCTTGTCGACTTCTGGGCACCCTGGTGCGGGCCCTGCCGCATGGTCAGCCCCATCGTTGATCAGATCGCCGACGAGAACGCTGACAAGCTCACCGTCGTCAAGGTCAACACCGACGAGAACCTCGAGACCGCGAGCAAGTACGGAATCACCTCGATTCCCGCTCTCTACGTCTTCAAGGACGGTGAGGTCGCGAAGACCATCATCGGCGCCCGCCCGAAGCCTGCCCTCGAAGACGAGCTCAAAGACTTCATCTGATCAAGTTCCAAGGCGCCTGTTGTAATATCAACAGGCGCCTTCGGCGTACATCCCCGCAGTTTCACATCCTCAGCACAGCAGATTGGCACGACATTGAATCACCAGGAACGACCGCAGTTCAGAAGCGGAGACGCTTCAGAGGTCCTGCCGGCGATCAAATCGCAGATGGCGCGTCTGGGTCTCAATGTCGGAGATCCCCGCGGCGAGGACTTCGATCGGCCGTTCGAACTCGCCGTTCGGCAGTTCCAGCAGACCCGGGGGATCCTCTGCGACGGTGTGCTCGGCTCTGAGACGTTCACAGAGCTTGATCGTGCCCGTTTCCAGCTCGGTGACCGTGTACTCCGTTTCGACCCCGTCAAGGTCCTCACAGGCGATGATGTGCTCACCCTCCAGCGCAGTCTCTCGGGTCTCGGTTTCTATGCCGGCCGAATCGACGCCGAGTACGGCGCTGCCACCGAGGCGGCCGTCAAGGAGCTGCAGATGGGTCTGGGAGCGAAGGTCGACGGCATCGCCGGCCCGCAGACTCTCCGTGGACTCGACGCCGTCGACCGCAAGCACACGACGGGGAACCTCTACGCGCTCGAGGAGACGGCACGCGTCGCAGCATCCGGGACCTCGTTGGCCGGTCGGACCTTCGTCATCGAAGCGGCCACCACGACCACCGATTTCGTCACGCTGCCGATGAACGAGTGGCAGAAGAAGCTCGAACGCGATGTCACTACAGATGTAGCCGGACGTTTGGCCGGCCGTCTCGAAGCGGTCGGGGCCGGAGCCATCGTGCTCGACGGCGACGCGGCAGAGATCAACGCCGCAGATCAGCTCGGTGCCTCAGCGGTCATCACCGTCACCGCCGACGTCAGCCGCTCGCCCGGGGCGAACGGTCTGGCGACGTTCTACTTCGGGCATGAGGAGCACCCGGATCTCAACTCGCCTGTCGGGAAGCGACTGGCCTCTCTCATCCAGAGCGAGATCACCGCGCGCACGGGTATGCTCGACTGCCGCTCGCACGGACGCACGTGGTCGTCACTCAAGCGACTCCGGACACCCAAAGTCCATGTCGTCACGGGGTACCTCACCAACGCCGACGATCGCCGCAACCTCGAGGACCCCGCGGTGCGCGACGCCATCGCCGACGGCATCGCGGCGGCATTGCAGCGCCTTTACGTGAAAGAGGATGCCGACCCGGCAACCGGCACGCTCAGTCTCGCCGAGATCAAAGCCTACGGCTGACGCCGAGGCGCACACTCAATCAAAGCCTACGGCCGACGCCGATGCGTACACACGCTGGCGCATGCATTCACTCGCTGGCACAACCGCTACCGAGACGGGTCCTGAGAGCTCTCATCGATTCTTCGCCAGAAAAAGTTAGGACCGGCGAGGATCTTCATCAGACCGACCGGCCTTTTGAGTTGGAATTCTCGTGGGACGGACCCAAGTTATCCAATTGCCAAACCGGCCGCGAAACATACTGCGCTCAGTCCTTACGGTTTACGGTCCGCTCGCCGACGAGGTCGTCCACTGAGTGCGGATACACAACCGTCCAGCGCTGACACCAATGACTGTACGGCGATCGCTGCGATGGACCGGCATAACGACGTTGGCTGAGGTTTCACGTGAAACAATGACGAACCCTCGATTGCGCGGTTAGCAGAAGGGAACTAGCACGCTCGCCCGTCACTCATTCGCGGAAAAGCCGTTCCCCGTGAAACACACCGACCGCTTCACTCGGAACATGTCGAGACGCCTTCGGGCGGGGACTTCCGAGATTGAGAGACGCGACTTGAATCGGCTCGCTATTGAACGCTTTTCCAGCGCCGCGGCCACCATGCAAAGTGCCCAGTTTCAGGCGACTGACGGATGAATTCGCCTCGGCGACGACGGCCTACGCGTTTTACAGAAAGGCCGAAACCTCAATACGATGCAATGACCGAGCCTTCATGAGGCGGCGCGGAGAAGTTTGATTGTTCAGGCGCCGATCCACTGTAGTCACGGTAGCAAACGCCCGATCCGTTCCACGTGAAACAACCGACTCACCGTTCCACGTGAACCACCCACGTCTGTGTTCCACGTGAAACACCCGATGCAGAGGGAAGGCAAGAAGATTTGACGCCCGGCAGCTAAACAGACGGACAAGCGCCCCGAATAGCTGTATCCGCAATGCACTATCGACCATTCTGCGACGACGCGAGGCAGAAGGTCATGCTCTACGGTCCTTTGGGGAGGCTAGTACGACTGTCGACAACAGCGCCTGCAACACTGCATCTTGAACCTTGAAGGACCGGGCAGGCCGTTTCACGTGAAACACCTACGCATTCTCAACCATGCTGGCAATGCCTCACACGGGACTCGGCTGCGTCGGCAATAATGGTCTCCGAGTGGCCCTGTTTCACGTGAAACGCCGAGCTCTATCGAACTGCGGGGTAATATTCTGTGAATCAGGCGCACCCTGGCATCTCTCTCCCGGATTCGACTTCATCGATCCAGTGCTGTCGGAGATAGCAGATCAAGCGCTACGATCGATTCTGCTCCAGACGCTCGGCAACACGAAGACACAGACGCGCCATCTGATTCGTCCACATAGCCACGAACCCCA
Source organism: Brevibacterium sp. NPDC056726 (assembly GCF_042790515.1). Lineage (NCBI taxonomy): Bacteria > Bacillati > Actinomycetota > Actinomycetes > Micrococcales > Brevibacteriaceae > Brevibacterium > Brevibacterium sp. NPDC056726. Next base: position 168,519 of record NZ_JBHTYZ010000005.1, on the reverse strand, counting down.
GGAAGTGAACAGAACCCAACCATTATGGACGATCGCGAGGGGGGCACAGGAGGAGGGCAGCCCCGGGACATCAGACAGAAGCACATGCTCAACCACTGTCTACGCTATACGGACCACGACGAACCGCAGCTGTGCCGGTTGAGGGTAATCTAATCGTTTCGCTAAAACGTCTGTTTCACGTGAAACAATACCCGCCAACCGGCTCGTAGCTTGTAAAACCACGACGAACGACGAGCTTGCAGGTGGGAACTACGAGAATCCCTACGCCACCGCGTCCGTTTCACGTGAAACCGTACTTAGCAGCCAGCGTGTGGCTGGCTGTAACCACGACGAACCACGAACCTCCACGTTAGAATCACGAGAATCCCAACGCCACCGCGTCCGTTTCATGTGAAACCATCCTCGCGGACCAGATTGTGGCTGCAGGGCGAGGTCAAATCTGACGCTCCGACTACGATTCTCAGCACCGATTGGCTGAATCTGATGATGGTGTTTCACATGAAACCACAGGCATTTCGTTCCAACGAATTCTCACCGGATGGTCATTCTCAGAACGCACGTCATCGCAACAGTAGGTGTCCGTCGCTAACTACCGTGCGAAAGTTCCAGAATTTCCTGGTTTCGCGTGAAACATACTCATCCCCTGAAGTGCGATTGGCCGGTCTGCGAATGGACAAGAGACGGCGCCGCGCCGAACTTGGCTCGAGCCGGTCTGTGCTTGCGTAGGGGCCAGCCGATAGTCGTTCTGCGAGCGATCTGTGATCGGCATTGCGGGGAGCCCTAGTTGTCCATTCCTTCAACGGTCATGCAACTTGGCGAATCACGCGACGGCAGCGACAACGAAACGGCGCTGTCACGGGGAAATGATGCTGGAGCACCGTCGAATCGCAGACTGCACAACCGTTCACCTAACGATTGTTGGCCTGACGCTATCTGAACTGTCCGGCAGCGCGGCCGCTGAACAACGGGTGCAACGGGGACGCGGTACTCAGAAGGCGCGATAGAGGTGACTGTCCCCCGGGTGCGGCAAAGACACCTGCCGAGAAGCCGGGTGCCGTTCCGTTTCACGTGAAACCCATCAAATAAGGGCCGATCACCCACGGAGATCAGCCGTTCCATGGAGTTCAGCCATTCCACCGAGCCTGCAGACCGCAGCCACGACGAACGGAATCGTCTGGGGACGTCGTACCAGCAACGGTTCAGACACATTCGACGAACGGGCGAAGGAGAGCTTCTGGATATACCCGACGACGACTTCAACCCCGAACTGACGGCAACCGAACACGAACTCATTGATTGAACAGTATCGTTTCACTCACGAATCGCACCAAGGCCCCGCTAGCTGTACTGCCCAGCGACGTTGGTTAAGCGGCTGATGGGTGGCTGGTTCCCGATGGCGGTGTGGGGCCGATGATGATTGTACTCATGGATCCATGCCGGTAGGGCCTCGCGGCGCGCGGTCTCGCTGCCATAGAGCCTGGCGTAGGCCCATCCGTCGTTCAAGGTCCGGTGGAAGCGCTCGATTTTGCCGTTGGTCTGGGGCCGGTAGGGCCGGGTCCGCTTGTGCTTGATGCCCAGGTCGGTGCAGGCATCACGCCAGGCGTGCGAGCGATAGGCGGAGCCGTTATCGCTCAAAACGCGCTCCACCTCCACGTCCCGGGCCGCGAACCAGGCCACGGCCCGCTCGAGCACGGCGATGGCCGTGAGGGCCTTCTCGTCGTTGTGGATCTCCGCGTAGGCGATCCTTGAGTGGTCATCGATCACGGTGTGCACGAACGCGGTACCCAGCCTCGGATGCCCGCTGGAAGTGCGCTGGCCGGTGCGGTTCGCCGTCGCCCGTGAGTTCTGTTCCCCGGCCTGCCGGCCCAGGAACCGATGTCCGCCGCCATCGGGGACATTGCCGAACTTGGTGACGTCCACGTGGATCATCGCCCCGGGATACGAGTGTTCATAGCGGCGGATCGGCTCGCCGGTGATCCTGTCGATGTAGCGCAGCCGGTTGATCCGGCACCGCACCAGCACCGCATGCACCGTCGAGGCGGCCAGGCCCAGGTGGAAGGCGATCTGGACCGGGCCCATGCGCTTGCGCCAGCGCAAGGCCACGATCTTCTTCACCATGGCCTGCGGGGTGCGGTTCGGGCTCGAGCGTGGCCGGCTGGGCTTGTCGGCCATGCCGTCCTCACCGTGGGCGCGGTAACGGTCCGCCCATCGTTTGGCCGTGGGCCAGGAGACCATGTACTGCTTCGCCGCGGTGGAGACACTCCAGCCCTCGTCGACGATGAGACGGGCAATCTTCAGACGTGCTTTTGGGGTCAATGCTGCATTAGCGTGGGACACGAAGGCCTCCTGTTTGTGAAGCGGTTTCTTAGACAGCTCCACTCCACATCAGGGGGCCTTCGTCATCCCATCAATTCAGATCGTGTCGTCGCAAGAATTCAACCAACCTGCCTGGGCAGTACAGCTAGCGGGCCAATCGACCTCTGCTTGCTGATGTTTCACGTGAAACCAGCGGGAATGGCGCCATTCAAACCGTCCAGCTTGCGAAGGATTCGCCTATCCACACGGGGAAATCAGCTCAACTCAGTCAGCTCTGGGTGCTCCGACTGATGTGACTCGTTCACAACAGGGCGGATGCACGATCGCATGCCCACAACCAGCGGAGGGGGCAACGAGAAGGTCAGCGGAGAAGAGAACGGGCGACTACTCGGTGGACTTCACGCCAAGCAGCGACAGGATTCGATCGAGATCCTCCTGGTTGGCGAACTCGACGCTCAGCTTGCCCTTGCGCTTGCCGACCGTGATGTTGACCTTCGTGTCGAGACGGTCGCCGAGTCGTTCGGCGACCTCGATGAACTCAGGCGCGACTCGTGACGTTGCACGTGAAACATTCACGGAGTCCCCACGATTGAGGAGGACGACGGCTTCCTCGGACGCCCGAACGGACAGTCCCTCTGCGACGATGCGCTGCGCGAGGACTTCCATCTGCTCGGGATCCTTGAGCCCGAGAATCGCCCGAGCGTGGCCGGCGGAGATCACGCCGGCCGCCACGCGACGCTGAACGAGCGGGGGCAGACGAAGCAGACGCAGGGTGTTGGAGATCTGCGGACGCGACCGACCGATACGCTCCGACAGCTCCTCCTGGGTGCAGTTGAAGTCCTCGAGCAGCTGTCCATAAGCTGCAGCCTCTTCAAGCGGATTGAGTTCAGCGCGATGGAGGTTCTCAAGCAGGGCATCACGGAGCAGATCGGTGTCATCGACGAAACGGACGATCGCGGGAATCGTGGCGAGGCCGGCTTCCTTCGTCGCTCGCAGGCGACGCTCACCCATGATGAGCTCGTAACGCTCGTCAGCGCCCGGCTTGCGTCGGACGACAACCGGCTGGAGAACGCCGATCTCACGGATGCTGTGAACGAGTTCAGCGAGTTGATCCTCATCGAAGACCGTCCTCGGCTGACGAGGGTTCGGGTCGATGAGTTCAACCTCGATCTCGCCGAACGCGGTGTCGGGGATCGAATCCATACCGGGTCCGTCGTCGAACTCGGGGCCGTCGTTCGAGGAGCCACCCGTGGAGTTCACTACTTCAGTAGTGTCAGTGGCTTCGACCTGCTTCTCACTCTGGTCAATGGTCTCATCCACCGGTTCGGTGGCGTCCACATCGGCGTCGTCATCGTCGAGCGAACCGCCCTTCGAGGTGTAGACCCCGGGGTGCTGCTCACGGACATCATCAGCCGTCTCAACGTCGTCGATCGACCGAGAATCGCCGATGGACGCAGAGCTCTCAACCGACGCAGAACTCGCGCTCGAACCGGCAACATCGTCAGGCGCGACCGACGGTACAGTCGTCTGCTCGTCGACTACAGCCGATTCATCGTTTGCGGAGTCGGAGACAGGAGCAGGCTTGACCGCGGTCCGCTTGTCCGCGGACGCCGGCACCTTGCTGGTCGCGGTCTTCGGAGTGGCAGTCTTCGCAGTGCCGGTCTTGGCGCCCGATGATTTCGCTGTCGACGCCTTTCGGGTCGACGACTTGGCCGAAGAGGACTTCGCCGTCGACTCGGTCTTCGCTCCGCCCGTCTTCGCACCGCTCGACTTCGACGCCGACTTCGCTGCACCTGATTTCGCAGAGGTGCCGACCGTGGCGCCCGTGCCCGATTCGGCCGCAGTCCCAGCTTTCGCAGCGCCCTTCGCCGCGCTCGTTGTGGCCGCAGACGCCTTGGTGCCGCCCTTCCGGGATCCACCCGCGGAAGAGGTCTCCGTGGCGTCCGCCTTCGGCTTGCGACGACGTGACGACTGCATCGACGCCGCAGGGTCGGTCCGCCGGGTCCGGGTCGACTTCGAGTCCTCGGCCGGGGCTGAACCGCGCGACTGCTCCTCGGCACTGCCGCCGGAGAAGAAGACATCGACGGGACGATCACTCGTCGCAGCGTCGGGGATGAGCGCGCCGAGACCCCGTCCCAACCCGCGCTTCTTGCGTTCAGCCACGTTCCACTCCTCGGTTCGCGATCTCTTCAGCAGCTTCCAGGTAGGACAGAGCGCCGCTGGAATGGGGATCATAGGTGATGACAGTCTGACCGTAGCTCGGTGCCTCAGAGATCCGCACAGACCGCGGAATCGCCGTGCCGAGCACCTGCTCCGGGAAGTGGGTCCGCACATCCTCGGCCACCTGGGCGCTGAGGTTCGTGCGACCGTCGTACATCGTCAACAGGATCGTCGAGACCGACAGCTGCGGATTGAGATGCTTCTGGATGAGCTGGATGTTCTTGAGCAGCTGGCTCAGCCCCTCGAGCGCGTAGTACTCGCACTGGATGGGGATGAGAACCTCACGGGCCGAGACGAAGGCATTGACGGTGAGCAGTCCGAGGCTCGGCGGGCAGTCGATGATGACGTAGTCGACCCGATCACCGGCAGCCGCCCGCTCCTCGAGGTAGAGACCGAGCGAACGCTGCAGACGCTGCTCACGGGCGACGAGGGACACGAGTTCGATCTCCGCGCCGGCGAGATCGATCGTCGCCGGCACACAGACGAGAGTGTCGAAGTCCGGCGCCTGCGCGACGGCGTCGCGCATCGGCACATCATCGATGAGCACATCGTAGATGCTCGTGACATCGGAGTAGTGATCGATGCCGAGCGCCGTGCTCGCGTTGCCCTGCGGATCGATGTCGATGACGAGGACGTTGAGGTTCTGCTTCGCGAGCGCTCCGGCGATATTCACCGCCGTCGTCGTCTTCCCCACACCGCCCTTCTGATTGGCGATCGTGAAGATGCGAGTGGAATCCGGCTTGGGAAAACTGACCTGCGCAAGGCGGTCGGCACGACGATTGTCGCGAGCGATCGCGGCACCTATCGGAGACGACTCGTCCATGATCGGCATTCGGCGCACTCCATCATCCATCGGGTTCACAAAGCTACTGACAGCCTAGACCACATTTGGTTCGTTCTATTTCTTCGCTATTTCCACGACACGACTGGGAACCTCGAGGATTCCGCCGTCCACGACGTGGATCGTCGGCTGCCCGAAGCGGTAGCGCTTGAGCAGCTTCTTCGCTTTGACGAGCTCACCCTCGACCGACTCACCCTTAAGCGCGAGGATCCGGCCCTCGGGCCCGATGACGTCGTGCGTCCACTCGACGAGTGTCGTCATCGCCTTGACGGCCCGCGCAGTGACGACGCTGAACATCTCCTCGTCGACGAGGTCCTCGACTCGGGCCCTGACGATCCGGACGTTGCTCAGACCGAGATCGTCGACGACCATCTTCAGCCACTCGACTCGGCGCTCCATGGGCTCGATGAGCACGACCTTCGCCTCCGGGCGCATGAGCGCGATCGGAATCCCGGGCAGTCCGGCTCCGCTGCCCACATCCCCGACGACGTCGTCGGAGGACACGAATTCAGCGACGACCGCACAGTTGAGGATGTGCCGCGTCCACAGTCGGTCGATCTCCCGCGGTCCGATGAGACCCCACTCGATGCCCGTGGTCGCCAGATGCTCCGCGTAGCGCTGGGCCAGCGGGAACGCCTCACCGAAGTACTCCTCGGTTCCCGCCGGGGGAACCTCGAGCGCGGAGAGATCAGTCATCTGCGGGGCGGACGACGACGTGGCGGCCCTCGCCTTCGCCTTCGGATTCCGACACCAGACCGGCCTTGGCGACCTGGTCGTGGATGATCTTGCGCTCGAAGCTGTTCATCGCCTTGAACGCGAACTCCTCGCCGGACTCCTTGACCTGTTCGATCGCGGCCTCGGCCTTGTCGATGAGCTCATCACGGCGGTTCGACCGGTAGCCGTCGATGTCGAGCATGAGCCATGAACGCTGACCCGTGCTCGTCTGCACAGCGAGTCGGCAGAGCTCCTGCAGAGCGCCGAGCGTCTTGCCGTCGCGACCCACGAGAGTGCGCAGGTTCGAGTCGTCCTCGTCCTCGCACACGATGGACAGCTGCGCACGCCCGTCGGCGACATCGATGTCGATGTCACCGTCGATGTCGGCGATGTCCATGAGCTCTTCGAGATAATCCGCCGCGATCTCGCCCTCTTCCTCGAGGAGCTCGGCACGGGTGGGCTTCGCAGCCTTGTCGTCGATGACTTCTTCTGACATGTCCTACCTCAGCGCTTCTTGTTCTTCTTGCGGTTCTTACTCACAGGCTGCTGACGCTGCCCGGACGACTTCGGAGCCTCCTCGGCAGGGACAGCGGCGCCTTTGACCTCTGCCTGCGGAACGGTCTTGCCCTTGCGCGCCTTGCGCTCGAGCATCTCCTTCTCCGCCTTCGACCCCGGTGCGGGCATGTTCCTGATGACCATGTGCTGCTGGACCATCGTCCACGTGTTCGACACGAGCCAGTAGAAGAGCACACCGAGCGGGAAGTAGATGCCGCCGATGCCGAAGACCACCGGCATGATGTAGAGGAGCATCTTCTGCGACTGCATCATCGGGTTGGCCATCGCGGCCTCCGACATGTTCTTCGCCATCATCTGCTTCTGCGTGATGAACATCGTCGCAGCCATGATGATGATGAGGACCGCGGTGAGCACCTTGACGGTGATGCCCGGATCCATGAAGGTCGCCGACAGCGAGACGCCGAAGACGGAGGACTCCTCGGCCTGCTGTGCGAGCTCCTGGGTGAGACCGCCGATCGCGTCGATGCGGCCTTCGGCCACGGCCTGCATGTTGTGGATGACGCGGAAGAGCGAGAAGAAGATCGGCATCTGCACGAGCAGCGGCAGACACGACGCCCACGGGCTCGTCTTGTTGTCGCGGAAGAGGCTCATCTGCTCTTCGGCCATGGCCTGGCGGGAGTACTGGTCCTTCTTGCCCTTGTACTTCGCCTGCAGCCGCTGGATCTCGGGCTGGAGGAGCTGCATCTTGCGCTGGGCGCGGATCTGGTAGACGAAGAGCGGAATGAGGAGAGCACGGATGACGACGGTGAGGCCGGCGATCGAGAGGACCCACGTCCAGCCGTTCGCGGCGGGGAGTCCGAGTGCGGTGAAGATGTCGTGGAAGATCGCGAGGATCCATGCCACTACCCACTGCAGGGGGTAGAGCAAGCTGTCGATCCAGTCCATTCAGTTCTCCTCGTTACAACGACTCGTGCGCGTCGTTCATTGTGCCATTGTTGTCAGTCGGTCGCGACATGGGCGCGGACCGGTGCGTCCCGCGCGGGACGGGCGATCACGAGCGCTCCTGCCCGTGTCCGGAGCCGGTGGTCCTCATCGCCGCAGACCGAGCTTCGCGAGCGGAGCCGGGAACGTGATCGACCCCGCCGTGGGAGAACGGATTGCACCGCAGTATCCGCCATCCAGTTAACACCATTCCCTTGAGAACTCCGTGTATCTCGAAGGCCTCGAGCCCGTACATCGAGCAGCTCGGATAGTACCGGCAGACTTGTCCGTAGAGCGGGGAGACGACGATCCGATACGCCCGGATGAACCAGACGAAGGGCATCCGGGGCGCGATGCGCAGGAACCACCACACCCCCGGCCAGAATCCGGCCGGGCGGCGCGGCACCTCCGACTCATGTCTGAGGTCGTGTTCGGCGTCCACGATTCTGCTGCTTCTTCCGGGCCTTCTCGATGAGCACGCCCACTTCGGTCTCGAGGTCGGCGAAGGCCGCCTCGGTGGCATTGGGCAGTGCTCGGATGACGAACAGGCTGCCGGTCTCCATCTCCGCCAGCCTCGGGTGCATGATCTCCCGCAGCCGGCGCTTCACCTTGTTGCGCTTGACCGCGTTGCCGACGGCCTTGGATACGATGAAACCCACGCGCGGGGCGTGGGAATCATCTGCCTCTGACAGGCTGTGCGCCATGAGGTGGTCCGAGCGCACCCGAACGCCGGCTCTGAAGACTCGTCTGAAGTCCTCGCCGCGCCGGAGCCGGTGCGCATCCGGGATCAAAGGTCAGGCCGAGACTTCGGAACGTCCCTTGCGACGACGCGAAGCCAGGATGGCGCGACCGGCACGGGTCCGCATGCGCAGGCGGAAGCCGTGCTTCTTGGCACGCTTGCGGTTGTTCGGCTGGAAAGTACGCTTGCTCACTTGAGGTCTCCGATTTCTGGGTTGCGGGTGAACGCCTGACGCGTTCTCACAAAAAACGGCGGTGCGAGTCTCGACCGCCGAGCACTCCTGTGCATAAGAGCTAGAACAGAATCGGATGCAGCCCGGTACACAGGACACTCCATCTTAGCCAAGGCCGGAGAGGCCGGTCAAACCGGCCGATCATGTTTCACGTCACCGTCTCGGCCCATTCACTCACGTTCATCTCCGCGTCGACTGCCGTCTTCCACAAGTCACAATCATGTAGTTTTCCACACGCTTATCCACCCGTGTGGAGGATTGCCCGGTCGACTCGTCAGTCCTCCACAAACTGTGGAAAACTGTGTGGAAGTCATGCACAGGTGTGGACTGTGGGACGACCGCGAACGACAACAGAGAGGATCGACGGTGTCGAATTCCAAGAACGAGCTCATCAGCCAATGGCGAACGGTGGTCTCCAACCTGGATCAGGACGCCGACCTCACGAAGCATCAGAAGAGCTTCCTCTACCTCGCGCTGCCCAAGGCGATCGTCGACAATGCCCTCGTCCTCCTCGCCGTCCGCGACGAGCATTCCCGACGCACCATCGAGACCCGCCTCCGAGAACCTCTGACCAGGGAATTCTCTCGGGTCATCGGCTTCGACGTGACCTTCGGGTTCGTCGTCGATCCCGAACTCGACGTCCCGATCCGCTTCGAGGAGCTCATCGACGAGACCGACTACGTCGCCTCCGCGCCGACCACCGGCACGACGCCGGCCGGCCAGGGATCGACGACCGCCTCGGCACCCGCCGGCCAGACCGCCACGGCTCCTGCTCACGAGCACTCCGCCCCGGCCCCGGTGGAGACTCCGGTGGCCGAGCCCGCCCCGACCCCGGCGGACCGACCCGAGACCGCCACCCCCCGCCCGGAGACCGCGGCCCCTCTCCCCGAGGCGGCGCCGGGCGTGACGGGGATGCGGGAAGCGGAGATCGCCGAGGCGACCGCTGCCCCGGCTCCGCCCGTCGACGTTCCCGGCGTCGCCCAGCTCAACCCGAAGTACACGTTCGACACCTTCGTCATCGGCGCCTCGAACCGCTTCGCCCACGCCGCCGCCTTCGCCGTCGCCGAGGCACCGGCGAAGGCGTACAACCCGCTCTTCATCTACGGGGACTCGGGACTCGGCAAGACCCATCTCCTCCACGCGATCGGGTTCTACGCGACGCAGCTCTTCCCCGAGATCCGCGTCAAGTACGTGTCGAGCGAAGAGTTCGTCAACGACTTCATCAACACGATCGGCTCATCACGGACGTCGAACGCGCTCCGTCCCGCCTTCCAGCGGCGGTACCGCGAGGTCGACATCCTCATGATCGACGACATCCAGTTCCTCCAGGGCAAGGACGCCACCGTCGAGGAGTTCTTCCACACCTTCAACGCCCTGCACAACGAGGCCAAGCAGGTCGTCATCACCTCCGACCAGCCGCCGAAGATGCTCAAGGGCTTCGAGGAGCGGCTGCGCTCTCGCTTCGAATGGGGCCTGCTCACCGACGTCCAGCCCCCGGACATGGAGACCCGCTTCGCGATCCTGCGGCGCAAGGCCGCCGGCGAGCAGCTCGACGTCCCCGACGAGGTGCTCGAGTACATCGCCTCCCGGGTCTCGTCGAACATCCGCGAACTCGAGGGCGCCCTCATCCGCGTCACCGCCTTCGCCAACCTCAATGATCAGCAGGTCGACGTCTCGCTCGCCGAAACGGTGCTCAAGGACTTCATCACCCAGGACGACACCCCGGCGATCACCGCTGCCGACATCATGGGCCAGACGGCCGCCTACTTCAGCCTCACCCTCGACGACCTCTGCGGCACCTCGCGCTCCCGGACGCTGACGACGGCGCGGCAGATCGCGATGTACCTGTGCCGGGAGCTCACGGATCTGTCGCTGCCGAAGATCGGCCAGGCCTTCGGCGGCCGCGACCACACGACGGTCATGCATGCGAACAAGAAGATTCGAACGCAGATGGCCGAGCGACGGGCCGTCTACACCCAGGTCACCGAACTCACAAACCGCATCAAACAACAGCACCGCCTATAGAAGACGCTATGCACACCTGTGGATAAGTCTGGGGACAATCCGATCACAATGGGGATAACCCTGGGGACGAAGGCCGTCGAGCACGTGGACCGCTGTGAACTACACGCCTGTGCTTACCCAGGCCTCCCCGTCCGGTCATCCTGCGGTGCACAGGCGATCCACACCCTCGCCGAGGCGGCGATCCCCTGATCTCCGGCACCTCCCCGACCGTCGTCCACAGATTCCACAGGTGCTGATACTTCTGCTGTATCAACTCAAGGGGATAGGAGGGCGGACGCCATCGACTGCGCTCGGCGGACGGCTCGGCTACCGTGCGGTCACTCCGGAGGCTGAGGACTATTCGAACATCGCCTCGGCGATGATTCTCGGATCCGAGATCCGCGGTGGTGAGCACCGCCTCGGCGATCGTCCGGGCAGCCGTGACGACCACGCTCGGGTATCGGATCATCGGTTAGGCTGTGTACAGTTTTCCGAGCACCGTCAAGCCACAGTCGCGAGCACATCGGGTGATTTCCCGAAGGAGTGAAGTGAACGCCGAAGCAACCCCTCTGAAGTTCAAAGTCAATCGTGACGTCCTCGCCGACGCCGTGACCTGGGCGACCAAGACCCTCCCCAATCGGCCCTCCGCTCCCGTCCTCACCGGCATCCTCATCACCGCCGAGACCGGCGGCACGGTGCGCCTGGCCGTCTTCGACTACGAAGTCTCCTCCCGGGTCGAGATCTCCGCCGACGTCGTCTCCCCGGGCACCGTGCTCGTCTCCGGTCGACTCCTCGCCGACATCTCCAAGGCGCTGCCCAACCAGGAGGTCACCCTCGAACAGGTCGGGTCGAAGGTCGACGTCACGTGCGGTTCCTCGCGCTTCTCGCTGATGACGATGCCCGTGGCCGAATACCCGTCGCTGCCGCAGGTCCCCGACGATTCGGGCACCGTCTCCGCCGGGGAGTTCCAGAACGCCGTCTCGCAGGTCACGATCGCCACGTCGAAGGACGACACCCTGCCGATCCTCACCAGCGTCCGCGTCGAGATCGAAGGCGAGAAGGTCACCCTGCTGGCCACCGACCGCTACCGCCTCGCCGTCCGCGAATTCACGTGGAACCCGGGTCGCCCCGACGTCTCCGCGGTCGCCCTGCTGCGCGGCCGCACGCTCTCCGATGTCTCGAAGTCCCTCGGCGGGGATGTCACGATCGGCCTGAGCACGGATGCCGGCAAGGACCTCATCTCCTTCACCTCGGCGGGACGGGTGACGACCTCGCTGCTCGTCGAGGGCGAGTACCCGAAGGTCCGCTCGCTCTTCCCCGACTCCGTGCCGATCCACGCGATCGTCGAGACCGCGGTGCTGCGCGAAGCCGTGCGTCGCGTCTCCCTCGTCGCCGAGCGCAACACTCCGCTGCGCTTCGAGGTCAGTGACGGCATGCTCACCCTCCACGCCGGCACCGGCGACGACGCACAGGCCTCCGAGGCCGTCGAAGCCGTGCTCCAGGGCGAGCCGATCACCGTGGGCTTCAACCCGCACTACATCGCCGAGGGACTCGCGGCGATCGAGAGCCCCTACGTCAACTTCTCCTTCACCCAGCCGATGAAGCCCGTCATCATCTCCGGGCAGAAGGACCTCGACTCGTCGGCCGATGAGTCGTATCGCTACCTGCTCATGCCCACGCGCATCTGAATGTGGATATCCCGACTCTCGCTGCGTAACTACCGGTCGTATCCCGAGCTCGACCTCGAGTTCGGGCCCGGAGTCACCACCTTCGTCGCCGACAACGGCACCGGCAAGACGAACATCGTCGAGGCGATCGGGTATCTCGCGCATCTGCGCTCCCACCGGGTGGCGTTCGACGCCCCACTCGTCCACGAGGAGGCGAGCTCGGCCACCGTCTCCGCCCTCGTCAACCGCGGGACGCGGCATGCCGCCGTCGAAGTCTCCATCCAGGCCAAAGGCGCCAACCGCGCCCGGGTCAACCGCTCACCCGTGAGGATCAGGGAGATCCTCGGACTCGTCTCCGCCGTCGTCTTCGCTCCCGAGGACCTCGCCCTCGTGCGCGGCGAACCGGCCGAGCGGCGGTCGTGGATCGACACCCTCGTCGTCGCCCGCAATCCGCGCTTCGCCTCGGTGATCACGGACTTCGAGCGTGCCCTCAAGCAGCGCAACGCCCTCCTCAAGCGCCTCCGCGAGGACCGCGATCCCGGACTCGAGGCGACCCTCGACATCTGGAACATGGCCTACGCCGAGGCGGCCGCCGAACTCGTCTTCGGCCGGCAGAGGGTGCTCGCCGACATCGTCGACCCGCTCAAGGAGAACTTCGCCTACATCGCCGCCGACGCCCGCCTGGAGAGGCAGGGAGTGAGCGCGACCTACGACTCGCGCATCGACTACTCGCAGACCACCTCGGCGAGCGAGGCCCGCGAACTCCTCCTCGGCGCCCTCGAGCGGCGCCGGACGACGGAGATCGACCGCGGAGTCACCCTCCACGGCCCCGGACGCGACGACCTCTCCCTGATGATCGGCTCGCACCCGGCGAAAGGGTACGCCTCCCACGGTGAGACGTGGTCGCTCGCCCTGGCGATGCAGCTCGCCGGCTGGGATCTCCTCAGCGCGGACGCGGGATCGACCGCCGAACAGCCGATCCTCGTCCTCGACGACGTCTTCGCCGAACTCGACACCGGGCGACGCAACCGGCTGGCGGCACGGATCACCGCGGCCGAGCAGGTCCTCGTCACCGCCGCCGTCGACGCCGACCTGCCCGCGGGTCTCGATGGCGCGCGGATCGATCAGTCGACAATGCTCCGGACCGACGGCCCGGATGAGGAGCCCGCCTCATGAGCGGCATTCAACGCGACGAGGCGACCCCGGTCGCCGCCCTCGAAGCCCTCGACCGGGTGCGGCGGATGGAGGCGACCGAGGCGCGATTCGTCCGCAGTCGCCGCCGCTCCCGCATCCGCGCGGAGGTCACGTACACCTCGGCGGGCAAGGACCGACGCGATCCCACGGCGATCTCCTCGGTCCTCGGCGGACTCATCAGTTCCCGCGGCTGGTCGTCGTCGATCGACATCGGCAAGGTGCTCGGGCGCTGGCCCGACCTCGTCGGCGAACAGGTCGCCCGCCACTGCACTCCCGTCGACTTCTCTCCGCCGCTGCTCGTCATCGCCGCGGACTCGACGACCTGGGCCACGCAGCTGCGGGTGCTGCGTCCGACGATCCTTCGGGCCCTCGAGGCGGGACTGGGATCCTCGACGATCACCGAACTCGAGATCCGCGGGCCGGCCGGGCGGACCTTCAAGAAGGGCCGCCGCAGCGTGCGCGGACGCGGTCCGCGCGACACCTTCGGATAGAGGGAGATCGGCGATGTCGGCAGAATCAGCAGAAGGCCTGTAGCGGCGATAATCGGACCCGTCTGCGTCCGGGGGTACGTCTGCCGGGTCGAAAATCCCGATATGGACGTTTCTGTGCCGCTTGCGGGCATTTGTCAGCCGTGCGCGGTAGAATAGTGAGCTGATAACGTCCATTTGCACGAGGAGTCACATGACGACCGAGGAACAGCCCCATTACGACGCCGGGGACATCACGGTACTTGAAGGTCTCGAAGCGGTCCGCAAACGCCCTGGCATGTACATCGGGTCGACCTCGGAGCGCGGACTCCACCACCTCGTGCAGGAGATCGTCGACAACTCCGTCGACGAGGCGATGGCCGGATACGCCGACGACATCGACGTGACGATCCTCGCCGACGGCGGAGTGCGCGTGGCCGACAACGGCCGCGGAATGCCGGTGGCGATGCACCCGACCGAGCACAAGCCCACCGTCGAGGTCATCCTCACGATCCTCCACGCCGGCGGCAAGTTCGGCGGTGGCGGCTACGCGGTCGCCGGCGGCCTCCACGGCGTCGGCTCGACCGTCGTCAACGCGCTCTCCGAGCGCCTCGACGTCGAGGTCCTCCGCGACGGCTACCACTGGACGATGGACTTCCGCCGGGGCGTGCCCACCGGTGAGCTGCAGCGCGGGGAGCCGACGGACAGGACCGGCACGATCGTCACCTTCTGGCCCGATGCGGAGATCTTCGAGACCACCGACTTCTCCTACGAGTACCTGCGCGCGCGGTTCCAGCAGATGGCCTTCCTCAACAAGGGTCTGAAGATCAGGCTCATCGACGAGCGCCACGCCCAGGTCGACGACGACAATGTCCAGATCGACGAGGACGAAGAGGCCGACGCAAAGCCGCGCGAGGTCACGTACCAGTACGATCACGGGCTGCTCGACTACGTCGAATACCTCAACTCGGCGAAGAAGGTCGATCTCATCAACCCCGACATCATCGTCTTCGAAGCCGAGGAGACCTCCGAGACGCTCTCCCTGGAGATCGCGATGCAGTGGACGACGGCCTTCAGCGAGTCGGTCCACACGTATGCCAACGTCATCAACACGCATGAGGGCGGCACCCACGAGGAGGGCTTCCGCACCGCGCTGACCTCGCTCATCAACGGCTACGCCCGCGAGCAGAAGCTGCTGCGGGAGAAGGACCCCAACCTCACCGGCGATGACATCCGCGAAGGCCTCACCGCCGTGATCTCCGTCAAGGTCGGCGACCCGCAGTTCGAGGGACAGACGAAGACGAAGCTCGGCAACTCCGAGGTCAAGGGCTTCGTCCAGCGCGTCGTCCGCGACGAGCTCGGACACTGGCTCGAGTCGAACCCCGCCCAGGCCAAGGACGTCGTGCGCAAGGCGCTGCAGGCCTCGCAGGCCCGACTCGCCGCGCGCAAGGCCCGTGAGGCGACCCGGCGCAAGGGCCTCCTCGAGTCCTCGGGCATGCCCGGCAAGCTCAAGGACTGCCAGTCGAAGGACCCGAACATCTCCGAGGTCTTCATCGTCGAGGGCGACTCTGCCGGCGGTTCGGCCGTGCAGGGACGCAACCCGTTCACGCAGGCGATCCTGCCGCTGCGCGGCAAGATCCTCAACGTCGAGAAGGCCAGGCTCGACCGGGCACTCGGCAACAACGAGGTCCAGGCGATGATCACCGCCTTCGGCACCGGCATCGGCGAGGAGTTCGACCTCGACAAGCTCCGGTACCACAAGATCATCCTCATGGCCGACGCCGACGTCGACGGCCAGCACATCACGACGCTGCTGCTCACCCTGATCTTCCGGTACATGAAGCCGCTCATCGAACACGGCTACGTCTACCTCGCGATGCCGCCGCTCTACAAGATCAAGTGGTCGAACGCGCCCTACCAGTTCGCCTACACGGACAAGGAGCGCGACGCGCTGCTGGCCACCGGCAAGGCCGAGGGCAAGCGGCTGCCCAAGGAACAGGCGATCCAGCGCTACAAGGGCCTCGGCGAGATGAACTACGAAGAGCTGTGGGAGACGACGATGGATCCCGACACGCGTCTGCTCCGGCAGGTCACCCTCGACGACGGGATCGTCGCCGACGAGATCTTCACCGTCCTCATGGGCGACGACGTCGACTCACGTCGCCGCTTCATCCAGGAGAACGCGAAGGACGTCCGCTTCCTCGACATCTGAGCCGGCATGCGGATCCGGATGCCCCACCTCGGCGCCGGATCCGCACTCCTGCCACGCACATTCCATCCGCCGCCGTTCGCCACGGACCCCGCGCCTTCACGGGCGGGAGCGCTGCTCCCGCTGAGGGAGAGGGCACCGAGGCCAGAAGAACGGTCACGACACAAGGGAAGAGCCCACATTGGCTGACGATTTTGAAACCCCCACCGAGATCAACCGCGTCGAACAGGTCGATCTCAACCTCGAGATGCAGAAGTCGTACCTCGACTATGCGATGAGCGTCATCGTCGGGCGCGCGCTGCCCGACGTCAGCGACGGACTCAAGCCCGTCCACCGCCGCGTCCTCTACGCGATGTACGACGGCGGGTACCGCCCCGACCGCAACTTCTCCAAGTGCGCCCGCGTCGTCGGCGACGTCATGGGCCAGTACCACCCGCACGGCGACTCCGCGATCTACGACGCCCTCGTCCGCCTCGTCCAGCCGTGGACGATGCGCTACCCGCTCATCGCCGGACAGGGCAATTTCGGCTCACCCGGCGACGACGGGGCCGCAGCACCGCGGTACACGGAGTGCAAGCTCGCGCCGCTGGCCATGGAGATGGTCCGCGACATCGACGAGGACACCGTCGACTTCCAGCCGAACTACGACGGCCGCAGCCTCGAGCCCGTCGTCCTGCCCTCCCGGTTCCCCAACCTGCTCGCCAACGGCTCGGCGGGCATCGCGGTGGGCATGGCGACGAACATCCCGCCGCACAACCTCCGCGAGCTCGCCGCCGGCGCCCAGTGGCTCCTCTCCCACCCCGAGGCGACGAAGGAGGAGGCGCTCGAAGCCCTCCTCGGCATCGTCAAGGGTCCCGACTTCCCGCTCGGGGCGACGATCCTCGGCCACAAGGGCATCGAGGACGCCTACCGGACCGGCCGCGGATCGATCACCCAGCGCGCCGTCGTCGAGGTCGAGGAGATCCAGGGCCGCACGTGCCTCGTCGTCACCGAGCTGCCCTACATGGTCAACCCCGACACGCTCGCGGCGAAGATCGCCTCGTACGTCAAGGACGGCAAGGTCGCCGGCATCGCCGACCTCCGCGACGAGTCCTCGGGCCGCACCGGCCAGCGCCTCGTCATCGTCCTCAAGCGCGACGCCGTCGCGAAGGTCGTGCTCAACAACCTCTACAAGCACACCTCGCTGCAGGAGAACTTCTCCGCGAACATGCTCGCGCTCGTCGACAACGTGCCGCGCACCCTCTCGCTCGACTCGTTCCTGCGCCTGTGGGTCAAGCACCAGATCGAGGTCATCGTCCGCCGGACGAAGTTCCGCCTCCGCAAGGCCGAGGAGCGCGCCCACATCCTGCGCGGCTACCTCAAGGCCCTCGACGCCCTCGACGAGGTCATCGCCCTGATCCGCCGCTCCCCGTCCTCGGACGAGGCGCGGACCGGGCTGATGGAGCTCCTCGAGGTCGACGAACTCCAGGCCAACGCGATCCTCGACCTCCAGCTGCGTCGCCTCGCGGCCCTCGAGCGGCTGAAGATCCAGGAGGAGTCGGAGAAGATCGAGGCCCTCATCGCCGAGTACAACCACATCCTCGAAACGCCTGCGCGCCAGCGTGAGATCGTCTCCGAGGAGCTCGACGAGGTCGTCGACCGGTTCGGCGACGACCGCCGCACGAAGATCCTCGCCGGGTTCGACGGCGACGTGTCGATGGAGGACCTCATCCCCGAGGAGGAGGTCGTCGTGACGATCACGCGCGGCGGCTACGCCAAGCGCACCCAGTCGACCCTCTACCGCGCCCAGCATCGCGGGGGCAAGGGCATCAAGGGCGCTCAGCTGCGCGGCGACGACGTCGTCGAGCAGTTCTTCGTCACCTCGACGCACAACTGGCTCCTCTTCTTCACGAACACCGGCCGCGTCTACCGCGCGAAAGCCTATGAGATCCCTGAGGGTTCCCGGGACTCCAAGGGACAGCACGTTGCGAATCTCCTGGCACTTCAGCCGGGTGAGACGATCGCGAAGGTGCTCTCGATCCGCGACTACGACGAAGCCGAGTTCCTCGTCCTCGCGACGAAGTCCGGTGTCGTCAAGAAGACCCGCCTGAGCGAGTACGACTCGAACCGCACCGGCGGCGTCATCG
The DNA here is from genome assembly GCF_042790515.1 of Brevibacterium sp. NPDC056726. Taxonomy (NCBI): domain Bacteria; kingdom Bacillati; phylum Actinomycetota; class Actinomycetes; order Micrococcales; family Brevibacteriaceae; genus Brevibacterium; species Brevibacterium sp. NPDC056726. The sequence continues at coordinate 150,293 of NZ_JBHTYZ010000005.1, read as the reverse complement.
CCATCAACCTGCGCGAATACAAGGGGGAGCCGGACGAACTCGTCTCCGCACGCATCGTCGGATCCGAGGACCACCTCCTCATGATCTCCCGCAAGGGCATGTCGATCCGCTTCGCAGCCGACGACGACTCGATCCGGCCGCTCGGCCGCGTCACCGGCGGTGTCACCGGCATGAAGTTCAAGGACGACGAGCTGCTCACCATGGACGTCGTCCAGCCGGGCACGTACGTCTTCGTCGTCACCGAGGGCGGCTACGCCAAGCGCACCCCGGTCGACGAGTACCGCGTCCAGGGCCGCGGCGGCCTGGGAATCCGAGTTGCGAAGATCACCGAGCAGCGCGGAGACTTGGTCGGAGGCCTCATCGTCGACGAGGGAGAAGAGGTCCTCGTCGTCATGGAGCGCGGTAAGGTGGTGCGATCGAATATCGACGAGGTTCCTGCGAAGGGACGCAACACCATGGGTGTGGTGTTCGCGAAGCCGGGCAAGAATGACCGTATCATCGCAGTAACCCGTGGACCCGAAACCGCAGTGGAAGACGAAGACGACGCCGAGGTTCCGGCACTCGAGGGCGCAGCTCCTCAGGCCGCGGCACCCGAGACCGAGGGTGCCCAGCCCGAGGGTGCTGCGACCGATGGTGCCGACACCGCCGGCGCAGAACCTGAAGGTCTGGACCCCGAGACCGGCAGCGAGGATGTGGAAGAGTGAGCGACAACAAGCAGTCAGGACCCGGCAAGATCATCCGCACATCGAGCGGATCGACCCGTCTGACCGCCGGTTCCGGCAAGAGCGAGACCGCTGCGAGCTCGGGTTCGTCCGGGTCCTCCGGTTCCGGCCGCTCGGGCTCCTCGGGATCGTCGAACAGCGGGCGCGGCGGTTCTGCGCCGCGCACCGGCACCTCGGCGAAGGCGGAGAAGTCCGCTGCCCCGGCGACGGAGAAGGCCACAGTCGTCGCTCCGCCGGCCCCGAAGGCCTCGCCCAAGCCCGGCCGCGCACCGTCGACGGGATCGGCACCCACCGCCCCGGCCACCTCGGCGAGCACGCAGACCGCTGACTCCCAGTCGACCGCCTCCCAAACCGCGGGCGGGACCGGCAGCGGTCCGGCCACCTCGGTGATGGGCAACGTCGCGAACACGGTGCGCGCAAGCTCCGGCGGCGTGAAGATGGGCGTGAAGAACATGGTCGACAACGGCAAGGGGAAGAAGCGGAAGGGTCCCCGGACCGTCCGCCTCACCGTCGCCGCCGTCGACCCGTGGTCGGTCATGAAGATGTCGTTCCTCATGTCCGTGGCCATCGGCATCGCGACGATCGTCGCGTTCGTCGTCCTCTGGATCGTCCTCCAGGCCACCGGCGTGATGAGCGGCCTGGAGGCGACGATGACCGAGCTCGCCGGCGCGGAGTCGGCTGAGCGGATCGTCGGCATCTTCGGCTTCGGCCGGGTCGTCGCCGCGGGCTTCATCATCGCGGTCATCAACATCGTCCTCATGACTGCGCTCTCGACGCTGGCGGCCTTCGTCTACAACATCGGCTCCCTCATCGCCGGAGGCTTCCACCTGACGCTCACCGACGACTGAGCTGAGTCTCAAATGACCGGTCTGAACTGACCGGTCCGGCAGCACAGGATCCGCGCGCCGGCACGCTGTGAGGCGTGTCACGGCGCGCGGATTTGTGCAGGGGATGCGCCGTTCGGTATATTTTTACTTCGGGTTCACCCCGAAAAGGGCCTATAGCTCAGGCGGTTAGAGCGCTTCGCTGATAACGAAGAGGTCCCTGGTTCAAGTCCAGGTAGGCCCACTTCCTTTCGAGGAGGATCATGAAGAAGTGGATTCTCTCCGGTCTCACCCTTGTGGGGCTGGGGGTGTTCTTCCGGTGGCGGCACACGAATCAGCGTGCCCAGGCCGAATGGTCAAAGCACACCGACTCGGTGTAGGGTGATAACCCACCTGGGGGTATGGCGCAATTGGTAGCGCATCTGCTTTGCAAGCAGAGGGTTAGGGGTTCGAGTCCCCTTACCTCCACTCGAGAGCAATTGAGACAGCACTCGCAGGCGTTGGCCCCGGACCTCTGGTTCGGGGCCTTCGTCGTGCCCGGGATGTGTCTGCTGCCCCAGCCCTTCTCGATACTGTTGCCGTCCTCGATACTGACTGTCATCCTCGATACCGGATCCCGTTCCGCAGAGACGATTCGTCTCCTTCCGACCCGTCTCGGGCGTCACACACAGCCGGAGTGAACTAGACTGCCCAGACCAGACTGCCCCGAACGGCGGACCATCCAGAGCTCAACGACGGAAGCGAGGAGGGCATGGAACGTGTGACCGGTATCGGTGGGGTCTTCTTTCGCGCTGAGCGGCCCGATGAGCTGACCGCCTGGTACGAACGGCATCTGGGAGTCGAGGCACCTCCCGAGACCTACGACACGCCCTCGTGGTGGCAGCAGTCCGGCCCGACCGTGTTCGCGGCCATGCCCGCGGACTCGGAGCATTTCGGTGGACCGGCCAAGACCTGGTCGGTGAACTTCCGCGTCGCCGACCTCGACCTGATGGTTTCGCAGCTGCGGCAGGCCGGGATCGCGGTGGACGTCGATCCGGAGACCTATCCCAACGGCAGGTTCGCGATCCTCACCGACCCGGAAGACAACGTCATCCAGCTCTGGGAACCGGCTGGCGCCGACGCATCCGGGGTGGCGACGGATCCGGAGTGAGGTCCCAGCCCAGGTTGCGTTCGCGCGACAGGCTCACCGTCGGGTGCTGCTCGGCTCCTGTCTGTTCCCTCGGTGCTTCCCCGCCCGGCGGTACCGGATACAGCCTCCGCGGAGGCCGCACGTCGGGGACGGACACACTGTGCGGCCTCAACTCATCCGCACGAGCGCTTGATCGAGCATCCGGACAGCGATGGACACGGTGCTCCCTGCGCCGCGCGTTGAACGAGTTGCATGGCGAGTGCACTCACGTCAGCGTCGTGAGGACGCCGCCGTCGACTCGCACCGCCGCTCCGTTGATCGCTGAGGAACGACGACCGGCGAGGAAGACCACCACGTCGGCGATTTCCTCCGGGTCGATGAAGCGTCCGAGCAGCGACGTCGGGCGCACGAGGCCGGATTTCAGCTGTTCGGTCGAAATCTCCCGTTCTGCCGCGATCTCCTCGATGCGTGCGGAAACCCCGTCAGAATAGGTCGGACCACCGAGAACGGTATTCACGGTCACCGCAGTGCCCTTGGTGAGTTTCGCGAGTCCGTTGCTCAGTGCCAGCGCCGCGGCCTTGGTCGTTCCGTAGTGGATCATATCCGCGGGCACATCGACGGCCGACTCGGTTCCGATGAAGATGATTCGGCCCCAATTCCGCGTGAGCATGCCGCCGAGGAGGGCCCTCGACAGCCGCACTCCGGCCATGAGGTTGACAGTGAGATACCGCGACCACTCATCATCGTTGATCGTCGTGAAGTCGGCGACGTCGAAGATCCCGGCGTTGTTGATGAGCACGTCGACCCCGAGGTCTCGGAGCCGGTCGAGGAGCCCTGATACCTCCACGCTTACGGCCAGATCGGCCGCACACCCGCTGATCGACGCTCCGGGCACCGCAGCACGGATTCGATCGATGGCCGCGTCGACTGCCGGTTCGGTGCGTCCGTGCACAATCACCTCGGCGCCGTCAGCCGCACACCCCACAGCGATGGCATGGCCGATTCCACGAGTCGACCCACTGATGAACACAGTTTTGCCCTGCAGACTCATCGTTGCACTCCCTGCCGCTCATTTACTTTCTCAGACAAGTAAAAACTAAGCGCGAATGGTTTCCTGGTCAAGTAATCGACTACTGTGGTCGGATGACCTCCGAGGAATCCTCAGATCTGCAGCGCGGCGGTCCCCTCTCGGGGTCTCAGCTCGAGACCTGGTCGGCCCTGGCCACAGTGCTCGAATGGCTGCCGCCGGTGCTCGATGCGCAGCTGCAGGAGAACTGGGGGATCAGCCACTTCGAGTTCGGCATCCTCTTCGCCCTGTCAGAAGCCGACGGGCACACGTTGCGAATGAGTGCCTTGGCCCGGTTTGCCAACAGCACTCTTTCTCGCCTCTCCCGTGCAGTCGCACGTCTTGAGAAGCGAGGGCTGGCAATCAGGAACGCCGATCCCGACGACGGTCGGGTCACCGTTGCGCGACTGACTGAGAGCGGCCTCGACATCGTCTCCGACGCGTCTCCGGCCCACGCCGAGCTGGTCCGTCGTCTGGTCTTCGATGCGCTCAGCGACGATCAGGCGATGGCGCTCCGGGACGCCAGCCTGAGAATCGCCGATGCCATCGACGCGGGTGCCGGTTGGCGTCCGAAACAGTGAGTTCGGCTCCCGCCCGCGGTCAGCTGCCGGAGAGGATGTCCTTGACGAGCGGGACCACCGATTCCCCATAGAGGCCGATCGACGTCTGCAGCGCGGCGTGCGTGACCTCGGCCTGGTCGTACTTGAGGTCGAAGCGGTTGACGCCGAGGGCGCGCACGGTTCTCGCGATCTTCTTCGCCACGGTCTCCGGGGAGCCGACGTAGAGGGAGCCGGACTCGATCTCCGCCTCGAAGTCGCCCGGCTGCGGCGGGGGCCAGCCGCGTTCGCGGCCGATCTTCTTCCGCGACCGCAGCCAGCCCTCGGCGACGAGCTCGCGCGCCGCCTCATCGGTGTCGGCGACGAGGCCCGGCGAGTGGATGGCCACGGGCCGATGCGGCACACCGTATTCGTCCTGCGCGCGCTTGAAGAGGTCGACATAGGGGGCGAACCGCTCGGGTGCGCCGCCGATGATCGCGAGGAACAGGTTGAACCCGTACTTCGCGGTGCGCACCACCGATTCGGGGCTGCCGCCGACCCCGACCCAGGCGGGAATCGGCTTCTCCGTGGTCGGGTACGCGGACTGGTTCGACAGCGGCGCCCGCGTCGTTCCCTGCCACGTCACCGGCTGGTCCCGCAGCAGCTTCGCGAGCAGCTCGAGCTTCTCCTCGAAGAGCACCTCGTAGTCGCTGAGGTCATACCCGAAGAGCGGAAACGACTCGATGAACGAGCCGCGTCCCGCGACGATCTCGGCCCGTCCGTGCGAGACCGCATCGAGGGTCGCGAAGCGCTCGTAGACTCGCACCGGGTCATCGGAGCTGAGCACGGTGACCGTCGATCCGAGATGGATCGACTTCGTCCGCGCCGCAGCCGCCGAGAGCACCATCTCCGGACTCGAGACGGCGAAGTCGGGCCGGTGATGCTCCCCGACCCCGAAGAAGTCGAGACCCACCTCATCGGCGAGGACCACGTCGTCGACGATGTCGCGGATCGCCTGCGACTGCGTCACCGGGGAACCGTCACCGCTGATCGTCACCGCCCCGAAGGTGTCGACCCCGAACTCCACGTCCCTGCCTGCTGAGTCTGTCTGCGTCGTATCCTCAGTGTCCGTCATGATCCTGCCAACGCCGAGGCGGTGCGAAAGATTCCGTGTCAGCACCGCATGCGACGCTGGAGGCCGGAGAGGAGAACTGTGCGACAATTCTTCCTGCAGCCGGAATAAGCCCAACGACGTCGCCGTTGAGTGCTGTGTCTGCCTGAGATCCCGCCTCATCTGCGGAGACCGACCACCACGTCCGATCGGAGTCCTGACTTGTCGACCGACAAGAACACCACCCCTGCCTCAGCCTCGAGCGATGACGTCATCGATCCAGCGGGGATGCGGGTCATCTGGCTGCTTCTCGTCGCCGCCTTCGTCGCGATCCTCAACGAGACGACGATGGCGATCGCGATACCCGAACTCAACCGCTCGCTCCACATCCCGCCGGAACTCGGCCAGTGGCTGACGAGCGCGTTCATGCTCACGATGGCCGTCGTCATCCCGACGACCGGCTTCCTCCTCCAGCGCTTCACGACGCGGCAGATCTTCCTCACCGCGATGATCCTCTTCTGTCTCGGCACGCTCATCTGCCTGCTCTCGCAGGGCTTCCCGATGCTCCTGCTCGGACGCGTCGTCCAGGCCGGCGGCACGGGCATCATGATGCCGCTGCTGATGACGACGATGATGAACGTCGTCCCGCCGCATCAGCGGGGCCGCATGATGGGACGGGTCAGCCTCGTCATCTCCCTGGCTCCGGCCATCGGCCCGACGATGTCGGGCATCGTCCTCGACTCCCTCGGCTGGCGCTGGCTCTTCGGCATCGTCCTGCCGATCGGCCTCATCGCCCTCGGTCTCGGCGCGAAGTGGATGACCAACCTCGGCGAGACCACCCACGCCCCCATCGACGCCGTCTCGATCATCCTTTCGGCGTTCGCCTTCGGCGGCATCGTCTTCGGCCTCAGCCAGTTCGGCGGCGGCGAATCCGGTGCCGGCGCCTCGGCGGGCACGGGCCTGGCGTGGACGGCGATCGCCGGCGGCCTCATCTTCCTCGGCCTCTTCGTGTGGCGGCAGCTCGTCCTCATCAGAGCGGATCGGGCGCTGCTCGATCTGCGCGTGTTCACCTCGCGCAACTACGTCCTCTCGGTCATCATCATGGCCGTCGTCGCGCTCTCGATGTTCGGCACGCTCTCCCTCCTGCCGCTCTACCTGCAGAACGTCGTCGGCCTCGGTGCGACCCAGTCGGGCCTCGTCCTGCTGCCGGGGTCGATCCTCATGGGCCTCCTCGGCCCGGTGATGGGTCGGATCTACGACGCCAAGGGACCGCGGACGCTGCTCATCCCCGGCACGATCCTCATCGCCTCGGCGATGTTCGCGTACTCGAACGTCGGCATCGGCACCCCGGTGTGGGTCCTCGTCATCATCCAGATCGGCATGTCCCTCGGCCTCGCCGGATCGTTCACCCCGCTCTTCTCGGCGTCGCTGGGATCCCTCGAACGGCACCTCTACTCGCACGGATCGGCGGCGCTCAACACGCTGCAGCAGGTGGCCGGTGCGGCGGGCACCGCCCTGCTCATCTCGATCTACTCCTCGGCGCTGCACACCGGACAGGCCGCCGGTGAGAGCGTCGCCGAAGCCGGCGCCCCCGGCGCCCACAATGCGTTCCTGCTCGCGTCGATCATCGGGCTCGTCCCCGTCGTCCTCGCGTTCTTCATCCAGAAGCCCGAGGACCAGCGGGAGGTCACCCGCGACGAGGCTCCGCTCGTCGACGACAACTCGTGAGCCGGCGGCATCCGACTGCCGGCCGCTGACGTCGCGACCGTCCCCGCTCCGGTGATCTGAGCCACTAGCACACCGGCGACAGCCCTCGTCTGCCCCGAGATCTCGGGGTAGACGAGGGCTGCGGCAATTGTGTGGGATGCCCAAGTCTCAGGTGTGCGTAGACACACCGAACCCGCGTGGACGAGCCTGGAGGGCGAAGGGGAGTAGTTCCTCGCCGGCGACCACCGGCTTGAGCCCTGTCGACACACTGGCGGTCACGAGGACCGCCCGGCGCGGCACCTCGCAGGGACCTCATCGACTGAGATGGGGCGCGTGAGGCGAACGAGACCTTCGGCCGCTTGTCGCGTCCGAGGTCCTCCCCGGCTGCGGCACGTTGAAGGAGTCCACGTGCCCCCTGCACTCATCCGCCGCATCATCCTCTGCCTGCTCGTCGCCGCTCCCGCCGTCGTCGTGCGCATCGCCGGCATCGAGATCGCCCCCGTCATCGAGCTCGTCCTCTTCGGCGCCGCGATCGTCGCCGCCGCGTTCCTCCTCGCCTGGGCCGCCGAGGCCGCCCAGAAGGACATCGCCGGGGCGCTGGCGATCGCGCTCCTCGCCCTCATCGCCGTCCTCCCCGAGTACGCCGTCGACCTCTACTACGCGTACCGGTCGGGCTCGGACCCGCAGTACCTCCACTTCGCGGCCGCGAACATGACCGGGTCGAACCGCCTGCTCCTCGGCTTCGGCTGGCCGCTCGTCGTCATCATCGCCCTCCTCGTCGCCTACCGCGTCTCGAAGCGCACCGGCGGCCCGGTCAACCGCGCCCTGCAGCTGAGCGGCGAGAGCCGGATGGACATCGGCTTCCTCGTCATCCTCGCCCTCATCGCGTTCATCATCCCGCTCATCGGCAGCATCCCGCTGTGGTTCGGCATCGGCCTCATCGTCATCTTCGGGCTCTACCTGTGGCGGGCCGGCCAGGGCGCCGACACCAGCGACGAGGAGTTCGTCGGCGCCGCAGCCCTCATCGTCTCGATGCCGACGCGGGCCCGCCGGGTCACCGTCGTGGCGATGTTCATCGTCTCCGCGGCGATCATCCTCACCTCGGCTGAGCCCTTCGCCGAGGCGCTCGTGGCCTCCGGCTCGACGCTCGGCATCGACTCCTACTTCCTCGTCCAGTGGCTCGCCCCGCTCGCCTCGGAGTCACCGGAGTTCATCATCGCCGCGATGTTCGCCCTCCGCGGACTCGGCGGTGCGGCGATCGCCACGCTCATCGCCTCGAAGGTCAACCAGTGGAGCCTGCTCGTCGGCTCCCTGCCCGTCGCCCACTTCCTCGGCGGCGGCGACACGATGCTGCCCCTCGACGCCCGGCAGGTCGAGGAGTTCACGCTCACGGCCACGCAGACCATCCTCGGCGTCGCCATCATCCTGGCCCTGCGCTTCCACTGGATCCCCGCGGTCGGACTCGCCGCGCTCTTCGGCATCCAGTTCTTCGTCACCGACACGACCGGACGCTACGTGCTCTCGGCGATCCAGGTCGTCCTCGCGATCATCTTCCTCATCCTCCACCGCAGGGACATCATTCCGACCCTTGCCGCCCCGTTCCGCCGCACGACGCAGCTGACGGCGGCCGCGGCGGAGAGGACGGACCCCGCCGAGGCGGGGGCGACGACGGGACCGCGCGCGTAGGATCCCCATGCATAGAATGGTCAACGTGCCACGTCCCGCAGTCACCCGCATGGTCGAGGACTACGTCACCCTCATCTGGAAGGCCTACGAATGGCCCGGAGGCCGTCCCGCCACGACGGATCTCGCCGAACAGCTGGGCGTGACCGCCTCGACGGTTTCGGCGAACCTCAAGAAGCTCGCGAAGGACGGCTACCTCGACTACGAGCCCTATGGGGCGATCGCCCTCACCCCGGCCGGGCGGGAGATCGCCGTCGAGATCGTCCGTCGGCACCGGATCGTCGAGACCTACCTCGTCGAGAAGCTCGGACTGAGCTGGGATCAGGTCCACGATGAAGCCGACCGCCTCGAGCATGCGGTCTCCGACCTCGTGCTCGAGCGGATGGATGCCGTGCTCGGCGGCCCCACCCGGGATCCGCACGGGGACCCGATCCCCGATGCCGACGGTCGCACCGAAGCGGCACCGAACCTCTCACTCGCCGAGGTGACTCCCGGTCGCGATGTCACCGTCGTCCGCGTCTCCGATCGCTCCCCCGAACTGCTGCGCTACCTGAAGGCCCGCGGCATCGTGCTCGGCACGGTTCTCCAGGTGACAGCCGTCAACCCGGCCGCCTCGGCGATCGGGGTGAGCATCGACGGAGTGCCCGTCGAACTCGCCCTCAGCGCCGCCGAGGCGATCCGGGTGGCATGGTGAGCAGACCTCAGCCCGCGGTCGCCGGAGCCTCAGCGGTCTCTCGCGTCGACTCGTCCCGGGAGGCCGGACCGCCTCGGCGCAGCTCTCCCCCGCGGGAGAGTCCGGCGATGACGAAGACGACGAGGCCGGCCAGGGTGACGAGCGCGCCGGCCCAGAGCGGGGAGGCGTAGCCGAGGCCCGCGGCGATCGTCAGTCCGCCGACCCAGGCGCCGAAGGCGTTGCCGACGTTGAACGCGGCGATGTTCGCGCCCGACCCGAGGGTCTGCGCCGTCCCCGAATGGTTCATGATGCGCATCTGCAGCGCCGGCACGGTGGCGAAGCCGAAGCCGCCCATGAGGAAGAGCGCGATGATCGTCGCCGGCTGCGAGCCTGCGACCTGCGAGAACACGGCGAGGATGACGACGAGGCCGATGAGCAGGGTGAGCAGAGTGGCACCGAGGCTCCGATCGGCGGCGCGCCCGCCGAGGAAGTTGCCGATGAAGAGTCCGACGCCGAAGAGGACGAGGAGCCACGGCACGGTCGAGGCGGCGAAGCCGGAGACGCCGGTGAGGGTGAACGCCATGTAGGTGAAGGCGCCGAACATGCCGCCGTAGCCGAGGACGGTGAGCAGGATCGAGGCCCACACCTGCGGCGTGCGGAAGATCCGGAACTCGCCGAGGATACTGCCGGTCGCGGTCGCGCGTCCGGCGTCCCTGGGGATGAGGGTGACGATGCCGACGAGGGCGATGATGCCGATGATCGCGATCGCCCAGAAGGTCGAGCGCCAGCCGGCGGCCTGGCCGAGGAACGTGCCGAGGGGAACGCCGAGGACGTTGGCGCTGGTGAGGCCCGCGAACATCATCGAGATGGCGGCGGCCTGCCGATTCGGGGCGACGAGTCCGGCGGCGACGACCGAGCCGATGCCGAAGAACGCGCCGTGGCAGAGGGCGGCGACGATGCGCCCGATCATCATCATCTCGTAGGTCGGGGCGAGGGCGGAGAGCGCGTTGCCGATGATGAAGAGGACCATGAGGCCGACGAGCGCGGTCTTGCGGTTGACCCTGGTCAGGGCGACGGTGATGAGGATGGCGCCGAGCGCGACGGCGAGGGCGTAACCGGAGATGAGGTAGCCGGCGACGGTCTCCGTGACGGCGAAGTCGGCGGCGACCTCGGGCAGCAGGCCCATGATGACGAACTCCGTGAGTCCGATTCCGAACCCGCCGATGGCGAGTGCGAGGAGCGCGAGTGGCATGAGGTGTCCTTCCGGAACGGTGGTCTGTGAGGTGCTTGTGCAATATGCGGCGTGTGCAGTAGTTGCAGACGCATGGAAATAAATACTTGCACACGCGGTCTATCGGCGCAAGTGGTGTATCATAGGGAGATCGAGATTGCGAGGAGGAACACATGGGCATCAGGGACGACGCCGTGGAGATCCGCGCCCGCGGCTGGCGCACCCTGGCCGCGCTCCACGGCCTCATCGACACCCGGCTCGAGAAGAGCCTGCAACGCGAACACGAGCTCTCCGTCGTCGAGTTCACCGTGCTCGACGCCCTGAGCAGGCAGGACGGATGGCATATGCGGATGAGTCAGCTCGCCCGAGCGGCGGCGCTCTCGAGCAGCGCGACGACGCGGCTCGTCACGCGCCTCGAGGATCGGGGGCTGCTCACCCGCATCCTCTGCGCCGATGACCGGCGCGGCATCTACACCGAGCTCACACCGGCGGGGGAGAAGCTGCTCCTCGCCGCGCACCCGACCCATGACCGGGTGCTCGAGGAGACCCTCGCCGAAGCCCGCGAGATGCCCGAACTCGAACCGCTCGTCACCGCGCTCTACGCAGAGGCCCCGGCCGCTGCGAGGTAGGCGGCGGTGAGGCCGGCCGCTGCGCCGGCACCGTTGGCCGTGGAGCCGGCAGCAGCGGCGCCCTGGGCGGCGAGGTCCGTGGGGGTTCCCTTCGCGACGATCGACCCGCCGTCCGTGCCGGCCCCGGGTCCGAGGTCGACGATCCAGTCGACGACGCGCAGCGTGCGCAGATCGTGATCGGCGATGACGACTGTGTTCCCGGCATCGACGAGCCGCTGGAGCTGACCGATGAGCATGTCGATGTCGGCCGGGTGGAGACCCGTCGTCGGCTCGTCGAGGATGTAGAGGCTGCGCCCCCGCGATGACCGGTGGAGTTCGGAGACGAGCTTGATCCGCTGCGCCTCTCCGCCGGAGAGGGTCGGCGCGCTCTGCCCGAGGCTGACATAGCCGAGTCCGATGTTCTGCAGCAGGGTGAGGATCGTCGTCGCCACCGGCACCTCGGCGAGGAAGTCCGCGGCCTCATCGACGGTCATCGCGAGCACATCGGCGATCGTCCGGTCGCGGTAGGTGACCTCGAGGGTCTCGGGGTTGTAGCGCTTGCCGTGGCATTCCGGACACGGCGCCGTCTCCGTCGGCATGAAGAGGAGCTCGATGCTCACGACTCCGTCGCCGAGGCAGACCGGGCACCGTCCCTCCGGCTGATTGAACGAGAACCGCCCGACCCCGAACCCGCGCTCCTTCGCCCCGGGCTGGGCCGCGAAGAGCCTGCGGACGCCGTCGAAGAGGCCGGTGTAGGTGGCCGGTGTCGACCGGGAGGTCCGCCCGATCGGCTTCTGGTCGACGACGATGATGCGCTCGAGGGCCTCGAGGCCGGACGTCGATCCCGTCGTCAGCTCATCGCTGCCGAGGTCCCAGACGGGCACCCCGTGGACGAGTTCGTCCCCGATCTCGACTGCGGCCGGATTGCGCTCCTCATCAGCTGCGACCTCGGCCGAGTCGAGGCGGGCCCGGATGGCATCGGCCAGGGCCGTGAGCACGGAGGTCTTCCCGGAGCCCGAGACTCCCGTGATCGCCGAGAGCGCGTGGAGCGGCAGCCGGACGTCGATGCCGGTGAGGTTGTGTCCGGTGACGTCGCGGAGCTCGACCCAATCGGTGAGCTGCCGCGCCCCCGACCCGCCTGGCGGAAGCGGAGGCGCAGCGCCGAGGTAGCGGGCAGTGACCGAGTCGGCCACCTCGGCGAGACCGGCCGACGGTCCGTTGAAGAGCACCTCACCCCCGTACCGACCGGCTCCGGGACCGAGGTCGACGATCCAATCGGCGGCGCGGACGACCTGCGCGCTGTGCTCGACGACGAAGACGGTGTTGCCGTCGTCCTTGAGCCGTGTGAGGGCGGTCAGCAGGAGCTCGAGGTCGGCGGGATGGAGACCGGCCGAGGGTTCGTCGAGCACGTAGAGGACGCCGAAGAGGCCGCTGCGCAGCTGCGTGGCCAGGTGGAGGCGCTTGAGCTCACCGCTCGAGAGCGTCGAGGTGGGGCGGGCGACTTCGAGATAGCCGAGGCCGAGGTCGACCATCGTGCCCAGCTGGCTGATCAGGGCGTCGATGAGCGCCTGCGCGGCCTGGTGGCGTTCGACGGAGAGCTCGGTCGTCGCCGGATGGGTGCGGGCGGCTTCGAGGAAGGAGACGAGACCGGTGAGGGGAAGTCGGGCCGCCTCGGCGATGTCGATGCCGGCGATCGTCACGGCGAGGGCTTCGGGGTTGAGCCGTTTGCCGTGGCAGGTCGGGCAGAGCTTGTCGGTCATGAAGGACGCGGCCTTCGCCCGCATCCGCGCCGACGGCGAGTCGGCGAAGGTGTGCTCGACCCAGCGCTTGGGGCTCATGTACGTGCCCTTGTAGCCCTCCTCGACGACGATGGTGGGCCGGTCGCTGGTCGTGAGCACCCACTCCCGGGTGTCGGCGGGCAGGGAGTCGAACGGGACGGTGATGTCGATGCCGAGGTCGCGGAGGACGCGCCGGTTGTTCTTCCCGCCGAAGGCCCCCGGCCACGCGACGATCGCGCCGTCGTCGATGCTCAGGTGGGGATCGCCGACGAGGAGGTCCTCGTCGACCTGGAGGAGACGCCCCATGCCGGAGCAGGTGCGGCATGCGCCGACTGCGGTGTTCGGGGAGAAGCTGTCGGAGTCCAGCGGTGCGGCGTCCCGGGGGAACTTGCCGGCGAGATCGGCAGGACGGTAGCCCTCGGGGTAGGTGCCGGACCGTGAGTAGAGCATGCGGAGGACGTTGGAGACCCGGGAGACGGTGCCCACGGTCGAGCGGGTGCTGCCGGACTGCTGCTGTCGGAGGGCGACGGCCGGCGGCAGACCCGTGATGAGGCGGACCCGCGGGGGCGAACCCTGGTCGATGAGGCGCCGGGCGTAAGGGGCGACGGATTCGAGGTAGCGCTGCCGCGAGTGCGTGTAGATCGTGCCGAAGGCCAGCGAGGACTTGCCCGAACCGGAGATGCCGGTGAAGGCGACGACGGTGTCGCGGGGGATGTCGATGTCGATGTCGCGGAGGTTGTGCTCGTGGGCGCCGCGAACCGCGATGTGCCCGGGAACGACGTCGCGTTCGTCCATGTCAGCGTCCTTTCCGTCATATTCGCGCCGTCGCCGTCACGGCGGCGGTGTCGGCGGCTTTCCATCATGCCATCGGCACTCGATCATGCCATCGGCGGAGGTGACCCGGACATGCGACAGGCCGGTGGCGGGATCGCCACCGGCCTGAGGCGGTGCCGCAAAGGGCAGTGCCGTCAGGGGTCAGGAGTTCTCGTCGCGTTCCTTGTCCGCCTGGGACAGATCGCTTGCGGCGACGGAGCGAACCTCCTCGGAGTCACCTTCGCGGGTGAGGTCTCCGGCTTCGGAGGCGACCCACGCGCTCGTCTCACCGTCGCGGCCGCCGGACTGGCGCAGCACACTGGCGGCGACCGAACGCTGCTCCTCGGTGGAGTTGGGGTCGTCCATGATGCGGGCGGCTTCGGAAGCGGTGACGGAACCGGATTCGTTGGTGTTCTCGGACATGTGCAGACCTTTCTCGACAGTGGGGCGATACCCCGTGGCGCGATGGGTCGGGCCCCGTTGGATGGAAGTTCAGTCTGGCACCGCCCGGTACGACTGTCCACCCCGAATGGCGACAAACATCATTGTCAGCTGGCATTGCCGCCGATGACAGGCCCGCCCTGGACACCGCCGCCGATCACTGCGCGAGCGCCCACCGTCCGCATGACGGTGGGCGCTCAGGTGTCGGGACCCGCCGCAGACCAGTCAGCGCGGCACGGTCGGGCTCGCCGCGGGGTCAGGGGTGGACGCGGATGAGGTGCTCGTTGGTGAACGCGCGCAGCGCCCACTCGGCGTTCTCGCGCCCGTAGCCGGAGCGGTTGATGCCGCCGAACGGGTACTCCGGACCGGATTCCATGTGCGAGTTGACGAAGCTCATGCCGGCGTTGATCCGGGCGGCGAAGCGCTCGCCCTTCTCGAGGTCGTCCGTCCACACCGAGCTCATCAGCCCGTAGTCGGAGTGGTTGGCGATGCGCAGCGCGTCCTCCTCGTCCTTCGCCCGGTAGATCATCACCGCCGGTCCGAAGAGCTCGTTGCAGCCGAGATCGGAGTCCGGGTCGATGTCGGTGAGCAGGGCCGGCGACATGAACCAGCCGGGACGGTCGAGCTTCTGGCCTCCGGTGACCAGGGTCGAGCCGTCCTCGACGGACTTCTGGATCCGCTCGACGATCTCATCGCGGGCGCTCTCCGACGACAGCGGTCCCATGCCCACCTCGGGATCATCGAAGGTCGAGACCTTCGTCGCCTCGACGGCCTTCTTCGCCTCGGCGACGAACTCGTCGTAGAGCTCGTCGACGACGATGAAGCGCTTCGGTGAGGTGCACACCTGGCCCGCGTTCGTCAGGCGGATGCCGACGACCTTCTTCGCCAGCGCCGGGACGTCGGTCGAGTCGAGGACGACGAGGGGATCGTTGCCGCCGAGCTCGAGGACGGAGCGCTTGAGGTACTTCGCCGCGATTCCCGCGACGGAGGCGCCGGCGGCCTCGGAGCCGGTGAGCGAGAAGCCCTTGACCCGCGGATCCTTGAGCACCTCCTCGGCGTGGGAGCTGTCGAGGTAGATGTTCTGGTACACGCCGACCGGCAGGCCCGCCTCGACGAGGAGGTCGGCGAAGTACTGGGAGGACTTCGGACAGATCGACGCCTGCTTCATGATGATCGCGTTCCCGACGACGAGGTTGGGGATGACGAAGCGGGCGATCTGGTTGTACGGGAAGTTCCACGGCATGATGCCGAGCAGCACGCCGAGGGGGTCGTGGCGGACGTAGCTGCGGGCGGCTCCGGCAGACGGCAGCTCCGTGGGATTGAGGTGCATGTGGGCGTGATCGGCGAACCAGCGGGCGGTGCGGGCGACCTTGTCGACCTCGGCGAGGCCCTGCTGCTTCGGTTTGCCCATCTCCCGACCGATGATGTCGGTCATCTCGTCGGCATTGGCGTCGACGAGGTCGGCGAACCGACGGAGGATCGCCGAGCGTTCGATGAGCGGGGTGTCCTTCCACGCGGTGAAGGCGTCATGACCGCGGTCGATGTAACCGGGAATCTCCCCGACGGGAACCGAGGGGAATTCCTCCTCCAGCTCACCGGTGTTGGCGTTGGTGACAGCGAATCTGCTCATGGGGATGTCCTTTCGCATGTGGGAGTCGTGGTCAGTGTCGAGCGTAGACCTGTCAGCGGAACGCATCGTGTGCGGGTCCCATTCCTGAGATTCCCGAATGATGGGATGCGCGCCGAGGTGGGGGCCGGGTGCACGGGGAGTTCCGACGAGCGGTGGGGGTTCCCGTGGGTCGAGGCCGAACGTAAGGTGGCTGGCATGGAGAGAGTGACCGGAATCGGCGGATACTTCATGCGTGCCCGTGACCCCGAGGCGTTGTCCGCGTGGTATCAGGACATGCTCGGCATCGACATGACGGACGGGGTGTGGCGTCAGGCGGCGGGACCGACGGTGGTCGCGGCGTTCGAGGACGAGACCGACTACTTCGGGTCACGGCCCGATGGTGTCGATCGGCAGCAGACGATGCTCAACTTCCGAGTGGACGATCTCGATGCGATGCTCGAGCAGCTGCAGGCCGCCGAGGCGGACGTCGTCGATGAGATCCAGGAGATGGAGGGCATCGGACGCTTCGGGTGGGTGACCGATCCCGAAGGCAACCGGATCGAACTGTGGGAGCCTGCCCCGGGAGCGGAGTTCCCGCAGAGTTCGGAGAAGCTCTGATGACGGTGCGATACTCCTCCTGGCCGAGTGCCTGCACAGCCCACTGGGCTCCTGCACGGCCCACGGAGCTTCGGTCCCGGTCAGAACGGGGGCGGATCGCATGTCGGGTCGTGGTCCCAGATCCTCTCATCTGAGCCTCCACCGAAGGTCTGAGGGTATTCGAGTGGCTCGTCGGGGCCGATGACGCCGTCATCGGTGAACGTCTCATTGCCCGGGAAATGCTCGGCCACCGCCTCGGCGATCCTCGTGTCGAAGTAGGCGCACGGCGTCGACGATCGGGCTCGCCATCTCCGCTCCGCCTGCAGCTGTCCGGGATCGGGTTCGTCGCGACGGGGTCTGCGAACGGTGGGGCCTGGTGGCAGTGCCTTCATCGTGAGCAGATCGGATCCCGGCGGGAGGCTCTTCTGGTGGCCGATCTCGTTCCAGTCGATCTCATTCCAATGGAGCGCCTGCCAGAGCCGGCGTCTGCGCCGAGCGGCTTCGGAGCGGGCGATGGCGTCCTTCATCGCCGTCTGCCGAGCGGCCTCGTCCGCGACCCGACTGTTTTCGGCCTCCCACTCGGCGATCTGCGCCTCGGTGGGCATGACCTCGACGATCGCGGACTCGTCGGGCACCGCATGGTCCGGCACGGCTCGTCGCAGCGGCTTCTCCCGGAGGAGTTCGCAGAGTTCGATCGCCTGCGCCGCATTGATCGGCTGGTCGGGTGCTGTCACCGTGGTCATGAGGCCGTGCCCGAATTGGTAGTCGACGGCCGGGGTCGCCGACCCCCGGTCCGCCATGCGCACCGAGTATCGCCGGGCGGTCTTGAGCGCGTGGTCCTTCTTGCACAGGGGATGGAGGTTGCCGAATCGCGTCAGCCCGCCGTGGCTCGGGTCGTCGTGATTGAAGGGGTCGACATGGTCGATCTCAGACTTCTCCGCTGTTCTCCGACAGCCTGGCACGGTGCACATCATCCATTGGGAGATGAGCGTCCTTCTCACCTGCTGGGGAATCGCATACGTCTTCGCCTGGGCGTTGATCGGAGTGCCCGTGGCCGGGTCCGTGAGGATGCGCGTGAGCGTGGGTGAGCCGGCGGCGATGCGACGCGCCGTCTCCGCGGGGATCGGAGAGCCGTCGGGCAGGACGCCGGGAAGGTTCGAGTCTCCGAGGAGCGACATGAGCGGAAGCGTGACGACGAGTCCTGCCTGATTGCGGATCCAGTGCGGACCCGTCGGCATGGAGACGTCGATGAAATACTCCCGTGGCACGGGATGTGGCTGCGGACCGGGGAAGAAGGCCGAACCCGGGCTGCCCGGACTGCAAGACACAGGTGTGCCGTCGCGCGACTCGCGGCTGGTGTCCGGGCTTGTGCTGGTGCGCGGATCGCCGGGCGCATACGTGTGGGCGGGCGGACTGTTGTCGCCGCCGGTGCGCGGATCCGCGACGGAGGGTCTATCGCCCGTGGCGGTCGGGTCAGCGGTCGTATTCCGATCTGGGGCCGCTGGGGGATCGAGAAGATCCGTGAGGCCGGAGATGCTCCGCTCGTCAGCGGAGAACAGCGGCTCTCCGGTGTCATCGAGCATCGAGGCCGACCGTTCGCTTTCGATCCCCGTCACCGGGTCGAGCTCTCGCACCCGGATGCGCAGCTTCGGCTGGGGGCGGAGCAGGATGTCGCACATGAGGGCGTTGATGTCGCGTTCATCGATGATCTCGATCCGCGATGGGAGCCCGAAGGTGTTCGTCTGACCGGCATGGATCGCCCTCGCCATCGCCTGGACGCGGGCGAAGCAGGCATGGATCTCGTCCGCGGGTCCGTTCACCATGAGGCAGGCCGAACCGTCGGAGAATGTTTCGACGCTGACGCGGCGCCGTTCGGCGGCCACCTCGGCGCGGTCGGCCGGTGTCTGGAGCAGATTGATCTTCTTGCGCAGCGATGCGCGCAGGGTGTCGGAGGTGATGTCGGCTCGACGGGTTGCGAGATGGTCGTCGAGCTCAGGCAGATGCCTGAAGGCCACGGTCTGGCAGAGGTCGGCGACGGCGACGACCTGAGCGTGGGTGAACTGGCCGTCGAGGGCGCGAGCGGTGAATCGCGGGAGTCCGAAGATCAGGGTCATCGACTGGGTGAAGTGCCGATATGAGCGGGCGGTGGTCGTGCCGAGGATCGTCGATGTCTCAGCGACGTGTTCGCTGCGCACATGGTCGTGCACCCACGCCGCGAAGGTCGTGTCGAGCGAGAAGTGGAGGAAGTCGGGCAGTGCGGGGGTCTCGTCTCCGTCTCCATCGGCGCCCTCCGGTTCGCCGCCTGCGCCCGTGGTGGCACGCGAGACCGATTCCGAGAGTGACGCGAACCTGTATGGTTCGCCGTCGCCTGGCGCGGGAAGGTCGAGGTCGGCAGCGGCCTCGCCGAGGATGATTCCGGCGGTGAGCTCGAAGACCGTCATCTGAGCACGATCGACGGCCGCCGATGCCTGAGCGAAATCCGTGATGCTCGACCCGACGCGCAGCGTGTAACGGGAGTTGCCCGAAGACGGGGAGTCATTGCCCGACGACGGGGAGACGGGGGACTCAGTGAGAGAATCGGGCGATCCAGTGGCGCGCGCAGGTGAGTGTGCGTCGATGTCGGGGACATCGGCGGGGATCGGATCATCGTGACTGCTCGGGGGAGCAGTGGTGCCGCGCATTGTGTTTCACCTGCCTCAGACAACAGTGTCGGGGAAGAGTGGTGCCACGAATCAATGGAACGAACTAGTACATCAATAGTAACGAATTAGTAGAGTCAAAGTCAACTCTCGATTCGAAATCCATTCGAAGTATTTTTCATCTCAATCCCATCAGATTTCCTCTTTGTCCTCCAATGATGGCATTCGGCACTGACACGAGAGTGCGCTGATTCGAACCGCGGCAAAGATCTGACTCGGGGTCCGTGGACGAACGAGGGCATCGATGCACCCTCTCGCCGCGGGCTTTCTCACGTTCCCGGAGCGTTCCCGGGCGGTCGCCGCGCAGGAAGGGACCGACGCTGCGACCACGACCGGCCGATGAAGGGCTGCGGGCAGGGAAAGATGACCCGCGAGGCGGCTCACCGCTCCTCGTCGATGCCGCCCCTCGCGGCGCACGCAGCCTCAGCGCGCTCAGCCTCCGAACGTGTAGTCCCACCGGGCGCGATCCCGGGGCGCGCAGAGTCACCGGACGCAGCCTGGGCGCACTCAACCCCAACGGTCGCGGACGCAGGCCGCTCAGGCTCACCGGATGCAGCCTCGGCGCACTCAACCTCACCGGTCGCACCCCTGGAACACGCACCCTCACCGGACGCGGACTCAGCAATTGATGGCGTGGGGGCGGTCACCTCGGCGAGGGGCTGCCGCCCAACCGCACGCCAGCGGCGTTCGACGCGGATCGCGATGCCGGCGACGAGGAGGGCGGTGAGGGCGAGGAGGATTGCGACGATGACCGGTGCCCGGAATCCCCAGCCGAGGGCGATGACCGCCGCCCCGGCGGCGGGTCCGAGCGCATTGCCGACATTGAACGCCGAGGTGTTGACGCTGGCCGCCAGGGTCGGCGCTTCGGTCGCGATCTGGAACACTCGGGCGTTGAGGGCGCCGGCGATCGAGAAGCCGCTGGCCCCGACGAGGACCATCGCCACGATCGCCGCCCAGCCCACGTCGGCGACGAGCCATAGCGCGAACAGGCTGAGCGCGAGCGCGGTGAGGCTGCCGACGATGTTGCCGAAGACGGTGCGGTCGGCGAGGCGGCCGCCGATGACGACCCCGATGAACGCGCCGACGCCGAAGGCCGCGAGCACGCCGGGGACGAGGTCGTGCGAGAGTCCGGCGACCTGGGTGAGGAGCGGGGAGAAGTACGAGAAGGCGGCGAACACGGAGGCTTGGAAGAGGGCCGTCGTGCCGAGTGCGAGCCAGATCCGCGGGCCCCGGAACGCGACGAGCTCGGCGCGGATGAGCGTCGGGAGGTGGATGTCCGCGCGATGGTCCTCGACGGTCGCGGGGTCGTCGGCGCCGGCTGCGGCAACGCCGGCGCCGTGTGCCGTGCGGCCGCTCATGCCGTTCGCTGTCGCTCGCGGGCGGGTGGCGAAGGCGATGAGGATCGCGGCGAGCGCGGTGACGACGGCGACGGCCCAGAAGGTCGCGCGCCAGCCGAACTGCGTGCCGATCCACGTGCCCATCGGGACGCCGACGAGGTTCGCCACAGTGAGTCCGCCGACGAGGCTCGCGAGCGCCCGGCCGTGCACGGCGGGAGGCGAGATCCGCGTCGTGTGCACGGCGGCAACCGCCCAGAACCCACCGCACGCGATCGCGGAGAGGACGCGGCTGATCATGAGAACGGTGTAGTCGGGGGCAACAGCGCCGAGGATGTGGAGCGCTGAGAAGGCGACGATCGTGATGATCATCGTCGCCCGACGCGGAAGCTTGAGGGTGAGCAGGGCCATCGCGGGCGCCCCGACGATCATGCCGACGGCGAATCCCGTGATGAGGAGCCCGGCCTGCGGGATCGAGATGGCGAGGTCGGCGCTGATCGGCTCGAGGATGCCCGCGATCATGAACTCCGAGGTGCCGAGGCAGAAGATCACCGCGGCGAGCAGGTAGACCTGGGCGGGAACACGCGGTTTCGGCCCGGGGGCGGAGGGCGCGGTGGAGGGCCCGGAGGCGTGTCCGGGGGCGGAGGCAGAGCCTGGGGCAACCTCAGCGGAGGCGCGGTCCGGGGTCGTCATGCTGTCCTGCTTTCGGTCGGCGGAGAGTCGTGCGGTCAGTGGCGCGCTTTGCGGCCGGTGGAGTCTCCTGTGGTCGGTGGAGCGTCGTTCGGTCGGCAGCGCGTCCGGGAGTCGGTGGAGCGTCGTTCGGTCGGCAGCGCGTCCAGGAGTCGGTGGAGCGTCGTTCGGTCGGCAGCGCGTCCAGGAGTCGGTGGAGCGTCGTTCGGTTGGCAACGGGGCGGGGCACATCACGCAGCACGGACATACCTCCCTTATCAGTGGGGTCAGGCCTTATCGGTGGGGTCAGGTGGACGAGGGCAGCGGCACCGGGGTCGCCGCGGCAAGGGCCGTCACGCCGTCCGGGGTGCAGAGGCTTTCGACGAAGGTCCTGGCCTGGGCCTGGACGTTGTCGGCGGGCATGACGCGGGCGGAGACGCGGAGGCCGGCGAGCACGCTGTGGATGAGCTCGGCGGTGACGGCGGCATCGAGGTCCGGGCGGATGTGCCCCTCGGACTGACCGCGGTCGAGAAGCGCGCGATAGGTCGTCAGCCACGCGGCGCGGTCGGGGTCGAGGATCGTGCACACGGCGTCGACCTCCCGGCCGAGTTCGGCGGCGGTGTTCGCTGAGAGGCACCCGGTGCGCTTCTCATCGGCGCACTGCTGCGCCAGAGCCCCGCCGAGGCGCTCGACCACGAGCACCGGAACCGGCAGCGCGCTCGCGCCAAGGTGCTCGCGCAGCGGAATGCCCGTGGCTGTGTAGTCGCTGAGCGCGCGGAGGAAGACGGCGTCGAGGCTCTCGAACGTGTTGTAGAAGCTCGACCGCCCGATCCCGGCGCGCTCGCAGACGAGTCCGACGTCCGTTCCCGTGTACCCGTGTTCGCTGAACACGGCGATCGCGGCATCGATGACCGCCTGTTCGTCGAACGTCTTCTTCCTGCCCATGGGTCGAGCGTAGATCATTATGGACATTGGTGTCCAATAAAATTTCCCCAGCGCCGAGGCGGGTGTACCCTGACAGCGGATGTCGTCGTCATCGTTGGCAGAGTTGACCGATCAGGCCTGTGACCTAGCAGGATGGTCGGCGAGCGGGGAGACGTGACGGCCAGATCGGACGGCACGAGTCGGGCGAGAGGAGACACGCGATGAGTTCGCTGAGCGCAGGTGAGAAGCAGGCGATGCGGGAGGACGACGCGAACTGGACGTTCGGCCTCCTCTATTTCTGTCCGCGTGATCCCGGCTTCCTCGTCCCGAAGAGATTCGGCGTCGGCTGGACGCTCAACTTCGGCAGCATCTGGACGCTCATCGCGCTCATCGTCATCGTTGCCGTCATCGTCTGGGGCGTCGCGTTCTGACCGGCCGCGCGCAGAGGTCCGCGCGCAGAGGTCGAGAAGCCGGGCCGCCTCGGCGCTCTCTGCGTCAGCACCGTGGGCTACGGTGGCGGCATGAGAGGGGACGGGCTGCTCAAGGTCTGCGTCAACGGTTCGCGGACGCTTGCCGATCATCCACGGCTGTCGTCGGATGCCGGTGACATCGCTGCCGAGGCAGCCGCGGGAATCGCCGCTGGTGCCGCTGCGGTTCACGTCCATGCCAAGTCATCAGGCGGACGTGACAGTCTGCTCGGAACCGATGTCGGCCGAGTCCTCAGCGCCATCCGCTCGTCGTGCCCGGGAGTGCCCGTCGGCGTCACCACGGGAGCGTGGGCCGCGCCCGAAGCGTCCGAGCGGATCGCCGCGATCACCTCGTGGCGGGTCCTTCCCGACTTCGCGTCCGTGAACTGGCACGAAGACGGTGCCGACGAGGTGGCCGGAGCTCTCCTCGCGCATGGGATCGGGATCGAGGCCGGGATCTGGCATGAGCAGGGACTGACCGCCTGGGCCGCATCCCCTCACCGGTCGTCGTGCCTGAGAGCGCTCATCGAGATCCAGCCCGACGAGCTGCTGCCGGTCGACAGCGTCGCCGAGCGGCTCATCGGCGGCGTGGAATCTCGCGAACCCGAGCTCCCGATCCTCCTCCACGGAGAGGGCACGACCGCGTGGCCGGTGCTCGACCTCGCCGCCGCCTGGGGGTATGCCACCCGCATCGGGCTCGAGGACACGCTCGTGCTTCCCGATGGCCTGCCGGCCGAGAGCAACAGCGAGCTCGTCGCCGAGGCGGTGCGCCGACTCGCCTAGACGTGCGTTCCCGCGAGGTTGTCAACGCAGACGGATCGAAGCCGGCACTGAGCGGAGAAGGGGACGGGCCCGGTCGAACGGGTCCGCCGCCTACGCCTCGTCGGGCGAGTGCTGGAGGACGTGGTCGAGGACGGCGGCCTCGCTGATCTCGGCGTGCTTCGAGGCGGTGAGGAGGGTGACGGGACCCTTCTCCGCATACTCGCGCAGCGCCGCGAACGCCTCGGCGTGGTCATCATCGGCGAGCTCCGCACGGTAACGGCGGGAGAACTCCGCGAACTTCGCGGGATCGTGGGAGTACCACTTCCGCAGGCCCGTCGAAGGGGCGACGTCCTTCAGCCACTTGGTGAGGTCTGCGCGCTCCTTGCTCACTCCGCGCGGCCAGAGGCGATCGACGAGGATGCGCGCCCCGTCAGCGGGGCTCGGATCGTCATAGATGCGGCGGACATGGACAGGGTGCCCCTTCGCCATCGTGCTCTCCACCTTCCATCGTCGCTGGGCCACCCAGTTTAGCTCTCCGCGCCACCCGGCCGCTCCTCGTCATCGACCCTCCGACCTGGGAGAACACCGACCGTCGAGGGGCCTGGGCCGGGCCGGTGAGGGGGCGCGGATTCGTCGGCCCGAGTCCACCTCACGGCGGCTTTCGCCGCGTATACTGACCGACCAAGGACGATTGTCGTCCGACCTCGCACTGTCGGGGCTCGCGGAAGAGGAGACGATTCAGTGACAACGCAGTATGGAAACCCTCCGGACAGCACGAACCCGCAGCACGTCCTCGAGCCGCCGTCGCAGTCGGGCGTCTTCCTCGTCGTCACCGTCAGACCCGGTGCCGAGGACCACGTGCGCGACTTCTTCGGCGAGATCGGCGGCGTCATCCGCGCCGTCGGCTTCCGCGTCAAGGCGGCCGGCCTCAGCTGCGTGACCGGCATCGGCTCCGACCTCTGGGATCGTCTCTTCCCGCAGAAGCGCCCCGCGAAGCTCCACCCCTTCAAGGAGCTCAAGGGCGGCAAGCACGTCGCCCCGTCGACGCCCGGCGACCTCCTCTTCCACATCCGCGCGGACCGGACGGATATGAGCTTCGAACTCACCCGCCAGCTGATGAGCAAGCTCGAGGGCTACGTCGACGTCGTCGACGAGGTCCACGCGTTCCGCTACTTCGACCAGCGCGACATCCTCGGCTTCGTCGACGGCACCGCCAACCCCGAGGACCAGCTCGCCGTCGACACCGTCTTCGTCGGCGACGAGGACCCGGACTTCACCGGCAGCAGCTACGTCATCGTCCAGAAGTACATCCACGACCTGCCGAAGTGGAACTCGATCACCGTCGAGGAGCAGCAGGCGGCGTTCGGCCGCCACAAGCTCTCCGACATGGAGTTCCCCGACAAGGACAAGGCCCCCGACTCCCACATCGTGCTCAACACCATCACCGAACCCGATGGCACCGAGCGCAAGATCGTGCGCGACAACATGGTGTTCGGCTCCGTCGAGTCCGGCGAGTTCGGCACCTACTTCATCGGGTACGCCGCCGATCCGACGGTCACGGAGACGATGCTCGAACGGATGTTCTTGGGCGACGGCGACGCCACCCATGACCGGATCCTCGACTTCTCGACCGCGCTGACCGGCTGCCTCTTCTTCGTGCCCACCGCCGACTTCCTCGACAACCCCGCCTCGGTCCTCGGTTCGACCACGGAGTCGAGCTCCTCGGGCTCGAGCAGCGACCACAGCGGCGGGGCCGGCACAGCGCCGAACTGAACCGCACAGCTCCGCGCTGAACGGCAGGAGGGCCCAGTGGTGAGCGAGACTCCGACGGTGCGCCGGATCCTCCCCGGAGAATCCGCGCAGCTGAGCCTGCCCGCGGCCTTCGCCTTCCCGCAGGACCACGCGGACCCTGGGCAGTCCTGGGTGCGGGCGGTGTTCGTCGCCTCCGTCGACGGCGCCGCGACCGTGTCCGGGCGGGCCGGTGGCCTCGGCAACGCCACGGACCGGGCGGTCTTCGCTCTCAACCGCGCTCTCGCCGATGTCATCCTCGTCGGTGCCGGAACCGCCCGCACCGAGGAGTACGGACCCGCCGAGGACGACCCGCAGTGGCGTGCGCTGCGGGCCGGGCGCAGTGCGACCGCGCCGCTCGCCGTCGTCTCCGAGAGCCTTGCCCTCGACTTCACGGCACCGCTGTTCACCGACGCCCCGGCCGATGCCCGGACGATCATCCTCACGAGTGAGTCCTCCCCGCTGCCGGCACGGGAGAGAGCCGCCGAGGTCGCCGAGGTGATCGTCGCCGGCGTCGACGCCGTCGACTTCGGCCTCGCCCTCGATCAGCTGCGTCAGCGCGGCTTCCACCGGATCGTCTGCGAGGGCGGTCCGAGCGTCTTCGCCGAACTCATCCGCGCCGAATGCGTCGACGAACTCTGCCTCACTCGCTCCCCTGAGATCGTCGGCGGGACAGGCACCCGCATCGTCCACGGACCGACCTTCGACCCTCCGGTTCCCCTCGACCTCGCATCGGTGCTCGCCACCGACGACGGGTACCTCTTTCTCCTCTACAGATTCCCCGCAGACAGCCGTTCTCTCAGGAGCCGACCATGACCCAGGCCCCACAGTCCCCCGAACCCCCGCACGACCCCGAGGTCTCCGACCACCGTGATTCCCTGAATTCCCCCACCGAGGCGGCCGCCGCGCCGCCACCGGCCGACGGCGCGGAGATTGGGTCGCTCATCGGCGGCGTCTTCGGCCTCGTCTTCCTCATCGTCAACAGCGCCGGGTTCTCGACCGTCGGCCGCATCGGCGTCATCGTCCTCGGCATCGCGGCCTTCGCAGGGATCCTGGTCCTCGCCTTCCGCAGCCTCGGACGCCGCCGGGGACGGCCCCGACCGGCGGGAGCGAACCCGTTCTCCCGCAGCTACTGGATCATCGTCGCCGTCGAAGCGCTCGCTCTCTTCGGCGGAGCGAAGCTGCTCTCGGGACTCGGCTACCCGGAGCTCGGTGTCGCGTGGGTGGCCGTCGTCGTCGGCACGCACTTCTACGCGCTCGGGCACGTCTTCAAGCTCGGCCGCTTCCACGTCCTCGCCACCGTCGTCACGCTGCTCGGCGTCGCCGGATTCATCGCCTTCTTCGTCTCCGCCCCGGCATTCATTCCCGTGCTCGCCGGAGTCATTCCCGGCTTCGTCCTGCTCGCCTTCGCACTCTGGGCGCTCGCCCCCGCCGCCTCGGCGCCGGCCGCACGCGACGCGCAGCCCGCCTGAGGCCGACGCTCCCGCCAGAGGCCGCAATTTCCGGACGCGGAGTGTCGATCCGACGCCGTGGAATCGACACTCAGCGTCCGGACGTCGGTGAGGGACCTACGCGTCCCCGCCCGGCGCGTTCCCGGGTGCGGCCCCGCCGGGCGTGCGGGGGCTGCGCACGCGCGGAGCGGGGAGGTCGGGGGCGGTGACGGCCGGTGTCTCGTCGAGGGCGGCGAGCACCTCGGCGATGCCCCGATCGAGCTGCGGATCCTCGGCGGCGAACAGCTGCCCGGGATCGTGCTCGACCTCGATGTCCGGGTCGACGCCGTAGTTCTCGACGTCCCAGCCCTTGCCCTCGAGCCAGAACGCGTACCGCGGCTGCGTGATCCCGGTGCCGTCGACGAGGTCGTAGCGGCCGTCGATGCCGACGACCCCGCCCCACGTGCGCACGCCGATGACCGGGCCGATGCCCTTGGCCTGGACGCGGGCGTTGATGATGTCGCCGTCGGAGCCGGAGAACTCGTTGGCGAGGAAGACGACGGGACCGCGCCGGGTGTTCTCCGGATCCGGGGTCATCTCGTCGTAGCTGCGCACCGCACCCCACGCGATGACGCGGTCGGCGAAGCGCTCGGCGACGAGCGCGCTCGTGTGCCCGCCCCGGTTGAACCGGACATCGGCGACGACGCCCTCGGCGGCCATCGCCTGGCGGATGTCGCGGTGGAGCTGCGCCCAGCCGCCGGCCATCATGTCGGGGATGTGGACGTAGCCGACGCGGCCCCCTGACTTCTCCGCCACGTACTCCCGCCGTGAGCGCACCCAGTCCTGGTAGCGCAGCTTCTCCTCGCTGCCGATCGGCACGACGGCGACGGTGCGCTCCTTGCGCCCGCGCCGCAGGGTGAGCTCGACGATCGTGTCCGCCGCCCCGACGAGCAGCGGCGCGGGCCCGAGGTCCGGGTCGACGCTCTGACCGCCCACCGCGACGATGACATCCCCGGGTGCTGCCCCGACCCCGGCCTGGCGCAGCGGCGACCTCGCCGCCGGTTCGCTCGTCTCACCGGGGAGGATGCGTGCGATCTCCCAGCCCTTGTCCGTCCGCGTGAGATCCGCGCCGAGGAAGCCGAGCCTCTTCGCCTCATCGCCGAGCGGCGCCGGCGGGGTGACGTAGGCGTGGGACGTGTTGAGCTCCCCGACGGTCTCCCAGAGGATGTCGACGAGGTCGTCGTGTGTGAGCGCCTTCGCCGCGACCCCGCGCCACCGCAGGGTCACGCCCTCCCAGTCGACGCCGTTCATGTCCGAGCGCCAGTAGTGGTCGCGCATGATCCGGGCGTTCTCCTCGAACATCTGCAGCCATTCGGCCCGCCGGTCGAGTTCGAAGCGCAGCCGGCCGAGGTCGACGGCGACGTTCTCGTCGTCATCGGCCTCGACCTTCCGGTTCGCCGGGCGCACCGTGACGTCGTCGCCGGAGCGGACGACGATGAGCTTGCCGTTGCCGGACACGCTGTAGTCATCGGCCTTGTCGACGACGGTCGTGAGCTTCCGCTTGGCGAAGTCGAAGTACTGGATGACCTCGGCGGCCTTCTCCCCGGTGTCCCCGGAGTGCTTGTCCCCGATCTCCCCGTCCTCGGCATCGCCGACGCGCATCCACAGCACGCCGCCGTCGGCGGCTTCGAGGTCGCGGAAGACGCCCGAGGAGACGGGG
This sequence comes from Brevibacterium sp. NPDC056726, assembly GCF_042790515.1. Lineage (NCBI taxonomy): Bacteria > Bacillati > Actinomycetota > Actinomycetes > Micrococcales > Brevibacteriaceae > Brevibacterium > Brevibacterium sp. NPDC056726. Next base: position 121,972 of record NZ_JBHTYZ010000005.1, on the reverse strand, counting down.
AACGGCACGATCCGCTCCTCGGCGCCCTCGAGGTCGACGTCGACGGTCGTCACCGCCTGGTCCCGCTCGGTCTTCGCCTTCCGGTCATCGTCGGTGAGTTCGCTGATCGCCCAGCCGCTCGTGCTCGGACCGAAGGGCGCCGGATCGGTCGCTGACAGCGGGAGCAGCCACGGCCGGGTCACCCCGTTGAAGGAGAGATCGAAGGAATGCTGGTTGTACGCGGGATCGAAGGTCCGGTCCGAGAGGAAGACGACGTACTTCCCGTCCCGCGTGAACGCAGGGGAGTGGTCGTTGTACTTCCCCGTCGTCAGGGGCGCGCCCTCCCGACCGGCCTTCACCTCGGCGATCATCAGGCGGTTGAGCTGCTCCTCGCCCTGCGTCGGCTGCGCCCACACGAGGTACTTCCCGTCGGGGGAGAAGCGCGGGGACGTCGCCTCCCCGGACCCGGAGTGACCGACGACGTGCGTCCGACCCCCGGAGACCTCGATGAGGCGCACGGTCCCGTCGTGGGAGATCGTCGCGAGCACCTTGCCCGCGGGATCGGCCGCCAGCGACAGCACCCGGCCGAGCGCTCCCGCACCGATCCGCCGCGGTTCCTTCTCGCCCGCGAGATCGCGGATCTCGATCGCGTCCTCGCCCTCGGCGTCGGTGACGTACGCGGCCTGCCCGGTGGTGCCGAGGACGACGGGCAGGCGCACCCGCACCGAGGAGTCCGCCGCGAGCGCCCGCGCCGGACCTTCGCGATGGGCGAGGTGGAAGGCCTTGCCCCGCCATTCGACCACCGCGGCGTTGCCCCCGTGATCAGGGGCGATGGCGCCGATTCCGGTGCTGGGATCAAGCGTGAGCGGCTGCACCTGCGTTCCCGGCAGCACGACGTCGAGGGTGCGGACGTCCGAGTCGAGGCTGTCGAGGACCTTGATCTCGCCGCGGGAGTGCCACACGATCCGCGTCCCGTCGCTCGTGGCGTCCCGGACGTAGCCCTCGGCCTCGGTCTGGTGGGTGAGCTGGCGCGGCTCGCCGAGGCTGCCGGGAGTCCGCGTCGCCAGTCCGTCCCAGATCCACAGGTTCGCCTGCTCGCCCGCGTTGTCGGGGAACGTCGCCGCCCGATCCGAGGTGACGACGAGGGAATCGCCGATCCACAGGGGATCGGTGAGCGAGGCTTCCTCGTCACGGAGCAGCCGCTCCCACTGCGCCCCGGCGCCCGTGTCGTCGGCGGTCCGATCGAGCCACAGCCGCGGCGCGGTGCCGCCGCGATAGCGCTTCCAATGCGCGGGGGGCCGGCTGAACGGGGTCGACAGCGCGCTCACCCCGGTGTGGTGGCGGGCGAAGCCCGAGGCCCGGCCCCACGTCAGGCGCTCGACCTCCCCGGTCAGGCTGACGGACTTGATGACGTGATCGCGGACCTCGGCCTCACCGGCGTTCGACCCGATGAGGATGTGCTCGTCGTCGGCCCAGCCGAGCATCGTCGTCACCGAGCCGCCCAACCAGGTGAGCCGGCGCAGGGCACCGGTGGCCGCCTCGGCGAGCATGAGCTCAGGATGGCCGTCGCGGAACGACACGAACGCGACATGGGTCCCGTCCGGGGAGATCCGGGGACTGCGCACGGGAGCATGATCCGAGGTCAGGCGCCATGCGCGGCCTCCCTCGACGGGGACGAGCCAGACGTCGTCGTCGGCGGTGAAGGCGATGAGATCGCCGCTGACATGGGGGTAGCGAAGATAAGTCACGTGATCCACATTACAGCCGTGAATCCAGTCCCTGACCTGAGGAAACCGCATCGGCATGGCGCGAATAGAATGGGGGGCATGCCGACGCTCACTTCACTTCTCAACGACCGGTTCGCCGCGGCCCTCACCGCCGCCTTCGGGGAGGACTTCTCCGATCGCGACCCCGTCATCAGGAGCTCGCAGTTCGCCGACTTCCAGGCCAACGTCGCGCTGCCGCTGGCGAAGGAGCTGACGTCGAAGCCCCGCGACATCGCCGAGGCGATCGTCGAGAACCTCGACCTCGACGGCGTCTGCGCACCCCCGGAGATCTCCGGGCCCGGATTCATCAACCTCACGTTCCTGCCCGAGTTCCTCGCCACCGCGCTCGAGACCGGGGACGCCACCGCCGTCGACGCCCCGACGACACCGCAGACGGTCGTCATCGACTACTCGGCGCCGAACGTCGCGAAGGAGATGCACGTCGGCCACCTGCGCACGACCGTCGTCGGCGATGCGCTCGCCCGCACGCACGAATACCTCGGGGACACCGTCATCCGCCAGAACCACATCGGCGACTGGGGCACCCCGTTCGGCATGCTCATCGAGCACCTCCTCGACGTCGGCATCGGCGAGACGACGGAAGCCGAGATCGCCTCCGACCCGAACTCCTTCTACCAGGCCGCGCGGGTGAAGTTCGACGGCGACGAGGACTTTGCGACCCGCGCTCGGGCCCGCGTCGTCGCCCTCCAGGGCGGGGACGCCGACACGCTGGCCTTGTGGGACACCCTCGTCGGGTACTCGAAGACCTACTTCAACAGCATCTACTCCCTCCTCGACGTCACGCTGCGCGATGCTGACCTCGCGGGGGAGAGCACGTACAACGACGACCTCGCCGATGTCTGCGACGAACTCGAGGCGAAGGGGCTCGCGTGGATCAGCGACGGTGCCCTCTGCGTCTTCCCGGACGGCTACAAGGGCCGCGACGGCGAACCCCTGCCGCTCATCATCCGCAAGTCCGACGGCGGCTACGGCTATGCCACGACCGACCTCGCCGCGGTCCGCCGCCGCGCCCGTGACCTCCACGCCGACCGGGTCCTCTACGTCGTCGGCGCCCCGCAGGCCCTCCACTTCGAGATGGTCTTCGCGACCGCCCGCGCCGCCGGCTGGATTCCCGAGGGCACATCCCTGGACCACGTGAAGATCGGCAACGTCCTCGGGTCCGACGGGAAGATCCTGCGCACCCGCTCCGGCGCCCCGCTGCGCCTGGCCGCCCTCCTCGAGGAGGCCGTGGCCCGAGCCAAGGTCACGCTCGAGGACTCGAGTGCCGACTTCGCTCCCGGTGAGGAGGACGAGGTCGCCGCCATCGTCGGCATCGGCGCGGTCAAGTACGCCGACCTCTCCGTCGCCCACGACACCTCGTACACCTTCGACCTCGACCGCATGCTCGCCCCGATCGGCAACACCGCCCCCTACCTCCAGTACGCCGGGGCGCGGATCCGCTCGATCCTCCGCAGGGCTGACGCCGAGGACGGGACCCGCGCGTTCGCGACCGCGCCGATCGTCCTCGGTGAGCCGGCCGAACGCGATCTCGCGCTCGCGATCCTCGGGTTCCCCGATGTCGTCGCCGAGGTGGCCGCCGGGTCCGTGCCCCACCGGATGGCCGCGTACCTCTTCGACCTCGCCCAGTCGTTCACCGCGTTCTACGAGCAGTGCCCCGTCCTCGTCGCCGACACGCCTGAGCTGCGGAACTCGCGTCTGCGCCTGAGCGCGACGGTGCTCGAGGTCCTCGAGGCCGGACTCGGCGTGCTCGGCATCCGCGTGCCCGAGAGGATGTGAACACGCCGGGCCGGCTTGCGGTGTCGGGGATGGTGCCGTGGATCGTCGCGGGCATCGTCCTCCTCGCCCTCAACCTGCGCACCCCGATCATCGCGCCGACCGCGGTGCTCGGCGACATCCGCGCCGACACCGGTCTGAGCGCGGCCGGTGCCGGCCTCCTCACGGGTCTGCCCGTCCTCCTCTTCGCCCTCGCCACGCCGCTCGCGACGAAGACGATCCGCCGCCTCGGCGCCGAAGCCACCGTGCTCGCGTGTCTCACCGGGGTGCTCGTCGGCACCGTGCTGCGCTCGGTCGGGCCGACGTGGCTCGTGCTCACGGGCACGGCGATCATCGGGCTCGCGATCACCCTCGGCAACATCGTCGTGCCCGTCATCATCCGCCGCGAGGTCCCGTGGAACCAGGTCTCCATGGTCACCGGCCTCTATTCGGCGACGATGAACATCGGCTCGATGGTCACCCTCATCGGCACCGGACCGCTGGCCGCCCTCGTCGGGTGGCGCTGGGCGATCGGGCTGTGGGGGATTCTCGCCCTCGCGGGCCTCGGGTTCTGGCTGCTCGTCCTCCGCCGGCGCAGACGTGCCGAGGCCGAGGTCGACGCTGAGTTCGACGCGGAGGTCGATACGACCGCGGCTGCGTCCGAGCCCGACAAGCGCCCGCCCGAGCCGGGAAAGCGTCCGTGGCGGGAGGCGCCGCCGCAGTTCCGGGCGATCGTCGCCCTCCTCGTCATCACCTTCAGCGGCCAGTCGATCTCCTACTACACGACGACGACGTGGCTGCCGTCGATGCTCGCCGACACCGAGGGACTTGCCGCCGGTGCGGCCGGCAGCACGGCATCGCTCTTCCAGGTCGCCGCGATCCTCGGCGCCTTCGGCGTGCCGCTGCTCGCCGGGCGGGCCCGGCCGTGGGTGCCCGTGGCGATCGTCGCCGTCCTCTGGCTGTCCCTGCCCGTCGGCCTCCTCCTCGCCCCGGATCAGTACGTGCTCTGGGCGATCACCGGCGGCATCGCGCAGGGCGGCGGATTCACCGCGATCTTCTCGATCATCGCGCGCACCGCGGGCAGCGACGCCCAGACCGCGTCCGCCTCGGCGCGCGTGCAGGGCGGGGGCTATCTCGCGGCGACGCTCGCCCCGCCGTTCGCCGGCTGGCTGGCGACGACGACCGGCGGATGGGTCGGACCCCAGCTGCTCGTGCTCGCCGCGACGCTCGCGTTCACGGTCGCTGGCCTCCTCGCCGCCCGCCTCGCCGGACGCTTCACACCCGGGGGACCCGCGGGCCGGCGCGAAGTGCTCTGAGGAGCATCGTTCACGGGGGTCTGCCCACGGCGGTCTGCCCACCCGGTGCACAGGACGGCTTGCCGACCAAGTAGAGTGAGACCCACGACACATCCGAGCGGCGCATCGCGGCGCCGCATCGCTTGGACCCGAGGAGAACCATGACGGCCGAAGTCCTCACTGCCCTGCGGGACGCGCTGCCCGCCGACGCCCTCATCACCGATCCGGACTCGATGGACGCCTATCGCTGGGATCGGGCGAACGACCCCGGTGCCGGGATGCCGCTGGCGATCGTCCGCGCGTCCTCGACCGCCGACGTCCAGGCGGCGGTGCGCGTCGCGGCCGCCGCGCGGATCCCCGTCGTGCCCCGCGGCGCCGGTTCGGGGCTCTCGGGCGGCAGCTCCGCCGTCGAGGGCGGGCTCATCGTCTGCCTCGACCGGATGCGCGACATCGCGGTCGACCCCGCGACCCGCATGGCCGTCGTCCAGCCCGGGGCCTTCAACGCCGAGGTCAAGGCCGCCGCGGCCGAACACGGCCTGTGGTACCCGCCGGATCCCTCGTCGTACGAGTTCTGCTCGATCGGCGGCAATGTCGCGACGAACGCCGGCGGCCTATGCTGCGTGAAGTACGGAGTGACGACGGACTACGTCCTCGGCATGACCGTCGTCCTCGCCGACGGCCGGGCGATCGAACTCGGCGGTCCGCGGATCAAGGACGTCGCGGGGCTCTCCCTGCTCAAGCTCTTCGTCGGCAGCGAGGGAACGCTCGGCATCATCACCGAGGTGACCCTGCGGCTCGTGCCCGCCCAGCTGCCCCCGACGACGCTGGTGGCGACCTTCCCGACGCTCGAGGGTGCGACCCAGACCGTCCTCGACATCTGCGCGCAGATGCGCCTGTCGATGCTCGAGTTCATGGACCGCGCATCGATCAACGCCGTCGAGGACGAGCTGAAGATGGGTCTCGACCGGGAGGCCGAAGGCATGCTCGTCATCCAGTCCGACGAGCCCGGCGAGTACGCCGCCGGTCAGATCGCCATCGTCGAGGAGCTGTGCGAGAAGAACGGGGCGACCGAATGCTATGCCACCGATGACGCCGAGGAAGGGGAGGTCTTCGTCACCGCGCGGCGGATGGCGATTCCCGCGGTGGAGAAGAAGGGCACCCTCCTGCTCGAGGATGTCGGGGTGCCGCTGCCCCGCCTCGGCGACCTTGTCACCGGGATCGAGCGGATCGCGGCCGAGCGCGACGTCCTCATCTCCGTCATCGCCCATGCCGGTGACGGGAACACGCACCCGCTGCTCGTCGTCGACCCGAACGATGCCGCCCAGCGGGAGCGGGCGGACATCGCCTACGGCGAGGTCATGGATCTCGCGACGTCGCTCGGCGGCACGATCACCGGCGAGCACGGTGTGGGCCGGCTGAAGAAGCCGTGGCTGCCGGAGTACCTCGGTGCCGACGTCATGGAGCTCAACCACACGATCAAGCGCGCGCTCGATCCCGACAACATCCTCAACCCCGGGGCGATCTACGCCGACGGATTCAGTCGGGCGGAAGCGGCCGAACGGCGGGTCACGACCCCCAACGACTGAGCTGCAGAGACGACTGAGGCGGACCACCGGAAAGGTGATCCGCCTCAGTGCTGAGCAGCTCAGGGCTGCCAAGGCAGCTCAGTGCTTCGCGTTGGAGTCCGTGGTCGGGTCGACGGCCGGCTTCGGGGTCGGGGTCGCCGGGGTGGCGGGAGCCTTCGAGTCGGGCACCGGAGCCTGCGAGACGTTCGGGGTCGTGCCCTGGCGCGAGGCCGGGGTCGATCCGACGGGGCGGGCATCGGCCGGGCGGTTGTTCGGCAGCGGCGTCGACCAGGGGTCCTCGACCGGCTGGGCCTTCTTCCACACGTAGTAGCCGATGCCGGCGGCGGAGCCGATGACGAGCGTCCACACGAGGGCCTTCTTGCCGCCGCCGGACTTCTGCGCGGTCTCCTTCTGGATCCGCTTGCCGGCCTGGGCGAGGGCCTTGCGGGCCTTCTTCATCGCCTTCTTGTCACCGGTGAGGCGCACGGCGAGGTTGTCGATGAGCTGCGGGGTCTCCATCGCCGCGAGCGACGTCGCGGCGGTCCCGGCGAACTTGCCGGCGCGCTCGGTGGCCTCGGGCCGGTAGGCCTCGATCCGGTCTGCCCAGTCGTGGACCTGCTGGTTCGCCTTCTCGGCGAGCGCCTCGACCTGGGGGCGGGCCTTCTCGGTGAATGCCTCGACGCGACCGTTGGCCTTGTCGGCTGCCTCACGCAGTTTGGGAGCGGCGGCATCCGAGGCGTCGGCCAGGAAGCGGAGCGACGTCTTCTTCGCGGAATCGAGCTTCGACGCGAGCGGTTCCCGAGCTGGCTTCTTCGACATGAACATTCCCAATCCTCTTAAGTCCGGGGGCAACTGATCACTCCCCAGTCTACGGCCTGGCCCGGGGGGAGGGGCCACCGGAGGGGGAGGAATTTGCCTGCGGATCTGCTGGAGGTTTGTGCAAACCCTCCTTGACGGATCAGCAGATTCGCGGCCGGCGTGGAAGAATGAGGGGCATGTCCACATCTGCAACGAACACAGCGGTCCTGCACACCAACCACGGCGACATCACCATCAACCTCTTCGGCAACCACGCCCCGAAGACGGTCGCGAACTTCGTCGAACTCGCCACCGGTGAGCGCGAATACACCGACCCCCAGACCGGCCAGCCCACGAAGGGCCCCTTCTACGACGGCACCGGCTTCCACCGGATCATCTCGGACTTCATGATCCAGGGCGGCGACCCGCTCGGCACCGGCACCGGCGGTCCCGGCTACGTCTTCGACGACGAGATCCACCCGGAGCTTCAGTTCGACCGCAAGTACCTGCTCGCGATGGCCAACGCCGGCAAGCAGATGGGCCGCGGCACCAACGGCTCGCAGTTCTTCATCACGACCGCTGAGACCCCGTGGCTCAACGGCAAGCACACGATCTTCGGCGAGGTCGCCGACGATGCCTCCCAGAAGGTCGTCGACGAGATCGAGGGCGTGCGCACCGGGGCGATGGACAAGCCGGTCGAGCCGGTCGTCATCGAATCCGTCGAGATCAAGGACGCCTGAGCACCGCCTCACACGATCTGACCTACGATGGGTGCATGAGCACACCAGAGCAGGGCCCGGCCCGGGAAACCGGCCGGGCCCTCTCTGTGCACTTTCCCCCGGTGACGGCCGGGATCATGATCGTCACCGGCCTCTCGTTCCTCCTCCAGCTGCTGCCCGGACTCGATCTCCTCCACCGGTTGAGCTACGTGCCGGCGCTCACCGTCGAGCAGCCTTGGCGTCTGTTCACCGTGGCCCTCGTCCACGAACAGCCCTCGCCGGTCCATCTGCTCGCCAACATGCTCGGCCTCTTCTTCTTCGGCTCGTTCGTCGAGCGCGCCCTCGGGCACTGGAGGTTCCTCGCCGTCTACGTCCTCGGCGCGATCGGCGGCTCCGTCATGGTCCTCCTCCTCGCCGAACCGTGGAGTCGGGACTGGGTGACGAACAACATCGGCGCGTCCGGCGCGGTGTTCGCGATCATCGGCGTCCTCCTCGTGCCGACGAAGCGACTCGACCGCAACATCACCGGCGTCGTGCTCTTCGTCGTCCTCAACTTCGGCTACGGATTCCTCGTGCCGGGAGTCTCGTGGCAGGCGCACTTCGGCGGTCTCGTCACCGGATTCGTCCTCGGCGCCGGTGCCCTGCTCGTGGGGCGGAAGCGCTCGGGACTCGTGTTCTGGCTCGTCGCGGCAGCCCTCGTCCTCGCCATGACGGTCGTGGTCATCGCGAAGACAGCCACCGCAGGCGCTGCGCCCTGAACTGCATTCGTCATTTGTCCACAGTGGTTATCCACACGGTGGATAACTCACATCGATGTATTTCTGCTGGTCAAAGGTGTGGAAAAAGTTATGCACAGGACAGCGTGCGCGCTTGGGTATAACTCAGCCCCTCCCTCGGCCCGTGTGATGGGCCCAGGAAGGGGCGGTGATGGGCCCGGAAGGGGCGACTGATCTAGCGCCAGCGCGTCGACATGATGAGGCCCGCGACGAAGAACGCGAAGCCGATGAGAATGTTCCAGTTGCCCCATGCCTCGACGGGGAACGCACCCTGCGTGATGTAGAACGTGACGAGCCAGATGAGGCCGATGAGCAGGAGGCCGATGAGCACCGGAAGGAACCAGCGCGGATTCGGCTTGATCGTCTGCTGGCCGGCCTCGGAGGTGTAGCTCGCGGTCTTGCGACCCTGCGAGCGCTTGGCCGGATTGCCCGAACGCGTCGTGCGCTTCGCGCCCGCCTTCTTTGCTGACTTCTCCTTGGCGGACGACTTGTCCTTGGAGGCCGCGGTCTTCTCCTTGGAGGCTGAGGCGGAGGACTTCGCGGTACCGGACTTCGCTGCGCCCTTGGTCGCCGAGTCCTTGGTTGCGGTGCCCTTGGTCGCGGAGTCGTCGTCCTCGGTTGCGTCCTCGTCGGAGTCCGCCTCGGCGTCGTCCTTCGCGTCCGCCTTCGCCGAGGTGGTCCCCGACTTCGCGACTGCCGTCGGCTCCTCGTCGGAATTGTCCTCGTCGGCGGCATCGTCGTCAACGACCTCGAACTCGTCGACGATGGCGACGTCGGTCTCGGTGCCGTCGGCATCGACCACCTCGGTGACTTCGATGTCGGTCTCGTCGACCACGGTGGCGTCATCAGCCGTCTTCTTGGCTTTCGCCGCATTGCGCGTGGTGCGCTGAGGGCGCGAGGTCCGTCCATTGGACTTGGCCACGAGTACTCCTTCGACAGCGACCCCAGGGGCGGGCCACCGATTCACTGGTCGGGGACAATCGCCCCTCAGTCTACTCGTGAGGCGGGGCTGAATGAAAAACCTGACCCCAGACTTCGAGTGAGCTGTGAACCCGCCACAGCACCGTGTTCATGCGATAAAGTGCATTAGGGTGTCCCCGCTTGTCCACAGGGCGAGCCCCGGATTCAAGGTCATAGGCACGGTGCAGAAGTGGTGAATAGCTCCTCCTCGGGTAACGAAGCGTCTTCGCGACCCACCATTCGATCCGCACAGCGGCGGATGCCCACTCCCCAGACCCCGCCGACCCACCCCGCCGATGAGGCCACGAGCCAGGGGGACTACGGCCAGGGCCCATACAACCAGGGCCCATACAACCAGGGCCCATACAACCAGAGCGATGCGGGTCCGGCGACCGAGCCCTTCCGGATCGACGCCGCCTCGGCGAACACCGGCGACGCCGACTCGAACTCCGCTGCCGATGCCACCGCCGGCACGAACTACGACGCCCCCCTGCCGAGCCGCCGCGAGCTGCGCCGTCGTGAAGCCGCTGCCGCCGCCGGTGGAGCCGGTGCCGGGACCGCCGGCACCGCTGCCGGTGCGGGAAGCGCCGACGCCCCGCCGCTGCGCTCCGAGGCCACCGAGGCGATGCCGACGCAGGCGATGCCCGCCTGGTCCCAGCAGCACGCACAGCAGCAGCCCCAGCCATACCCGCCCACGGGTGCGCAGCCGACGATGGTCCAGCCCGCCTACACCGACACCACCGGCACCGCCTACGCGGGCGCGGCAGCTGCCGCGCCCGCAGCAGCAGGCCCTGGCGGCCCGGGAGGACCCGGCGGCCCGACAGGCCCGGGCGGTCCCGGGGACGGCAGCTCGGGCGGGGGCCGACGGAAGAAGCAGCCGGTCCAGCGCCAGCCGATCGGCCCGATCCGCGGGACGATCCGCACCTTCGGCGAACTCTGCATCACCGCGGGGCTCGTCCTCATCCTCTTCGTCGTCTGGCAGCTGTGGTGGACGGACCTCGAGGCCAACCGCGACAACGAGGTGCTCGCCGACCAGCTGACGAAGGACTGGGCGAACCAGGATCCCAATCAGCTGCCCGATGACCCGGACGAACCCGTCGTGGCCGACCCGGTCGAGAAGAACACCGCGTTCGGCATCTTCTACATCCCGCGGTTCGGCGACGACTACTACCGGACGCTCGCCGAGGGCGTCGACCTCGAACCCGTGCTCAACCGCATGGGCGTCGGCCGCTACCCGAACTCCGCGATGCCCGGCGAGGTCGGCAACTTCTCCGTCGCCGGCCACCGCGTCACCTACGGCAAGCCGTTCAACCAGATCGCGAAGCTCCAGCCCGGCGACGAGATCGTCGTGCAGACGAAGGACGGGTTCTACACGTACACGTTCCGCAACTTCGACATCATCCTCCCCGATGCCGTCGAGGTGCTCGCCCCGGTGCCCGACCAGCCCGATTACAAGGGCAAGGACCGGATCCTCACCCTGACCGCGTGCAACCCGATGTTCTCCGCGCGCGAGCGCTACATCGCCTACGCCGAGCTCACCGAATGGCGCCCGGCCGGCGAGGGCCCACCGGACGCGATCAAGGATTCGAAGGCGTACGACAAAGTCAGCAAGAGCGGAGGAGCGTGAGATGTACGGACTGATCTGGCGGATTCTGCCCGGGCCGTGGTTCGTCAAGCTCGTCTTCGCCCTCATCCTCATCGCGGCGGTCGTCTACCTGCTCATGCAGTACGTCTTCCCCGCCGTCGCCCCCTACATGCCGTTCAACAACGCGACTGTCACCGACGAGGGCGGGCAGTGACCCGCATCCTCGTCGTCGACAACTACGACAGCTTCGTCTACACCCTCGTCGCCTATGTCCGTGAGCTCGGTGCGACGGCCGACGTCATCCGCAATGACGACCTGTCCGCCGAGGCGGCCGTGGAGCTGGCGGACGGATACGACGGCATCCTGCTCTCCCCGGGACCGGGTGTGCCCGCGGAGTCCGGTGTGTGCCCCGACCTCATCCGCTGGGCCGCCGAGGCGGGCCGCCCGCTGTTCGGGGTGTGCCTGGGGCATCAGGCCCTCGGCGAGGTCTTCGGGGCGACGGTGACGCATTCGCCGGTCCTCATGCACGGCAAGACCTCGGTCATCACCCACGACGGGCAGGGCATCTTCGCCGGCTGCCCCTCGCCGCTGACGGTGACCCGATACCACTCGCTCGCGATCGTCGACGAGACGATCGACCTCGAGACCTTCGTCGTCACCGCGCGCACTCCTGATGATGTCGTCATGGCCATCGAGCACCGCAGCGCGCCCCTCTACGGCGTCCAGTTCCACCCGGAGTCCGTCCTCACGGAATCGGGCTACCTCATGCTCGGCAACTGGCTCGAGGTCTGCGGACTGTCCGGCGCGGCCGCACGGGCCGCCGCGATGTCGCCGCTCGCCTCGGCGATCTCCGCTCCCTGACTCTTCCGCCTCCCGGACTTCAGCGCTTAGGATCGACTCAGACGATCCAGTGAGAGGACATCCCATGGAAGAGCCGAGTTACTTCCCGACCGAGCCGTATCGCGAACTCACCGTCTTCGAGGCCCAGCCCGTGCCCACGGTCGTCGTCGAAGCCCAGAACCATCCGATGAGCGAGCTGCCGACCCTCTTCGACTCCGTGTACTCCCGGCTCTTCCCCGCACTCGCCGAGGCGGGGGTCGAGCCCGCGGGACCGGCGTTCTCCCTCTACACGCGCCCGCCCACGGACACCGTCGACATCCAGGTGGGCATCCCGGTGGCCGGGGTGCTGAGTCAGGCGCTCGACCTCGGTGACGACCTCACCGCGATCCCCGCCGAACTGCCCGGAGGATCGGTCGGAGCGATCTCCCACCTCGGCGGATTCGACGGCCTTGCCGAAGCGTGGAATGCGCACATGCAGGGTCTCGTCGCCGCCGGCCATCACCCGGACATGCCGTTCTTCGAGGTCTACGTCACCGAGCCGAGTCCTGACATGGATCCGGCGGACCTGCGCACGGATCTCTTCGTCACGCTCGGCTGAGAGCTCGCCTGCGGCTGAGTCATCACGCCGCGGCTGAGAGCCCCTCTGCGCTGAGAACTCAGTCGCCGTTGCCGCGGGCGTCGGCCCAGTCGTCGAACCACGAGCTGCCGCCGCCGACGGCACCGTCGTTCGACGTCCCTCCGCCGTTGCCGTTGTCCCCACCGTTGCCGTCGGGGCTGTCGGTCGGCGACGGTGCGGTCGGGATGCCGCCGGGGATCGACGGGATCGTCGGGGACGGCTCCGGCGGCTTCTTGGCCACGCGGATGGTGATCTCCGAACCCTGCGCGACATCGGTGCCGCCCGGGGTCGACTGCTCGAAGACCGTGCCCTCCTCCTGATCGGCGGTCTCGACCTCTTCGACCTTGCACTGGAGCTTGTAGTCGTCGCCGGAGAGGGTGTTGCAGGCGTCCTCCTGCGTCTGCCCGAGGACGTCGGGGACCTTGACGAGTCCCGAGGACACGACGAGATCGACGTTCGAGTCGACATCGACCTTCTCGCCCTCACCGGGCTTCGTCTCGATGACGACGCCCTTCTTCACATCCGGTGAGTTCTGGGAGATGTGGGTGCCCGCCTGGAGCTTCGCGTCGTTGAGGATCTGCCGCGCCTCCTCCTCGGTCTTGCCCGCGACCTCGGGGACGGTGACGTTCTCGGGTCCCAAGGAGACGACGAGTTTGACGGTGCTGTTCTCCGGGATGCTCTGGCCGGCGGCCGGATCCGTCGAGATCGCACTGCCCTCATCGACGTCGGCGTTGTACGTCTCCTCCGTCGTGACGTCGAATCCCTGATTGCGCAGCTGCGCCTCGGCGGCATCGGCATCCATGCCTGCGACGTCGGCGACCTGGACCTGGACGATCGGTTCGGGCTTGTTGATCTCGTACACCCACAGGGCGACGGCCGCGAGGGCGAGGAGGACGAAGATGCTGCCGATCCAGATCCACGCCCGCGAGCGCTTCTTCACCGGCTGCTGCTCCTGCCGGGTCATGATCTGGGAGACCGGACCGGTCTCGGGAGCCGCCTCGGCGTCGAGCGGGTACGCCTGCGTCGCCGGCGGCGGACCCATCATCCCGGCCCCGCCGGCCGCGGCGAACGCCTGCGTGCGATCGAGGTCGCCGTCGATGCTCAGCGGTCGACCGTCGCGCGCGGCGAGGACGTCCTCCCGGAACGTGTAGGCGTCCTGGTAGCGCTCGTCGCGATCCTTCTTCAGGGCGTGGAGGACGAGTCGATCGACCTCGGGGGGCACATCGGGGTTGTAGAAGCTCGGCGGCTGCGGCGTCTCACCGACATGCTGATATGCCACGGCGAGCTGGGAGTCGCCGACGAACGGGGGCCGACCGGCGAGCAGTTCGTAGAGGAGGCACGCGGTCGAGTAGAGGTCGGACCGGGCGTCGACGACCTCGCCGCGTGCCTGCTCGGGGGAGAGGTACTGGGCGGTGCCGACGACCGACTGCGTCTGGGTCAGGCCGCTGTTGTCCTTGAGCGCACGGGCGATGCCGAAGTCCATCACCTTGATGTCGCCCTCGGGAGTGAGCATGACGTTCGCCGGTTTGATGTCGCGGTGGACGATGCCGTTGCGGTGGGAGTATTCGAGCGGGGCGAGGACCCCGGCGATGACGTTGAGCGCCTCATCGACGGTGAGCGTGCCGTGTTCGTTGAGGACCTCGCGCAGGGTCTGACCCTCGACGTACTCCATGACGATGAAGGGCACGGAGACGCTCGAGCCGCCGGATTCGACGAACTCCTCCTCACCGGAGTCGTAGACGGCGACGATGCCGGGATGGTTGAGTCCGGCAGCGGACTGCGCTTCGCGCTTGAGTCGCGTGTGGAAGGAGGGGTCGCGCGCAAGATCGGACCGCAGAAGCTTGATCGCGATGCGTCGACCCAGACGGGTGTCGACGCCCTCGTGCACCTCTGCCATGCCCCCACGGCCGAGGAGGGCACGGACTTCGTACCTCTCCGACAGCACCTTGGGCTCAGTCATGTACTTCCTCCGCGTATGTCACCCGGACGCGTTGAGCAGTCCGGGCAGTTCCTCAAGATTACTATTCTTCGCTCGTCCCATGTCCCAGTCGCCTCGGCGGCTAACCCTCGTCTCCGCTGGAGTCCCCGCCTGCGTTCGTGCCGTTTCCGTTGTTGCCGTTGGCGTTCGCTCCGCCGTTCGGGTTCGACCCGGGATTCGAGTTCGCGCCGTTGCCGGAATTCGAGGACGCTCCGCTCTCCGAGCCCGACTCCGAGGACGAGCCTGAGTTCGAGTCCGAGGAGGAGCCGCTGTCCGAATTCGACGACGAGCCGGAGTCGGAGTTCGACGAGGATCCGCTGTTCGAGTTCGACGACGACCCGGAGTCGGACGATGAGCCCGAGTTCGAACCGCTGCCCGAGCCCGAATTCGAGCCGGAGTCGCTGCTCGGTTCGCTCGGCCGCGAGGTCCGCGTCGGCTCGGGTGCCGGCTCTTCGGCAGGCCCTGAGGAGATGTAGAGGGTGACGGTGTCGCCCTCTTCGAAGGTGTAGCCGCCGCCGTCGGCCTCGCCGACATCGGCGACGGTGCCCTGGGCGCGGTTCGAGTCGATCGTCTCCGTGTCGACGCGCAGGCCCTGCCGTTCGAGGTTCTGCGTCGCCGAGGACTCGGACTGCCCGATGTAGTCGTTTCT
The DNA here is from genome assembly GCF_042790515.1 of Brevibacterium sp. NPDC056726. Classification (NCBI taxonomy): domain Bacteria; kingdom Bacillati; phylum Actinomycetota; class Actinomycetes; order Micrococcales; family Brevibacteriaceae; genus Brevibacterium; species Brevibacterium sp. NPDC056726. The sequence goes on along the minus strand of NZ_JBHTYZ010000005.1, from coordinate 106,673 downwards.
GTCGATCTCGATCTCCTGCGGCGCCTGCGAGGTCGTCGCACTCGTCGACGGGGCGGGAGCCGGCTCCTCGCCGTTCTGCCCGAGGAAGTACCAGAGGAGGGACCCGACGGCGATGAGCGCGAGGATCGCGAGGACCCAGATGAGGATCCTGCCCTTCTTCGACTGCTTCTTCTCCAGCTCATCATCGGTGGCGTTGGGATCGTTCGGGTCACCCGCGGCGACGGCCTGGTTGTAACCGGTTCCCGTGGGCGGACCGTAGCCGGGCTGCTGGTCGGCGCTGTAGACGCGGGTCGCATCATTGCTCGAGGTGGTCGGCAGGACCTGCGTCGAGGGCACCGGGTCGGGGTCGTTGAAGACCTGCGTGAGCGCCTCCGATGCGGCGTTGCCGTGGCGCATCTGCGGCAGCGCGGCCTCGGCGGCGGCGACGTTGCCCACGGCCAGCGCCTCGGCGGCCTTGGCCACGGCCATCGCATCGTCGGGCCGGCGTTCGGGCTTCTTCTCGAGCAGGGAGTCGACGAACCGGCGCATCGGCTCGGAGACCGTGTCCGGCAGCGGCGGGTGCTGCTGGTTGACCTGGGCGATCGCGATCGCGACCTGCGAGTCCCCGGTGAAGGGACGCTGGCCGGCAAGCGCCTCGTAGGCGATGATGCCGAGCGCGTAGAGGTCGGATCCGGGACCCGAGCCCTTGCCGGTGGCCTGTTCGGGGGCGAGGTACTGGGCGGTGCCCATGACCTGACCGGTCTTCGTCAGCGGCGCCTGGTCGGTGACCCGGGCGATGCCGAAGTCGGTGATCTTCACCCGGAAGTCCGGGGTCATGAGGATGTTGCCGGGCTTGATGTCGCGGTGGACGACACCGACCTTGTGCGCGGCGCCGAGCGCCTGTGCGGCCTGCGAGACGATGCTCAGCGTGTCCTCTTCGGACAGCGGGGCGCTGCGTTCGATGATCGTCGACAGGGGTTCGCCGGGCACGTACTCCATGACGAGGTAGGGCGAGCCGTCCTCGTCGCCGTAGTCGTAGACGCCGGCGATGCCGGGATCGGAGACGCGGCCCATGTTCTGTGCCTCGGCGCGGAAGCGGGCGAGGAACGTCGAGTCCGAGAGGTATTCGTCCTTGAGGATCTTTGCGGCGACCTCGCGTCCGAGCACGGAGTCGACGCCCTTCCACACCTCGCCCATGCCGCCCACGGCGATCCGCGAGGTCAGAGTGTACCGGTTCCCCAGCTGAGTGCCTTCACTCGGCCTCATTTGTCGACCACCGCTTCCATCATGTCCTTGGCGATCGGTCCTGCGACCGTCGCACCGTAAGCTTCATTGCCGGCGTTGCCGCCGTTCTCGACGACGACCGCGACCGCGATCTGCGGGTCGTCGGCAGGGGCGAAGGAGATGAACCACGCATGCGGGGCCGCACCCTGCGCGTGCTGGGCGGTGCCCGTCTTCGCCGCGACCTGGACGCCGGGGATCTGCGCCACCGAGGCGGTACCGTCGGTGACGACGCCCTGCATAATCGTATTGAGCTCTTCGGCCGTCTGACCGGAGACGGGACGCGAGAGCTCCGTCGGCCTCGTCTCCGTGATCGGCTCGAGAGTGTTCGCGTTGAGCACGCGGTTGACGAGCTCCGGCTTCATCATTCTGCCGTCGTTGGCGATGCCGGCGGTCATCATCGCCATCTGCATCGGCGTCGAGCGCACCTCGAACTGGCCGAGCGAGGACTGCGCGAGCTGCGGCGGGTTGAGGTCCGAGGGGAACGTCGACGGGGTCACGGTGAGCGGGATCGAGAGGTCCTGGCCGAAGCCGAACTTCGCGGCCTGCTCGGCGATCGCGTCCTCACCGAGATCCATGCCGAGCGAGGCGAACGACGTGTTGCACGATTCGGCGAGCGACTCCGCAAGGGTGGGGCGACCGCCGCCGCGGCAGGCCCCGGCGTGCGAGTTGCTGATCGTCGCCGTCGTCTGCGGCAGATCGAGGGTGGCCGGGCCGTTGAGCCGCGAGTCCGGCGTGTAGTCGCCCGATTCGAGGGCGGCGGCCGCGACGAGGACCTTGAAGGTCGAGCCGGGCGGGTAGAGGTTGCCGCCGATCGCGCGGTTGTAGGCCGGGTTCTCCGGGTCGTTGTTGAGCTGCTCGAACGCCGACCGCGCCTCGTCCGGGTTGTGGCTGGCGATCGGGTTGGGGTCCCAGCCCGGCGTCGAGGCCATCGCGAGGATCTTCCCGGTCTTCGGGTCGAGCGCGACCGCCGCACCGGTCTGGTTGCCGAGGCCGTCCCAGGCCGCCTGCTGGACGTCGGGGTCGACGGTGAGCTCGACCGCGGCACCGCGCGGCTGCTCACCGGTGAAGAAGCTGCCGACCTTGTCGTAGAAGAGGGCGTCGGAGTCACCGGAGAGGTAGTCACCGGCGGCGCGCTCCATGCCCGAGGCACCGGAGACGATCGAGTAGTACCCGGTCATCGACGCGTACGCACGGGGGTCGAGGCCGTCCGAACCGTACTGACGCTGGAACCGGTAGCGGTCGTCGACGGGCTCGGAATAGGCGATCGGCGTGCCGTCGACGAGGATCGGTCCGCGGTCGCGCGAGAGCTGATCGAGGATCTGCCGGTTGTTGAGCGGGTTGGCGTTGAGGGAGTCGGCGGTGACGAACTGCACCCAGCTCGTCGAGCCGAAGAGCAGGGCGAACATGACGAAGCCGACGACTCCGATGTGCGTGAGCGACTTCTTCATCGGTCTCCTCCCTGGGAGGGCTCGTCGGTCGGGCGCTGGTCGGGGCCGCTGGGGCGGCGGGTGCTGAGGTTCGTCGTGACCGCCTCGTCGGCGGGAGTCGTCGCGTGGACCGTCGTCGGCGACTCATCGGCGGCGGGGTTGATCCGGTCGCCGGGGTTGTTCCGGTGATCAGCGTCGACCTGGTCGCCGTCGTCGTCGGACTTCTTCCGGCGGCGCGCCGAGGCGGTCGTGGAGTCGGGGTCCTCGGTGATCTTGAGGACGCCGGTGTGGAATTCATCGACCGGGCGGCGGGCATTGTCCGACATCCGCAGCAGGAGGGCGATGATCACCCAGTTCGCGACCAGGGACGAGCCGCCCTGGGCGAGGAACGGCGTAGTCAGACCGGTGAGCGGGATGAGGCGGGTGACCCCGCCGACGACGACGAAGACCTGGAGGGCGATCGTGAACGACAGTCCTGCGGCGAGCAGCGTGCCGAAGCCGTCGCGCAGCTTCTGCGCGGTCCTGATGCCGCGTTCGAAGATGAGGAGGTAGCAGAGCAGGATGACGAAGAGACCGGCCATACCGAGCTCCTCGCCGAAGCTCGCGTAGATGAAGTCGGATTCCGCGTAGGGGACCATGTTCGGTCGGCCCTCGCCGAGTCCGGTGCCGACGAGACCGCCGTTGGCCATCCCGAACAGACCCTGGACGAGCTGGTAGGACCCGCCCGGCGTCTTGTTGTACTCCTCGGCAGTGAGCGCATTGAGCCAACCGTCGATGCGCTGCTGGACGTGGGAGAAGAGCAGGGTCGCGAGGACGGCGCCGGCGGCGAAGAAGGACATGCCGATGATGATCCACGAGACCTTCGAGGTCGCGACGTAGAGCATGGCGACGAAGAGGCCGAAGAAGAGGAGCGAGGTGCCGAGGTCGCGTTCGAAGACGAGGACGCCGACGCTGGCGATCCACGCGATGACGATGGGGCCGAAGTCGCGCAGCCGCGGGAAGCGGATGCCGAGGATCTTCGGGCCCGCGAGCACGAGCTGATCGCGGTAGGCGACGAGGTAGCCGGCGAAGAAGATCGCGAGCAGGATCTTCGCGACCTCACCGGGCTGGAACGACAGCGGTCCGATGCCGATCCAGATGCGGGCGCCGTTGATCGTCCTGCCGAGGCCCGGAATGAGGGGCAGCAGGAGGAAGAATAGGGCGAGGAAGCCCGAGACGTAGGTGTAGCGGCGCAGCCAGCGGTGGTCGCGGAGGACGATGAGCACGGCGATCGCGAGACCCACTCCGAGCGTCATCCAGATGAGCTGCTGGGTGGCGCTGTCGAGGAACTCCACGCGACCGAGGTCGACGCGGTGGATCATCGCCAGGCCGAGTCCGTTGAGGAGGACGGCGATGGGCACGAGGACGGGGTCGGCGTACTTCGCCTTCCACCACACGACGATGTGGATGAGGAGGGCGAGAGCCGTCAGCCACGCCATATAGCCGTAGATGTCGGTCGGCATGGCATCATCGACGCCGAGCCCGACGAGCGCGTAGGCACTCGTCGAGGCGACGATCGCCAGGATGATGAGCCCGAGCTCGGCCAGGCGGTAGGGCCTGGGCCGGGCTGCCTGGGAGACGGAGTCTGACATCACTGCGACTCCTCAGTGATCGCGTCACTGGGTTCGGCGCTCTGCCCGTTCGGCGGGGAGGGGGCGGGATCGCTCGGCGCGGTCGCATCCTCGGCGTTCCCGGAGACGGTGCCGGCGCTCTCGGCCTCCCGACGGAGATTGTCGATGATCCGGTCCGCCTCTTCGCGGGAGTCGGCCTGGATCGAGCTGCGCAGCCGGTCCTGGGAGAAGCTGTTGAGCGAGTCGACCTGGATGTCGGTGGTGTCCTCGAGACGGCTGAGCTCGATGGGGCCGAGCGTCGTGTCGAGCCCGCGGTAGAGCGTGACCTGGCCGTTCTCGTTCGTCAGGTAGTAGTGGTTGTTGATGTAGTTGTAGGCGAAGAAGCCGGCCACGGCGAGGGCGATGATGACGATGGCGGCGATGATCCACCCGAGGTAGGAGCGATTCTCGACGTCCTCAGGCTCGTCGTCCTCGTCGGACTCGGCCGCATCCTCGGTCTCGTCCTCGGTCAGCGTCCGCACGGACCCGGCGGGCACCTCGGCGGTGGGTTCCTGCCCGGAATCACCGGACCCGGCATCGGTCACGGTCTGCAGGGGCACGGTATCGGTGGGGATATCGGTGTTCGCGAAGTCGTGCTGCGCGGTCGCGCCGTCGCCTTCCGGGCGGGTGCCGATCGTCGCGTACTGCGGGTTGAGGTGGACGGAGCCCACGGACTTGCCCTGGGCGGTCTCGACGGTGCCCTCGATGACGTCGCCGATGACGACGGTGACGTTGTCGGCGCCGCCCCCGGCCAGAGCGAGGTCGATGAGCTGGCGGCAGGCCTCGTCGGGGTCGGCCACCTCGGCGAGGACCCGGGTGATGTCACCGATGTCGGCGAACCCGGTGAGGCCGTCGGAGCAGAGCAGCCAGCGGTCGCCGACGTGGGCCTCGCGCAGGGAGAGGTCGAGGTCAGGGGACGTGCCGACGTCGCCGAGGACCTTCATGACGACGGAGCGCTGCGGGTGGGTGTCGGCTTCCTCGGCGGTGATGCGGCCCTCGTCGACGAGCATCTGGACGAAGGTGTGGTCGTGGGTGACGGCGTGGAGTTCGCCGTCGCGGTAGACGTATCCGCGGGAGTCGCCGATGTGGGCGAGTGCGAAGCGGTTGCCCGGCGCGCGCAGGAGGGCGGTGACGGTCGTGCCCATGCCGGCGAGTTCGGGCTGTTCGGCGACGCCGCGGCAGATGCGGTCGTTGGCGTCGAGGATCGAGGTGCGGAGGATCTCGAGGGCGTCCTCGCCCCCGGTCTCGCGGTCGAGTTCGGCGAGGCGGGCGACGGTGATCGCCGAGGCGACGTCACCGCCGGCGTGCCCGCCCATGCCGTCGGCGATGAGGAGGAAGTTGGGACCCGCATACCCGGAGTCCTGGTTGTTCTTGCGCACGAGCCCGGTGTGGGACCGGGCTGCGGAGCGAAGGGTGATCGTTCCGTCGGTCGTCACGATTGGGTCTCCAACGTCGTATGTCCGATGGTGATCTGAGTGCCGATGCCCAGGTCGAACGGGGCGGTGATGCGCGAGCCGTCGACGAACGTGCCGTTCGTCGAGCTGAGGTCCTCGAGCACCCAGGCGCCGTTCCGCGCGATGATGCGGGCGTGGTGGCTCGAGGCGAAGTCGTCGTCGATGACGATCGTGTTGTCCGGCGCGCGCCCGAAGGTCACGGGTGCCCCGGAGAGGATGAGCGAGGTGCCGGCCATCGGACCGGCCGTCACCCGGATCGAGCCGGGATTCGCCCGCGGCACCGGACGCGAGGGCGCCGGCGGCTGCTGGGCCGGGCGGTTCTGGGTCTGGTTCTGCGCCTGCTGGTTTTGGGCGGGGGCGGACTGGCGCGAGGAGCCCCGCGCGGCCTTGTTCTTCTTCGACTTGCGGGGTCCGCGCCGCGCGCCGAAGATGTCCCGCCTGAGCACGCCTGCCACCCCGAAGACGAAGAGCCAGAGGATGACGAAGAACGCGAACCGGAAGACGGTGACGGTGAATTCGCTCACAGAGTGTCCTGTTCGGTGTAGCGCACATCGGCATCGCCTGCCGTGAGCACATCACCGTTGCTGAGGTTGGCGGAGGTCAGTTTGCGTCCGTGGAGCAGCGTGCCGTTCGTCGAGCCGAGGTCGTTGGCGACGGCATGGTCGCCCTCGACGACGATCTCGAAGTGGCGGCGCGAGACACCGGGGTCGTCGATGACGAAGTCCGAGCTGTTCGACGAGCGTCCGAAGACGTTGCTGCCCTGACGCAGGGGGTAGGTCTGTCCGTTGATGTCGACGCTCGCCTTGATCGTGCGCTGCCGGGCCGGGGCGGCCTGGCGGATCGGGGTCGCCGACCTGGCGGGCTCGCTCGAGCGCCGCGGCGCGGCCTGGCGCTGCGGCACGGGACGGGAAGACGACGCCGGGGCCGGTTCGACGATGTTGTGGGAGCGGGAGACCGGATCGTAGCCGCCGCGGTTGGCCGGCTGAGCCGCCGGCGACCCGTCGGGGCGCTGGGTGCTCGAGACGACGCGGTACATGCCCGTGTCGAGGTCGTCGGCCTCGACGAAGTCGACGGACACCGGCCCGACGAAGCTGTACGCCTGCTCGATCGCGTGGTCGCCGATGACCTGACGGAGATCGGCCCGCAGTTCGGTCTCGATGCCGGAGAGGCGCTCGAAGTCGGCGGGTGAGAGCTCGATCGTGTAGTGATTCGCCGTCAGGGTGCGTCCGCGGGAGACGACGGCTGCCTTGTTGTCGGCTTCGCGGCGCAGGGCCCCGCCGAGTTCGACGGGTTCGACCTGGGAGCGGAAGGCCTTCGCGAAGGCGCCGTTGACGACGTTCTCCAGTCCCTTCTCGAAGCGATCGAGAATTCCCATGGCACCTCCTCCGGTTCGGCATCGTCTGTCTCGTGTTCGGGCGGTCGGCCAGAACGTGGGCACATGGTCTGCACTGCTCTTTCGCGTGGGCGTGACCGTATCCGGCGCGAGGCGCCGTTTCGGGTACACCAACACCCAATCCTAACGCGGAGGCGCTCTCATCTCACGTCCTGCGCGATCTCGGGGCGCACCTCGGCGGGGATTCACTGTGCGCGTTCAGCCTGGCAGGACGCGTTGAGCGGTCCGTCGCTGGCGGGGGAGTGGAGCGCGGCGGCGGGGTGGGGTGGCGGGGTGCGGGGGCATGACGGTGGCGGGGTGCGGGGGCATCGCGGCGGCGGGGTGCGGGGGCATCGCGGTGGCGAAAGTGTGAAGGTCGCCACTTTTCGGAGGTTTCTGCGGGGATTTCGGCCGTTTTTGCCGGACTTCGCGGGTTCACGGGCCTTCTGAGTTTCTTGAAATCCGCGCGGCGATGATAAAGTCTTCTCTTGTTCGCGCGAGTGGCGGAATTGGTAGACGCGCTGGCTTCAGGTGCCAGTGATCGCAAGGTCGTGGGGGTTCAAGTCCCCCCTCGCGCACCAGCGAACATGAGCCCCTCACCGGCCCGATCAGGGTCAGGTGAGGGGCTCTTCGCATGCCTGCCGGCTTCCTGTCCGCCCCGCATCACCCGTCCCGCGAGCGCGTGCGCCAGTCGAAGCTGAGATGGCCAGGTCCGGTACTGGCCATCTCAGCTTCAATTGGCCACCACTCAACCGGCGCAAACCTGGCGTGCACTCATGACAGCGGTTCGACGTCGCGCTCCGCCGCTCCCTGCGACCCCTGTCGTCGCACCGCGCCGGGGGTCGACCCGACGATTCGGGTGAACGCGCGGTTGAACGCGGCCTCCGAGCGGTAGCCGAGCTCGCCCGCGAGCGTCGCCGCCGTGACCTCGGTGTCCCGCAGCCGCGACTGGGCGATGGCCATCCGCCACCGCGTGAGGTAGGCGATCGGGGCCTCGCCGACGAGGTCGGTGAACCGGGCGCTGAACGAGGACCGCGACATCCCCGCGACCCGTGCGAGGCGCTCGAGCGTCCACTCCTCACCGGGACCGTCATGGATCGCCTCGATGACCCGGCCGATGCGCTCATCCCGCAGGGAGCGCAGCCACCCGGCGCCCGCCTCGGCGTCGGAGTTCATCCACGACCGGATCGCCTGGACGACGAGGACATCGGCCAACCGCGTCGCCACGGTCTCCGCTCCCGGCTGCGGATGCGCGAGCTCGGCGGCGATGAGCCGGAGGGTGTCGCGCACCGAGGAGGCGACGCCCGCCTCATCCCCGCTGACCCGCAGGATTGCCGGCAGGCTGCGGACGAGCTGCCGGGCGGCCGGATCATCGAAACCGACGATCCCGCAGATCAGCCGCGTCGTCGGGCCCGCGCCCCCGTACCGGAGGACGGAGTAGCTCTCGCCGAGGTACTCCTGCGGCAGGAGATCGACGCGCGGTCCGCGCGGGGCCGCGGGATCGCTGAGGAGATCGTGACCGCGCCCGTGCGGGACGAGCGCGAGGTCACCGGCGGCGAGCTCGACGGCGTCCTCCCCGGGCAGGCGCAGCCAGCACGACCCGGCGACGAGGACGTGGAAGCTCACGGAGTCGGCGATCGCGGGCATCTCGAGCGACCACGGGTCACCGAACTCGGAGTGGGAGCAGAACGTCGAGCGCATCCGCAGGGTGCCGAGCACCCGGGCGAGCCGATCCTCCCCGCCGGGCGCCTCAACGGCCCGACCGGCCGCCGGTCGCCTCCGCGGTGCCGGTGTTTCGGGAGCCGACGCCCTCGCTGCCCGCATCGCGGGAGCGGCGCCCTCCGGTGCGCTCATCATGACGGCATCGTGTCACAGCCCGCCCGCGGCGACCAGGGCTCGATTCGATCAACCGACTCGTTCGGACGATCGAGCAAGAAGTGCGGCCGTTCGGGCATGGAGTGTCCGAGACGACGTCCGTAGCGTCGGAGAGGCAGACAGTTCAGCCACTCCAACAGATCAGCCACCGTAGTAGAGAAGCAGTAGAGAAGGAGTCCACCATGTTCGTCATCGCAGGAGCCACCGGACACGTCGGATCCGCCACCGCCCACACTCTCCTCGACGCCGACGCCGACGTCGGCGCCGAGGTCCGCGTCCTCGTCCGCCGGGAGGCCGACACCGCACCGTGGCGTCAGGCCGGAGCCGAGACCGCGACGGTCGACCTCACCGACCGCGCAGGGCTGACCGCCGCCCTGACCGGGGCCGCAGGGTTCTTCGCTCTGCTGCCGTTCGACCTCGGCGCCGCCGACCTCAACGCCCATGCCGAGCTGCTCAGCGACGCGATCGCCGGAGCCGTCGCCGAGGCGGGCGTTCCCCACGTCGTCATGCTCTCCTCCGGTGGCGCCGACCTCGCCGCGGGCACCGGCCCGATCACCGGACTCCACCGTCTCGAACGGGCACTGGGCGAGACGGGGACGACGCTGACGGCCCTCCGGTCCGGCCACTTCCAGGAGAAGGTCTCCGACGTCATCGACCTCGCCCGGGAGACCGGCACCTACCCGGTGTTCGCGCCCACCGCCGAGGCGCCCGTGCCGATGGTCGCGACCCGTGACCTCGGCGCGGTCGCCGCCCGCGCGCTGCTCGCCCCGCCGCCGTCGAGCGAGGCCGTCGACATCATCGGGCCTTCCCGGTCCGAACGGGACGTCGCCGAGGTGCTCGGTCGTGCCCTCGGTCGCGCGCTCACCGTCGAGATCGTCCCCGAGGCAGCGTGGGCGCCCGCGCTCACCGCGGTCGGGTTCGCTCCCCACGTCGCCGACAGTCTTGCCGAGCTCTACCGTGCCGATGCCGCGGGTCTCCTCGCCCCGCGGGGCGACCGGAGCATCACGGTGACGACGACGGTCGAGGAGACGATCGCGGGACTCGTCGGGCACGCTTCCGACGCGGGCGCGCCGTCATGATCACCGGTGTCCTCATGATCACCGGACTCCTCGTGGCGGCGACGCTGACGAACGGACTGCTCGCCGGGCTGTTCTTCGCGTTCGTCTGCGCGGTCTCACCCGCCTATCGGAGACTCGACGACGGAGAGTTCGTCCGCGGATTCCGTGCGATCAACTCAGTGATCCTCCGCCCGACATTCCTCGTCGTCTTCGTCGGCGCCCCGCTCACCGCGGTGGCCGCTGCCGTGACGGGCACGCTGAGGATCAAGGTCGAACCGGGAGGGCTCGGAATCGCCTCCGACCCGGTGGGAACGGCGCTGCTGTGGATCGGGGCGGCCGCCTCGGTGGTCTCCTTCCTCATCACCGCCGCCGTCAGTGTTCCACTCAACCAGGGTCTCGACCGTGCGCCAATCGACACATTCGGACAGCAGCAGGCGGCCCGCGTGACGTTCGAGACCCGGTGGAACCGCGCGAACCTCGCGCGCACGCTGACGTCGACGCTGTCGGTTTTCGCGCTCGCAGCCGCGCTCGCCCTCGGATGACGCGCCCCAGCCCCGGATGCAGGGCCCCAGCTCCCGACCCGGCTGTTGCCGAACCGGAACAGGATGAACACCCCTCGGGCCGCGACCGGGCATAGATTCGCTTTCATGACCTCGATCCGTTCCGCCGCAATCGCGCTCGCCGCCGTGCTCGGTCTGACACTGACCGCCTGCACAGCCTCGTCGTCGGACGATTCGGACCTGCCGCCTGAGGCGCAGGTGCAGCTGAGTCCGCAGGGGGGTGAGGGCGCGTGGCTCACTGATGCGTACGCGGCCGGGTTTGACGCGCAGTACGCGACGGCGAACGAGGTGTGCGCGGTGACCGACGACATGGCGATCGAGGTCGAGCGCGGGGTCGGCGGGGACTCGACAGTGATGGGCAGACAGCTACGCGGCGGTCAGCTCCTCTGGGAGATCGACGATGCGACCTGCGGGCAGGGCGCACTGCTGCCCGGGGACCCGGACTCGTCGGTCCCTGCCGCGTCCGCGGCGACGGTCGTCGTCGGGAGCCGGTGGCAATCGGGGATGCGCGCCTGGAGCCTCGTCGATCCGGCCACGGGAACCGAGCGGCAGGCCATGGGGTTGGGACCCGAGGTCGCGAGCGCTCAGCCGGTGGCCTGGGCCGGCACCCGTGTCGTCGTCCGGACGGGCGTCGAGGACCTCGTCGGACTCGACATGGGCACAGGCGAGAAGAAGGGGAGCGAGGTGTGGCGCAGTCCCGTCGCCGCCGGCTCCGAGGTGACCGTCCTCGCCGACGATCTCCTCGGGGTGACGAACCAGCGGGGCAAGCGGATCACCGTTCTCGACCTCGAATCCGGCGAGGTGAGGCTGTCGACCGCCGTCACCCGGCCCGACTGGATCACGTGGGCCAGCGACGGATATGTGGAGAAGATCCAGGAGACCGACCCCGAGTACGCCTTCGTCGACCTCGACGGTCGCGAGGTCGACCGCACGACGGGCGTCTCGCAGTACACCTTCGTCCCGCAGCCCCGTGAGGGCGTGACGTTCCCCCTGTCCGACCACCGGCAGGCCGGAACCGTCGTCGGCGTCGATGCGACGGGGACCCCCGCGCTCACCGAGGACGCCCAACGTCGCATCTTCACGCGCTCCGGTGAGATCGCCGAGCTGCCCGACAGCCTCATCATTCTCCAGGGTGTGAGCGCCGACGGCTCGCTGCTCCTCTTCCCCGGCACTCCCGACGGACTCGTCCTCATCGACGACGCCGGCGAACAGGTCGCGTCCTGGCCGCTGGGGTTCTCGGAGCTGCGGATCGAATCGGGGCTCATCGTCATCCGGGGAGAATCGGGGACCTCGGTGCTCCTCCCCGGCGAGGTCTAGTCAGCTCTCGCCGAGGCGGTGCGCGATCCCCGTGTCAGCGGCGCGCAGTAGGGTTGACCCATGCCGAGTGAGACCGCGCCGTCGATCGCGTGGTCCGTCATCGGTGCCGCGCGCCGGAACGAACAGGCGGGTCCGGGCGACGACGGCACGGTCACCGTCGTCGATCTCGACGCGTCCGGGGCGGAGATCGCCCGAACCGACCTCGCCGAGGCGGCCGTTCCCGACCTCGTCCGTGCCCGTGAGCGCAGTGCCCGATCGCCCGGTGCCTCTGGCGCGCGCCCCGCCCCCGCACCGAGGTGGGTGCTCAGCGACACCCCCAAGTGGTCCCCGGCGCTGCTCGCGGCCGGGGTGCGCATCGACCGCGCCCACGACCTCAGGCTCGCTCATGCGATCCTCGTCCGCTCAGAACTCGTCACCGAGCCCACGGCGCTGCGGGCCGCCGAGGAGTGGGATGCGGGACCCGTCACCGCCCCCGCCGTCGGGCAGGCGGAGACCCTCTTCGACGTCGCCGGCGGCCGTGGCCGCCCGAAGGAGGTGCCCCATGACATCGACGCCGCCCTCGCCGAATTCGCCCGGCAGCAGGCGGCGCTGACGACGGCGACCGACCCGGGACGCCTGCGCCTCCTGCTCGCCGCGGAATCGGCCGGTGGCCTCGTCGCCGCGGAGATGCACGCGGCCGGAGTGCCGTGGGACGTCACCGAGCATGAGCGGATCCTCACGGACCTCCTCGGCGAGAAGCCGGCTGCGGGCGCGAAGCCGGCGAAGATGCTCGCCGTCGCCGAGGAGGTCCGGGCCGCCCTCGACGATCCCCGCGCGAACCTCGATTCCCCGACCCGCCTGCTCGCCTCCCTGCGCAACGCCGGGATCAACGTGTCCTCGACGTCGAAGTGGGAGCTCGCCGAATCCGACCACCCGGCGATCGAACCGCTGCTGCGCTACAAGAGGATGGGCCGGCTGCTCTCGGCCAACGGCTGGCACTGGCTCGCCGAATGGGTGAGCGAGGGCCGGTACCGACCCGTCTACGTGCCCGGCGGCGTCGTCACCGGTCGCTGGGCGGCCAGCGGCGGTGGGGCGCTGCAGATCCCCCGGCAGCTGCGCCCGGCCCTGCGCGCCGACGACGGGTGGACCCTCATCTCCGCCGACGTCTCCCAGCTCGAGCCCCGGGCGCTCGCCGCGATGTCCGGCGACCGGGCGATGGCCGAGGCCGGGCGCGGCCGCGACCTCTACTCCGGACTCGTCGACGAGGGGATCGTCGCGACCCGGCAGGAGGCGAAGATCGCCGTCCTCGGGGCGATGTACGGATCGACGACGGGGGAGGCCGGCCGGCTCGTCCCCCGCCTGCGCACCTCCTTCCCTGCGGCGATGCGCCTCGTCGACACCGCCGCCGAGGCGGGACTGAGCGGCGGGATCGTCACCACCTGGCTGGGACGGTCGTCCCCGGCGCCGAGTGACGGCTGGCGGCAGGTGCAGGCGCAGGCGAATGCGTTCGATGCGACCCCGGCCGATGAGAACCGGGCGAGGCGAGCCGCAGGGGACTGGGGCGCTTCACCCGCAACTTCGTCGTGCAGGGCACCGCCGCGGAATGGGCGCTCGCGTGGCTCGCCGATCTGCGTCTGCGCCTCGCGCGCCTCCCGGAGCTCGACGAGGGACGGGCCGACGCCTCCGGACCGGTGTTCGCCGGGCGCGCCCACCTCGTCTTCTTCCTCCACGACGAGGTCATCGTCCACGCCCCGGCAGCGCAGGCCGACGCTGCGGCCGAGGCGATCAGGGAGGCGGCCGCCTCGGCGGGACGACTGCTCTTCGGCGACGCTCCCGTCGACTTCCCGCTCGACCTGACGATCGGAGAGCGCGCCGCCGCGAAGTGACAAGGCGCCTGGTGTCCGGGCGCCGGTCATCGTCACGTCAGGGGCACGATGTAGGGTGTCCCCAGATCAGCACCACGCCGTTGCACACACCGGAGGTCACCCATGGCAATCACCGTCAAGGCACTGCAGAAGACCGGGCCCGCGGAGCCCTTCCGCGTCGCGGAGATCGAGCGCCGCGACCCGCGTCCCGACGACGTCGTCATCGACATCCGAGCCGCCGGCATCTGCCACAGCGACATCCACACCGTCCGCAACGAATGGGGCGAGGTCGACTTCCCACTCGTCGTCGGCCACGAGATCGCCGGAGTCGTCTCCGCCGTCGGCGCCGACGTCACCGACTGGAAGGTCGGCGACCGCGTGGGGGTCGGCTGCCTCGTCGACTCGTGCGGCGAATGCGTCGAATGCCTCGCCGACCAGGAGCAGAACTGCCTGCGCGGCAACGTCGGCACGTACAACTCGACCGACGTCGACGGCACCATCACCCAGGGCGGGTATGCGGAGAAGGTCGTCGTCAACGAGCGCTTCGTCCTCCGCATCCCCGACGGCCTCGACTTCGACGTGGCCGCCCCGCTGCTCTGCGCCGGCATCACGACCTACGCGCCGCTCAACCGCTGGGGCGCGGGAGAGAAGAAGGCCGGGGCGCCGAAGAAGGTCGCCGTCCTCGGGCTCGGCGGTCTCGGGCACATGGGCGTCCAGATCGCGGCGGCTATGGGCGCCGAGGTCACCGTGCTCTCCCGCAGCCGCAAGAAGGAGCAGCTCGCCATCGACCTCGGGGCGCAGCGGATGCTCGCGACGACCGACGAGGACTTCTTCTCCGAGCACCGCGGCGAGTTCGACCTCATCCTCAACACGATCAGCGCCGACATCCCCGTCGATCGGTACCTGCGTCTGCTCGCACCACGCGGTGTCATGGCCGTCGTCGGACTGCCGCCGACCAAGCAGGAGCTCTCCTTCGGATCGCTCATCGGCGGCGGCAAGGTGCTCGCCGGGTCGAACATCGGCGGCATCGCCGAGACCCAGGAGATGCTCGACTTCTGCGCCGAGCACGGCATCGCCGCGCAGATCAAGACGATCGACATCGCCGAGGCGGACTCGACCTACGACCGCGTCGTCGCCGGTGAGGTCTACTTCCGCGCCGTCATCGACATCGCCTCGCTCAGCGCCGCCGAGGCTGTGTCTTCGAACTGAGGCTGTGCCTTCCTGAGGTCGGCCGCGTCAGAGCATCGTCGCCGCGGTCGCCACGAGGGCGAATGCGGCGACGATGACGGCGACGCGGACGACGTGAAGGCGGTCCCACCGCCGCATCTGCACGCGCCAGTCGTCCGGGTGGTCCTCGGCCGTCCACGCCTTCGTTCGGTTGTTGATCGGCACGAGGAGGGCGGTGGACATGACGACGCTGACGACGAGCAGCGCTGCCGCGACGCCGAGCAGGGCGGCTTCGGGCCGTCCCCACAGGAGCACGGAGAGCACGACCGTGACGACGAGCGAGCCGATGTAGAGAATCGGCATCGTCCGTCCGAGCAGGCGCGCCCCATCGGCGCGGCCGGCGATCGCAGGTCCGGCCGGCAGGCGGAGGAGCACCGGATGGAGCGCGAAGGCGACGGCCGCCTCGATCCCGACGAGCAGGCCGATGACGACGATTGCGACGACGGCAGTGAACGGTTCCATGATGAGTCCTTCATCTAGCGGCGCTAGAATATCTAGCACTGCTAGAATAGGGCGGGTCGGGCGAGAGCGCAAGAAGGGAGTCGTGGTGGCGAAGTCGTCGAAGGCGGAACAGGCGGAGACGCGGACGTCCGCGCGCCGCGCGGCGATTCTCGTCGCCGCCCGTGACCGCGCGGAGGCCGAGGGGTGGGCGGCGGTGACGACGCGTCGTCTCGCCGAGGCGATCGGCTATTCGCAGCCGGTGCTCTACGGCCATTTCCGCGGCGGCAAGACGGAGATCATGCGCGCGGTCGCTCTCGAGGGATTCGTCGAGCTGCGACTGCGGTGCGCTGCCGCGGTCGAGCAGGCAGCGGACGCCTCGGCCGTCGACGCGCTTGCCGGGGCCTACCTCGACTTCGCTGGGGACCACCCTGCCGTCTACGAGGCCATGTTCGCGCAGCCGATCGGTGCGCGCTTCGCCGAGGAGGGCAACGAACCGGAGCTGCGCGGCGCCTTCACCGTGCTCGCCGAGGTGATCGGCGACGACACTGCCGCCGAGGTGTTCTGGAGTGCGCTCCACGGCATGAGCCTGCTCGAGGCGGCCGGGCGGATGAAGATCGAGGACCGCACTCGGCGCATCGGGGAGCTGACCGCACGGTTCCCGTGAGGCTGGGCGTCGGCGAGACGGCTGGGAGTCCCGCCTCGGCGAGATCGCTATCGTTGACGGTGATGACGGATGACAGTGATGACAGATGACAATGATGACAGTTGACGGGCGGCAGACGATGAGCGGATACCGGCAGCGCCTGCGCACGGTGCCGCTCGGTCTGCTCATCCTCTACACCGCGTTCATCGCGCTCGTCACGCTCACCCCGCAGCAGCTCGACACGGGCCCCGACTCGTTCATCGCGCGTCTCCTCGCCTTCCTCGCCTCCCACGAGTCGACGGCTTGGATCGACTACGTGACGCTCGAGAAGCTCGCCAACGTCGGACTCTTCGTCCCGTTCGGCTTCCTCCTCGCCCTGCAGCTCGGCCCGCGGCGCTGGTGGATCGGCTGGGTCGCGGGTCTCGTCTTCACGTGCCTCATCGAAGGCACCCAGCTCACCCTGCTCTCACCCACGCGGTTCGGCACCGTCAGCGACCTTGTGACGAACACGCTCGGCGCCGGCCTCGGAGCCGCTCTCGCGCTGCTGGTCATGCTCATCTGGCCCCCGCGCACCGAGAAGGAGCCCGTCGACTACGTCGTGCGGTGAGGCGGCTTCTGTGAGGGGTCTGCCGGTCCCTCGAGGGCATCGATGCAGGTGTCGAGTGCCGCGCCGAGGCGCTTCCGCCCCGCCTGGTCGAGGCCGGCGACCATGCGCTCCTCGATCCCCTCGACCAGTCTCGACGCCTGAGCGAGCAGGGTCTGCCCGTCGGCAGTCAGCGTCGTCGGCCGGGCTCGCCCCGACTCGACGGTGTCGGGTCGGGTGACGAGGTCGCGATCCTGCAGGCCGCGCAGCAGCGTGTTCATCGCCTGCCGGGTGACGAACGCGCCGCGGGCGAGCTCCGAATTCGATGCGCCAGGGCTGCGCTCGAGCAGCTCGAGGCACGCGTACTGCGGCGTCGAGAGGCCGAGCGGTCGGAGGACTTCGTCCATCCGCGACTTCAGCAGAGACTGCACGTGCTTGAGCTGATACCCGATCAGCGATTCGAGGCGAGGACTCTCTTGACTCATGTCAATATTCTGACATACGGTGGGAATGTCAGAAACCTGACATATGAAAGTTCCGATGAGTTCGCGGTGACGAGGGCAGCGTCGGAGCATGAGGGAAGGAAGCAGTCATGATCGTCAACGGAGTGGATTTCGTCGCCCTGCAGGTGCGCGATGTCGAGGACGCCGCCGACTTCTACGAGACGCGGCTCGGGTTGACCCGAGCGCCGGCCAGTCCTCCCGGCGCCGTCGTCTTCGCGACTGAGCCGATCCCCCTCGCCGTCCGCGAACCGCTGCCCGGTGTCGATCTCGACGCCGTCGAGCGGCCGGGGACCGGGGTGGCGCTGTGGCTGAGCTGTGTGGGCACCGCGGAGCTCCATGACGCACTCGCCGAGGCGGGGGTGGAGATCCTGCGACCGCCGTCCCAGAGCCCGTTCGGTCTGACGTTCACCTTCAGCGATCCGGACGGCTACGCGGTCACCGTGCACGAAGCGGGGGTGTGACCTGGCCGCCTCGGCGATCTGGCCGCCTGAGCAAGGTCAGCGGGACGGGCGAGGTCAGCGGGAACGGCGTCCGGGGACCCAGCAGGCCACCTCGGCGCTGTAGTCGTCGAAGTCGGCACCGAAGCGCTGCCGCAGATCCGCCTCCTCATGGGGGCGGATCATCCAATTCCACAGCAGGGACCCGGCGATCGCGTAGACGATGACGAGCCACGATTCGATGAACATGCCGATCGCCACGCCCTGGACGACCCCGGCGACGGCCATGGGATTGCGGACGAAGCGGTACGGGCCGTCGTCGACGAGGCGGTTGGGCATCGCCGAGGGCAGCGGGGTGCCCCCGCCGTAGCGCGCCATCGTCACCGCCGACCAGATGCCGAGCGCACTCGCGAGGACGAGGAGCGCGAAACCGGCGAGGACGACGAGGAAGGGGAACTTCACGTCGAGCTGCCACCGCTCCTCGAGGGACTTGATGATCCACGGGAGGATGACGAGGAAGACGCCCCAGAAGCACACGAGCTGGGCGAACGTGCGCATGAGAAGTGCGTTCTCACCGTCGGTCCGGGAGCTGCGGAAGGCGAACGGCCCGACGAGGAGGCGCTCGCTCGGCACGCGTCCGTAAACGACGAGAGACCCGGCGACGACGCCGGCGACGGCGGCCGCGATCATGGCGACCGCGCCGAGTCCGGCCTGCGTGGTCACGGTCGCGTAGACGGCCATGCCGAGGGCGACGAGGATCGTCCACGGCACGACGACCCACACCGCCAGGCGGACTCCGAAGGCGACGGCCGCCGAGGCGAGGACGAAGAGGGGGATGTCGAAGACGGCGACGACGATGGGGTCGAGCGGTCCGAGGGTCGCGGTGCGCACGCCGGGCACCGTGAAGACGCCTGCCCACCATGCGGCGCCGAGGAGGGCCTGGAGTCCGAAGTAGACGCGACCGTGGACCGCGGTGACCGGCAGATCGGTCGGGCGGAGTGCGTTCGTCATCGTCCTGCCCTCACGCGTTCGCGGTGCCGGTGAAGCACACGGTCGTCGGGCCGCCCACCCAGACGGCATCGCCGTCCCGGGTGATCGAGATGACGCCGGCACGGCCGATCGCCGTGCCCTGTGTCGCGGTGTAGGCATCCGGGACGAGGCCGGAGTCCATCAGCCATTGGGCGACGGAGGCATTGAGGCTGCCGGTCACGGGATCCTCGGCCATCCCGACCCCGGGGACGAATGCGCGGACCTCGTACTCGTGATCGGACCCGTGGGGGTGAGCGCCGACGACGCCGAGCTTCGTGTCGGGGATCGCCGAGAAGTCGGGGGTGAGCGCGAGCACCTGGTCTGCGGAGGCGAGGCGGACCGCGGCCCAGCCCGGACCGTTGTCGACCCACGCGTGGTCGAGGATCTCGCTGCGATCGATGCCGAGGGCGGCGGCGATGTCGGACACGAACGATTCGTCGAGGGGACCGGACCGAAGGAGATCCGGGGCGGCGAAGGCGAGCTGATCTGCGGCGGTGCCGCGGCGCAGCTCGACGAGACCGACCCCGCACTCCTGGACGAGACGGTCCGCGCGCCGGGGCCGGCCGCCCGCGTGCAACCACGCCGCCGCGGAACCGAGCGTCGGATGTCCCGCGAAGGGCAGCTCGCGGGTCCTCGTGAAGATGCGCAGGCGGTAGTCGGCGCGGTCGTCGGTGGGCGGGAGGACGAATGTCGTCTCCGAGAGGTTCGTCCAGTTCGCGATCTGCGCCATCTCGTCGTCGCTCAGGCCTTCGGCGTCGAGGACGACGGCGACGGGATTGCCGCGATAGGGAACGCTCGAGAAGACATCGACCTGGGCGAACGCGCGCTCGCGGGGCATGGAGACTCCTTACCGTGTGCTGGGCCTGTGACCATCGTAGTCACGGAAGCTCAGGGTTCCCGGACAGTGGGGGCCGCCTCGGCGAACTTCCCCTCCCTTCGATCTTAAGCGACAGGGAGGATTGTCGCGGACGGACTGCCGGGCTGGGGCGCCGGGCAGCGATGCCTGGAAGGCAGAGATGAACTCACGGGCAACACGTTCACCGCGGCGTCGACCTCCGTCCATGTGGCGGCGTCACCGCAGGTCAGCCGGGCCGCGCGAGGTCTGGTCACGAGCCGTCTGCGGACGCTCCCGGCCCATTCACCGACCAGCATCTCAGCGTTCAAGCAGATCATGCCCGGGGTTCATTCAACCTCGCGACACTGGTCCGGTTGCCCGATGACCCCCGACCATGACGGAGGATGCCGATGAGCCTGACGCGGACGAGCTCGGCGCAGCGTGAACAGCGCACACGCGGACTCCGCGAATGGGCGATCTTCGCGGCATTCATCGGTCCGAACATCCTCCTCATCCTCGCGTTCATCTACTATCCGCTCGCCTCGAACGTCTACTACTCCCTGCTCGACTGGCGACTCGGATCGAACAGCGCCGATTTCATCGGATTCGGCAACTACGTCACCCTCTTCACCTCGCCGACCGGCCTCGACATGTGGCGGGTCACCCTGATCTTCACGGTCTCGACGGTGGTGATCTCGATGGCCCTCGGTCTTGCGCTCGCCCTCGTGCTCAACAAGCAGATCCCCGGCCGGACGGTCGCCCGGACGGCTGTGTTCTCCCCGTACGTGCTCTCCGGGGTCGGCGTCGGCATGGTCTGGAACTTCATCTTCGACCCGCAGCTCGGTCTCCTCTCCCACGTCTTCGCCTTCTTCGGCCGGAACTCCCCGGAGTGGTACCTCGACCCGGACCTCGCCCTGCTCATGGTCATCGTCGTCTACGTGTGGAAGAACCTCGGCTACTGCGCCGTCGTGTATCTGGCCGGGCTGCAGTCGCTGCCCAAGGACCTTCTCGAGGCGGCGGCGATCGACCATGCCGGTCCTCTCCGCAGGTTCGTCTCGATCAGCCTCCCCCTGCTGGGGCCGACGACGTTCTTCCTCGTCATCACCACGATCCTGTCGTCGATGCAGGCCTTCGACATCCTGCGCATCATGACACCCAACGGCAACGGCACGAACACGATCGTCTTCGAGCTCTTCCTGCAGGGATTCGGCGTCTACCAGCGCGCCGGGTACTCCGCCGCGATCTCCGTCGTCCTCTTCGCCGCCCTCTTCGTCATCACGGCGGTGCAGATGCGCTACGTCGAACGGAAGGTGCACTACTCATGAGGACGCAGAAGACCGTCGCCGAGGCGGGACCGGAGACGCCTGTCCGCGACGGTGGAGCGGCGTCGGGCAGCGGTTCCTCCGGAACCGGGGCGACCACCTCGGCGAGCCGACAGGATCTGCCCCCGCGGACGCGGGACCGCGCGACATGGGGTCAGGCCTTCGCCCCCCGGAATCTGGCCGACACGATCCTCACCGGCTATCTGCCGCTGCTCATCGCCATCGCGCTCATCGTGCTGCCCCTGGCATGGATGGTCATCGCCTCGTTCAAGCCCCCGGGTGAGATCATCACGCTGACGCCCACGCTGCTGCCGCAGGAACCGACGCTCGGCAACTACGAGGCCGTCGCCGACCGGGTGCCGCTCGGGCGGATCCTCCTCAACAGCGTCATCGTCACCACGGTCGGGTCGGTGATCAAGGTGGTCCTGGCGATCACCTCGGCCTACGCTCTCGTCTTCATCCGGGTGCGGTTCAAGAACGTCATCTTCCTCGGCATCCTCGTCGCCCTCATGGTCCCGCCCGAGGTCGCACTTCTGCCGAACTACCTGACGATCTCCGCCCTCGGGGGACGGGACACGCTGTGGGGGATCCTGCTGCCGGGACTCGGCACGGCCTTCGGCACGTTCCTGCTGCGTCAGCAGTTCAAGACCCTGCCCGTCGACATGCTCGAGGCCGCCGAGCTCGACGGTGCCGGGCACTGGAAGCGACTGTGGCGCATCGTCGTTCCGGTCTCCGCGCCGGCCATCGCGACGGTGGCGCTGGTGACGATCGTGACCGAATGGAACTCCTTCATGTGGCCGCTCGTCATCACTGACACCCCGGAGAACATGACGCTGCCCGTCGGTCTCAACCTCCTCCAGTCGGTCGAGGGGCAGACAGGCAGCTACGGGTACCTCATGGCCGGCGCGGTCCTCGTCATCGTTCCCGTCCTCATCGTCTTCGCCGCGCTGCAGCGCCACATCGTCTCCGGCCTCACTCAGGGTGCCGTGAAGTAGACCGTCCGAACCCCGAATCCGACCTCCCACCCGTCACCCACCCAGAGAAGAGACCAAGGAGAGCCAATGCCCCGCTTCAGCCCCCGCTTCAGCCCCCGCCTCACCCTGTCCACAGCCGTCCTCGGACTTGCCGCGCTCGGGATGAGCGCCTGCGGACCGAGCGTCGGATCCGACTCCGCCGCCGGTGCCGACGTCGACTTCACCGGTGTCGAACCGGCGGAATCGATCACGTTCTGGTCCAACCATCCCGGCGGGTCGATGGAGATCGAGGAGGAGATCATCGCCGGCTTCACCGAGGAGTCGGGCATCGAGGTCCAACTCGTCACCGCCGGCGCGAACTACGAAGAGGTGTCGCAGAGGTTCCAGACCGCGCAGACCTCCGATGACGTCGGCGACATGGTCGTCGTCTCCGACGCGACATGGTTCACGAACTTCGCGAACGACTCGCTGCTGCCGGTCGATCAGGCTCTCGAGGCAGCGGGTGCCGACACCTCGACGTACCAGGAGACCCTCTACGACGACTACCTCTACGACGACGCCCACTACGCGGTGCCCTACGCCCGGTCGACTCCGATCTTCTACTACAACAAGGATCAGTACGCGGAGGCCGGCCTCGAGGACAGGGCACCGGCGACGTGGGACGAGGTCAAGGCGAACTCCGAGCAGCTGCAGGAGGCCGAAGTCGCGAACTCCGCGCTCGCCTACCCCAAGGAGGACTCCTACCCGGCCTGGATCCTCGGCAACCTGGTGTGGGGCTACGGCGGAGGCTGGAGCAGTGAGTGGGACATGTCGGCGATGACGAGTCCCGAGACGGTCGAAGCCGTGCAGTTCGCTCAGGATTCGACGCAGGACGGCTGGGCGACCGTCTCGAGCGGAACGCCGGAGGACGACTTCGCCGCCGGTGCCACGAGCCAGATCCTCGCATCGACCGGGTCGCTCAAGGGCATCCTCGACACCGCGGACTTCGAAGTCGGCGTCGGCTTCCTTCCGGGCGGACCTGCGGAGACGGAGGCCGTGGTGCCCACCGGCGGAGCCGGAGTCGCGATCTCGGCGAAGTCGTCGCCGGAGGAGCAGCTCGCCTCGGCGATGTTCCTCGACTACCTGACGAACAGCGCGAACACGGCGCTGTTCTCCGAGGGCACCGGGTACCTGCCGGTGCGCACCGACGCGGACATGGGCGCGGTGTACGAGACGACTCCGCAGTTCCAGGTCGCCGTCGAACAGCTCGCGAAGACCCGCACCCAGGATCCCGGTCGCGTGCTCCTGCCCGGTGGGGACCTGACCATCGCGAAGTCGCTGCAGACGATCCTCACCTCGAACGTCGACGTCACCGAGCAGCTGCAGTCCGCGCAGGACGAGATGCAGAGCCTCTACGACAATGACGTCCCGGAGAAGCTGAAGTGACCGCACCCCTCGTCAGGCACACCTCTTTTCAGGAATGAGAACACCATGGTCAATGTCGCGCTCACCGCTGTCAGTCTCCGCTATCCCGGAGCCGACGCGCCGGCGGTCTCCGGGTTCGACCTGGACATCGCCGACGGGGAGTTCCTCGTCCTCGTCGGACCGTCCGGCTGCGGGAAGTCGACGACGCTGCGGATGCTCGCGGGACTCGAGCACCCCACCGAGGGCCGGATCTCCTTCGGCGGCGCCGACGTCACCCACATCGGGGCGAAGGACCGCGACGTTGCCATGGTGTTCCAGTCGTATGCGCTCTATCCGCATATGAGCGTGGCGGGCAACCTCGAGTTCTCGCTGAAGAACTCGGGGATGCCGAAGGCGCAGCGACGCCGGCAGATCGAGACGGCGGCCGCGATGCTCGAACTCGACGGGCTGCTCGACCGGAAGCCGCGCGAACTCTCCGGCGGGCAGCGGCAGCGGGTCGCGATGGGCCGAGCCCTGGTGCGACAGCCCCAGGTGTTCCTCATGGACGAGCCGTTGTCGAACCTCGACGCGAAGCTGCGGGTGCAGACCCGCGCACAGATCGCAGCCCTGCAGCGCAAACTCGCCGTGACCACCGTCTATGTCACCCACGATCAGACCGAGGCGATGACGATGGGCGACCGCGTCGTCGTCATGAACGCCGGACGCATCGAGCAGGTGGGCACCCCGCGCGAACTCTACGACCACCCCGCCTCGCTCTTCGTCGCGAGCTTCATCGGCTCACCGACGATGAATCTCCTCCCCGCTCGCCGCGGTGAGTCCGCGGTCAGCGTCGGCGGCGCGGCTGTGCCCATCGACAGGGGCCTTCCCGCGACGGGCGCCGAGGTGGTCCTCGGCATCCGCTCGGAGGACCTCCGTCCCGCCGCGGCGGGGGAGGGGGCGTTCGAACTCGAGGTCGATCTCGTCGAGGAGCTCGGTTCGGACACCTACGTCTACGGGGCACTGACCGGCACCGCGGGAACGGGATCGTCACCGGCCGAAGAGGCCACGTCGTCGGGGACGGTGGGCAACCTCGGCGACAGGCCCTTCGTCGTTCGACTTCCCAAGGGAGCGGTGCCGCGGATCGGCGAGCGGATGTGGGTGGCAGCGGATCCCGCGCGGGCCCGCCTCTTCGATCCCGAGTCCCAGCTGGCGATCGTCTGAGCGTGCCACTCAGGGTCACTTCCTAGACTTGAGCGCTCAGGCCCGGCCGGGAACGGCGCGGGTGCGGGGCAGGCGCGCGCCACGACGGCGCGCGGACTGCGCAACGGGCGAGTGAGGTGACGATGGACCTGCAGCAGGGCGTGTCGACGTGGTGGGAGGCGATCACCTCGGGATTCGGGCGCGGTGACGGTCTCGACCTCGGTCCGACGCAGCTGCTCATCATCCTCGGCATCCCGCTCGTCATCACGATGACGCCGGCGATCTGGCGGTTCTTCGGACTCTTCGTCACGTTCGTCCACGAGCTCGGGCACGCGTTCGCCGCGCTCATGACCGGCCGAGTGGTGCGCGGGATCTCGCTCAACTTCGACCATTCGGGGCAGATGAACTCCTTCGGTCGGGTCGGATTCTCGGCCACCTGGTCCGGCTTCTGGGGATACCCGGCGCCCGCGGTCCTCGGACTCGTCCTCATCACCTCGGCGATCTACGGCTGGGCACCGCTGGCACTGTCGCTGGGAGCCCTCGTCCTCCTCATCTCCCTCATCTTCATCCGCAACGTCGCGGGTGTCGTCATCGCCGTGTGCACGGCGATCGCCGCGCAGCTGCTCGTCGTCTTCCTCCCGCTCGAGTGGATCGCGGTCTTCGTCGCGGGCCTCGGCGTCGCGCTCGCCCTCGGCTCGCTCAAGGACCTCGTCAAGGTCATCCGCGTCCACACGCGCCGCCGCAACGTCCAGCAGTCCGACGCCTACATCCTCAGCCGCGGCTCGTCCGTGCCCGCAGGGGGATGGCTGACGCTCTTCGGTCTCGTCATCGTCGGGTGCGCGCTCGGGTCCGGGCTGCTGCTCTACTCGGCGTTCGCAGAGTCCGGCGGGGTCGCAGGGCTGACGTGAACGGGGTCGCGCCACCGACGTGACGCTGCGGATGCTCGGGATCACCGCGACGGTTCGGGGCGTCCGGGACCACCGCGACGGTGGGTGCTGTGGGATTCGGGTCGGCCGCCTCGGCGAGGACATCGACGCGACTTCGAAGCCAGGTGAGCGCGGGAGGCCGGGTGAGCGCGCGACAAATGACGGAATCGGCCTCGGCGGATGACAGAATCGACCCTATGGATCTGAGCCCGAAATTCGCTGCCGTGCTGTTCGACTGTGACGGCGTCCTCGTCGATTCCGAGAGCATCACGAACGGGGTGCTGCGCGGCATGCTCGCCGAACTGGGCTGGAACCTGTCGAAGGAGGAGGCGGTCGCGCGGTTCGTCGGCAAGATGCTGCGCGACGAGGCCGACGTCATTGAGGCGCACACGGGATTCCGCATCGACGACGCGTGGCTCACCGATTTCCGGCGGCGGCGCAATGTCGAGCTCGAGGCCTCCCTGCAGGCCATTCCCGGAGTCGTCGAGGCTGTGCGGACGATCGTGCCGGCGTATCCGGGCAGGCTCGCGTGCGCGTCGAGCGCCGATCGCCCGAAGATCGAGCTGCAGCTGAAGAAGATCGGCCTCTACGACGTCTTCGAGGGCCGGATCTTCTCCGGCATGGAGCTCCCCAAGTCGAAACCGGCCCCCGACGTCTATCTCGCCGCTGCGGATGCGCTGGGCGTCGATCCCGCCGAGGCGGCCGTCATCGAGGACTCGCCCACCGGCGTCATCGCGGGGCGGGCTGCCGGATCGTTCGTCTTCGGCTTCTGCCCTCCCTCACCCGTCCATCAGCGGCCCGAAGCCCTGCTCGCCGTCGGCGCCGACGCCACGTTCGACTCGATGACCGAGCTGCCCGGGCTGCTGACCCGCGAGGTGTGAGGCGGCCGGAACCAAGCAGAGGAGTCTCGGGCGCTGAGTCCGAGACGGGATGTCTGAGACGCTGAGTAGCGGTCCGGGCTTTTGAGACGCTGAGCATGCGTCTCGACGTGCGGTCACGTGCGTCGACGGCGGTTTGAGGTGCCCGTGAGTTCGACGTTCGGAGTGCCGAGCGGGTGCGCGGAGTGCCGTCCGGGTACTCACCGATTCCCTTGAAAAGCAGATCGCGGCGGCGACTCGCAGTCACGTGCCGAGGGCGGACCGGGCTGGGTTCTCGTGGTGACGCGGACTCGACCAGCGCCCCGTATTCGCGACGGACTGGATTCGCTCGGCGGGTTCGTTCTACCTGATGCTCCCAGCGCTCCGAATAGCGGGAACCAGTCCGGTTCCACTCGCAATGCACGTCGCAGGACCCCGGTGCCCGTCGAGGCTGGACGGAAGAAGCGGGGGCGCCGTATGCCCGGTCTGACTATCCGAGGTGCACTCGGATATCGCGTTTCCGCCCGGCGACCGCTCCCGAAAATCGCTGAGCACTGCGAAGCGAATGAATTTCACGTTCGAACGAGTTTCGAAATAGGCATTGACATCGAATGTGACGTGAACTACACTAATGTCATTAGCCACGCTGATGTGGGAAGACAGGTGACTCCCGTGACTGACACAATCGAATCGGTTCCATCCGCAGATCAGCCTGGCTCGAATCCCCGCGGTGTCGAGGTCGACCCGACCTCTCCCTACGCCGACGTCTACGCGGTCTACACATCCTCGGACCGGGCGCAGATCGCCGCTCTCGAAGCGACGGCCCGCGCCTTCCTCGCCGATGTCATCGGTCATCTCGACCTCTTCAATCCTGATCCCGGCAGCCCCTACCGCCATGCGACCTTCAGCGAGACTGCGTGGAGGTTCGCTCGCGCGCGCAACGGCAGCGGTGATGAGCCCGACGACCAGAGTGAGACCGGCGGCGACGGCGCTGTCTCTTCAGTTGCCGGGGGCTCTTCAGATGTTGGGGTCTCCCCAGTTGCCGGGAGCTCTTCGGATACCGAGGTCGATGACCTCGATGACATATCGGTCCCCGGCTCGATCGATGCGGAGCCCGGCAACTCCGATGCAGACGATACCGAGCCACCCGTCGCGGCGCCCGCTGAGGGCGGTCCAGAAACACGGGGTGCCGATTCAACACAGGGTGCCGATTCGGTGTTTCTGCCGGGATTCCCCAAGTTCAGCGAGACTCAGACGATGGACGGATGGGTTCACCGGTTCTCCCACACCGAAGACCTCGCTGAGCTCTCAGCGATCCGCGGCTCGACGGTGTCCGGCACCTACGCACACATCGTCGCCGCAATGACGCTCGTCCACGGACTGCCCAAGTTCCACGCGCGATGTGCGGCCGGAGAGTTCACCATCGAGCACATCCTCGCCGCCGCGCAGGCGTGCCGCCATCTCAGGTTCACGAATCTGCACGCCGTCGACCGCTACCTCGACGAGCGCCGTGCGGACATCACCATCGAAACCTTTAAGAAGTCGCTCGCGATGAAGATCGCCGTCCTGCAGCCGAACGAGGAACGGACCGAGAGCGCCCGCGAACACCGTCGCGTCGATCTCACCACGTATCCCGACGGCACAGCGTGCCTGACCCTGACCGGATCGTCTGCAGACCTGCAGGCCCTCTATGTGCGGATCGAGGCGTTCGCGAAGCTCATCCGCAACGGCAGCACCGCAGCCATCGCCGACCAGCTTCCTCCGGGTGCCGTCATCGACGACGACCGCGGCATCGCCGCACTCATGTTCGACATCTTCACGCGCACGGTTCCTCAGGTCTGCATTCAGGTGCGCGCCCACGACACCGACACGGGGGAGACGACGACAACGGAGATTCCCCTCGACCTCGACGACGTCAGGACTGCCGAGGACATCGATGCCGCAGTCGCCGCTGCGGCCAATGCTGGAGGCTCCGGCGGCGACGCCTCAGAGTTCATCGCCGATTCCGAGGACGGTTCCCACGACCTCTCTTCGCCCACAGGCCCTGCCGTCCCGCACAGATTGCACCGACTTCCCGGCGTTGAGCGGGATGAGTTCGGTCGGGTGGCTTTCGCTCTGACGGTCTCGATGCCGACCGACGAGTTCTGGATGCGTGCCCAAGCGAAGATGATCACCACCGTGCCCTGCATGTCCCTGGCACAGCGGGCGGATCTGCCGGGTACCTTCTCCGACGGATCCCCGGTTCCCGCCGAGACGGCGCGATACATTGCCGCACACTCGAGAACATGGACCCGGATCCTCACCGACCCGGCGACCGGCACTCCGATCGACGCGAAGGCCCTCAGCTATCAGATTCCCGCCGCGATCCGGCAGACGCTCATCGCCCAGTGGCGCGGATGCACCGCTCCGGGCTGTCGACGACGGGCCGAGACCTCGGAGATCGACCACATCATCCCGTTCGATCACGACGATCCGGCATCCGGCGGCAAGACCGTCTTCGGCAATCTCCATCCGCTCTGCAAACAGCACCACCAGGCGAAAACCGATGGAAAGTACTCGGTGCGGATGGTGGAACCCGGGGTGGTCGAGTACCGCTTCGCCCATGGCAGCACCGCGACCGTATCGCCACCTGATCACCCGGTGAACGCGGAGAACGCGAGACTCATGCGCGACATCGGTGACGCCGACCCGCCCGGCCCATCTGCTCCGCCCGACTCATCAGGGTTATCGGATTCGCCCGATACGCCGGGGCCATGGAGCCCGCCGGACTCACCGGATCTCCCGAACTCGCCAGACTCACCGGACCCGCCGGATCAGCTCAATCCACCGGATCAGTCCGTTCCGGCCGATCCATCGACGTCGCGCGTTCCAAGCGTCACGCCTGAACCACCGAGGTTGCCCGGTCCGAATGACGCACCGTGCGAGCAGGGCGGCGAAGTCCGCCGCCCGGGTGAGGTGCGGCGGTCCGCCGAATGTCCCGGGCCCGAAGGAGGCAGCGGACACCCCGGGTGGATGCCGAAGTTCGGGTCGATCGAGTGGAAGGCCCCGAAAGGCAGGGAATGGGTGTGGGACAACGGAGAACCCCCGCCGTTCTGACAACCCCCACCGCGCGACGCTCACGATCACCGACTCTGTGCGACACTCACGATCACCCGCGCTACGTGACGCCGACGATCACGGACGACAACCTCGGCGGGTTACTTCTCCGATTCCTCGATGACTCGGCGGACGTCGTCCTTCGTCTTCACCTCACCGTTCTTCGTGGCTTCGACGATCTTCTCGTGCTGGTCATCGGTGACGACGGGGACCTCCTCGCCGTTGCAGTCGACGATCTTGCCGTCCTTGATCGTGTCGCCCTCGGCGAGGATCGCCTCGTGGTCGAGAAGACGCTGGAGGTCCTGCTGCCGAACCACGCGCCCGGTGCCCGCGACGAACACCGACCGGTCCGAGCGGTCCTTCGTCTTCGCGCCGATGTGGTTGAAGATGAGGTTGAGCAGCACAGCCATGATCGTCGCCGACGAGATGCCCGAGTGGAGGATGATGCCGACCCACGACGGGAACGAGTTGTAGAAGTCCGGCTCGACGACGGGGATGATGCCGAAGGCCAGGGAGACCGCGACGATGATCATGTTGAGGTTGCCCTCGTACTCGACCTTCGACAGCGTCCGGATGCCCGAGGCCGCGACCGTGCCGAAGAGGACGATGCCGGCACCGCCGAGCACCGGCGACGGGATCGCTGCGACGACTCCGCCCATGACCGGCAGCAGACCGAGCACGACGAGGATGACACCGCCGGCGGTGACGACGAATCGCGACTTCACGCCGGTGATCGCCACGAGGCCGACGTTCTGCGCGAACGCCGACTGCGTGAACGAGTTGAACACGGGCGAGACGGCCGAGGAGAGCATGTCGGCGCGCAGGCCGTTCGCGATGCGCTTCGAGTCGACCTTCGTCTTGACGATCTCGCCGACGGCGATGATGTCGGCCGTCGTCTCGGCGAAGGTGACGATGATGACGATGAACATCGAGATGATCGCCGCAGCGGAGAACGTCGGCATGCCGAATGCGAACGGCTCGGGGAACGCGAAGATGCCGCGATCGAGGACGTTCGAGAAGTCCGCCCAGCCGAAGATCAGGCAGACGACGGTTCCGACGACGATCGCCAAGAGGATCGACAGACGCGAGATCATCGCGACGGGAATGCGGCTGAGCAGCAGAACGACGGCGAGAGTGCCGACGGCGATGAGGATGTTGCGGGCGCTGCCGTAGTCAGGCGCCTCGGCGTTTCCGCCCATCGCCCACCCGGCCGCCACCGGCATGAGCGAGAGGCCGATCGTCGTGATGACGGTGCCCGTGACCACCGGTGGGAAGAACTTGACGATGAGGGCGAATCCCGGCGCGACGATGAGCCCGATCGCCGAGGCGACGAGCACTGCTCCGAAGACCTCGGGCAGACCGTCGCCGCCCGCGAGGATCGCCGTCATCGTCGCGACGCCGGCGAACGACACGCCCTGGACGAGGGGGAGCTGGGAGCCGAAGAACGGCACGCCCCACGACTGCAGGATCGTCGCCAGACCACCCATGAACAGGCACGATGCGATGAGCACACTGATGCCGGCATCGTCGAGACCGGCGGCCTTGCCGATGATGAGGGGGACGGCGATGATGCCGCCGTACATCGTGAGGACGTGCTGCAGGCCGTACGCGAACGACGTGCCGACCGGCAGCCGCTCGTCCTCTGGCCGCTGCGTCTTGTGCTTGGACTGTTTGGACACCGACATTGTCTTCTCCATCGAATTCCTGTTCGCTCCCCGAAATGGTCGGGCGCGAACCTGCTGGCCGGTCGCTGAAGGCGGTGCCGTCCGGGAGTGCGTCAGTGCACCGCCCTGGAACGAAGGCTCACATCGTGAACCCGGCCTGCGCCTTGAGGGGATCGGATCGCTGTACTGCTTCCGTTGAGGTCGTCCGGAATGTTCCTCTGGCGATTATCACTTCCAAGATGCGAAAGTATTTTTCCTTATCGCAGAATGCTAAGCGAATGCTGTCGGGTTGGCAACTCGAAATCGTGATGCGGAGCACATGTTAGAGTTCAGTCTTGTCGGTGTCGGTTCCGCGCACAAATCAGCGGCGGATCCGCACAGAGCGGGTGACCCCCTCACCGACCGGCGGAGCAGCAGACGCCGTGAAACCTGAGCTGGTGGCGATGGCCCCAGCGTCCTCGCCTCACCGGCGGTCGGGCACGCGCCCGACCGCGACAGCCCACCCATCGAGAGGCGATGACGATGACGAGAATCTGGCTGCGCAACCCCCTGGCCGTCCACCTCGGGCGCTCCACCCGAACCGAAAGTGCGACCTCGGCGGAGAGCCCCACAGCTCACGACACCCACGACGCGACTGCCGCACGCGGCGGCATCGTCGTCGACACCGAATCCGGCACGATCGTCGAACTCGTGCCCGCCGGAGGCACCCCCGCCACCCCTGCCGACGAGGTCGTCGACGCGAGCGAACACGTCATCACGCCCGGGCTCATCAACACCCACCACCACTTCTACCAGACGCTCACCCGCGCCTGGGCGCCCGTCGCCGACCTCCCGCTCTTCGGCTGGCTGACCAACCTCTACCCCGTCTGGGCGCGCCTGACCCCGCGCGCCCTCGAGCTCGCGACGACCGTCGCGATGGCCGAACTCCTCGAGTCCGGATGCACGACCGCCGCCGACCACCACTACCTGTTCCCGACCGGCATGGACGATGCCATCGACATCCAGGTCGGTGTCGTCCGGAACCTCGGCATGCGCGCGATGCTCACCCGCGGCTCGATGTCGCTCGGTGAGGACGACGGAGGCCTGCCGCCGCAGCAGACCGTCCAGGACGCCGAAGTGATCCTCGCCGACTCGCGTCGCCTCGTCGAGACCTACCACGAGCGCGGCGCCGGCGCGCAGGTCCAGATCGGCCTCGCCCCCTGCTCCCCGTTCTCCGTGACGACCGAACTCATGCGCGACAGCGCCGCACTCGCCGCCGACCTCGACGTCCGCCTCCACACCCACCTCGCCGAGACGCTCGACGAGGAGGACTTCTGCCGTGAGCGCTTCGGCCTGCGCACCGTCGACTACCTCGAATCCGTGGGCTGGCTGGGCGACCGCACGTGGCTCGCCCACGGCGTCCACTTCGACGACGAGGAGATCGTCCGCCTCGGCGCGGCCGGGGTCTCCGTCGCCCACTGCCCGACGTCGAACATGCGCCTGGCCTCGGGCATCGCCCGTGCCGTCGAACTCGAGGACGCCGGCGTCAGCGTCGGACTCGGCGTCGACGGCTCCGCCTCGAACGACGCCTCGAACCTCATCCGCGAAGTCCGCCAGGCCCTCTACATCCAGCGTCTGCGCTACGGCGCCGAGGCGGTCACCTGCGACCGCGTCCTCGACTGGGCGACCCGGGGGTCCGCGGCGGCCCTGGGACGCGACGACATCGGCGAGATCGCCGTCGGCAAGCAGGCCGACCTCGCACTGTTCCGCCTCGACGGGCTCGCGTTCTCCGGCGCGCACGATCCGATTCCCGCCCTCGTCCTCTGCGGGGCGGAGAAGGCCGACAGGGTCATGGTCGCCGGAGCCTGGCGCGTCCGCGACGGGCGCGCGATCGGTGTTGACGGCCAGACGCTCGACACCGAGGCCCTCATCGCCGCCCACCAGGAGGAGGCTCGCCGGCTCGTCGCCGGGTGATGTCCTCGCCGAGGCGGGCCTGCCTCCGGTCGATCGCGCTCGGTCGGTCGCCCTCGGTCACTTCCCGTCGAGGAATCCGCGAAGCAGCTGCTCGGTGCCCTCGGCGTGCTGCGCGGCGAGCGTCGCCGCCGCCTCGGCGTCGTGGTCGAAGATCGCTTCGACGATCCGCGCATGCTGCATACACGAGTGCTCGACGTTCGTGTGGATGAACGGGATCTGATCGAGCAGCGCATTGAGCCGGTCCCGGGTCGTCGCGGCCGCCTCGGCGAGCGAGGGGATTCCCGTGAGCTCGGCGATCGTCAGGTGGAACCGCGCGTCGAGGGCGCGGAACTGCTCGATGTCCTCGGCCGAGCTGCCCAGCGGCATCCAGCAGCCCTGCTCCGCGGCGATGAGCGTCTCCCGCTCCTCGGCGCTGAGGTCGCGGTCGGCGACGACCCGGGCGGCCGCAGTGTCGAGGATGAGCCGGAACCGCACCGCATCGTCGAGCTCGCCGAGGTCGATCCCGGCATCCCGATCTGCGACCGGCAGCCGCGTGACGAAGGTGCCGCCGTAGCGTCCCCGGCGGACGCTGACGACCCCGGCGGTCTGAAGCTCGCTGAGCGCCTGGCGCAGCGTCGCCCGGGAGACGTTGATCCGCGCGGCCAGCTCACGCTCGGGCGGCAGCTTGTCGCCGACGAGGTACTTGCCGAGGCGGATCGCGCGGAGGAGCTCGGC
Organism: Brevibacterium sp. NPDC056726; assembly: GCF_042790515.1. Classification (NCBI taxonomy): domain Bacteria; kingdom Bacillati; phylum Actinomycetota; class Actinomycetes; order Micrococcales; family Brevibacteriaceae; genus Brevibacterium; species Brevibacterium sp. NPDC056726. The sequence continues at coordinate 73,067 of NZ_JBHTYZ010000005.1, read as the reverse complement.
GATCGTGTGCTCGAAGACGTTGCCGCCGCGCAGTCGGGCCGGACGCTGGGACTCCGCGGCCTCCTCGGCGATCGCAGCCTCCTCACCGGCACCTGGGCCCTCAGCGACATTCGGACGGCCGCCGGGCTTGCCGCCCACGCCGCCGCCTGAACCGTCTGCGTTCCGATCCACGTCCACTCCTCAAGATTAGCCTCGGTCGACTCTTGACACCGTGATCTGGGTCATACTACATTCGACTCCAGCCAATGGTCTGAACATGATCCATTGAATCGCTGGGAGCGGATATGTCCAAGAACATCGAGTACGGCAACGTCGATGAGCACTACCTCGAGAAGCGACAGCTGAGGAAGGGCGCGGCCGGGTGGATCCTCCTCGCCGGCCTCGGCGTCGCCTACGTCATCTCGGGTGACTTCTCCGGCTGGAACCTCGGCCTCGCGGAAGGCGGGTGGGGTGGTCTCCTCATCGCCTTCCTCCTCATGGGACTCATGTACGTGTGCATGGTCTTCGGTCTCGCGGAGCTCTCCTCGACCCTGCCGACGGCGGGTGCGGGATACGGGTTCGCCAGACGCGCGCTCGGCCCCCTCGGCGGCTTCGCCACCGGCATGGCCGTCCTCATCGAATACACGATGGCCCCGGCGGCGATCTCGACCTTCATCGCCGGCTACGTCCAGGCGCTCGGCATCCTGCCGGAGTCCGTGCCCGCGTGGACGATCTACCTCGCCGCCTACGCGATCTTCATCGGCATCCACCTGTGGGGCGTCGGCGAGGCGCTGCGCCTGATGTTCGTCATCACCGCGGTCGCCGTCATCGCCCTCATCGTCTTCGTCATCGCCGCGATCCCGCACTTCGATGCGAGCAACCTCTTCGACATCGAACCGACGGCGGCGCTGGGCTCGAGCACGTTCCTTCCGATGGGCATCAGCGGCCTGCTCGGCTCGCTCGTCTTCGGCATCTGGTTCTTCCTCGCCATCGAGGGCGTGCCGCTGGCCGCCGAGGAATCGGCCGACCCCAAGCGCGACATGCCGCGGGGCATCATCACCGCGATGGCCATCCTCGTCGTCTTCGGCGCCCTCATGCTTCTCCTCGTCCCGGGCATCGCCGGTGCGGCCGCCATGGGCGAGTCGGACAACCCGCTGCCCGAGGCGCTGCGTGCGGCCTACGGCGACAACTCGTGGCTGGCGACCTTCGTCAACTGGGCCGGTCTCGCCGGTCTCGTCGCGAGCTTCTTCTCCATCATCTTCGCCTACTCGCGGCAGCTCTTCGCCCTCTCCCGGGCCGGCTACCTGCCCAAGTGGCTCTCCCACACCGGCAAGCGCAAGACCCCTGTGCTCGCCCTCATCGTCCCCGGCACGATCGGCTTCCTCATCGCCGTCCTCTCCGGCGGCAACGGCGGTGTCCTCCTCAACGTCGCGGTCTTCGGGGCCACGGTCTCCTACGTGCTGCTCAACCTCTCGCACATCCGGCTGCGCTTCAAGGAGCCTGACCTCAAGCGCGGCTACCGCACCCCCGGCGGGGTCGTGACGACGGGCATCGCGCTCGTCCTCGCCTCGGTGGCGGTCATCGCGACGTTCTTCGTCGACATCCTCGCCGCCGGCATCGCCGCAGCCGTCTTCCTCGTCGCGCTCGCCTACTTCTGGTTCTACTCCCGACACCACCTCGTCGCGAGCGCCCCGGAGGAGGAGTTCGCACAGATCGAGGCCGCCGAGAGCGAACTGAAATAACCGAACTCCCTCGTCGCCTCCCCACCTCGGCGCATCCCCATCCCCACCCACCGATGCACGACACAGACGCACGACACAGACTGACGACACAGACGCACGACAACTGAGAACAAGAGGAAACCCTGATGAACGACCTCACGACCTCACCGAAACCGACGATCACCTCGGCGCCCACGACCGCGCACTCGCCCCAACGGACGTCGCGCGGATCGGTGCAGGCCGAGCCCCTGACGCTCGACGAGCTGCGCCGCCGCACCGAGGACGGCTCGATCGACACCGTCGTCGTCGCCGTCACCGACGCCCAGGGCAGGCTCCAGGGCAAGCGGCTGGGAGCGCAGTTCTTCCTCGACGACGTCGCCGGGCACGGTTCGGAGGCCTGCAACTACCTGCTCGCCGTCGACGTCGACATGAACACCGTCGACGGCTACGAGATGTCCTCGTGGGAGACCGGCTACGGCGACCTCGTCATGCAGCCGGACCTCAAGACCCTGCGGCTGCTGCCGTGGCAGCCGGGCACGGCGATGGTCAACTGCGACCTGTTCTGGACCACTGGCGAACCCGTGGCCGCCTCCCCGCGGCAGATCCTCCAGCGGCAGCTCGACCGGCTCGCCGAGGCGGGACTGAGCGCCCATGTCGGCACCGAACTCGAGTTCATCACGTTCGACACGAGCTACGAGGACGCCTTCAACTCCCGCTACACCGGCATGACCCCGGCGAACCAGTACAACGTCGACTACTCCCTGCTCGGGACCGCCCGGGTCGAACCGCTGCTGCGCGACATCCGCAACTCGATGGCCGGTGCCGGCCTCTACGTCGAGGGCGCGAAGGGCGAGTGCAACTTCGGCCAGCACGAGATCACCTTCCGCTACCAGCAGGCGCTCAAGGCCTGCGACGACCACGCGGTCTACAAGAACGGGGCGAAGGAGATCGCCGCCCAGCACGGGAAGTCGATCACGTTCATGGCGAAGTACGACCAGAAGGAGGGGTCGTCGTGCCACATCCATCTGAGCTTCCGCTCCGCCGACGGTGACATGGTCATGGCCGGCGACGGCGAGCACGGCTTCTCCACCCTGATGAACCACTTCATCGCCGGGCAGCTGGCGTGCATCGAGGACTTCACGTACTTCTTCGCCCCGAACATCAACTCGTACAAGCGCTTCGTCGAAGGCTCCTTCGCTCCGACCGCGGTCGCGTGGGGCTTCGACAACCGCACGTGCGCGTTCCGGGTCGTCGGCTCGGGTCCCTCGCTGCGCGTCGAATGCCGCGTCGGCGGGGCCGACCTCAACCCGTACCTCGCCGCGGCCTCCCTCATCGCCGCCGGGCTCTACGGGATCGAGCACGAACTCCCGCTGCCGCCGATCACCGAGGGCAACGCGTACATGTCCGATGCGAAGCGCCTGCCGACGACGCTGACCGGCGCGCGGGATCTCCTCGAGAACTCCGACATCGCGAAGGAGGCGTTCGGCGAGGACGTCGTGCGCCACTACGTCCATGCCGCCGACATCGAACTCGAGGCCTACAATGCGACCGTGACCGACTGGGAGAGGATCCGTGGCTTCGAACGACTCTGACATCGCCGAGGGATCCGCGGCAGCGCCTGCGGATCCGCCCGTCATCGGGATCAGCTGCTACCTGCAGCAGGCCCAGTGGGGAGTGTGGGACACCGAGGCGGCCCTCGTCCCCGCCGACTATGTCCGCATGGTCGCGGCGGCCGGGGGCATCCCGGTCCTCCTGCCCCCGCATGGTCAGTCACCTGCGGTGCTCGACCGCCTCGACGGGCTCCTCGTCGCCGGCGGCGCCGACGTCGACCCCGCGGCCTACGGGGCGGCGGCGCACGAGCGCACCGGCTCGCAGCCGTTCCGCGACGACAGCGAATTCCTCCTGCTCGCCGCCGCGCGGCAGCGGGGTCTGCCCGTCCTCGGCATCTGCCGCGGCCTCCAGGTCATCGCCGTCGCCCACGGCAGCACGCTCATCCAGCACCTGCCCGAGGTGACCGGCCACACCGACTACCAACCGCGGCCCGGGGTCTACGGCGAGGTCGCGGTGACGACCGAGCCGGGCACCATCGCCCGCGCGGTCCTCGGGGAGACGGCGACGGCACCGTGCTACCACCACCAGGCCGTCGACCGCCTCGGCGCGGGACTCACCGTCACCGCCCGCAGTGCCGAGGGCCTCATCGAAGCGATCGAGATCGACCCCGCCCACCGGTCCGATGACGGGAGCGGATGGCTCTTCGCGGTGCAGTGGCACCCCGAGCACAATCCGGACGACGCCCGCGTCGTCACCGCCCTCGTCGACGCCGCGAAGGACCGCCTCGGCGCCCCCATGAGCATGACCGCACCAGCGTGAAACCGCACCAGCGTGAAGGAGACACCGAATTGAGCACGTACACCGTCGTCAACCCGGCCACGGAGGAGTCGATCGCCGAGGTGGAGCTCGCGGACCTCGCGGCCACCGACCGGGCGATCGCGCGGGCCGCCGAGGCGTACGAGACGTGGCGCCATGTCGCCCCCGCCGACCGGGCCCGGCTGCTGCGGCGGTTCGCGGCCGCCGTCGACTCCGCGATCGATGAGCTCGCCGCGCTCGAGGTCGCCAACGCCGGGCACACGATCTCGAACGCGACGTGGGAGGCTGGCAACGTCCGCGACGTCATCGAGTACTACGCGGCGGTGCCCGAACGCCTCTTCGGGCGGCAGATCCCCGTCGCCGGCGGGGTCGACATCACGTTCCACGAACCGCTCGGCGTCGTCGGGGTCATCGTGCCGTGGAACTTCCCGATGCCGATCGCCGCGTGGGGGTTCGCCCCGGCGCTCGCCGCCGGCAACACCGTCGTCCTCAAGCCTGCGGAGATCACGCCGCTCACCGCGATCCGGATCGGGGAGCTCGCGAGGGAGGCCGGCATTCCCGAGGGCGTGCTGACGATCATCCCCGGCAAGGGATCGGTCGTCGGGGAGCGCTTCGTCACCCACCCGGCCGTGCGGAAGGTCGTCTTCACCGGGTCGACCGAGGTCGGCAAGCGGATCATGGCCGGGTGCGCCGACCAGGTGAAGAACCTCACCCTCGAACTCGGCGGCAAGAACGCGAACATCGTCTTCGATGACGCCGATGTCGCCGCCGCTGCGGCCGCGGCCCCCGGCGGGGTGTTCGACAACTCGGGGCAGGACTGCTGCTCCCGGTCGCGTCTGCTCGTCCAGCGCGGCATCTACGACGAGTTCATGGCCGCGCTCGAGGAGGCCGTCGGGGACTTCGCCGCCGCCGACCCGACCCTGCCCGAGACCGCGATGGGCCCGCTCGTCACCGCCGCCCACCGGGACAGCGTCGCCGGCTATGTCGCTGCGGGCGATGTCGCGTTCACCGGGACCGCGCCGACCGGGCCCGGCTTCTGGTTCCCGCCGACCGTGCTCACCCCGCCCACGACCTCGTCGGTCGACTTCACCGAGGAGATCTTCGGCCCCGTCCTCTCGGTCGTGCCCTTCGACACCGAGGCCGAGGCCCTGCGGATCGCCAACGACACCGAGTACGGGCTGTCCGGGTCGATCTGGACGTCGAGCCTCGACCGTGCGATGCGCGTGTCCCGCGGCGTCGAGGCCGGGAACCTGTCGGTGAACTCGCACGCCTCGGTGCGCTATTCGACGCCGTTCGGCGGGTTCAAGCAGTCCGGTCTCGGCCGCGAGCTCGGACCCGACGCGGTCGCCTCGTTCACCGAGGTCAAGAACGTCTTCTTCGCGACCCAGCCGGCGGACTGAGCGACCGGCCGAGACCACCACACCACCACAGCCACATCAGAGCATCAAGGCCACATCAGAGCATCAAGGAGAGCAATGACCACTGCGGCAACCCGACTCAAGGACAAAGTCTGCGTCATCACCGGCGGTGCCTCGGGCATCGGGCTGGCCAGCGCGCGGCGCCTGGCCGAAGAGGGGGCGAAGGTCGTCATCGCCGATCTCGACGAGACGCGCGGGCCGGAGGTCGCCGAGGAGCTCGGCGGCCTGTTCGTCCGCGTCAACGTCGCCGAGGAGGAGGACGTGAGGAACCTCTTCGCCCGGACCGTCGAGCACTACGGACGCGTCGACGTCGCGTTCAACAACGCCGGCATCAACCCCACCGATGACAGTTCGATCCTCACGACCGACCTCGCCGCGTGGCAGAAGGTGCAGACGGTCAACCTCACCTCCGTCTTCCTCTGCTGCAAGTACGCGCTCGAGCAGATGGTCAAGCAGGGGTCGGGATCGATCATCAACACGGCGTCGTTCGTCGCGCTCATGGGGGCGGCGACCTCGCAGATCTCGTACTCCGCGTCGAAGGGCGGGGTGCTGTCGATGAGCCGCGAACTCGGCGTCGAATTCGCCAAGCAGGGCATCCGCGTCAACGCCCTGTGCCCGGGACCGGTCAACACGCCGCTGCTGTCGGAGCTCTTCGCCGCCGACCCGGTGCAGGCGCAGCGGCGCCTCGTCCACGTCCCGAGCGGACGCTTCGGCGAACCCGAGGAGATCGCGGCGGCCGTCGCGTTCCTCGCCAGCGACGATTCGACGTTCGTCAACGCCTCGACGTTCACCGTCGACGGCGGCATCACCTCGGCGTACGTCACCGCGGAGTAGTCAGTGGGGTCGAACGGTGTGAAGATCCTCGTCATCGAGCACGAGACGGGCACCGGGCCGGAGCGGTTCGGTCAGTGGCTGGAGGAGGCCGGCGCCGAGGTGGTCGTCGTCCGGCCCTACCTCGGCGACGCGATCCCGGTCGACGTCGACAGCCAGGAGGGCGGCAGCGGTCTCGGCGAGTTCGGTGCCCTCATCGTCCTCGGCGGCGCGTCCGGTCCCCTCGAGGACGCGGACAATCCCTGGTTCCCGCAGGTGAGGAGTCTGCTGCGCCGCTCAGCCGATGGTGAGTTCCCGAGCTTCAACATCTGCCTCGGCGGGGAGCTGCTCGCCGCGGCCACGGATGCGCCGATCACCCGGCGAGCGCGCCCGCAGATCGGCATCTACGATCTGCACACCACCTCGGCGGGGGAGGCGGACCCGGTGTTCGCCGCCCTGTCGGGGATGACCCTGCCGTCGGTGCTCTTCCACCAGGAGGAGATGGCGCTGCCCGATGGCGGAGAGCTCCTCGTCACCGGGTCCGACGCCCCGGTGCAGGGCTTCCGCGTCGGCGAGTTCGCGTGGGGCACCCAGTTCCACCCGGAGACGGACTCCGCGCAGATCCAGCGGTGGCTGCGCTCGGACGCGGTCGCGCTGCCGGAGGGGAAGACGACGGACTCGATCGTCGCCGAGCTCGACGCCGCCGATGCCGAGCTCGTGCACGTCGGTCGCCTGCTCGCGCAGAGCTTCGTCGCCTACCTCCGGGAGCGGGCGGGGGAGTCCGGCAAGGCCGCTGGCACCGGATCCTCTGCTGTGCGCGCGGCAGGAGAGTGACGGTGGCCGGTCTTCACCATGTCGAGCTGTGGCTCGACGAGCGGTCGTCGTCATGGGACTCGTGGGCGTGGCTCTTCGATGCGCTCGGGTTCGAATGCGTGCACGAGTGGTCGGGCGGTCAGACCTGGAAAGGCGACGATCGCGGATATCTCACCCTGACGACGTCGCCGAACCTCCTGCCCGAACAGTTCGACCGTCGCCGAGGTGGGGTCAACCATCTCGCATTCGTCGCCGACGCCCGGGCAGACGTCGATTCCATCATGACGGCAGCCGCCGCCCAGGGGTGGCAACCGCTGTACCACGAGCGCTATCCGCACGCTGGGGGAGACGACCATTACGCGGGCTGGTTGGAGAATACCGACGGATTCAAGGTCGAAATCGTCGCACCGTGAGTTCGGAGCAGCCTCGCCGTGGATGCGACGAGGCTGCTCCCACCTCAGGGGTAGACGATCTTCTGGTCGGTGTTGCTGTAGCTGATCGAATCGGCCATCGAGCCGACGAGGCCCATCGTCACGCGCAGCAGCCCGGGTTCGACATCGTCGAGGGGCGGTGGCGTGTCGGTGCCGATGGTCACCGAATCGCCGTTCGCCGTCGTCGCGGTGATCGATCCGAGGTAGACGCTGACGTGGCCCTTGAGCGTCATCTGATCGGCCTTCGTCACGAGCCCCGGTTCGTCGGGCGGCCGCACCGTGAGCGAGAACCCGTCGATCGTGATCGACTCCGCGGTGATCTTCAGGGCGCGGATGCTCCCGCCGTCGGCCGTCGGCACGGTGACGATCGAGATCCCGCTCAGCCCCGTGAACGACAGCTTCTCCGATCCCATCGACGCGGGTGTCTTCGCGAAGACCGGGGCCGTGTCGTCCTCCTCCGCGTCGACGGGTGCCGTCGGTGATGCCGACGGACTCGGCGACTCGGTCGGCGAGGGCGACTCTGTCGGGGCAGGACCGATCGGCGCTGGCCCGGTGGGTGCAGGCGAATCGGACGGTGCAGGGTCTCCGGGGCCGAGGTCACCTGGGGTAGGTTCAGCCGGTCCGGGGGCCACCGGTGCTCGGGGCACCTGCGGCGTCGGTCCCGCAGCAGGGCCGGGCAGAACCGGACGCTCGCAGGGCGTCAGCTCAGAGCAGAGGCCACCCATCCGATCCACCGTCGCGGCCCCGGAGGCCTCGGGGGCCGTGGCCCCCACGGACGCCGGGACCGTGAATGCGAGAGCAGCCAGAAGCAGCGCCGTCCGCGGCCCCCGCGCCCTCATCCAGTCCCCTCATCGCCAGTTCCTGACGCCTCAGTTCCCGATGCCGTGGCGCGCGGTCCCATCCAGGCGACGACGAGCACGGCGCCGATGCTCGCCAGCAGCATGCCGAGGACGAACCCGCCGAGGTTGACCCCGACGAGCGAATAGATCGCGACGATGAGCGCGAGGATCCCGTAGAACACATGGTGCGTCGGCATCGTGATCGCGAGGACGCCGAGGAGCACGAGCGCGAGCGGGATGACCGTGGCCTGCAGGCCCTCGATGCCGAACTGGATCTGGATGTTCCCGGTGTCGAGCTGGCCGGAGAAGAAGAGCTCGATCCCGCCGAGGACGACGAACACCCCGCCGATGAACGGCCGCTGGCGACGCCAGTGCCGAAAGCCCCGGCCGTTCTCGGTGCTGCGGCGGCGTCGCCGCGACGGCGGTGCCTGCGCGTCCGGGGAGACTGCCGCGTCCTGGGTATCGGTCGATGCCTCAGCCATCAGAAGCACGTCTTCGAGCCGTCGGTGAGCTCAAGCTTCATCCCCTTGAGGGTGAAGACGGACGCCTGGGTGCTCCAGGCCGTCTGCTCGAGGCCCGAGATCGAGATCGTATCGGCGTCCTGGGCGAAGTCGCCGGGCGAGCCCTTGGCCTTGGTCTCGACGTCCGAGGCGTCGACGCCGATGCGGATGTTCTCGAACTCGGCGTCGCCCTTGAGCCCGGTCATGCCGATCTGCAGATCGCTGGCCGTCGCCGGTTCGCCGTCGCCTCCGGCCGTGATGAGGACGCCGACCTTGCCGAGCGGCGTGTCGGTGACCGCGGACTGGCAGAGATCGCCCAGCTCAGCGCTCTTGATGTTCGCGATCGCGACGGTGTGGTCGCCGCCCTCGGTGTCCTTCGCGACACCGCCGTACTGGGAGAATCCGGTGCCCTCGAGCTGGGAGGCGCTGATCTGGAACTGGCTGCCGGAGACGGAGAACGAGACCGGGACGGCACCCTGGGCGACCCCGCCCATGAGGCCGGCGGAGACGATGCCCGCGGGAATCGCGACGAGGGCGATGCGCCCTGCATGAGTCGAGCCGAGTGCGCGCAGATGACGGAGCATGGGGAACTTCATTGATCCTCTTCCCGACGCCGACTGCAGCGTCGGCGCCTCGAATGTGACGTAAGTTACTACGGGGTGTTACTGCACGGTATAACGATCGTCGGCGGCAAATCAACACCCTGCTCCCGGACCGTCCGGAATACGTGCGCCGTGGAAGGCCCCTTGTCCCCCGAGGCGGTCGGGGACGTCGCTGAAGACGGGCGTCTCTGCCGATACCGTGACATCCGTAGTGCGGCAGTGCGGAATCCGTCGGATGCACCGCGAAATCCGCACAACCTCGGCGAGGGCATCGTGACCGTCCGAGCAGTGATGATTCGCCCAGGTTTCGCCACTTGTTGCTCAGGTCACGTGTTGATAGCGTGAGACGCAGGCATGCGCGATCCGTCGCCACAGACGGTGCAGTGGCATGCATTCGCGTCACCGGAGCCCACCCAGGGCACCGCGAGTCAAAGGAGTCCGATATGAGCAATTCAGTCAGTGCCGCCACCGGCTACCGGGTCGAGAACCCCGCGACCGGTGAGATCATCGAGCGGTTCGACACCGCGACGGACGAGCAGATCGGCCAGGTCATCGACGACGCTGCCGAGGCCTACCTCTCCTGGCGTGAGAAGACCATCGAGGAGCGCGCCGCGATCGTCAACAAGGTCGCCGACCTCTTCGGTGAGCGCAAGGAGGAGCTCGCGAAGATCATCGCCGAGGAGATGGGCAAGCCCATCCCCGAGGGCGTCGAGGAGGCCGAGTTCTCCGAGGCGATCTTCAACTACTACGCCGACAACGGACCCGAATTCGCCAAGGACGAGGAGATCAAGTCGTTCTCCGGCGGCAAGGCGTTCATCCAGCGCCGCCCCGTCGGCGTGCTCCTCGGCATCATGCCGTGGAACTTCCCGTACTACCAGGTGGCGCGCTTCGCGGCCCCGAACCTCGTGCTCGGCAACACGATCATCCTCAAGCACGCTGAGATCTGCCCCCGGTCGGCCGCCGCGATCCAGCAGATCATGGACGACGCCGGTGTGCCCAAGGGCGTCTACAACACCGTCTACGCCTCGCACGACCAGATCGAGACGATCATCGCCGACCGCCGTGTCCAGGGTGTGTCCCTGACCGGTTCGGAGCGGGCCGGTTCGATCGTCGGTGCGCTCGCCGGCAAGTACCTCAAGAAGGCCGTCCTCGAGCTCGGCGGTTCGGATCCCTACATCATCCTCGACACCGACAACCTCGACGAGGCCGTCGACACCGCGTGGGGCACCCGCCTCTACAACACCGGTCAGGTCTGCAACGCGAACAAGCGCATGATCGTCATGGACGACATCTACGACGACTTCGTCGCCGGCCTCACCGAGCGCGCGCAGAGCTCGCAGAAGTCGAACCCCTCCGATCCGATCGAAGGCGGATACTCGCCGCTGTCCTCGCGCGCCGCCGCGGAGAACCTGCGCAAGCAGCTCGACCGCGCCGTCGAGCAGGGTGCGACGCTCGTCGGCGGTGAACTCGCCGACGACGGTTCGGCCTACATCACCCCCGCCGTGCTCACCAACGTCACCGAGCAGATGGACGCGTACCGCGAGGAGCTCTTCGGCCCCGTCGCGACCGTCTACAAGGTCTCGAGCGACGACGACGCCCTCAACCTCGCCAACGACACGGACTTCGGCCTCGGCGGCGCCGTGTTCTCGAAGGACGAGGAGCGCGCAGCGAAGATCGCACAGCGCCTCGACGTCGGCATGTCGAACGTCAACACCCCGGCCGGCGAGGGTGCGGAGATCCCGTTCGGCGGCACCAAGCGCTCGGGCTTCGGCCGTGAGCTCGGTCCCTACGGCATGGACGAGTTCGTCAACAAGCGCATGTACTACGTCGCCGAGTGATCACCTGGTGAACTCAGCCTGATCGGTCGCGCACCGATCACCGCGCGGGCGTCGCGCCGGGTCCGGGAGTCCTCCCGAGGCTCGGTGCGGCGCCCGCGTCGCTGTGCGCAGATCGCTGGTCGCCGCGTGCTCAGCAGGCGAACCGCTCCCATTCCCGCGCGCCCGTCTCGGTGAGGACGACGCTGCGGGGGACCCGGCCCGGCGCGATCCAGCCGCGGTCGACGAGGGTGCGCGTGACCGCCGTGCCGAGGGGACCGGCCAGATGATGCGCCTGCTCCGTCCAATCGACGCAGTAGCGCAGCGGCCGATCTGTCAACAGCACACCGTCGTCGACGCCGAATTCACCCAGCGCCGCCGCCCCCGCGGGACTCAGGCGATACTGCGCGCCGCGCCCGGGTGCCGACAGTGAGTCGATGCCCGCCTCAGGGTGGTGCAGGCCGTCGCCGCCGCTGACCCAGTCGCAGCCGATGAAGCGGGCGAACATCGCCACTCCGAGGCCGCCGGCCAGATGGTGATAGCAGGTCCGCCCACGACGCAGGGCCCCTGAACGGGTGTGCTCGCGCAGAGAGGTGATCGGCGTCGTCGGGGCCAACCGCGAGAGGGAGACGATGACGTCTTCGATGCCGTCATCGGCGAGCCGGTAGTACCTGTACCGGCCCTGAGGGATGACCGTGACCAGCCCGGCATCGAGAAGCACGCCGAGGTGACTGCTCGCCGTCGATGCGGAGACCCCGGCCTCCTCTGCGAGGCGACCGGCCGGCAGAGCTCGCCCATCGGCAAGCGCGGTGATCACGCGGACCCGTCTGGGGTCGGCGAACACCGCAGCCATGCTCGCGATGTTCGGTGAGCCTGTGACGTCGGGGCGCTCCGCGGGGCGTGTGCTCATGAGCTCAGACTAGGCCCCGAACATTTCGACGCCCAGCGAAACGTCTGCGACCTACGGTTCAGTCATGTCTCGGACTCTCCTCATCGTCGCCCTCTGCGCGGGCTACTTCCTCGTCCTCCTCGACGTCACGGTCGTCAACGTCGCGCTGCCGAGCATCGGCGCGGACCTGGGCGCCGGGCACCTCGGGCTCGCATGGATCGTCGACGGGTACGCCGTGCCGCTTGCCGGACTCATGCTCGTCGCCGGAGTGGTCGGGGACCGCCGCGGACATCGCGGGATCGTCCTCGCGGGTTTTGCAGGGTTCGGTGTCGCTTCGGTGGTCTGTGCCCTCGCCCCGACCATCGCCGTCCTCGTGGCGGGCCGCGCCCTGCAGGGGATCGCGGCGGCTCTCGTCCTGCCCGGGACACTGGCCCTGCTCACCGACCTTGCCCGCGACGCCGCCGACCGGGCCCGTCTCATCGGTGCGTGGGCGGCGCTCGGCGGGATCGCGCTGTCCTCCGGCCCGCTCATCGGCGGACTCATCGTCGGCGTCGTCGGCTGGCGGTCCGTGTTCTGGCTCAATATCCCGATCGTCCTCGCGGCACTCGTCCCGCTCGTGCGCTCATCAGTCGGCTCGTCCCGCCGAAGTCTCACCGCGCAATCACCGTCACCTGACCAGACTGAGACTGCCGCTCCAGCAGACAGTCGAGCCCCTGCAGCCCCAACCGGCGAACCGGGAGCTTCGCTTCCCCTTCTCCTGCTGGCGTGTGGGGTCGCGGGACTGATGAATCTCTCCGTGCTCGGCACGCTTCTCCTCCTCACCCAGGACCTCCAGGAGGTCAGGGGTCTGAGCCCACTCGCTGCAGGCGTGGCGACGCTGCCGGCGCTCCTTCCGCTTCCGCTCCTCGGGATGGTCGCCGGACGGATGAGTGCTCGCCTCGGTGTGTGGCGTGCCAGCGCCGTCGGCCTCGCCATCGGCGCGGCAGGGTTCGCAGCGATTGCGCTGAGCTTCCTCGCCGAGGCGGCCCTGCCGTGGCTGCTCTATCCCGCGCTGGCGCTCTGGGGGAGTGGGATCGGACTGCTCACCCCGCCCATCGTCGTAGCTGCAGTGCACGCGGCACCCTCGTCTCCCGGTCTCGCCTCCGGCGGGTCGAACACGGCCCGTCAGGCCGGAGGAGCGATCGGCGTCGCCGTCTTCGCCGTGGCGGCAGGAAGCGCGAGCGCTCCGGCGTTCGCGGGCCGTTCGGCCCTCGTCATCCTCGGCGCAGGAGTTGCCTTCCTCATCACCACGGTCGTCTGCTTCATCATCGGGCAGCGTGGTCAGGTCTCGAAATCCCAGGTGGCATCGTGAGGCAGAGACGGCACGGGCCAGCTCGGATCGGGCTGGAACGATTCGTAGCCCGAGCCGAAGGGGAATCGCCACTCCTCCACATCGGCCACCGCACGCTGGGCGGCCTCGCGGATCGACGTGATGTCGGAGGACGAGAACAGGCCCGCCGCCTCGGCGAATTCGAGTTCGTCCTCGTCCTTGAACCGATGCGTGCCGTCTGCGGCGACCACGAGATCGAGGACGAGATCCGAGGTCGTGATGCCTGAGCTGTCGCGGGCGAACGGAACCTCGATGTTGACGTAGTAGGAATCTCGTCGTCCCGACGCACTCTCGAAGAACCACACCGAGTGCATCGTGTCGGGCTGGAACACCGCGAGGATTCCCTTGCCCGCCCAGGTCCGCACAGCCTGCGCCCGAGGTGCCGTGAATCGTGCGGATCCTTCGGCGCTGCGCAGCTCCGAGCCGTCCGCGAGGACCTGATGAAGCAGGCGCGTCTCGGGTGCCAGCCACACCGCCAGATGTCGTTCGTCGTCGGCGACGACCGTGACGGGACGCTGATCGACGAGATCAGGGAAATCCGGGTTGATATAGGTCCACAGGATCGCATCCCCGCGGTGCCATCGTCGGTCATCCATGCCTTCCAGTATCGCCTTTGAGGCGGATGCATCGCCTCCGAGGTGGATCCCGCTCGAGATCGGCGCTGAAATCAAGCGGGATCCACCTCTGGAGCGCGGGGCACGGGGGCATGGGGGCACGAGCCTCCCGCGAACGCTCCCGGCGCCCTGAGTTTCCCGCTCATCTCCACCCTTTAGACTGCGCACTATGACGGAGCAGTGGACATCACGGTGGCACATCACCGGCAACGGCCAGGTCATCCGACAGTGGTCGAACGGCACGGACGCAGGCGAACAGGTGTTCCGGCGGATCCCCGCCGACCGCCGCCCCGAACTCTCCGAGATCGTCGCCCTCGACGAGGAGCTCAGCCGCTTCGACACCGTGTGGAGTCGCGTGACCATGGTCTTCGTCTGGCTCGGCGCACTCGCGATCCTCGGCGTGATCTTCGGGCTCTTCGGCCTTCCGATGTACGGCGTCGCCGACTCGATCTCCCTGACCGTCGGCGTCACCTCGGTGATCATCATCGTCCTCATCCCCATCGCCGCGATCTTCATCATGCGCGCCCTGCGCTCCCGCGTCACCCGGCTCTACGCCGAGGCGGGACTGACCGATCCGCTCGGGATGATCGTTCCGACCCCCGACGCCGAGATCATGGTCGGCGCCCCGAAGACCGTCTCCACGGACCCGACCCCCGCCAAGGCCCCGGACATCAGCGCCCGCAGCCACGCGGCCTGAGCGTCCCCGTGCCCATCACCGCGAGCATCCTCGCCACCGCTGCGTCCCATCCCGACAGGCTCGCGATCGTCGGCGGTGACGACCGGCTCACCTATGCCGAGCTCGTCGCCGACTCCCGTGCCGTCTTCGCCGCCGTCGACGCCCTCCACCGCGCCCAACCCGCCCCGCCGACACCGGCCCCGGAGACCGCGGGCGTGCCGATCACGGCAGTCAGCCACACCTCGGCGTTCCTCACCGCCCGCATCGTCGCCGGGCTCGCCGGCTTCCGCGCGGTCTCCGCGACGATCGACCCCCGCTGCCCGCTGAGCCACCAGGTCGGGATCATCCGAGCCACCGGCATCGGCGTCGTCATCAGCGACTCACCCGCCCTCGCCGAGGCGCTCGCCGCCTCCGCGTGGACCGGCACCGTCATCTCCGCGGCCGCCTTCGAGTCCGCCGTCACCGCCCGCCGATCCGGCCCCGACCTTCCCGCCCCGAGCGTCCGCGCGCCCGCGGAGCCGTTCCTCATGCTCTTCTCCTCGGGCACGACGAGCAACCCGAAGGCGTTCATCAAGACCCGGGAGCAGTACCGGGCGAACGTCGCCGTCTCCGCCGCCCACCTCGAACCGCTGCCGGGCGTCGCGACGCTCGCACCCGGACCCGTGTCCTACAGCCTCACCCTCTACGCCGTCATCGAGAGCCTCGCGACCGGCGGCACCATCCACGTCGCCGACGAGTTCGACCCCGCAGCCATGGGCCGGCGCATCGCCGAGGAGAAGATCACCCGGATCGTCGCGGTGCCCGCGATCGTCCGGGCGCTCGCCGAGGCGGCGGGCCGAGACCCCGCACGCTTCGCCGGTCTCGACCTCGTCGTCTCCGGGGGAGCGAACCTGCCCGCGGTCATCCGCGACCGCCTCGGCGAGGTCCTTCCCGACACCCGTCTCATCAGCTATTACGGGGCCGCGGAGATCGGATTCATCGGAGACTCCCGCGCCGGCGACGGCACGTGGATCACGATCTATCCGACGATCGGCGCACAGATCCGCGACGACTCCGGTTCCCCCGTGCCCGACGGCGAGCTCGGGACGCTGTGGATCCTCGCCGCCGCATGCTCCGAGGGCTACGTCACCGGCACGAGCACCGAGGTCCTCCGCGGCCCCGACGGCTGGGCCACCGTCGACGATCAGGGGCGGATGGACGGCGGTCTCCTCCAGCTCGCCGGGCGGGCCGGGGACATCGCGGTCACCGGGGGTCACAAGGTCTCCCTCCCCGAGGTCGAACGGGCGTACGGCACTGTGCCCCACCTCGGCGAGGTCGTCGCCATCGCCCTCCCCGACGCGAACCTCGGGACCGTCGTCGCCCTCGTCATCGAGGACGGCGGCGACCAGTCGACGCCGGAGTCGATGCAGGATCCGATGCAGGAGCCGGAGTCGACATCGGAGTCGATGTCTAGCCTCCCGGACAAGGCGGCCCTCCTCGCTCACGGGCGGACCCAGCTCGCTCCGCAGTTCGTGCCGCGGCGGTTCTACGTCCTCGATCGTCTGCCGCGCACGGTCGGCGGGAAGATTCGGCGCGCGGAAACCGTTGACCTCATCGTGAACGACCAGGGACGCAGACTGTGAGGCGGCGACAGTGAGCGGTGACCGCCGCGCCGTCATCACCGGCATGGGCGCGATCACCCCGAGCGGACTCGACCCTGAGAGCCTCTGGGATGCGGTCCGCGCGGGACGCAGCGCGATCGACGTCCTCGTCGGAGAGGAGTTCGCCGACCTTGCCGTGCGCATCGGCGGGCAGATCACGGACTTCGACGCCGAGGCGGTCCTCCCGCGAGCGCTCGCTCGTCGTCTCAGCCCGGTCCAGCACTGGGCGATCGCCGCCGGCGACCAGGCGCTGGCCCAGGCCGGCATCCCCGACCCCGCTGCCGCGCTGCCGTGGGACCGCGAGCGCGTCGGCGTCATCGCCGCCACCGGATCCGGACCCGTCGATGCCATGCAGTCAGCCACCCGCGCTCTCGACGCGGCGGGCCCGCGCGGCGTCCCCCTGACCCTCGCCATCCACGGCGCCCCCGATTCCGCGGCCGCCCTGCTCAGTCAGCGCTTCGACCTCCGCGGACCCGCACAGGGCGTGTCGGCCACCTGCGCGTCCGGGGCGATCGGCCTCGGCGAGGCGATGCGGCGCATCCGCCACGGGTACGCCGACGCGGTCCTCGTCGTCGGGATGGAGGACTGCCTCGGACCGGTCAACCTCGCCTCGAACGCCAACCTCCGGGCGCTCGCCGCCGGGTGCGAGGACGATCCGCGCGCGGCGAGTCGGCCCTTCGACGCCGCCCGGAAGGGCTTCGTCATGAGCCAGGGGGCTGCGGCGATCCTCCTCGAATCCGCCGACAGCGCGGCCGCCCGCGGCGCCGCGGTGCTCGCCGAGCTCGCCGGGTTCGGTGCCGCGAGCGACGCCCACCATCCGACGAACCCGCACCCCGATGGCCGCGGTGCGGCAGCGGCGATGCGCGAGGCCCTTACCGATGCCGGGCTCGCACCGACCGACATCGACCACATCAACGCCCACGCCACCGGCACCCCGGCCGGCGACCGGGCCGAACTCGCCGCCTTCGACGCCGCCCTCGGCGCGACCGCCCGCACGATCCCGATCAGCGCGACGAAGTCGAGCACCGGCCACCTCCTCGGTGCCGCCGGGGTCGTCGAAGCGATCATCGCGATCGCCACGCTGCGGGATCAGGTGCTGCCCCCGACGCTCAACCTCGGCGACCCCGACGCCGAGGGCTGGGACATCGTCGCAGGTCAGGCACGATCAGTGGGCGCCGAGGCGCCGATCGACACCGTGCTGTCGACGTCCTTCGGCTTCGGCGGCCACAACGGCGCGATCATCCTGCGCCGGCCGCAACCATGAGATCAGCGCAACCATGAGACCAGAGAACGAGGAGAGACGATGACCGATCGCGAAGCCCACATCACCGAACTCGGCGAGCGCTTCCTGCCTGCGGAGATGCTCGAGCGCTTCCGGGAGCGCGTAGCCGTCACCGACCGGGAGAACGGCTTCTTCGACGCGGACCTCGAGGAGCTCAGGGCCAGCGGCTACCTCACCCTCTTCGTCCCCACCGCGCACGGGGGACCGGGGCTGAGCCTCTTCGAGGTCGCCCGACTCCAGCAGCGCCTCGCCGCGGCGGCACCGGCGACCGCGCTCGCCGTCAACATGCACCTCATGACCACCGGCGTCGTCAAGGCCCTGGCCGATCGCGGCGACGATTCGCTGAACTGGGTGTTCGACGAGGCCATGGCCGGTGAGATCTTCGCGTTCGGGATCTCCGAACCGGGCAACGACTGGGTGCTCCAGGGCTCGAACACCGAGGCGGTCCCGACACCCGACGGCGGCTACGCACTCACCGGGGTGAAGATCTTCACCTCGCTCTCACCCGTGTGGACCCGGCTCATCGTCCACGGCGCGATCACCCCGGTCGACGACGGCATCGCCGGTCCCGACGGCGACGAACCGGCGGAGGGCGAACTCGTCTACGGGTTCATCGACCGCGACGCCCCGGGCATCAGCGTCTCCGATCGCTGGGACGTCCTCGGCATGCGGGGCTCCCAGTCGCGGGCGACGATCCTCGACCGCGTGCCGATGCGCCCCGACCGGGTCTCGCGCGTCATCCCCGCCGGTCGTCACCCCGATCTGCTCACGTTCGCGATCACGAGCAACTTCCAGCTCCTCATCGCCGCCGTCTACGCCGGCATCGCCGCACGCGCCCTCGAGGTCGGGACGGCAGCGCTGAAGACGCGGAGATCGGCGAAGTCCGGGACGACATTCGCCGAGGTCCCCGAGGCCCGCACCCGCCTCGCCGACGCCCACCTCGACTACCTCACGGTGCCCGCGATGATCGACGCGTACTCCCGCGACTTCGACGACCTCGTCGATCACGGCGCCGGCTGGCCCCTGCGCCTCGTCGGTGCGCGGATCAAGTCCGCCGAGGCGGCCCGTCGCACCGCGGAGGCCGCCCTGCTGAGCACGGGCGGCAGCGGCTTCGACAACAGCCACGAGGCCTCCCGGCTCTACCGCGACGCGACGGCTGGGCTCTTCCACCCGCCGAGCCCCGACGCCGCCCGCCCGATGTACGCCGCAGCGCTTCTCGACGACTGAGAGTTCCCGCAAACATATTGACATATAAATATACGTGCATACGATTGGGGTATGGACGAGAAGCGGAACGAGTCGGCAGCTGTCACGGCGACGAACGACCGGTCGCGTGCGAAACCCGGCGATGATGGGCACGGTCACGGTCGCCTCGGCGGGCCTGCGTGGGAGCTCGGGTTCGCGATCACCTCCGGTGTCACCTACCTCGCCGGAGCGATCTTCGAGTACTTCGTCCCGGGCGCACCTCTGACCCAGATCGCCATCCCCCTCTTCCTCGCCACGTACTTCTTCGGCGGGTTCTTCACCTTCGCCACGGCGATCAACTCCGTGCGGCACGGCCGGTTCGAGGTCGACTTCCTCATGCTCGTCGCCGCGATCGGCGCGGCCAGCGTCGGGCGGTTCGCCGAAGGCGCTGTGCTCCTCTTCCTCTTCTCCCTCGGTCACGCGCTCGAGGAGTACGCGATGGGTCGGGCCAAGCGCTCGATCGAAGCGCTCGCGGAGCTCGCTCCGGCCACCGCGCTCGTGCGCGTCGGCGATGACGTCGTGGAGCGGCCCACCGAGGACCTCGAGATCGGCGATGTCGTCGTCGTGCGCCCCCATGCCCGCATCCCCGCCGACGGCTTCGTCGCCGTCGGCAACTCGGCCGTCGACCAGTCGGCGATCACCGGTGAGAGCATCCCCGCGGAGAAGTCCCCGGTGGCCGACCGCACCGAGGCCGGCGACAACCCGGGGCGCATCGACCCGTCCTCCCGGGTCTTCGCCGGCACCGTCAACGGCTCCGGCTCCCTCGACGTCGTCGTCCTCGCCGTCTCCGCGGACTCGACGCTCTCCCGGGTCGTGACGATGGTCCGCGAAGCCGACGACACGAAGAGCGCGACCCAGCGCTTCATCGACCGGTTCCAGCGCTGGTACGTTCCCGCCGTCATCGCGATGGTCCTCATCGTCCTCTTAGTCGGCTGGTTCGTCCTCGACGAGACGTTCGCCGACAGCTTCTACCGGGCGATGCTCGTCCTCGTCGCCGCGAGCCCGTGCGCGCTCGCCATCGCCACCCCCGCCGCGGTCCTCTCCGGTGTCGCCCGCGCGGCCCGGGCCGGGCTGCTCATCAAGGGCGGCGGACCCCTCGAGACGCTCGGGAAGGTGCGTTCGATCGCCTTCGACAAGACCGGCACACTGACGTGGGGGCTGCCGCGGCTCACCGACATCCGGCCCGCCGCGGGCGTCGAGGCCGGCGAGCTCTCCCGCGTCGCCCTCGCCCTCGAGTCCTCCGTCGACCATCCCCTCGCCACGGCGATCGTCACCGGCCTCGACCCGCAGGTGCCGGCCGCCGACCGCCTCGAGGCCGTCGACGTCGAATCGGTCACCGGTCAGGGCGTGACCGCGACGATCGCCGGGCAGCGCGCCGAACTCGGCAGCCTGCGGATGTTCGCCGGCGACCTCACCCCGGAGATCGAGGACCTCGTCGCGGAGCTGCAGAACGCGGGCCGGACGATCATGGTCGTCCGCTGGGGCGGCCGGTTCCTCGGTGCCCTCGGCGTCATGGACGCCCCGCGCGCCGAGGCGAAGGCCGTCATCAGCTCCCTGCGCACCTCCGGCGTCGATGAGCTCGTGATGATCTCCGGGGACAATCAGCGCGTCGCCGACGCGATCGGCTCCGAGGTCGGCGTCGACACCGCCGCCGGCGACCTCATGCCCGAGGACAAGGTGTCGACGATCCGTCGACTCGCCTCGCAGGGCGACACCGCGATGGTCGGCGACGGCGTCAACGACGCCCCGGCGATGGCGAACGCCTCAGTGGGGGTGGCGATGGGGGCCGCGAGCTCCGCCGTCGCGCTCGAGACCGCGGATGTCGCGCTGATGAGCGACGACATCGGCAAGGTCCCGTTCCTCATCCGGCTGAGCCGGGCCTCCTCGGCGATCATCCGGCAGAACCTCATCGCCTCCCTCGTCATCGTCGCCTTCCTCGTCCCCGCGAGCCTGCTCGGGCTGCAGATGGGCCCGGTCGTGTTCATCCACGAGGGATCGACGTTCCTCGTCGTTCTCAACGCCCTGCGGCTGCTGCGGTTCGGCAACGGCGCCGAGCACTCGGGCATCGCCCACGAGAACCGTCCCGAGCCCGCCCGGGCGTGAACGACGAAGTTCCGGACGCGGAGTGTCGATTCGGGTCGGTGAGATCGACACTCCGCGTCCGGAACTTCCGTCACGCGGGGGTCACGCCGCGGCGCGTGAGACTGCCGGGGCCTCAGACCTCCGGGAGGAGGGAGATCGGGTTCTCGATGCAGTCGGCGACGAAGGTGAGGAACTCGCTCGGTTCGGCACCGTCGCACGCGCGATGGTCGAAGACGAAGCTGAGGTACATCACCTTGCGCACCGTGAGCTCGCCGTGTGAGACCCACGGCCGGTCCTTGATCCGACCGAGCCCGAGCATCGCGACCTCGGGCAGGTTGATGATCGGGGCGGACCCGTCGACGCCGAAGACGCCGTAGTTGTTGAGCGTGAACGTCCCTCCGGTCAGTTCCGCAGACGCGAACTTGCCGGTCGAGGCCTTGCCCACGGTCTCGCCGATCTCATCGCGCAGCTGCCGCAGACTCATCTCCCCGGCCCCGTGGACGACGGGGACCATGAGCCCGCGCGGCGTCTGTGCGGCGAGCCCGAGGTTGATGTCGCCGTGGGTGACGATCTCGTTCGCGGCCGTGTCGATCGAGGAGTTGAGGATCGGATACTTCTTCAGCCCGGCGATGACGAAGCGCGCGACGAGCGCGAGCAGAGAGTACTTCTCTCCCGTGCGGGCCTCGAGCGCCTTCTTCGTCGCCAGCAGTTCGGTCGCGTCGACGTCGAGCCAGATCGTCGCCTCGGGGATCTCCCTCCGCGATTGGGAGAGCCGCTCGGACACGACCTTCCGCAGTCCCGTGATCGGGGTGCGGGTGTCGCGGTCGGTGCTCGGGATCGGGGTTCCTGTCGTGACCGCGGTGTGCGGCTGTCCCGGCGCCGAGGCGGTCGTGCCCTGACGTTCAGGCGTGCCGTGGAGGCCGGTCGTGCCCTGACGATCGACGGCGGCGAGGACGTCTGCCCGGGTCACGACCCCACCGGGGCCGGTCCCCGGCAGGTGCTTCGCGCTGATGCCGTGGTCCTTCGCGAGCTTGCGCACGATCGGCGAGGACACGGGAGAGGTGGTGGCAGTGTCTGCCGGCTGCGCGGGAGGCGTGGTCGACGGGACGGCCGGAGGAGCTGCCGGCGCCGGTGCGCTCGGTGTCTCCGCAGGTGAGTCGGTCGACTTCGCGCCGAATGAGCGCTTCTTCCCCGAGCGCGCCTTCGGTGCGGTCGTGCCGTAGCCGATGAGGTTCGCCCCTCCGCCTTCGATGCCGACGGGGTCGGCATCGTCGGTCGGCAGTTCGTCCGCGGCACTGTCGGAGGCGCTCGGACCGGCTGCATCCGAACCGGCGTCACCCGCGGGCGCAGCGTCGGCGGCCCCCGCCTCGGCGACGGAGAGCAGAGCCTGCCCGGCCTCGACGGTGTCACCGGCGTTCGCGTGGAGCGCGACGATCGTGCCGGCGAACGGGCAGGGGAGTTCGACGACGCTCTTCGCGGACTCGACCTCGACGACCATCTGGTCGACGTGGACGGTGTCGCCGACGGCGACCTTCCAGCCGATGAGCTCCGCCTCGGTGAGGCCCTCGCCGAGGTCGGGGAGGATGAAGTCGCGTGCTCCGGTGGTCGACACAGCACTCATCACAGCTCCCAGTCCCAGGATTCGAGGGCGTCGAGGACGCGTTCGGCGGTCGGCAAGTAGTACTCCTCGAGCTTCGGGGACGGGTAGGGCACGTCGAAGCCGGTGATCCGGAGGATCGGGGCGGCGAGGTACGTGAAGTTGCGTTCGGTGACCCGAGCGGCCACCTCGGCGCCGTAACCGCCGAACTGGGCGGCCTCATGGATGACGGCGGCCCGGCCGGTCCGGCGGACCGAGGCGGACACGGTCTCGTCGTCGAACGGCGAGAGCGAGCGCAGGTCGATGACCTCGATGGACAGTCCGTGCTCGGCTCCGGCCTCGGCGGCCGACAGTGCCGTGCGGACGGTCGGCCCGTACGCGAGCAGGGTGACGTCGGTGCCCTCACGGACCACCTCGGCGCGGTTCATGGGAGCCGTGGTCACCGGCAGGCTGAGCGTGTCCTTCATCCAGTACCGGGACTTCGGCTCCATGAAGATGACGGGATCGTCGGAGGCGATCGACTCGCGCAGGAGCGAGTACGCGTCGGCCGGATTCGACGGGGTGACGACGGTGAGTCCCGGCGTCGAGGTCCAGTACGCCTCGGAGGAGTCCGAGTGGTGCTCGACGCCGCCGATGTCACCGGCGTACGGGATGCGGATCGTGATCGGCAGGGTGACGCGGCCCTTCGTCCGGTTCCGCATCTTCGCGATGTGGGAGACGATCTGCTCGAACGCGGGGTAGGCGTACGCGTCGAACTGCATCTCGATGACCGGGCGCATCCCCGCCATCGCCATGCCGACCGCGGTGCCGGCGATGCCCGACTCCGCGAGCGGGGAGTCCCACACGCGTTCGGGTCCGAATTCCTTCCGCAGGCCCTCCGTGACCCGGAAGACCCCGCCGAGGCGGCCGACGTCCTCGCCGTAGACGACGACGTTCTCGTCCTCGGCCAGGGCATCGCGCAGGGCCTGGTTGAGTGCCTTCGTCATCGTCACCGAGGCGGGGGCGGGGGTGGTCGCGGACGTGCTCGTTGCGGTGTCCGTGGCTGTGTCTGTGGCTGTGTCCGCGGTCGTGGCGGTCGCCGGCTCGGGAGTGTCGGCGGGTGCCGTGTCGGTCGGGGAGTCGACGCTCATGCCTCAGCCCCTGCGAGTTCGGCCTCGAGCTGGGCGCGCTGCTCGGTGAGGCTCGCGCGCTCGGTCCCGTAGACGAAGGCGAAGAGCTCGGTCGGGTCGACCTCGGCCTCGGTGTTCATCGCATCGCGCACCGAGGCGGCCAGCGTCTCGGCCTCCGCCGCGATCTCCTCGACACGGGCGTCATCGAGCACGCCGCGGTCGCGGAGGAACGTCTCGAGACGGTCGATCGGGTCGAACTGCTTCCAGTGCTCGACCTCCTCGGCGTCGCGGTACTTCGTCGGATCGTCGGAGTTCGTGTGCGACTCCATCCGGTACGTGAGGCATTCGATGAGGGTCGGGCCGTCGCCTTCGCGGCCGCGTTCGAGGGCCGCGGAGACGGCGGCGAACACCGCGGCGACGTCATTGCCGTCGACGCGGATGCCGGGCATCCCGTAGCCGGCGGCGCGGTCGGCGAGCATCGTCGCGTTCGACTGCTCGCGCAGCGGGGTGGAGATCGCGTACTGGTTGTTCTGGAGGACGAAGACCGTCGGGGTCTGCCACACCGAGGCGAAGTTGAAGGCCTCGTGGGTGTCGCCCTCACTGCTCGCACCGTCGCCGAGGAAGGTCAGCGTCGCCGCGTCCAGGCCCTTGAGCTTGGAGGCCATCGCGAAGCCGGCGGCATGGAGGGTCTGCGTGGCCAGCGGTGTCGCCGCCGGTGAGGTGTGGTACTCCTGTGGGTCGAACCCGCAGTGCCAGTCACCGCGGAAGGCCGAGAGGATCTCACCGACGGGCACGCCGCGGGTGAGCAGAGCCGCGGAGTCCCGGTACGTGGGGAACAGCCAGTCGTTCGGCGACAGCGCAGTCGTCGCACCGACCTCACACGCCTCCTGTCCCGCCGCCGAGGGGTACGTGGCGAGGCGCCCCTGCCTGGTCAGGTGGGTCACCTGCGCCTCGAACCGGCGGACGAGGACCATCTGCCGGTAGAGGCCGGTCAGCGTCCGATCGCTCGGGATCGTCAGTCCCTCGGTCGGGGTGTCGGTCGGTCGGCCGTCGGGGCCGATGAAGCTGATGGGCTGCAGCTGGGGAAGAGCGCGGCCTGTGGTGGGAACGTCGATGGTCATGACTTCATGATGACGTGACCGCGATCACCGATCCAGGCTCTTCAGGCGGTCACGGACGGGGGTGCCGATCGTGTCGCGAACGGTGGACGAACTGCGCGAACGAGGCGGGGTGGAGCGGACGAATGGCCGGGGTCGAACGGGGCTGCTGAGCGCGCGGGCCGCTCAGATCTCACCCCAGCGGTAGCCGCGGGCGGTGAACGCCTCGGCGACCTTCTCCCGCCTGCCCTCGACGCCGCCTTTGAATGCCTGGTGGCCGCCGAACTGGGACACGCACGCCATGTCGGCGAGAAGTCGTCAGGCGGGCAACTCGTCGCCGGCGCATCGACTTCTCGCCGACATCGCCGGCGTGTCGGCGTCGAGGAGGGGGGGTCGATTGACGATCGACCGCCTCGGCGGATTGCGGAGCGACGAGAACTCAGGTTAGGCTAACCTACGAGATCACGAACGGATCGCGCGTCACGGCAGTTGACACACCTGCTTGGAGTCGCGACCTGCGGGATCTCACTGTTTCATCCGACACGGAACCCTCGACAGCGGCGATTCGGTCGTCCGCGCAGATGCTGCCGATCATCGTGCGCGCACGACTGCGCGACAACCGCGTCGAGGGTTTCCGTCGTTCGCTCCGCGAAAGGACGCTATGACACTGAAGACGATGACCGCGCTGACCGCCGGCTGCGCCGCGCTCGCCCTCCTCGCCGGCTGCGGGGGCGGCGGTTCAGGCGACGCCGAGGCGGCCGGCGGCGGCGAGACGCGCACCGTCACCGACGCCACTGGAGCCGACGTCGTCATTCCCGCTCAGCCGCAGTCCGTGGCCACCCTGCACTATGCCGCGACGGAGACCCTCATGGATCTCGGGCTCACCCCCGTCGGGCAGGGGGAGTATCAGGAGGCCTCGGTGCCCCAGGGATGGGTCGACCGCCTCGGCGAGGTGCCCGTCGTGGCGACCGACGAGCCGGACATCGAACGGCTCGCGACGACGGACCCCGACCTCATCCTCGCCCCGAACACCCTCGACTCCGGAGTCGTCGACCAGCTCGAGGACATCGCCCCCGTCTACCAGTTCACCCTGCGCGGCGGAGACCGCGCGAACTGGAAGCAGCGGGTCGGGGAGGTCGCCGACGCGGTCAACCGGAGCGCGGAGCTCACGGCCCTCGACGACGCCTTCATCGCCGAGCAGACGCGCATCAGCGAGGAGTACAGCGACGTCACCGATGGGACGACGATCGCGACGCTCTCCTCATTCACCGAGAACACCGCGTACCTGTGGGGGAGCGGGAACATGCTCGGAACGATCTACGACCCGCTCGGTCTCACCTGGTCGGCCGACGAGGACAGGGTCATCGCGGAGAACGCCGAGGCGGCGGAGCCCGAAGCCGAGGTCTCGCTCGAACTCGTCGACAAGGCCGCCGGGGACGCCGACATCGTCTTCGTCACCTCGAACCTGCGCGGCGAGTACGACGAGCTGAGCACCGCGCTCATGGACTCACCGGTCTTCGCTCAGCTGCCCGCCGCGCAGGCCGGCAACGTCTATCCCAACGGCAAGTCGACGATCGCCGGATACTCCGACGCGAACTACAGTCTCGAGATGGTCGAACAGGCGCTGCAGGCGTACCGCCAGCGGTGAGTCCGGCTCGGCCCGGCGCGCGGCTCAGCTCAGCGGGCGGCTCAGCTCAGCGGGCTCTGTGCGCCGGGACGGTGACCTTCGGCCTCATCGAGGATGAGCAGCGACCGTGACGAGGTGACGCCGGGAACCTCGTGGATGCGACGGAGGATGACCTGGGACAGCGCCGTGTTGTCGGGGGCATTGACGGTGACGAGGGCGTCGATGTCGCCGCTGACGGCCTGAACCTTCTCGACGAAGGGGAGCGCGGCGAGCTCGTCGCGGACCTCCGGCCACGGCCGCTCGCCGATCTTGACGACGACCACCGCGGTCACGGACATGCCGAGGGCGGCGCGATCCACCTCGGCGGTGAAGCCCTTGATCGCCCCCGACTCGAGGAGGGCGGTGAAGCGCTTGTGCGCGGCGGACCGGGAGATGTGCACGCGCTCGGCGAGCTGGCGCACGCTCAGCCGGGAGTCCTCGACGAGGGCAGCGATGATGCTGCGGTCGATGTCGTCGAGGTCGAATGACAAGGGCGTGCTCCTTCGGCGTCGCTGCTGGCTGCCGCCCGGCAGCCTCGGTGCGTCGTGCTCCTCACCGGGGTTGCGCTCGTCGTGAACCAGCACCCGGTCGAGGTTCCACCATTCTAAGTGGGCACGGCCGGTCGTGGGGGCCGGGCCAGATCCCAACGGCCGGGATCCCGGCGGCCGGGACGACGGCGGCCGGGGTCCCGGCGGTTCCCACCGGTCACGGCGGTGTCGACGGCAGGTGCGGGTCACCTCGGCGGGCTGGTAGGCTTGAAATCGATCGTTCGTTCAGTAGCGATGGGCTCGTCCCGCAGCGACAGGCACCCTGGTGTCCGAAGTGTGGCCTCCACCACGTACCATGGAGGGCGGAGCACGCCGCCGCATGCGCACGCGGATGCGGCGGGCGAACGGCATGTTTCCCGCCTGTAGATTATGGGGGAGACGACACTCAGCAGGACTGACTGCTCGGCGGCGGACCTGCGTCATTCGAATAGGAGCCACGTTGAAGATCGCTGTGTTGGTCAAAGAGGTCCCGGACACGTACGGGGATCGCAAGCTCGATCTCGAAACCGGCCTGGCGGACCGTGCCGCCTCGGAAGCCGTGCTCGACGAGATCGGCGAACGCGCCCTCGAAGTCGCCCTCAACTACGCGGACAGCCACGACGGCACCGAGATCACCGTCATCTCGATGGCCCCGTCGGGTGCGACCGCGACGATCCGCAAGGGCCTGGCCATGGGCGCCGGCAAAGCCGTCCACATCTCCGATGAGGAACTCCTCGGCGCCGACCTCGGACTCACCGCCGAGGTGCTCGCCGCCGCCATCCGCCGCGGCGACTACGACCTCGTCGTCACCGGCAACATCTCGACCGACGGCAACGCCGGCCTGCTCCCGGCGATGCTCGCCGAGCACCTCGACCTCCCGCACGTCACCGGCCTGAGCACCGTCGAACTCACCGACACCGCCGTCTCCGGCACGCGCGCCGTCGACGGCGGTCAGCAACAGGTGACCGCGGAGCTGCCCGCCGTCATCTCGATCACCGAGGCGCTGCCCGAGGCGCGCTTCCCCAACTTCAAGGGCATCATGGCGGCGAAGAAGAAGCCGTTCGAGGTCATCGGCCTCGCCGACCTCGACATCGACGCCGCCGACCAGTCGACCGCCCGGTCGATCATGGTCTCCGTCGCCGAGAAGCCCCCGCGCGAAGCCGGCGAGAAGGTCGTCGACGACGGCAACGGCGGAGCCGAGCTCGCCGAATTCCTCATCAAGAACCGCCTGGCCTAAGGAGAGAAGACATGGCTGAATTCCCCCAGGACACCATCCTCGTCGCGCTCACGGTCGATCCCGAAGGCGCTCTCGAGAAGCCCGCTGCCGAACTCCTCGGCGGTGCCGCCGCGATCGGCAGCCCCGTCGCACTCATCGTCGCCCCTGCCGGCACCGGTGACGCCGCGGCGGAGACGGCGGCCTCGCTCGGTGCCGTCCAGACCCTCATCGCCGAGGTGCCCGCGGGCAGCTCCGCGCTCGGCACCTTCGCCGTCGACGCCCTCGTCGGCGCCGCGGAGCTCACCGCACCCGATGCCATCCTCGTCCCGAACTCGATCGACGGCCGCGACCTCGCCGGCCGCTTCGCCGTGCGCACGGGTTCGGCGCTCTCGGTCGACGCGATCGGCGTCGAACGCGATTCCGAGGGCATCGTCGCCGACCACTCCGTCTACGGCGGCGGCTACACCGCGCAGTCGGCCCCGACCTTCGGCGCGCCCGTCATCACCGTCCGCCTCGGTGCGATCGAGAACCGCGCTGAGGCCCAGCCCGCGAACGCGCAGGCCCTCGAGGTAACCGACTCCGGCAAGCGCAGTGCCGACGTCACCGCGTACGAAGCCGTCGTCGAGACCTCCTCGCGACCCGAGCTGCGCGGGGCGCAGAAGGTCGTCTCCGGTGGTCGCGGTGTCGGTTCGGAGGAGTCGTTCGAGCTCGTCGGCGAATTCGCCGACGTCCTCGGTGCCGCTGTCGGCGCCTCGCGCGCCGCGGTCGATGCCGGCTACATCGCGCAGTCGCACCAGGTCGGCCAGACCGGTGTGTCCGTCTCCCCCCAGCTCTACGTCGCGCTCGGCATCTCCGGGGCGATCCAGCACAAGGCGGGCATGCAGACCTCGAAGACGATCGTCGCGGTCAACAAGGACGGCGAAGCGCCGATCTTCGACATCGCCGACTTCGGCGTCGTCGGCGACCTCTTCAAGGTCGTCCCCCAGGCCGTCGAGACCCTGAAAGCGAAACAGGGCTGATATGGCCACCTTCTCCAACACGCTGCGCTCGGGTCTGCCCCGGGTCTCCGGCGGCGATCCGTGGCCGCCGGAGGGCACGGTGGGTCAGGCTGTCGAGTGGGAATCCCGGGAATGGGTGAGCGCCGAGGCGGGCGCTGCTGAGCCTGCGGGTGCGGTTGATTCTGCGGGTGGCGTTGATGCTGGCGCTCCCGTCGATTCTGCGGGCGCCGTCGAATCTGGGGTTGCCGTCGATTCGGGTGCCGTCACCGAGGTGACTGCTGCCGAGACCTCGACCGTGGGCTCCGTCGAACCGGATGCGACCGGTGTCGAACCTGGTCTTGACTCCGGAGTCGACGAGACCGTCGCCGTTGAGGCCGACGGTGGGGCCGACGTCGAGGTGCCTGCCGGTGCGTCGACCGACGCTGGTGCCTTGAGCGACGCAGGTGCCTCGAGCGATGCCGGCGCACAGGATGTCGCTGCCGGCGCGGGTGCCGGTGCAGCTGTTGGAGCAGGCGCGGCGGATTCGGCCCCCGCGGCCGAGGTGCCCCTGCGCCGTGGACTTCCCCGCGTGAGCGGTGGAGAGGCATGGCCGCCGGAAGGGTTTGCCCCCGCCGGAGTCAAGGCGCCGAGGCAGGCCGGTGGTGCTGCTGCCGCTGGTGCCGCGCCGGCCGAGCCCGGTGCGCCGATCGAACCTGGTGCGTCGGAAACCGGTGGCGGAGAAGCCGTCGTCGAGCAGACCTCCAGCACCGATGAAACGTCCGCCGAGGAAGCGTCAGGCCAGGGCGTTGCTGCGGGTGCAGAGCCGACCGAGACCACCTCCGGCGCAGAGGAGACCGACGCCGCTGCTGTTGTGGCAGGCGCGGGCGCTGCCGCCGGGGCAGGCGTTGCCGGAGCCGGCGTCGCCGCTGCCTCTGCCGGAGAAGACGCCGCATCGGTGCCGTTGCGCCGTGGGCTGCCTCGCCGGTCAGGTGGGGACGCATGGCCGCCGGAGGGCCTCGCCCCTGCGGGGGTCAAGGGACCCTCGGCGAGTGCAACGCCTCCTGCCGCGACCGCTGAGTCCGGAACACCCGTTGCCGGTGACCAGGCTGCTGACTCTGCCGCCGCGGACGGTGTGCCTGCGGACACTGTGACCGCGACAGAGACCACTTCCGCTGCCTCGGCAGGTGCTGGTGGAGCTGCTCCCGCTGCCGCGGCACCTGCCGCCGGTGGGGCGACAACTGCGTCGGCCGCCGAGCTCAGCGATGTTCCGCTGCGCCGCGGTCTGCCGCGCACCGCCGGCGGCGACCCCTGGCCGCCCGAAGGCTTCGCCCCGGCAACGGCCACCGCGCCCACCGATGCGCAGCCGAAGACTGCACCAGCGGCCGATGCCACCGGTGCAGCGGACACCACCGACGCAGCAAGCACCGCGGGAGTCCCTGCCGCAGCTGCCGGTGCTGGGGTTGCCGGCGCCGTGGCCGCCGGTGCTGCCGCCTCGGCGAGTGGAGACACCGCGGAGAAGGGCAGCGCCGACACGGAGGCGGCGGCGGACGAACCCGCCAAGCCTGCGGGCCGCACAGGTCTGCCGAAGACCAGGACGGGCCTGCCGAAGTCCACCGGCCCCGACACCGGCAAGCCCGGCGACAAGCCCGCGGGACGGACCGGACTGCCGAAGACCGGCGGACCGGCGACGAAACCGGCCGAGAAGCCGGCGGCGAAGACCCCCGCCGCGGCAACCGGTGCGAAACCGGCAGCCGCAGGGTCGACGGCGGCCGCAGCGACCGCCTCGGCGGGAACAGCGGCGAAGTCCACCGCGGACTCGACGGCCGCGAAGTCGACCGGGGGGTCCACGGCCGCGAAGTCGACCACCTCGGCGAAACCCGCCTCCGACAAGCCCGCCTCCGCCGCACCCGCCAAGCGCGATCCGATCATGATCGGGTCGAAGTCGCTGGGACAGTGGATCGGTCTCGGGTCGCTCGGACTCGGTGGGCTCATCGTCGCCGCAGGCATCCTCATCCTCGCCGCACGCGGAGTCACGACTCTGCCCGGTGTGCCGGGATTCCTCGAGCGCTACCCGGGCGAATACCACCTGCCCGACTTCGTCGAACCGGGCTTCCCGGCGTGGGCGCGGTGGACGCACTTCCTCAACTTCTTCTTCATGGTGCTCATCATCCGCACGGGTCTGCAGGTGCGTCACCAGCAGAAGCCTCCGGCGTTCTACACGCCGAAGAACGGCGGGAAGAAGATCAGCATCAACCTGTGGCTGCACACGAGCCTCGACGTTCTCTGGCTGCTCAACGGCGTCGTCTTCGTCGTCCTCCTCTTCGTGTCCGGCCACTGGGCGCGCATCGTGCCGACCAGCTGGGAGGTCTTCCCGAATGCCCTCTCGGCAATGCTGCAGTACATGACCCTGGAATGGCCGATGGAGGACGCGTGGGTCAACTACAACTCGCTCCAGCAGCTCATGTACTTCATCGTCGTCTTCATCGCCGCCCCCCTGGCCGCGATCACAGGTGTGCGCATGAGCGAGTGGTGGCCGAAGAACGCGACGACGCTGAATAAGATCTACCCGGCCCCGCTGGCGCGGGCGATCCACTTCCCGACGATGATCTTCTTCGTGTTCTTCATCGCCGTCCACGTGTTCCTGGTCTTCACGACCGGACTGCGGCAGAACCTCGGCTACATGTTCGCCGGGACGAACGTCCTGGGCTGGGCGGGCGTCATCTGGTTCCTCGTGGCGGTGGCCGTCGTCGTCGGCGCATGGTTCGCCGCCAGACCGCTTGTGCTCGCACCGATCGCGAACCTCTTCGGCAGGGTGTCGAGCAGGTAGGACACATGTCAGAGGGCCCCGAGTGAGATCACGTCACTCGGGGCACTCGTGTTTCTGCGGGAAAATTCGGTCTGCGCCGCCTCCACTGCGATTGTGCGCCAGGTCCATGGCGATCTCGACGCGAATTTCGCCATGAACCTGGCGCGGAATCCCAGGGGCGCCATGAACCTGGCGCAGAATTCCAGGGCGCTGGCAGTCAGGCGGGGATGCGCACGCGCTCGACGAACTCGACGACGGCCTCCTCGAGCTGCTGCAGTCCGGGCTCCTCGAGAGGGAAGTGACCTGCGCGGTCGAGGATGACCTCGGAGAACAGCTCCGGATCGAGTCGGGACACGACCGGCGTCGACAGATCCCGCGGGGTCCACCGGTCCTCGCCGGGCTGGGTGAGGAGGACGGGGCACGCATCGAAGTCCGCCGGCTCGACGGCCGGGACGTACGTGGCGTAGTCGGCGAGGAAGCGCAGCCACATCGCATTGCCCGCCGAGGTCGCATCGGCGAGGAAGACCTTCATCGCGCCCGGGTCGTTGGCTAACGCCGACATCTTCGACGCCAGACGCATCGGGTAGCGGATGCTCTTCAGCGGAGTCCTCGCCATGAGGCGCACCCAGGGCATGCCGAGACGGGCGGTGATGAGGCTGCGCGCCGTCCAATCGACGACCTCCTGATGGCGCTGATCGAGGAATGTCATGCCGACGATGCCCCTCAGAGCACCCGGTGCGGCCTTCGCGGCGACATGGTAGGCGAGCATGCCGCCGGCCGACAGGCCGTAGAGCACCGTGGGCTTCGGGTCCCGCGCCTGCTCGGCGGCGAGGAAGTCGATGACCATGTCGACCCAGTCGGCATACGACGGCGTGTACCCGGACTCGACCCGCGTCATCCCGTAGCCGAGATTGTCGAGCGCGACGACGTCATAGCCCTGCCGGGCCAGCGGAGCACCGAGGATGAGCGACATCTGGCGACCGTTCGTCCCGACGCCGTGGTGGAGGATGACACGGGCCTTCGCATCGGGTCGGCGATAGCGATCAAGATGGATCCAGTGCCCCCGCCACCCCCAGAACTCCTCGTCGGGAGCGGAGGTCTCGTCGAGTCGCAATCGCTCGGGCAGGAACTCCTGGAGGTCCTGCCACGCCTGCTGATTCTGATAGAGCGCTGCGCTTGCCATGCGTGTCCTCACGTCGACGATGACAACACCTTACGACAGAAATGACACTGAGTGTCAATACTGGCCCGTGCGTACAATGCTGGAATGGACCTGCCCTCCCTGCGCGATCGCAAGCGCCTCCTCATCCAGGAGGACATCATGGCGGTCGCCCTCCGACTGTTCCGCGAGCGCGGCTACGAGGCGACGACCGTCGACGACCTCGCCGCCGCCTCGGGGATGTCGCGGCGCACGTTCTTCCGCTACTTCCCGTCGAAGGAGGACGTCCTCGCGGGGAAGTGGACGGCGATGGGCGAGGGGATCGTCGTCGCGCTCATGGAGCGTCCCGCCGACGAGGAGCCGTGGACCTCGCTGCGCGCGTCGCTGACTGGCGTCGTCGACCACTACGCCGATCCTGCGCGGCGCACCGACAGCTATGCCCTCGACGAGGTCGTCGATTCCACGCCGTCCCTGCGCGCGGCATTCGTCGCGAAGGTCGACATCCTCGCCGAGGCGCTCTCCGCCGTTCTCGTCTCCCGCGGAGTCGCCGAGGTGAGGGCGCAGATGCTCGCCCGAGCATGCGGGGCAGCGCTGACGGTCGCGATGCGGCAGGCGCGCGCCACCGGCGCCGAGGGCATCGCCGACGACCTCGATCGGGCGATGGGAGTGCTCACCCCGGGGATGTGAGCGCCTCTATGCGAGGGCCTTGCGGACGGTGGCCTCGAATTCGCGGACGTGTTCGCCGGCCAGCGCGCTGACGGCGAGTTCGTCGCCGGCGAGGATGCCCTCGAGCAGGGAGATGTGCTCGCGGATGTGGCCGAGCAGGTCGGGGATCTTCGGCAGGACGAGGCACCAGATCCGGGTGGCGAGGTCGTCGAGGCGCACGAGCGTCTCCTGGAGGTGGATGTTGTCGACGGCGCGGTAGATGAGGCGGTGGACCTCGAGGTCGCGTTCGATGAGGGTGCGTGCGTCGAGGCCGGCCCTGAGCTCGCCGAGTTCGGCGATCGTCGCCGCGAACTCCTCGCGCAGCTCCGGCGTGATGTTCCGGGCGGCACGCGTGGCGGCAATGGGCTCGAGCGCCTGGCGCATCTCCGTGATCGCCGCGAGGTCCGTGATGTCGACATTGGCCGCGAACGTCCCGCGTCGCGGGTAGGACACGACGAGGTGGGCCCCCTCGAGGCGTTTGAGGGCCTCGCGGATCGGGGTGCGCCCGACCTCGAGTTCGGCGCTCAGCGCCGCCTCGTTGATGACGTCACCGGGAGCGATGTCGAGCATGACGAGCCGATGACGCAGCGCCTCGTACGCGCGGTCGGCCAGAGACGAGCTGCTCGCCGAGGTGTCCGCCGTCGTTGTCATCCCACTCCTCCATGCGTCGTCGAGCCGGCCCGGGCGGTGCGGCCCGGGCGGGTGGACAGGCCGGGTGGCCAGGTCGGGGAAAAGTTCTCCCACACCCATTGCCACGGCTGAAATTCTGCGCCTAGACTACAGGAACACAGCTGATATATTAGTTGACGATTAACGATCGAGGGAGATCGCATGACCGAGCAGCTCGCAGGAACCGCGGACGCGCAGTCCGGGACGCCTGGAACGCCTGGGACCGAGTCCGGGACGCCGCAGCCCCCGGGTGCCGGAACGACAGCGGCCCTGCCCACCGACTTCCCCAGTCGCGCCCCCGAGGAGCTGAGCACTCCGCTCGCGCAGCTCGACCCGGAGATCGCCGGCTTCATCGACGCCGAACTCGGCCGTCAGCGCGAGGGCCTGGAGATGATCGCCTCGGAGAACCACACTGCCACCGCCGTCATGGAGGCGCAGGGCTCGGTGCTGACGAACAAGTACGCCGAGGGTTACCCGGGCCGGCGCTACTACGGCGGCTGCGAATTCGTCGACGAGGTCGAGCGTCTCGCGATCGCCCGGGTCAAGGACCTCTTCGGGGCGGCCTTCGCGAACGTCCAGCCGCACTCCGGTGCCCAGGCCAACGCCTCGGTGATGCACGCCCTCATCCGTCCCGGCGACACCGTCCTCGGCCTCGACCTCGCCCACGGCGGCCACCTCACCCACGGGATGAAGCTCAACTTCTCCGGTCGCCTCTACGACATCGTCGCCTACGGCGTCGACGACGACACCCACCGCGTCGACATGGCCGAGGTCGCCCGTCTGGCCCGCGAGCACCAGCCGAAGCTCATCGTCGCCGGGTGGTCGGCGTACTCGCGGCAGCTCGACTTCGCCGAGTTCCGGCGCATCGCCGACGAGGTCGGCGCCTACCTCATGGTCGACATGGCCCACTTCGCCGGCCTCGTCGCCGCGGGCCTCCACCCCTCCCCGGTGCCGCACGCCCACGTCGTCACCTCGACGACGCACAAGACCCTCGGCGGTCCCCGCGGCGGTATCATCCTGACCAATGACGCCGAGGTGGCGAAGAAGGTGAATTCGGCCGTCTTCCCCGGTCAGCAGGGCGGACCGCTCGAACATGTCATCGCCGGCAAGGCCGTGGCCTTCGGGCTGGCCGCGACCGAGGAGTTCGCCGACAAACAGCGCCGGACCCTCGCCGGCGCCGCCGAACTCGCCCGCCGCCTCGGCGAGGATGACGTGGCGGAGCGCGGCATCACGATCGTCACCGGCGGCACCGACGTCCACCTCGTCCTCGTCGACCTCCGCGACTCCGTCCTCGACGGGGCGCAGGCCGAGGATCTCCTCGCGCGGATCGGGATCACCGTCAACCGCAACGCCGTGCCGAACGATCCGCGTCCGCCCATGGTCACCTCGGGGCTGCGCATCGGCACGCCTGCGCTCGCCAGCCGCGGTTTCGGGTCCGCCGCCTTCGCCGAGGTGGCCGACATCATCGCCGAGGTCCTCACCGCCGGCACCGACGAAGACGGACCGAGCCAGGAGACGATCGACGACCTCGGCGCCCGGGTCTCCCGCCTCGCCGCCGACCACCCGCTCTACCCGCACCTCACCCCGATCGGAGCACGCTGATGGCCGACCACCTGCCCGAACACCCCGACTTCCTGTGGCGCAATCCCGAGCCGAAGGCCTCCTACGACGCCGTCATCGTCGGCGGCGGGGGACACGGACTCGCGACCGCGTACTACCTCGCGAAGAACCACGGGATGACGAACATCGCGATCCTCGAGCGCGGGTGGCTGGCCGGGGGCAACATGGCCCGGAACACGACGATCATCCGTTCGAACTACCTGTGGGACGAGTCCGCGGCGATCTACGAGCACTCGCTCCGTCTCTGGGAGCAGCTGCCCGAGGAGCTCGACTACGACTTCCTCTTCTCCCAGCGCGGCGTGCTCAACCTCGCCCACACGCTCGGCGACGTCCGGGAGTCGCAGCGCCGCGTCGGTGCCAACGTCCTCAACGGCATCGATGCCGAATGGCTCGACCCGAGCCAGGTCAAGGAGGTCTGCCCGATCATCAACATCGGCGACGACCTGCGCTACCCCGTCATGGGGGCGACGTACCAGCCGCGGGCGGGCATCGCCAAGCACGACCACGTCGCCTGGGCGTTCGCCCGCAAGGCCGACGCGATGGGCGTCGACATCATCCAGAACTGCGAGGTCACCGACGTCTACCGCGACGGCGACCAGGTCATCGGCGTCGAGACGAACCTCGGGCGGATCGCCACGGAGAAGGTCGCGATCGCCGTCGCCGGCCACACCTCGGTGGTCGCCGCCATGGCCGGCATCCGCGTGCCCATCCAATCCCACCCGCTGCAGGCGCTCGTCTCCGAGCTCTTCGAGCCCGTCCACCCGACGGTCGTCATGTCCAACCACGTCCACGTCTACGTCTCCCAGGCCCACAAGGGCGAACTCGTCATGGGCGCCGGCGTCGACTCGTACAACGGCTACGGGCAGCGCGGCGGCTTCCACATCATCGAGGAGCAGCTCGCCGCCGCCGTCGAGCTCTTCCCGATCTTCGCCCGCGCGCATGTCCTGCGGACGTGGGGCGGAATCGTCGACGTCACCCTCGACGCGTCCCCGATCGTGTCGAAGACGGAAGTCGACGGCCTCTACGTCAACTGCGGATGGGGGACCGGCGGGTTCAAGGGCACCCCGGGGGCGGGCTTCACGTTCGCCCACACCATCGCCAATGACGAGCCGCACGCGCTCAACGCCCCGTTCGCACTCGACCGGTTCGAGACCGGCCATCTCATCGACGAACACGGCGCCGCCGCCGTGGCCCACTGAGGGAGAGGGACTGCCATGCTGCTCATCACCTGCCCGAACTGCGGGGCCCGCGACGAATCCGAATTCGCCTACGGAGGTCAGGCGCACGTGCCCTACCCGGAGGATCCGTACGCGCTCACCGACCGCGAATGGGCCGAATACCTCTTCTACCGCGACAACGACCGCGGGCTCTTCGCCGAACGCTGGTGCCACAGCCTCGGCTGCCGGAAGTGGTTCAACGCGATCCGCGACACCGTGACCTATGACTTCGCCGCCGTCTACCCGATGGGACAGCCGCGGCCCGCCGAATTCGAAGGAGGCCTCAAGCGATGACCTCGACGCACACCGACTCTCACGCTGGGTCGCCCGCAGGCTCGGACGCTGCGACCGGCACCGGCTCGGACGCCGCGACCAGCGCGTCAGCGACCGGGCAGCGCGAGCGTCTCCCGCACGCGACCGGCATCGACCGCACCCGGCCGCTGACCTTCCGCGTCGACGGCCGGACCTTCACCGGGTTCGCCGGGGACACGATCGCCAGTGCCCTCATCGCCGCCGGCCGCCTCGACTGCGGGAACTCGACGTATCTCGACCGGCCGCGGGGAATCCTGGGCGCCGGGGTCGAGGAGCCCAACGCCCTCGTCCGCGTCCACGCCCCCGACAGCGCCGAGGTGGCCGAATCGATGCTCCCGGCAACCCGCGTCCTCATCCGCGAGGGCATGGAGGCCGACTACCTCTCCGGGCTCGGCATCCTCGACCCCGGCCGCGACGACGCCGTCTACGAGCACACGCACACCCACACCGACGTCCTCGTCGTCGGTGCCGGTCCCGCCGGGCTCGCCGCCGCCCGGGAGGCCGCGAAGTCAGGGGCCCGCGTCCTCCTCCTCGACGACGAACCCGTCCCCGGCGGGGCGCTCCTCGTCGCTCCCGCCGAGGCCATCGACGGGGTGCCGGCCCCGGAGTGGATCACCTCGACCCTCGCCGAGGCGACCGCCGCCGAGGAGTTCACCTACGTTCCCCGCACGACCGTCTTCGGCAGCTACGACTCGAACTACTTCGTCGCCCTCGAGGACCGCACCGGCGCCGAGGCGGGGCCCCGGCAGCGCGTGTGGCACATCCGTGCCGGTCAGGTCGTCCTCGCCACCGGAGCGCACGAACGTCCCATCGTCTTCGCCGACAACGACCGTCCCGGCATCATGCTCGCCTCCGCCGTGCGGACCTACCTGGGTCGCTACGGCGTCGTCGCCGGGCAGCGGGTGGCGATCGCGACGACGAACGACTCCGCCTACGACCTCGTCGGTGACCTCACCGCCGTCGGAGTCGAGGTCGTCGCCGTCATCGACTCCCGCGCCACCGCCTCGGCGCGGGCCTCCCAGGTCGCCGCCGACACCGGTGTGCGCCTCATCCTCGGCGCCGCGGTCACCGGCACGGCAGGAGAGGGCCCGGCCGGACGGATCTCGGGGATCACCGTCTCCGCGCTCGATGACGACGCGGTCGCCGCACCCGGCGGCGAGGACATCGCCGTCGACCTCCTCGCCGTCTCCGGCGGCCACTCGCCGGTCATCCACCTCCACGGTCAGCGGCGCGGCCCTATCGCCTGGGACGCCGACATCGCCGCCTTCGTGCCCACCGCCCCCGTCCGCGACCAGGCCACGGTCGGGGCGATGACCGGGGACTATGCGCTCGCCTCGGCGCTGCGGCAGGGCGCGGAGGCAGGCCACGCCGCCGCGGCGGCCACCGGCTTCGACGCCGAGCTGACCATCCCGCGCCCCGACACGCCCGACACGGCCCCCGCACCTCATCGACCCCTGTGGGCGGTCACCTCGGCCGAGGACGATCCCGGCGCGCTGACCACGCACTTCGTCGATTTCCAGCGCGACCAGAGCGTCGCCGACATCCTCCGGGCGATGAACGCCGGCATGCGCTCGGTCGAGCACATCAAGCGGTACACGTCGATCTCGACGGCCAACGACCAGGGCAAGACCTCGGCGGTCAACACGATCGGAACGATCGCCTCGGTGCTCGGGGAGGACAACCTCGGCGAGGTCGGCCACACGACGTTCCGCGCCCCCTTCACCCCGGTCGCGTTCGCGGCGCTGGCCGGGCGGCGCAAGGGGGAGCTCTTCGATCCCGCTCGGGTCACGTCGATCCATCCGTGGCATGTCGCCCACGGGGCGGAGTTCGAGGACGTCGGGCAGTGGAAGCGGCCGTGGTATTACCCGCAGCCGGGGGAGGACATGGACGCCGCGGTGCTGCGCGAATGCCGGGCGGTGCGGGAGTCCGTCGGGTTCCAGGACGCGTCGACGCTCGGCAAGATCGAGATCCGCGGCACCGATGCCGGGAGGTTCCTCGGGCGGATCTACACGAACGGGTTCGCCAAGCTCGGGGTCGGCAAGGCCCGCTATGGGCTCATGTGCACCCCGGACGGGATGATCTTCGACGACGGGGTGACCCTGCGCGTGGCCGAGGACCGGTACTACATGACGACGACGACCGGCGGGGCGGCGAAGGTCCTCGACTGGCTTGAGGAATGGCACCAGACGGAATGGCCCGAGCTCGACGTCGTCTTCACCTCGGTGACGGAGGAATGGGCGACCGTCGCCGTCGCCGGACCGAAGTCGCGGGAGGTCATCGCCCAGGTCGCCCCCGACCTCGACGTGTCCAATGAGGCGTTCGGCTTCATGGAGTTCCGGCACACGACGCTGGCGAACGGGATCCCGGCGCGGATCTGCCGGATCTCGTTCTCCGGTGAGCTCGCGTTCGAGATCAACGTCGAAGCCTTCTACGGGCTGGCCGTGTGGGAGATGGTCGCCGAGGCGGGAGCCGAGTTCGACATCACCCCGTACGGCACGGAGACGATGCACGTGCTGCGCGCGGAGAAGGGGTTCATCATCGTCGGGCAGGACACCGACGGGACCGTCACCCCGGCCGATGCGGGGATGGAGTGGATCGTCTCGAAGGTCAAGGACTTCATCGGCAAACGCTCGTACACCCGCGTCGACACCGCGCGGGAGGACCGCAAGCACCTCGTCGGGGTGCTCCCCGTCGACGGAGAGACCCGGCTGATCGAGGGCGCGCAGCTCGTCGCCGCGGACACCCCGATCACCCCTGAGGACGGCCCGGTGCCGATGATCGGGCACGTCACCTCGTCATATCTGTCCCCGACCCTGGACAGGCCGTTCGGGCTCGCGCTCGTGGAGAACGGTCGCAACCGCCTCGGCGAGATCGTCCGGTCACCGCTCGGTGACACGGTCATCGACGTCGAGATCACCTCACCTGTGTTCTACGATCCGGAAGGAGACCGGCGCGATGGCTGAGACCACCGACACCGTCCTCGATGACCTGCGGGTGTCCCCGGCCGCCCACCTCGCCGAGGCGATGGCTGAGGCGAGCACCGCCGAGGTGGGGCTGCGGGAACGTCCTTTCGCCGTCCAGATCGGCGTGCGCGCAGTGCCGG
Organism: Brevibacterium sp. NPDC056726; assembly: GCF_042790515.1. Classification (NCBI taxonomy): domain Bacteria; kingdom Bacillati; phylum Actinomycetota; class Actinomycetes; order Micrococcales; family Brevibacteriaceae; genus Brevibacterium; species Brevibacterium sp. NPDC056726. The sequence continues at coordinate 32,196 of NZ_JBHTYZ010000005.1, read as the reverse complement.
GGACCGCCTCGGCGCGGGCGATCGGATCCGCGCTGGGGATCACTCTGCCTGAGGCCGTCGGGGAGGTGACCGGGGAGGCGGCCGGGCGGCACACGCTGTGGCTGAGCCCCGACGAATTCCTCACCGTCGACGTCGCGGCCACGCAGCGCCCGGGGGAGACCGACGCCGCCGAGGCCGCGCTCGAGGGACTGCCCGGGCAGGTCGTCGAGCTCTCGGCGAACCGGACGATCCTCGAGCTCACGGGGCCACGGGCCCGGACCGTGCTCGAGAAGAGCTGCCGCGCCGACCTCCACCCGCGGGCGTTTCCTGTCGGGACGGCGATCGTCACGCAGCTCGGGCCGGTGCCCGTCCTCCTCCACCGGTCGGGGGAGGAGGAGTTCCGCGTGCTGCCGCGCTCGAGCTTCGCCGACTTCATGGTGCGGTGGCTGCTCGACGGGATGGCCGAGTTCACCGGGGGCTCCGGGGCTTCCGGAGCGTCTGGGGCCGCTGGGGTCACCGGGGCCGCGAACCACGATCGGAAGGGCTGAGCATGCCGGAATACGTCCTCTCCCTCGAATGCGATGAGCGTCGGGGAATCGTCCACTCACTCACCGGGGCGCTGCTCGAACACGGCGGTGACATCAGGGAGCTCAAGCAGTTCGACGACGCGCTGAGCAGGCGGTTCTTCCTCCGCGTCGAGTTCGAGCTCGAGACTGAGGCGCTCGAGGACCTGCGCAGTGAGATCGAGGCGGTCGCCGGGGACCTCGATGCCTCGTGGAACCTCTGGCCGAAGGGGGAGAAGCGCCGAGTCCTCATCATGGTCTCGAAGTTCGAGCACTGCCTCAACGATCTCCTCTTCCGCGCCCGGATCGGGGAGCTGCCCGTCGAGATCGCCGCGGTCGTGTCGAACCATCCTGACCATCGGGAGCTCGTCGAATGGCATCACGTGCCGTTCTTCCGGATCCCGGTGACCGCGGAGACGAAACCGGAGGCCGAGGCCAAGCTGCTCGACCTCGTCGACCGGTTCGAGATCGACCTCGTCGTCCTCGCCCGGTACATGCAGGTCCTCTCCGACGATCTGGCCCGTGAGCTCACGGGGCGGGCGATCAACATCCACCACTCGTTCCTCCCCTCGTTCAAGGGGGCGAAGCCCTACCACCAGGCGTACGAGCGGGGAGTGAAGACCGTGGGCGCGACCGCCCACTTCGTCAACAGCGAGCTGGATGAGGGGCCGATCATCGCCCAGGCCGTCACCGAGGTCGACCACGCCTTCGGTCCGCAGGATCTCGTCGCCGCCGGCCGCGACACCGAATGCAAGGCACTGTCGAACGCGGTGCGCTGGCACTGCGAGGGCCGGGTGTTCCTCAACGGGAAGCGCACCGTCGTCCTCCGGTAGGGGCGGGGTCGCAGGCGACTGCGGCGCTCAAGCCCGGCGGGCGGAATAGTCTGGCCGCGGCTGCGGTTCGCATGAATGCGCCGGTCGACTCCGGCGGGAGCGCCTCACACGAAAGGTTGAGCATGGCTGAGAACACCATCACGATGTACGGAGCGGAATGGTGCGGCGACTGCCGGCGCACGAAGAAGCAGCTGACCGAACTCGGCATCGACTTCGACTACATCGATCTCGTCGCCGAACCGGAGCGGGCCGACGATGCGAAGGCGATCTCGGGCCGGACGAACATCCCGGTCGTCGTCTACCCGGACGGTTCCCACCAGGTCGAGCCGACCAACCCCGAGGTCGAGACCAAGCTCAAGGACCTCGCCCTGCTCTGAAGTCCGCACTGAGACCGCCACTCAGCGCCGAGACCGACACTTCTGACTGTCCGTCTCGGCGCTAACTGTCCGTCTCGGCAGACGAGGACGAGCTCCCCGGCTCCGCGTCGGCGGCGAGCGCCTCGGCGATGATCTTCGCCTCCCGACGGAGCAGGGCGACGAGGTGCTCGACCCGCTGACCGGTGACGCGATCGGCGATCGAGGCGATCGACAGAGCAGCGCGCGGGCGCTCCCCGCGGACCTTGAGCGCGACTCCCACGGCCCACGACCCCTGCGCGAACAGTCCGGGGTTGTGGACGAAGCCGTCGATGCGGGCCTGGTCGATGATGTCGCGGAGCTGGTCGATGCGGACCTTCGGATACCGCTGCGCGAGGATCTGCTCGTTCGCCGCGAACAGGGCGTCCACCTCGGCGCCGGGAAGCTCCGCCATGATCGCGAGACTGCCGGCTCCGATGCCCAGCGGATGCCGGTCGCCGACGGCGAGGGCGTTGTTGAAGATCTCCCCGAAGCCCTCCTCGCGCCGCGCGCAGATCGAATAGCTGCCGGTGCGCAGGGTGAGGAACGCGGTGTCCTGGGTGATCTCGGCGAGCCGGAGCAGACTCGATTCGGACTCGATGACGAGGGGGTCGACGGACTTCTGCGCGAGCTGCCCGAGGATCTGCGACTGCACGCCGAGGCGGTACCCGCCCTCATCGAGGCGCTCGACATAGCCCATCGCGATGAGCGCCTGGAGCATCCGGTGGACGCTCGCCTTCGGCCGGCCGCTGATCGAGGCGATCTCCGACAGGCTCGCCCCGTTCTTCCCGTCGCTGGCCAGCAGACCGACGAGCCCCAGGAGCGACAGCGCCCGCTGGATGCTCTGCGCCCCGGTGCCCGGCTCGAGGTCGTCGACGGCGTGGGCGACGTTGAACGAGGCGGACCGGCGCAGGATCTTCCCCCGCATCTTCATCCGACCGATGTCCTCGGGATCCACGCCAGTGACCATGATCCGATTATCGCGCGCCGAGGCGGCCCCACCACGGAAGATCCATGATGTGGAACCTCGGCGACGGCAGAGCGGACACTGCTCGCCGTCCTGCCCCGCACCCCTATCGCCGAGGCGGATCGGGGGCTAGTCTCGAACCACTCGACAACCACATGCACCGCTGCATTGGGAGGACCGCCATGACCGCCACCTACACGTTCGACGTGTTCAGCAGCCTCAACTCGCGCGCCACCGTCTCCGAGGAATCCGACTGGGGCGGCTACTGGGGCAAGCAGGGTCCCGAACTCCTCGAGGAGCGCCTCGGCGAGTACTCCGGTGACCAGCGGCTCGTCCTCGGGGCGAACACGTACCGGGCGTTCGCCGCGATGATCGCCGCGGCCGGCGAGGACTCCGAGGTCTTCGACCCGTGGGTGACCGAGATGCGCAACCTCCCGACCACGGTCATCTCGAACACGCTGAGCGAACCGCTCGACTGGCCCGACGCGACATTGGTGCGCGGCGATGCCGTCGAGGTCGTCACCCGGCTCAAGGAGAGCTCCGATGTGCCGCTGCGCTCCCACGGCAGTCTCGCGATGAACCGCGCACTCATGGACGCCGGCCTCGTCGACCGCCTGCAGGTGACGATCTTCCCCGCCCTGACCGGCCGCACCGGAACCGAACCGATCTTCGACGGCGCCGAGGACTTCGACCTCGAACTCCTCTACTGCCGCACCCTCGACGGACGCACCCAGGAGCTCATCTACCGGCCCCACCTGCACTGAGCGTCTCACCTGCACTGGCTGGTTCACCTGCACTGACAGCGGGAGGGCGAGCCGCCTCGGCGCGGTCCTGAACGCTTGTGTCCACCGATCGGGGGACAGCGGTCGTCCACTGCTCGGGCGTTTCGGACGGATCCCGGTGCGCCGAGGATGGAACCATGGCTCACGCAATCACCGCCCGAGACCTCGTCCGGACCTACCGGAGACCCAAGCAGGACCCGTTCAACGCCGTCGACGGGATCGACCTCACGATCGGCGTCGGCGAGTGCTACTGCCTCCTCGGACCCAATGGGGCAGGGAAGTCGACGACGGTCGACATGCTCGACGGGGCCCTGAAGCCGACCTCCGGGGAGATCTCCGTCCTCGGATTCGTCCCCTACGACGCGCCCGCCGCGTTCCGATCCCGCATCGGCGTCGTCCTCCAGGAGGCCACCGACGGCTCCCACTTCACCGTGGCCCAGACCATGGGCCAGCTCGCGCACATCTACCCGCACCCGGCCGATGTCGACGAGCTCATCGCCGCCGTCGGCCTGACCGAGAAGGCGAACGACAAGGTCACCCGCCTCTCCGGTGGGCAGCGCCGCCGCCTCGACGTCGCTCTGGGGCTCGTCGGTCGCCCGGAGATCCTCTTCCTCGACGAGCCGACGACCGGATTCGATCCGGTCTCGAGACGGCAGTTCTGGGACCTCATCCGCAGACTCCACGGCGACGGCACGACGATCGTGCTCACGACGCACTACCTCGACGAGGCGGAGGCGCTCGCCGACCGCATCGGCATCATCAACCACGGAGTGCTCATCGATGAGGGTGCCCCTGACGACATCGGCGGACCGCTCGCCCGAGTGCCCCGCGTGCACTGGGTCGACGAGACCGGCGTCGACCGCGTCGAGCGCACAGCGACCCCGACGGCTCTCGTCGCGTCGCTGACCTCGCCGAACACGGCGGAGATCCCCGGTCTGCGGGTGGTGCGGCCGAGCCTCGAAGACGTCTACGTCGAGCTCATCGGCGGCGCCGACGACGGTGCTGCTGACGCTGTCGACAGCCCTGCGAGCGGCACTGCCGGCACCGCCTCGGCGGCATTTCCCAAACGATCACCCGAGACCACCGAGGCAAGGAGCCGACGATGAACGGACAGCACACCGCCGAGGTCGACCGACCGTCCGCGACCACGATCAGTCCCCAGTGGCGTCCGCCGGTGTTCGCGCTCGGCTGGCAGCGGACGAAGATCGAGATCGCCGTCCTCGCTCAGGACTATCTCTCCCTCTTCCTCGTCCTCTTCTTCCCCGCCCTGCTCATGCTCCTCTTCGGCGCGATCTTCGACGATATGCCGCCGCTGCCCGGCCCCGACGGACAGACTCTGTCCGTGGCCCAGACCTACCTGCCCGGACTCCTCGCCGTCGGCGCCGCGCTCAGCGGCTTCCAGAACCTCACGGGCTACGTCGCCGTCGACCGCTTCAACGGCACCATCCGCCGGCTCTCGGCCACCCCGCTGCCGGAGGTCAGCTACTTCCTCGGCAAGATCGGCATGACCCTCATCCTCGTCATCATCCAGAGCATCCTCCTCCTGCTCGTCGCCACGCTCGTCTTCGATGCGTCACTGCCGACGGACCCGCTGCGCTGGGCCGTCATCGTCGGCGTCATGCTGCTGTCGACGGCGGCCGGGGCCGTGCTCGGGATCGCTCTCGCCTCGGTCGCAAGAACCGAGCAGGCCGGTGCCACCCTCGCCGTCGTCCCGACGATGGTGCTCTCATTCATCTCCGGCGTCTACATGCTGCCGAGCCTCCTGCCGGACTGGCTGCTCGGCATCTCCGCGGTCTTCCCGCTGCGATGGACGGCCGTGGGACTCCAATACGCGTTCCTGCCCGAGTGGGCGTTCGACGCCCCGGAGATGAAGACCGCCGACCCGTGGCTGGGCGTCGGCATCATCGCCGCGTGGTTCGTGCTCGGACTGATCCTCGCGATGAAAACCTTCAAATGGAAGCAGAATGGCTCATAAGCTCAGTGGTATGGACAGCGCAGAGGATCTCCCGGCGCGGGCCGACCTGCACGCCGTGGGCGGTGCCTCGGTCGTCGAGACCTCTGCGCGCTGGTGGCACCTGGCGTTCTATCTCTGCTTCGCGGGCACCGCGGTCTTCTACGCCGTCGTCATCCCCTGGCCTGAGGCGCTGCTGGCGCTCGCCCCCTTGGCCGTCATCGTCGTCGCCTACTCGGTGCTCGTCATTCCCGACTGGCCGCCGCCGAACCGCGGGCGCGCCTATGTCCTCATCGTCATCGTCTGCTTCGTCGTCGCCACGATGCTGACTCCCTACGGCGCCTTCATGTACTTCTTCGCCCTCGGCCACATCTGGATGTTCTCCGGCGGACTGCGCGAAGTGGTCATCGCCTTCATCGTCCTCGCCGCGGGACTCACCGCGGGGATCGGCATCCGCACCGGAGGTCTCGATCCCATCGATGTCTTCCTCCAAGTGGTGGTCCCGTGCGCGGCGAGCTTCGCCATGGGGCTGTGGATCGATCGGATCATCAGGCAGAGCGAGGACCGTGCCGAGCTGCTGCGGACGCTGCGGCGCACCCAGGACGAGCTCGCCCGCGCCCATCACCTCGCCGGGGCGGCGGCGGAGCGGGAGAGGGTCGCCCGCGACATCCACGACACCCTCGCGCAGGGCTTCACCTCGATCGTCCTCCTCTCCGAAGCCGGACTCGACCAGGTGCGCCGGCCCGCCGAGGCGGAGGCAACCCTGCGCGCGATCCGTCGGGTCGCCCACGACAACCTCGGCGAGGCCCGAGCGCTCGTCCAGTCCGGCCAGCAGCGGTGGGACGACTCCGCGTTCCTCGGGGCGCTCGAGCGCACATGTGCCCGAGCGCAGACGGTGAGCCCCGGCCGGATGGAGGTGCGGGCCGTCATCGACCAGTCCGCGACCGGACTCGACGTCAATGAGAAGATCATGGTCCTCCGCGGCCTCCAGGAGGCACTGGCGAACGTCCTCAAGCACGCCGAGGCCGCCTCGGTGACGGTGACCTTCACCGCTGATGAGGACACAGCGCGCCTGAGCGTCAGCGACGACGGCATCGGCTTCGATCCCGCCGCCGACCGGGGCGCGACCGACGGACACGGCCACTTCGGACTGCCCTCGATGCGGCAGCGCGCCGCCGAGATCGGCGCGGACCTCGCCATCGCCTCCCGGCCCGGGCAGGGCACCCGCCTCGACATCACGGTCGCGCGCACCGGAAGTGAGGACGGACATGCCTGATGTGCGAGTGATCCTCGCCGACGATCATCCGGTCGTGCGCAGCGGCCTCGTCGCGCTGCTGGCCGCGAAGGACGGCATCGACGTCGTCGCCGAGGCGGGTGACGGGCAGGAATGCCTCGCCGCGGTGGCGCGCCTGAGCCCCGACGTCGTGCTCATGGATCTGCGGATGCCCCGCCTCGACGGGGCCGCGGCGACCGCGGCGATCACCTCGGCGCATCCGGCGACGAAGGTCGTCGTCCTCACCACGTACGACGAGGACGCCGACATCGTCCGCGCGGTCGAGGCCGGTGCGGTCGGCTATCTCCTCAAGGACAGCGGTGCCGACCAGATCGTGCGTGCGGTGCGGGCTGCCGCGCGCGGGGAGACGGTGCTCGCGCCGCGGATGGCGACGACCCTGATGAACCATCTGCGCGCGCCGTCCGGGCCGGCGCTGTCACCGCGGGAGATCGAGGTCCTCGGCGGGGTCGGCGAGGGATTGAGCAATGCCGAGATCGGCAGGCGCCTCCACATCACCGAGGCGACGGTGAAGACCCATCTCGTGCGCGCGTTCGCGAAGCTCGGCACGCAGGATCGGACGCGCGCGGTGCTCGAGGCGATGCGGGCTGGGTACCTCCCCGGACCGTAAGGTCGCGGGCGGGGTCGGTGCCGCCCGCCGAGCCTTCCATCCACGATGCGGAACACGATCGCGGAAACGGTCGACCGCCTCGGCGATCGTCGGTCCTAGACTCGAACCGACCGTGACCGGACGATGAAAGGCGGCGCCGTGGCCGAAGCAGTCCTCGATCTGCGCGCAGTGACGTTCCGGCGCGGGGCGACGAAGATCCTCCACGGCATCGACCTGCGGATCGAGCGCGGCGAGCACTGGGTGCTGCTCGGGCCGAACGGGGCAGGGAAGTCGACGATCCTCTCGTTCGCCGGCGCCCAGGTGTTCCCGACCTCGGGGACCGTCGACGTCCTCGGGCAGCGGATGGGCCGGGTCGAGCTCGCGGCCCTGCGCCGGCACATCGGCCACGTCAATCCGCGCCATCCGCTGCGGTCGAACCTGCCCGTCCGCGACGTCGTCCTCACCGGTCTGACCGGGACGATCGAGCGACCTCTGCGCTGGGAGCCGACCGCCTCCGACCTCGCGCGCGCCGCTGCGATGCTCGCCGAGGTGGGGCTGACCTCCCGTGCCGACGCCGGGTGGCAGGTGCTGTCCCAGGGGGAGCGGGGTCGCGCTCTCGTCGCCCGGGCGCTCATCGCCGACCCCGAGCTCCTCCTCTTCGACGAGCCGACCACCGGACTCGATGTCGCCGCCCGCGAGCAGCTGCTCGAGACGATCGATGCCCTGTCGGTGACCTCGCCGGAGCTCACCACGCTGCTCGTCACCCATCATCTTGAGGAGATCCCCGAGACGACCTCGCACGCCGTGCTCATCTCCCGCGGCAGGCTCACGGCCGCTGGACCGATCGACGCGGTGCTCACCACCGAGGCGGTCTCGACGGCGTTCGAGCACCCGATCGCGGTCGGGCACGCCGACGGACGCTGGTCGGCGCGAACGGTGCGGGCGCGAGTGTGACGACGCTCCCTGCCTGACGACGCGGCTCACCTCTCGGCACGACCCGCGGCGATCCGACAAGGGGTCTGGCCAAGCCGGCCGCGGACGGGCAGACTGTGGGCACGGGCATGCTCAGCCCGACACGCAAGGGAAGTGAGGACGCCATGGGACACCACAAGAACAACGACGAACTCCGCGAAGAGCGCTTCGAGCAGGAGCAGCACCGCCAGGATCTGCGCGACGAGGTCTTCGCCGAGACGGACGGCGACGTCGACGACTCGGGTTCGCAGGATGAGCGCCGCAAGGAGGGGCTGCCGGCAGAGGAGTGACTGACGTCCGCCCCGGGGTGGGTCACCTCGGGGCGGGTCACCCCGCAGCGCATTGCGGCCGGCTGCCGCGGCGACCTAGGCTGGACTCATGAAGATGAGCACAGTCTGGAGCGTCGTCGGCGCGGTTCTCGCGATCATCATTGCCTGGTGGCTCGTCAATGCCGTGTTCTCGATCGCCTGGTTCCTCGTCAAAGCCCTCATCGTCGTCGCGGTCGCGACCGTCGTCTACGCCTTCCTCAAGGGCGCATTCCGCGCGAAGGACCGGCAGTAGCCGCACCCCGGCACCCGTGGAGACCATTCGCGCGGCCAGCGTCGTCATCGTCGACGAGCATGCTCGTGTGCTGCTCGTCCAGCGCGGCCGGGATCCCGGCCGCGGAAAATGGTCGGTGCCCGGCGGCAAGTGCGAGGCCGGGGAGACCTTCGCCGAGGCGGCCGCCCGGGAAGCGCGCGAAGAGACCGGTCTCGACGTGCGCGTCGACCGCGAGCTCTGGTCGCTGACGATCCCCGCGGCAGACGGCCGCGAATACGACGTCCACGACTTCGCGGCCACCGTCATCGGCGGCGTTCTTCAGGCCGGTGACGACGCCGCCGACGCCCGCTGGTTCACCAACGCCGAACTCGACGCCCTCGACCTCACCGATGACCTCGCCGGTTATCTGCGTCGGGCGCGGGTCTTCGACCCTAGGTGAGATCGCCGAGGCCGGTGTTCGCTCCGCAGAGGACGACCGCGACCTTCTCGCCGGGTTCCGGCGTGTACCCGCCCGAGCTGTGGACCCCGGCGAGCGCGGTCGCCGCCGCGTGCTCGACGACGAGTCGGTGCTCGGCCCACAGATGACGGCGGGCCGCGATGATGTCCGGATCGCTGACGAGCACCGAGGTGACGAGGTCGGTCTGCGCCGCCGCGAGTGCGAGCGGCGTCGCGCACCGTGCGCCGAGGGAATCGGCGGCGACGGAATCGACGGTGACGTCGACGGGAGCACCGGCCTCGAGCGCGGCATTGAAGGCGCGCGACCCCTGCGGTTCGACCGCAACCGTGCGCACCCCGTGGAACGTCGCCGCCGTCGCGACCCCGGCGAAGAGTCCGCCCCCGCCGACCGAGACGACGACGGTGTCGAGATCGGGCACCTGGGCGAGGATCTCCGTGAACACCGTGCCGGCGCCCGCGGCGATGAGCGGATCGTCGTACGCATGGGACGCCAGCGCTCCCGACGACTCAGCGAACTCCGCGCAGGCCGCGGCCGCCTCGGCGTACTCCGATCCGACGAGCCGGACATCGGCGCCGTAGGACCGCAGCCGGTCGACCTTGACGGCCGGGGCGGTCTCGGGCACGAAGACGGTCGCCCGCACCCCGGCCTCCCGGGCGGCCCACGCGCACGCGAGGCCGGCGTTCCCACCGGAGGCGATCGTCACCCCGGCGGCGGGGAACGAGCCATCGTCGAGGTGGGCACGGATGAAGTTCTGCGCACCGCGGGCCTTGAAGGTCCCCGTGTACTGCATGAACTCGAGCGCGAAGTAGAGCCCGGCGGCCGCGGGGTCGGCGGTCGGCAGCGCCACCCACGTCGCCCCGGTGTCGGTCTCGGCCTCGGGGCGACGGCCGTGCTGCGCGGCGGCCACGGACACCGCGCGCACGCGACCGGTGATCCGCTCGGCGGCCGCTTCGATGTCGGGATAGTCGAGCCGGGTGCGGGTGGGCTCGGTCATGGGCGCCTCCTCGGTGATCGTCACTGACGTGTCTCTCCACCCTAGACGCACGGGATCGAATCGCGGATCGGGCCGGGTGCTGAGGTGGCACGGCTACGGTCGGCCGCCTCGGCGCAGATCACGCTGTGGGCGAGGATCCCGCTGTGGACGATCCCGCGTCAGTGGTGCTTGGGCACGCGCAGCGGGGTGCCCTTCGTCTCCTTGACGAGGCTGACGCCGATGAGCGAGATGACGCAGACGATGGTGAGGTAGATCGCGATCGACAGGGAGTTGCCGGTCCGCGCGAGCAGGGTCTCTGCGATGGTCGGGGCGAACGCGCCGCCGAGGATCGCGCCGAGCGCGTAGCCGATCGACACGCCCGAGTACCTCACCTGGGGCGGGAACATCTCCGCGTACATCGCCGACATCGGGCCGTAGCTCAGACCCATGCCGACGGTGAGGACGAAGATGCCGATGCCGTACATCCAGATGTTCGCAGCGTCGATCATGAGGAACGTCGGGATGAGCCAGAGGATGAGGAGGATGTAGCCGATCTGGAAGGTGCGCACGCGCCCGAGCCGGTCCGACAGCGCCCCGCCCCACATCGTGAAGATCAGCCAGCCGAAGCTCGCGAGCGTCGTCGCCAGCAGCACCGGCGCGCGGTCGAGGCCGACGGTGCCGCCCTCGGCGATGGGGCGTGAGGCGTAGGCGGCGAAGAACGCGATGATCATGTAGCCCACGGCGTTGTTGCCGATGAAGATGATCGCCGAGAGCACGACCTCCTTCGTGTTCTTCCTGAACAGGGTGCCCAGCGGGGCCGAGGATTCGGCGCGGCGCTCGGCGAGTTCGGCGAAGACGGGGCTCTCCTCGACCTGTTTGCGGATGTAGTAGCCGACGAGGACGAGGACGACGGAGAAGAGGAACGGGATCCGCCAGCCGAAGCTCGCGAACTGCTCGGGCGTGAGGACCGTGGTGAGGATCCAGATGACGCCGGTCGCGAGGATCATGCCCACGGGCACGCCGATCTGCGGGTAGGCCCCGAAGATGCCGCGCTTGGCATCGGGGGCGTGCTCGACGGAGAGCAGCGCCGCCCCGCCCCATTCGCCGCCGGCGGAGAATCCCTGGAGGATCCGCAGGAGGGTGAGCAGGATGGGGGCGGCGACGCCGATCGCCGCGTACGTCGGCAGCAGACCGATGAGCGAGGTCGCCGCGCCCATGAGGATGAGTGTGAGGACGAGCATCCGCTTGCGTCCGATCCGGTCACCGAGGTGGCCGGCGATGATCGCGCCGAGCGGGCGGAAGAGGAACGAGATCCCCAGGGACGCCCACGCCATGATCTGGCCGAGCGCCGGATTGTCGGCGGCGAGCGGACCGAAGTACTGCACCGAGAGGATGAGGCCCGCGGCCTGCGCGTAGATGAAGAAGTCGTACCACTCGATGGTGGTGCCGACGAGGGTGCCGGCGAGGACTTTGCGCTCCTCGCGGGTGATCGGCGTCGCCGATGGTGTCGTGGTGGACATGGGTGATCTCTCCGTTGAAATCCGGGGCCCGCAGGTCGCAGGGTCCCTGCCGGTCTCCGGTGAGCGGCGAGGAGGCGACCTTTGGTGACTGTTTGGTCAGTTAATACGGATGATCATAGTCCACCGAGGTGACCCGCACCACCCGCGTTAACCCCGATGACAATTACCGACCGATTGGTTAGTATATGGACTGATCGGTGAGCTCGGACACACATTCCGGGCCAGGTTCGGAAACCATCACGTCCGGGCCGCGTTCGGGTGCGGATCCGGGCGCTGAACAGTCGACAGCGGCGACGGGGCACGAGCGGCCCCGAGCGTCGAGAATGCGGGAGACCCCATGACCGAGACCCTGAGCTCCTTTGCCGCCGGCACCTGGCACACCCCGGCCGACGACGCCGGGGCGCGCGATGTCCGCGATGCGACGAACGGGCAGCTGCTCCACCGCGTGTCCTCCGACGGCATCGACTTCACCGCCGTCGCCGACCATGCGCGCCTCGTCGGCCTCCCCGCCCTGCAGAAGCTGACGTTCCACCAGCGCGGCGTCATCCTCAAGCAGCTCGGCGCATACCTCATGGAGCGCGCGAAGGACTACCACGAGATCTCGTTCACCACGGGCACGACGAAGCGCGACGCGTTCGTCGACATCGAGGGCGGCATCGGCACGCTCTTCACCTACTCGGGCGTCGCACGCCGTCAGATGCCGAACACGACGGTCCTCCTCGACGGCGATGTCGAGCGCCTGTCGAAGAACGGCACCTTCGTCGGCCGCCACATCCTCACCTCCCGTCAGGGCCTGGCGCTGCAGATCAACGCGTTCAACTTCCCCGTGTGGGGCATGCTCGAGAAGTTCGCCCCGATGTTCGTCGCAGGTGTCCCCGTCGTCGTCAAACCCGCGACCGATTCCGCGCACCTCACCCGCGCCGTCGTCGCCGACATCATCGCCTCCGGACTCCTGCCCGAAGGGGCGGTTCAGCTCGTCACCGGCGACATCTCCCCGCTCTTCGACGAGCTCGCCGAACAGGACACGATCGCGTTCACCGGCTCGGCCGGCACCGCCCGTCGCCTCGCGTCGCTGAACTGCGTCACCGAGCGCGGCACCCGCTTCTTCGCCGAGGCGGACTCGCTCAACTTCTCCCTGCTCGGTCCCGATGCCGCTCCCGGCACCCCGGAGTTCGATCTCTTCGTCGACGGCGTCGTCGCCGAGATGACCGTCAAGGCCGGGCAGAAGTGCACCGCGATCCGCCGCACCTTCGTTCCCGCCGAGCACGCCGAGGCGGTCGGGGAGGCCCTGACGGCGAAGCTCGCCACCGTCACCGCGGGCGATCCGCGGGAGAGGTCGACGAAGCTCGGCCCCGTCATCTCCGACAAGCAGCGCGGTGACGTCCTCGACGCCGTCGATGAGATCGTCGCCGGCGGCGCCCACCTCCTCACCGGCGGCCGCGAGGCCTCCGATGCCCTCGCCGCCGAGCTCGGCGGATCGTTCATCGCCCCGACCGTCCTCCAGGCCGACGACTCCTGGGTCGACGCCGTCCACGACATCGAGGCCTTCGGTCCGGTGACGACGCTCATCACGTACTCGACCCTCGCCGAGGCGGTCGACCTCGCCGCGCGCGGGCGCGGGTCCCTCGTCGGTTCGGTCGTCACCCACGATCCCGCGTTCGCCGCGGAGTTCGTGCGCGCCGTCGCGCCGTGGCATGGTCGCATCCTCGTCCTCGACCGCGATGACGCCGAGGAGTCGACGGGACACGGGTCCCCGCTGCCCACCCTCGTCCACGGCGGGCCCGGCCGCGCCGGCGGCGGCGAGGAGATGGGCGGTCTGCGCGGCGTCACGCACTTCATGCAGCGCACCGCCGTCCAGGCCTCCCCGGACATGCTCACCGCGATCGGCGGGGAGTGGGTGACGGGAGCGGAGCGCCGCCTCGGCGACCATCCGTTCACGAAGTCGCTGGCGGACCTGCGCATCGGCGACGCCCTCGAATCGGAGTGGCGGGAGGTCACGCTCGAGGACATCGCGCACTTCGCGGAGTTCACCGGGGACACCTTCTACGCGCACACCGACGAGGAGGCCGCAGCGGCCAACCCGTTCTTCCCGGGTCGCGTCGCCCACGGCTACCTCATCGTCTCCTTCGCCGCCGGCCTCTTCGTCCAGCCGGATCCCGGCCCGGTGCTCGCGAACTACGGACTCGAGGGCCTGCGCTTCGTCACCCCCGTCTCCCCAGGTGACAAGCTCAAGGTGACGCTCACGGCCAAGCGCATCACCCCGCGCGAGACCGACGAATACGGTGAGGTCCGCTGGGACGCCGAGGTCGTCAACCAGGACAACGAGCCCGTCGCGAACTACGACGTCCTCACCCTCGTCGCGAAGGAGTGAGGGCAGGCGCGGGTGCTCAGGCCCGCGCTTCGTCCTCGGCGGGGACCTCGGGATTGCGGATGCCGGCCAGGGACACGAGCCCGCCGGCGATGAGGAGGACCGCCACGAAGACGGCCGCGCGGTGGAAGCCGGTGAGATCGATGGCCCCGCCGACGATGACGCCGACGATGGCGATGGTGATGAGGCCGGCCACGCGCGAGATCGCATTGTTCACGGCACTGGCGATGCCGCTGCGCTCCTCCGGGATCGCCCCGAGGACTGTCGAGGTCAGCGGGGAGACGGTGGCGGCGAGTCCGAGGCCGAAGACGATCATCGCCGGCAGCACCTGCCACCAGTAGTTGAAGTCCTCGCGGACGAGGAGCAGCATGAGCGACCCGACGCCCATGAGGATCGGACCGAGCGCCATGAACAGGCGCGGACCGAAGCGTCCGGCCAGGCGGCCGCTCGTGGAGCTGAAGAGGATCATCATGATCGTCGTCGGCAGGCTCGCGAGACCGGCGGCCGTGGCCGTCAGCCCGGCCTCCTCCTGGAGGTAGATGGCGACGACGAAGCCGTTGAGCGACAGGGCTCCGTACATGAGCGTCGTCGTGATGTTGCCGACCCAGAAGTTCCTGGCTCGGAAGAGATCGAGCGGCAGGATCGGATCGGTCACCCGCCGTTGGCGCAGCAGGAACAAAAGGAAGAGGGCGGCCCCGCCGAGGAGGGTGATCGGAATGAGCGGATTGCCCCACCCCAGCCGGGGCTGTTCGATGAGGCCGAAGACGAGGCCGCCGAGTCCGAGGATGGAGAGGATCGCCCCGAGGATGTCGATGCGGGCGTCCGGGCGGTGGGGCGGATCGGGCACCTTGCGCAGCAGCCACAGCGTGATGGCGATCGGGACGACGTTGATGAGGAACGCGAACCGCCAGCTCGCGAAGTCGACGAGGACACCGCCGATGAGCGGGCCGACGATCATCGCGCCGGTGGTCAGCGCGGTCCACGTGCCGATGGCCTTCGCGCGGGCAGCACCGGAGAAGTGGGCGCTGATGAGTGCGAGCGAGCTCGGCACGAGGAAGGCCCCGGCGGCACCCTGGAGCATCCGTGCGATGATGAGGATGAGCGGGTCGGGGGCGAGCGTGATGATCACCGAGGCGATGCCGAACCCGATGAGGCCGATGACCATCACCCGGCTGCGCCCGTAGGCGTCGCTGATGGAGCCGGCGACGAGCATGATGGCCCCGAGCGTGATGAAGTAGCCGTCGACGACCCACTGCTGGGTGACGAGCCCGCCGCCGAGTTCACGGTCGATCGCGGGCAGGGCGACGTTGACGATCGTGCCGTCGAGGAACGCCACGAACGAGGCGAGCACGGCGATCCACAGGATGCGAGAAGTCACCCTGTCAGAGTACGCCCTGAGGCAAGGCTGTTTGAGTTCTGTCGTGGCGCGTGACGTGGTGCGACTCGCACCCCGGACTTCAGGTCGCAGAGTGTCGATTTTTCTGCCCGCCATCGACACTCTGCGACCTGAAGACGGCGGATTCGCGGCTGCCTCACTTCGGGGGCGGGGCCTCCAGGCCGGTGAACGCCATCGCCGTCACTGCCTCGGCGATGGTCTCGGGGTCCACGGGGTAGCCGGGGCGGTACCACTCGGTGATCGAGTTGACCATGCCGAAGAGCAGGCGGGTGACGAGGCCGGGCGGGAAGTCCGCGCGGATGCCGCCCTCGGCGATCGCCTCGGCGACCAGCGCCCGGATCTTGTCGTCGATGCCGCGCCGCTGTTCGAGGGCTTCGCGTTCGACCTCGGAGTTGCCGCGCACCCGCAGGAGGAGGGTGACGGAGTGGTGGTATTCGATGAGAATGAGGACGCTGGCGTGGACGGCGAGCCGCAAGCGCTCGAGGGCGTCGGTGTCGGTGCGCCGGCTCTCGGTCTCGACCGCCGAGTCGAGGGCGCTGATGCCGCGGTTGATCGCCAGCCGCAGCAGCTCCTCCTTCGACTTCACATGGTGGTAGATCGCCGACTTCGTGATCCCGAGCTCGCGGGCCACGGTGTCCATCGACGTCCCGTCGTAGCCGCGGAGGACGAACACCTCGGTGGCCTTGTTGATGAGCGTCTCCCGGTCGTAGCCGGGACGGCCACGGCGCGGACGCGACTGTGTGGCCGCCTCGGCGACGATGCCACCGGCACCAGCCCCGCCAGCGGCACTCCCACCGGCACCAGCCCCGCCGGCGGCCTCATCGACAGGACCCCTGCGGGCAGCCGGAGGCACGACGGCCTCCTCAGCCGAGGTCGGCTGAGTCTGTGCAGGTGACGGGCTCTTGGACATGCGCACCAGTCTAATCAGCGAGGCGAGGCCGCTGCCGCGACACGGGTCACATCCGCCTCAGCGGATGTTCTCGCGGCGGTCGATGATGCGCTTGAGCTTGCCGACCGAGCGCGGCAGTGACCCGGGATCCTTGACGTCGACGGTCGAGGAGACGCCGAGGCGCTCCTTGATCCGCCGCGCCACGCGGCTGCCGAGCCCCTCACGTTGGGTCGCGTCGACGCCCTCGCGGCACTCGACCTCGACGGTCACCTCGTCCATCCGGCCCGGGCGGGTGAGGACGAGCTGGAAGTGCGGGCTGAGGTGCTCGAACTCGAAGAGCACGGACTCGACGTTGGCGGGGTAGACGTTGACGCCGCGGATGATGATGAGGTCGTCGGAGCGGCCGGTGATGCGGGAGATGCGGCGGAAGTTCGGGTGGGCGGTGCCCGGCAGCAGGCTCGCGAGATCGTGCGTGCGGTAGCGGATGATCGGCAGCGCCTCCTTCGTCAGGGAGGTGAAGACGAGTTCGCCCTCCTCGCCGTCGGGCAGCACCTCGCCGGTGAAGGGGTCGACGATCTCGGGGTAGAAGTGGTCCTCCCAGATCGTCGGGCCGTCCTTGGTCACCGCGGATTCGCAGGCGACGCCGGGGCCCATGACCTCGGAGAGGCCGTAGATGTCGACGGCGTCGATGTCGAAGGACTTCTCGATCTCGCGGCGCATCTCGTCCGTCCACGGTTCGGCGCCGCAGATCGCGACCTTGAGGCTCGTCGAGGTCGGGTCGATGCCCTGCCGGTGGAATTCGTCGAGGATCGTGAGCAGGTAGGTCGGGGTGGCGGTGATGATGTCGGGCTGGAAGTCCTGGATGAGCTGGACCTGGCGCTCGGTCTGTCCGCCGGAGATGGGGACGACGGTGAAGCCGTGGCGTTCGGCCCCGTGGACGCCGAGTCCGCCGGTGAAGAGTCCGTATCCGTACGCGTTGTGGAGCATCTGGCCGGGGCGTCCGCCGGCGCCGATGATCGAGCGGCGGATGAGGTCGCTCCACACGTCGAGGTCGTTCTGCGTGTATCCGACGACGGTCGGCAGTCCGGTGGTGCCCGAGGAGGCGTGGATGCGGGCGACGTTGTCGCGGGGGACGGCGAAGAGCCCGAACGGGTAGTTCTCCCGCAGGTCCTGCTTGCTCGTGAACGGCAGCTTCGCGATGTCGTCGAGACTGGTGATGTCCGCGGGAGTGATGCCGAGCTCGTCGAAGGCCTTCCGGTAGAAGGGGACCTTCTCGTAGACGGTGGACACCGTGGTCGTGAGGGTGGCCAGCTGATGAGCGCGCAGCTCATCGAGGCTCATCGTCTCACCGGCGTCGCTGGCGGTGGCGGTCATCGTGGTCTCCTGGCGGGTGTGTCGAATGGCGTGTGGATGTCCTGGAGCGCCGAGGTGGCGGCGCGTCGCGGGCGGCACCGGGTGAGCGCGGTCCGCGGGGTGAGGGTCAGGGGGCGGCGTCGGGCTTCGGGGCAGGAAGGGTGCGGGAGCGGCCGCGGTAGACGGCGATCGTCTCGTCGCCGCGCTTGACCTCGACGTCGTAGATGCCGGAGCGGCCCTGCCGGACGACCTCGCGGCCGTGGGCGACGAGTTCGTCGCCGACGCGGGTGGGCTTGAGGAAGGTGATGTCTCCGCCCGAGGCGACGGTGACCGATCCGGGGTAGTTGCAGGCCATCGCGAACGTCGTGTCGGCGAAGAGGAAGATGTAGCCGCCATGGGTGATCTCGTGCCCGTTGGTCATGATGTCGGTGACCGTCATCGAGCACTGCGCCCATCCGGGTCCGTGATCGTCGAGAGTGATCCCGAGGTGCTGGGAGGCGCGATCGTTGGCGTACATCGCCGCCGCTCCCGTGTGCGCTTCATTGCCGATGCCGGGCGCGGTGCGCTCGGGTGAGCCGGCTGTGCTCGCCGAGGCAGCCGGAGCCGGGGGAGCGGCCGTGTTGGTGCGGGCGGTGTTCGTCGCGTCGATGTCGGCATGTGCCATGTCGGGCTCCTCCTCGAGTCGCTGCGCTGCGAGGCGCGGGCAGGGTCGCCGTCTCAGAGGTGCCGCACGGCGGCATGAGAATAAACGACCATCTGGTCAATAAATATCGTTGTGATCGGCGTCTCTGTCAAGTCAGCGAGGAGGTGGCTGCACCCCGAGTATCGCTGACGGACGACGCTGTCACTGGTTCGCGACGGAGCTCTGCTGCTGAGACCCCGATGCCTGAGAACTCTGCTTCTCGAATGAGCTCGGCAGCGGGAACTTCTCCGAGAGGAACCAGTGCATGATCTCATCGAGGTGCTCCTGGGCCTCAGGGGTGGAATCCGTGTCATTGAGGCAGAGGACATCGAGGTTTCTCCGCCGCAGCAGTCGACGCATGTAGAGCTCGGCGTCGGGCCGCGAGATGTCCATGTAAGCGTAGCGAATGGGCGAATCGATCGCCTTGCCCCGTGCGTAGGCGTGGAAGTGATAGAGCGCCGAGGAGATCGAGTAGTCATCGGGATGCCGGAACTTCGACTGGGCGACATGGTCGAACAGCTGTTGATACTCGGCTTCGAAGTCGGACATCACCGACTTCAGCTGCGGGTGGGGTGTGTGCTTGAACTTGTTGCCGACCCGCCGACCGTGCTCGTTGAGCATGAAGTCACGCCCGTGTTTGGCCGCCGACAGCACCGGCATGTCCCGTGCGCTCGCCTCGGAGAGGTCGAGTGGGGCCGTCGACGGGAAGAAGCGGGACAGTCCGTTGCCGGTGAAGAAGAGCTCTGGGCTGGTGGGGCGCATGAAGAACAGGTCGTCATTCATGTAGATGTACTTCTCGCTCAGCCCCGGAATGTGGTGCATCTGCGATTCGATCGCGTGCGAATTGAAGACCGGGAGGTTGCCCTGGTCGGAGAAGATGTCCTTGTGGTCGATGACCGTGATCTTGGGGTGATCGGTGTCGAGCCAGTCAGGGACCTGGGCGTCGGTGATGAGATAGATGTGGTTGACCCAGCTCGCGTAGGCCTCGACCGACCGCAGTGAGTAGAGAAGCTCCTGCCGATCGGCGAAGCGCGATTCCGAGACCGCCGTCTCGTTGATCTGTCCCTCGCTGAGGTCGCCTTGGGCGCGCAGCTTCTTCGCTCGCCATTCGGGGTCGGAGCCGTCGACCCAGGTGTAGACGAGATCGACGGGGTCCGGAACGCCGTAGAGATCGGGGGCATCCGGCAGGATCGTGTGGTTGTCGTTGGCCAGGGACGCAGCCCAGACCTCGGGAGTGAAGTATTCGACGAGGGTGCGCGGCTGCTTCGCCACTCGGTGCAGGGTCCCCGGAATGTGCGTCGACCCGTCCACGCGTCGGCGTCGGGGCCCGAGGTCGGTCCATGCTTCGACGATGACGCCTTCGAATCCGGTGCTCAGCACGCGTCCGTTCGGCGCGACGACGCGGCGGTGGAGAATCATCGTCGCCACGGCGAAGGGGTCGCGGCGCTGTTTGCGCGGACTCGCCGACGCCCACGAATAGTATCGGCGGTACTGCGTCCAGCCCTCCGATGCCCGCAGCGAGGTGAGCGCCTCGAGTGCGTGCCGGGTCTGTGACTGCGGAATGACCAACCGCGCGCGATCCCGCGCGCGCCGCGGAAGCTCGACGAAGTCGACGCCGGCCGCTCTGAAGGCCGATCGCACGGCATCGAGGTTGCGCTGCTGAGCGGCGACGCTGTTGTGGACTTCGGTGGCGACGACCTGTGGTTGATGCGCCAGACTCGGCCGGAGCGTGGTGCGGATCCGCTGCTGCCAGTCCTTCTCGCCGTGACGGACCTCCGACAACCACAGCTTCTGGTCATTGCTGAGGAGATCGATCGCCTTCCTGCGAGTCCGCCGAGCGAGGATTCTCATCGCTTTACGACGACTGTTCACTGGCAGTACCTCCGCAGGTCATTGTCACGTCACTTTCAATTTAATGCGAAGTCATCTTTGCACCGCGGATTGACACGGGCAAATCAGATGTAGTGGATCACAGGAATAGTCGGAGTCAGAGCTGTAGTCCGACAGGAAGGGCCGGAAAGCAGCAATACTTGCCGACTGCTGGCGGCTGCCCATGCTCCCCGAGGTGGATCCCGCTCGATATTCGGCACGGAATCGAGCGGGATCCACCTCGGCGGGCATCCTGGGCGCAGGGTGCCCTATTGCGTGCGGGCGTGGGGTATGCCACACTGGTGGAGAACTTTACAGAACAAATGGTCAGTAAATGGTCCGATGGAGTGGTCATGACAACTGAAGCACAGCTCGAGGCGCAGTTCGCCGACACGATCGAAGCCAAGGATCGCATCGAACCGCGCGACTGGATGCCCGAGGCCTACCGCAAGACGCTCATCCGGCAGGTCGCGCAGCACGCGCACTCGGAGATCATCGGCATGCAGCCCGAGGGCAACTGGATCACCCGCGCCCCCTCGCTGCGCCGCAAGGCGATCCTGCTGGCCAAGGTCCAGGACGAAGCCGGCCACGGCCTCTACCTCTACTCCGCCGCCGAGACCCTCGGCGCCAGCCGCAACGAGCTCACCGAGAAGCTCATCGCCGGCAAGCAGAAGTACTCGTCGATCTTCAACTACCCGACCCTGTCGTACACCGATGTCGGCACGATCGGCTGGCTCGTCGACGGCGCCGCGATCTGCAACCAGGTGCCCCTGTGCCGGACCTCCTTCGGCCCCTACGGTCGCGCGATGATCCGCGTGTGCAAGGAGGAGTCCTTCCACCAGCGCCAGGGCTACGAGCTGCTCATGACGATGATGCGCGGCACCGACGAGCAGCGGGAGATGGTCCAGGAATCTGTCAACCGCTTCTGGTGGCCGGCGCTGATGATGTTCGGACCTCCCGACGACGACTCCCCGAACACCGCGCAGTCGATGGAGTGGGGCATCAAGACCCACACGAACGACGAGCTGCGCCAGAAGTTCGTCGACATGTCGATCCCGCAGGCCGAGGCCCTCGGCGTGACGTTCCCCGACGAGAACCTCAAGTGGAACGAGGAGCGCGGCCACTACGACTTCTCGACGCCGGACTGGGACGAGTTCTGGTCCGTCGTCAAGGGCAACGGTCCCTGCAACGACCAGCGCATCGCCCACCGCAAGCGCGCGTGGGACGAGGGCAAGTGGGTCCGCGACGCCGCGCTCGCCTTCGCTGAGCAGTCCGCCGAGGCGACCGCCGCCTCAGCCCCGTCCGGCACTGAGACCCCCGCCGCCGGCACGATGACCGAGGAGACCGCGAAATGACCGACACCACCTCGGCGAACACCCCCAGCGCCCGCGGAGAATGGCCCCTCTACGAGGTCTTCGTCCGCGGCAAGCGCGGCCTCAACCACGTCCACGTCGGCTCCCTCCACGCCCCCGACGACCAGCTCGCGCTCCGCCATGCCCGCGACGTCTACACCCGCCGCAACGAAGGCGTGAGCATCTGGGTCGTGCGCTCGGCCGACATCACCGCGTCGAGCCCCGACGAGAAGGACCCGATGTTCGCCCCCAGCGGCGACAAGGTCTACCGTCACCCGACCTTCTACGACATCCCCGACGATGTCCCGCACATGTGAGTGACGAGCAGATGACGAACGAACCCAACGCCCCCAAGGTCCACGTCGAACACGACGAGGCCGGCACCACCGTCGACCACGACTCGCACGAGAGCGCTTACTCCGGCCTGCTCGTCAACGACGCCCACTGGGCCTTCGGCACCGACTTCGAGGACCCGCTGGCCGGCGTCGACACGACCGTGCCCGAGGGCGTCGACCCGGCCGCGCTCGCCGCGTACTGCCTCATGCTCGGCGACGACGCCCTCGTCTTCTCCCAGCGCATCTCCGAGTGGTGCTCGAACGCCCCCGACCTCGAGGAGGACATCGCGCTCGCGAACATCTCCCTCGACCTCCTCGGTCAGGCCCGTCTCCTCCTCGCCCGCGCCGCCGCTGCCGACCCGAGCCTCGTGCCCGCGCTCCCGGCCTCCTCGCCGGTGCCCGACGAGGACCGACTCGCCTACTTCCGCGACGACATGGCCTTCCGCAACGTCCGGCTCGCGGAGGTGCCCAACGGTGACTTCGCCGAGGCGGTCGCGAAGATCCTCATCTACTCGACCTGGCGCCTGGCGATCTTCGAGCGCCTGACGGACAGCCGCGACTCCGTGCTCGCGGCGATCGCGGCCAAGGGCGTCAAGGAGATGTCCTACCACCGCGACTTCTCCGCCCGCTGGGTCCTCACCCTGGCCCGCGGCACCGAGGAGTCCCGGACCCGGCTGCTGGCCGCCCTCTCCGGCCTCTGGCCGCTGTGGGCCGAGCTCTTCGAGACGCACCCGACCGAAGCGGCCGTCGCCGCGGCCGGCATCGGCGTCGACCCCGCCGCGGTCGAGGACGAGGCCGGGGTCATCCTCGACCAGGTCTTCGCCGCCGCCGGCATCGACCGTCCCGACCGCGGGGCGCTCGCCGGCGTGCGCGGCAAGAAGGGCCGCGACGGCCTCCACACCGAGGCGCTCTCGCGCATGCTCGCCGAGATGCAGGTCGTCGCTCGCGCCCACCCGGAGGGGCAGTGGTGACCGCGATGCCCCTGACCCCGCTCACCGACGGCGCCGAGGCGGTCGACCGCGCCCGTGCCGCCGCCGCTCGCGTCACCGACCCGGAGATGCCGATGCTCACGCTCGTCGACCTCGGCGTGCTCCGGGACGTCACCGTCGAGGACGATCACGTCGTCGCGACGATCACCCCGACCTACTCGGGCTGCCCGGCGATGGCGACGATGCGCGATGACCTCCAGCGCGAACTCCAGGACGCCGGCTTCCCCGATGCGGAGATCCGCGTCTCGCTCACCCCTGCATGGTCGAGCGACTGGATCACCGAGGAGGGACGGGCCGCCCTCGCCGGTGCCGGGATCTCCCCGCCCGGGCAGGCTCCCCGTCGCCAGGGTCCGGTCGCCCTCACCCTCATGCCGACCCGCCGCGCCATCGTCTGCACCCTGTGCGGATCCGACGATGTGGCACTGACCTCGGAGTTCGGGCCCACCGCGTGCAAGGCGATGTACCAGTGCCGCACCTGCCTCGAACCCTTCGAACACGTCAAGGAGATCTGAGATGACCGACACGCTCGGTGCGAACGCGCCGACCTCCGCCGCCTCTCAGTCCGGTGACCGCACGGGCTTCCATCCGCTCACGGTCGCCTCCGTCGACCACCTCACCGAGGACTCCGCGGCCGTGACCTTCGACGTGCCCGCCGACCTCGCCGATCTCTTCGACTTCGCCGCCGGCCAGTCGCTCACCCTGCGCCGGATCATCGACGGCGTCGAACACCGCCGCACGTACTCGATCTGCGCCCCGGCGGGCACCGCCCCGCGCATCGGCGTGCGCGAGATCCCCGACGGACTCTTCTCCCGGTGGCTCGTGCGCGACGTCCGCCCCGGTGAGACGATCGACGTCCAACCGCCCAGCGGCAGCTTCCAGGCCGATCCCAGCCTCGGCGGGAAGCACCTGTGCATCGCCGCCGGCTCCGGGATCACCCCGATGCTCTCGATCGCCACGACCGTGCTGGCGAACCCCGAGGCGTCGGTGACCCTGCTCTACGGCAACCGGTCGACGAACACCGTGATGTTCGCCGAGGAGCTCGCCGACCTCAAGGACGCGCGCAACCAGCAGCTCGACCTCGTCCACGTCCTCTCCCGCGAACCCCGCGAGGTCGACCTCTTCTCCGGCCGCCTCGACGCCGACAAGCTGCGGCAGCTGCTGACCATGCTCGTGCCCATCGACGACGTCGACCACGTGTGGCTGTGCGGGCCCTTCGGCATGCTCAGCGACTCCCGTGCTGTCCTCGATGAACTCGGGGTGCCGAAGGAGAAGGTCCACTTCGAGCTCTTCTACGTCGACGAGCCCCCACCCGAGGTCGTCCACGCCGACAAGGTCCTCGAGGGGGCGACCTCCGAGGTCACGGTCATCCTCGACGGACGACGGACCACCTCGGCGATGTCGCAGGGCAAGACGATCCTCGACTCCGCACAGGAATCGCGGTCGGACCTGCCGTTCGCATGCAAGGGCGGCGTGTGCGGAACCTGCCGGGCCAAGGTGTGCGCCGGTGAGGTCGACATGGTCCGCAACTACGCCCTCGAGGACGCCGAGGTGGCCGCGAACTTCGTGCTCACCTGCCAGACGTTCCCCGTCAGCGACGACGTCACCATCGACTTCGACTCCTGAGCCCGATTCCGCAGAGTGACCCGTCCGGACGTCCGGACGGGCACCGCGCTACGATCATCACGTCTGACCCGAGAATAAGGAGCACCATGCCTGAGGCTTTCATCCTTGACGGACTGCGCACCCCCATCGGCCGCTACGGCGGAGTGCTCGCTGATCAGCGGCCCGACGATCTCCTCGCCACGACGCTCAAGGCCGTCGTCGACCGCACCGGGATCGACCCGGCGGACATCGACGAGGTGATCATGGGGGCCGCGAACCAGGCCGGTGAGGACAACCGCAACGTCGCCCGCATGGCCGTGCTGCTCGCCGGACTGCCCGTCTCCGTGCCCGGCTTCACCGTCAACCGCCTCTGCGCCTCGGGCCTGACCTCGATCATCCAGGGGCGGGCGATGATCGCCGCCGGCGATGCCGACGTCGTCGTGGCCGGCGGTGTCGAATCGATGACCCGCGCCCCGTGGGTGACCGAGAAGCCCTCGCGGGCCTGGGCGAAGCCCGGCAAGACCTTCGACACGTCGATCGGCTGGCGCTTCCCCAACCCGCAGTTCGACGCGGACACGACGCTGTCGATGCCGGAGACGGCCGAACGCGTCGCACAGCGCTGGAACCTCACCCGCGAAGAGCTCGACGCCTTCGCCTACGCCTCCCACCAGAAGGCGCTCGCGGCACAGGCTGCGGGGAAGTTCGACCCGGAGATCATGCCCGTAGGCGACGTCACCGCCGATGAGGGCCCGCGCGCCGACACGACCCCGGAGAAGCTCGCGAAGCTGCGCACCCTGCACGGCCCCGACAGCGTCATCACCGCCGGCAACTCGTCGTCGCTCAACGACGGTGCGGCCGTGACGATCCTCGTCTCCGACCGCTACGCGGAGAAGCACGGCCTCGACCCGCGCGCCCGCGTCGTCGCCGGCGCCAGCGCCGGAGTGCCGCCGGAGATCATGGGCATCGGTCCCGTGCCCGCCTCGGAGAAGGCGCTTGCGCGCGTCGGCTGGAGCGTCGACGACCTCGACGCCGTCGAGCTCAACGAGGCCTTCGCCTCCCAGTCGCTCGCCTGCATCCGCGACCTCCACCTCAACCCGGAGATCGTCAACGAGTTCGGCGGGGCGATCGCGCTCGGCCACCCGCTCGGCGCCTCGGGCACCCGCATCACCCTCACCCTCCTCAACCGCCTCGAGCAGGGCGAGGAGAAGCGCGGACTCGCGACGATGTGCGTGGGCGTCGGGCAGGGCTCGGCCGTCCTCCTGGAACGCGCATGAGCGAGACGACCGGCGCGGGCGCAGGGTCCACGGCGCACCCTGGCGAAGGGTCCGCGGCGCACACGGGCGCAGAGTCCGCCGCGGGCGGGGACTCTCCGCTGCTCATCGAGCGCGGGGAGAACCGGATGATCGTCCGGCTCAACCGCCCCGAGGTGAAGAACGCCATCGACCTGACGATGGTCGAGGCCCTCCACGAGGTGTGCGCCGAGCTCGAAGCACACCCGCAGGTCGCGATCCTCACCGGCACCGGCGGGACGTTCGCCGCCGGGGCCGACATCGGACAGCTGCGCGAACGCCGCCGCGACGACGCCCTGGCCGGGATCAACTCGAAGATCTTCAGCCGCATCCTCGACCTGCCGATGCCCGTCATCGCGCTCGTCGACGGCTACGCCCTCGGCGGCGGGGCCGAACTCGCGTTCGCCGCCGACTTCCGCATCGGCACCCCGAGCACGAAGATCGGCAACCCCGAACCCGGCCTCGGCATCCTCGCCGCCGCCGGTGCCGCCTGGCGCCTGCGGGAGCTCGTCGGGGAGCCGCGGGCCAAGGAGATCCTCCTCGCCGGACGCACCCTCAACGCCGATGAGGCCAGGGCCATCGGTCTCCTCAACGACGTCGTCGACCCCGATGAGCTCGAGGTCGCCGGGGAGGCGCTCGCCGAGCGGATCGCGAGCTTCGCGCCCCTGGCCGTGCGGCTGACGAAGTCGGCGTTCCACGCCCCCCGTGAGGCCCACCCCCTCATCGACAACATCGCCCAGGCGGTGCTGTTCGAAACCGACGAGAAGTACGCGCGGATGGATGCGTTCCTCGCCCGCCGCGACGCGAAGAAGCAGGCGAAGAGAGAGGCTGCAGACGAGTGAGCGACGAGACGACGACCCCCGCCGGACCCGGAACCGCAGTCGCTGGGACCGTGCCGGCGACCGCCTCGGCGAATGACCGCGCCCAGGTGCCCGACACTGTCGGCGTCTACGGCGGAGGACGGATGGGGGCGGGCATCGCTCACGCCTTCGCCACCGCCGGGGCCCGCGTCATCGTCATCGAGAGCACCGAGGACACCGCGGCCGCGGCCCGTGAGCGCGTCGACGCCTCGATCGCGAAGTCCGAGGCCAAGGGCATCGCCGTGCCCGGCCGGGTCGACGTCGTCCGCGACCCGACCCTCCTCGACGAGGCGCTCCTCGTCGTCGAGGCCGTGCCCGAGGACGCCGAGCTCAAGCGCACGATCCTCGCCGCGATCGCGAGGTACGCCCCGGCGGCGAGCATCGGCACGAACACGAGCGCTCTGTCGATCGACGAGCTCGCCTCCGCCCTGCCGCGCCCGCAGGCGCTCATCGGCCTCCACTTCTTCAATCCCGTGCCCGTGTCCGACCTCGTCGAGATCGTCGTCGGCTCCCAGACCTCACCCGAACTCGTCGCCGCGGCGACGAACTGGGTCGCGGCCCTCGGGAAGACCCCGATCACGGTGACCGACTCGCCCGGGTTCGCCTCCTCCCGCCTCGGCGTGGCACTCGCCCTCGAGGCGATCCGCATGGTCGAGGAGGGTGTCGCGAGCGCCGCCGACATCGACACCGCGATGACGCTGGGCTACCGGCATCCGGCGGGCCCGCTGAAGACGACGGACATCGTCGGCCTCGACGTGCGCCTCGGCATCGCCGAGCACCTCGAACGCGAACTCGGACCCCGCTTCGCCCCGCCCCAGCTGCTGCGCGACAAGGTCGCGGCCGGGGAGCTCGGACGCAAGACCGGCAAGGGCTTCTACGAATGGTGACCTGGAGGAACAGCCGATGACCGAGATCAGACTCAATGTCCGCGGACCGCTCGCCGAGATCGTCCTCGACGGACCCGACTCCCGCAATGCGCTGAGCGCCGACAACCTCGGTGAGCTGGCCGCAGCCGTCGGCAAGGTCGCCGAGGCGACGCCGGGCATGCGCGCCCTGCTGCTGCGCGGGGAGGGGAAGGTCTTCTCCTCCGGACGCGACATCTCCGCCGTCGACGTCGCCACCGACGATGCGTATGCGTTCCTCGAGGAGTCGTTCACCCCGGTGTTCCGCGCGATCCGCCGCCTGCCGATCCCCGTCGTGGCGCAGGTCCAGGGGGCCGCGCTCGGGCTCGGCTTCGGCATCGCCGCGGCCGCCGACATCATCTACGCTGCCGATGATGCGAAGTTCGGCTCGCCGTTCGCCGCGATCGGCGCGATGCTCGACTCCGGCGCCCACCACGTGTTCCTCGACCGCGTCGGCTACCACCGGACCATGGATCTCATCGTCACCGGTGACTTCATGACCGGCGCCGAGGCGGCCGCCACGGGGATCGTCTCCCGTGCGGTGCCCGCGGCCGAGCTCAGTGACTTCGTCGCTGAGAAGCTTCAGCGCATCGTCGCCGGACCCGCCGAGGCGTATGCGATGGAGAAGAGCTTCGTGCAGAAGCTCGTCGACGACCGCCCGCGCATCGCCGAGGTGCTCGAGGCCGAGGCGAAGCTGCAGGAAGCGGCCCGGCAGACACCGGACTACGTCGAGGGATTCCGCGCCTTCCAGGAGCGTCGCACCCCGAACTTCGGCTGAGCCGTCACTGCGGCGAGGCGCTGCCCGGGTCCGGTCCCTCGGGCGGTGGCGCGGGGTCGGGGTGCCGGGTGCCGCGCCAGCGCCGGAAGGACACGATCGTCAGGCCCCCGACGAGGAGCCACGCCACGCCCACGGCGATGCCGTTGGGGATCGTCGGGTCGCCGATGAACGCCCCGATCGCGACGAGGGAGAGCTGGCCGGGCAGGGATGAGATGACGGTGGCGATGACGAACGTGCGATTGTCGATCCCGAACGCCCCGCTGCCGTAGTTGACCGGCCAGTACGGGAAGCCCGGCATGAGCCGGAGTGTGGCGACGGCGTAGAGGCCACCGCCGTGGAGCTGGGATTCGACCGCCTCGGCGTGGGAGCCGAGCATCTTGGCAGCCGTCTGCCGCCCGAGCACCCGGGCGATCCAGTATCCGGCCCACCCGCCGAGGACGACGCCGATCATCGACAGCAGCGTGCCCAGCGGCAGGCCGAACGCGAGGCCGCCGGCGACGGCGACGATCGTCACCGGGATCGGGGTCGCCGCGACGACGGTGTAGAGCAGGACGAAGAAGCCGGCGCCCCAGACCCCCGCCTCGGCGATGTCCTCCCGGAGGTCACCGGGTCCGGGAAGGTGGACGTTGAGGACGAGCCACAGCCCGGCGAGGATGACGAGCGCGAGAGCGAGATTGCGCAGGATCGAGCCCCAGGGAAGGCGCGGGCGACCGCGCCTGGCGGGTCCGGGATTCGTCAGCGGCACGGGTCGAGTGTACGCCTCGGTCCCGGGCGGTCCCGCCTCGGCTCACACGGCCAGGAGTGCGAGGCCGACGGCGACGAGGGAGTAGAAGACGCTGACGGAGAGGATGAAGATCCGCTCGGAGATGCCGAAGACCTTCGGCCGCAGGACCGTGACGATGAGGACGAGGACGCTGATAGCCAGGGAGAGCGCCGCGATCCAGCCGATGACGGTGAGTGCGGTGCCGAGCCACGCGGGTCCGGCGGCGGTGAAGAAGCGCGAGAAGTTGCCCATGCACGCGTAGCTGATGGCGAACCATGCGATCGCCAGTACGTAGTGGAGGCGGCCGATGAGCGTCGGCGCCTCACCCTCGAGGGTCGTCGGGGCGAACGGGAGGACGGCGAAGATCACGGCGAGGACGATGAGGGCGACGACGATGCCCGTGGCGTCCGGCCAGTCGGGGACGCCGGTGGCCACCGCGGCGGCGAGCAGTGCCCAGAAGATCGCGGTCAGCCACGTCATCACGCTGCTCAGCCGCCTGGTCGGACCGACCGCGTAGTCGCTGACGGCATGGCCGACGATCGTGTAGTCGCTCGGCACGAGGTGCAGGGCGATGAAGACGCCGAGGCGGGCGAGGCCGAAGACGAGCGCGAGAAGGGCAAGGGTCAGTGCCATGGGTGCTCCTGAGGATCGGTGTGGGGGCGGGGTGCGGGAGGCGCAGCTGGTCAGCCGGCGGGAGGCGCGGCCGGTCAGCCGTCGGGGTGGCGGATGGTGCGGACCTCGTCATGGAGGTCGCGGATCGTGCGCGCGAGGTCCTGCGGATCGAGGCCGATCGCGCGGGCGTTGTCGTCGAGGGAGGTCCCGAGCAGGCGACCGCAATGGTCGGCCTTGGCCGCTCCCGCCTCGGTGAGGTGGAGTTCGCGTCGATTGCCCGAGCCCTTGGCTGCCTGGTTGTCGACGAAGCCGGCGCGAAGGAGGGCCTTGACGATGCCCGATCCGGCCGCCTCGGTGACGCCGAGCGCCGTCGCCAGGGTCCGTCCGGTGATGCCGGGATGCTGACCGAGGATGACGAGGGCGACGTACTGGTTGTAGGTGAGGCCCTCGGGCGCGAGGATCCGCTCGGCCGACCGGTCGAGGGTGCGGACGAGATCGTGGAGTTCGAAGGCGAGGTCCATGGCACTAAGTTAAGCACTTAAGTTAATGGCTCGCAAGGGGGTCCACTCGATGGGCTCACGGAATGCGACAGCGGCCCCGCCGCGGATGCCGGATCCGGGGCGGGGCCGCCTGTGAGGTGGGGCTGTGTGGTTCGGTGCTGTGCGGTTCGGTGCGGGCCCGGCGTCAGCCGGTGAAGATCGCGACCGCCCTGATGACGGTGAGGGTCAGCCCCCAGGCGAGGCCGCCGACGACGACGACGGTGAGGCCGGTGCCGATGACCTTGTACGCGCCGCCGGTGGGCGACTGCGGGGAGCCCTCAGCGGGAACCGATGACCACGATTCTGATGCGCTCATGAGTCTGTCTCCTTCCTTGAGTCGGTCAGTCGTTCTTCGGGGCGGTTGCCGTCGACGGGTTCGCGCCGCTCGACTCCGGTTCGAGGTACTTGTCGTTGACCGGGCGGACGAGGAGGTTCGCGACGAAGCCGATCGCCAGGGCCCCGACCATGATGAACATGCCCGGCGTGTAGAGCTCGGGTCCGGTCCTGCCGGCCTTGTCACCGGCCTCGACGACCGAGTTGACGATGAGCGGTCCGGCCACACCGGCGGCCGACCAGGCGGTGAGCAGGCGACCGTGGATCGCACCGACCTGGTAGACGCCGAAGAGGTCGCGGAGGTAGGCGGGGATCGTCGCGAAGCCGCCGCCGTAGAAGGAGATGATGAGCAGGGTGGCGACGACGAAGAGGACGATCGACCCGCCGCCGAAGAGTGCGACGACGAGGTAGAGGAGCGCACCGCCGCCGAGGTAGATCATGTAGTTGTTCTTCCGGCCCAGGTAGTCCGAGGTCGTCGACCACACGAAGCGACCGGCCATGTTGCCGATCGAGAGCAGGCCGACGAAGCCGGCGGCCGCAGCCGCGGTGATGCCGAAGTAGGCCTGGATCATCGGGGCGGCGTTCTCGAGGATGCCGATGCCGGCGGTGACGTTGAGGAAGAGGACGATCCACAGCAGCCAGAACTGCGGGGTGCGGATCGCGTTCTTCGCCGAGACGTTGCCCGTCGTCTGCAGGGGCTTCGCCTTGATCGTCGAGGGGTCGAATCCCTCGGGCTTCCAGTCCGGGTGCGGCACGCGGATGACGTAGGCGCCGGCGGCGATGACGACGGCGTAGACGACGGCGAGGGTGAGGAACGTCGGTGCGAGGCCGGCGACGAGGTTCTGCGGCTCGGAGCCGCCGCCGTAGAAGGCCATGAGCGCGTTCGACATCGGGCTGGCGATGAGCGCACCGCCGCCGAAGCCCATGATCGCCAGGCCCGTGGCGAGGCCCGGGCGGTCCGGGAACCACTTCATCAGCGTCGAGACCGGCGAGATGTAGCCGATGCCCAGTCCGATGCCGCCGACGAAGCCGTAGCCGAAGTAGACGAGCCACAGCTGGCCGGTCATGATGCCGAGGGTGGCGATGAGGAAGCCGCCGACCCAGCAGGAGCCGGCCGCGACCATCGAGGCGCGGGGCCCGGCCTTCTCGACCCAGGTGCCGAAGATCGCCGAGGAGATGCCGAGCATGAGGATCGCGATCGAGAAGATCCAGCCGATCGAGATCTCACCGGCGTCGAAGCGCGACATGAACGGGATCTTGAAGACGCTGAATGCGTAGACCTGGCCGATGCACAGGTGGATCGCCAGTGCTGCCGGCGGCATCAGCCAGCGGTTGAAGTCCATCGGCGCGATGATCGCCGAGCGGGAGAGTACGGAAGCCAGGGTTATAGGCCAAAAAGTGTGTCCGTGATCGTCCCGGATCCCAGCCACACCAAGGACAATCACCTGATTGCTTAGCTCTGATCGCTTAGCATTC